>NZ_BCYQ01000009.1 GCF_001598275.1 Moraxella oblonga NBRC 102422
AAATAAGCAAGGAGGCAAACAAAATAGTAAGGTTGCCAAAAACATTGTCAATGCTACGATTGTGTTTTAAAAATAATATTTTATAGTATATGCAAAAACCCCGCATGGAGCAGGGTTTTTGTAAAGCATAAAAATTAACGCTTTGAGTATTGTGGGCGTTTGCGAGCTTTGTGCAGACCCAACTTTTTACGTTCAACTTCACGAGCATCACGAGTAACAAAACCAGCTGCTTTTAGGGCAGGTTTTAGGGTTTCGTCAGAGTCAATCAAGGCACGAGTAATGCCATGACGGATAGCACCTGCTTGACCGCTTGCACCACCACCTGATACAGTGATGTATAGGTCATATTTATCCGTTACTTCCAAAAGCTCTAGGGGCTGACGCACCACCATGCGAGAAGTCTCACGACCAAAGTATTCATCTAGGCTTTTGCCGTTGATGACGATGTTGCCAGTGCCTTTTGATAGGAAGACACGAGCGGTAGAAGTCTTACGACGACCTGTTCCGTAATTCTTTTCCATGTGTATCTCCTTAGATGTCTAGCACTTTTGGTTGTTGGGCGGTATGTGGGTGTTCGGTACCAGCATACAACTTCAACTTCTTAATCATGGCATAACCAAGTGGACCTTTTGGTAGCATACCTTTAACGGCTTTGTGTAGCACGTCTTCTGGTTTGTGAGCCAAAAGTTTGGTGAAGTTAGTTTCTTTGATGCCACCAGGATAACCAGTATGGCGGTAGTATTTTTTGTCTTGGGCTTTTTTACCAGTTACGGTAATTTTGTCCGCATTGATGACAATGATATAATCACCTGTATCAACGTGGGGCGTATATGATGGCTTGTGTTTGCCACGAAGACGAGAAGCGATTTCGCTTGCTAGACGACCTAGCGTTTTGCCTTCGGCGTCCACAACATACCAGTCATGTACGACTTCAGCGGGTTTGGCACTGATAGTAGTAGTCATTTGATAAAACCTATATAATTGAGTTTGAGAGTGAAGCAATCATCAAAACGTGAACTTTGATGGTTGCGAGAGTTGGGAAACGAAGGGCTCTCAAAAAACTTTTCAATTCTACTGGATTTGGCAGTAAAAAGCAAGTGCAATCTTATTTATTTTGCAAATATTTGACAGTTATTCAAAATCCTTTAAAATAAACCATTTTTTTATACGTGATTATGACACACCTATTACTCACTCCTCTAAATGTTGGCAATCAAACCATCGCCAACCGTCTTATTGTAGCACCGATGGCAGGTGTTACCGATAACCCCTTTCGCCGTTTGTGCAAATCCTTTGGGGCAGGCTATGCCATCTCCGAGATGATGACGGCAGATAAGGCACTTTATGCCCACAAAAAATCGCTATTTCGTGCTGATTTTACAGGCGAAATTGACCCCATTTGTGCACAAATCGCTGGCGGTGATGTCAAAAAATTGTGCGAGGCTGCCCGCTTTCAAGTGGATAATGGGGCAAAAATCGTGGACATCAATATGGGTTGCCCTGCCAAAAAGGTCTATCGCAAGCTGGCAGGGTCGGCACTGCTACTGGATTTGGATTTGGTTGAGAAAATTTTAAATGCGGTGGTGGCAGCTGTTGATGTGCCAGTTACCCTAAAAACACGGCTTGGTGTGTATGATGGACAAGAAAATATTTTGACTGTGGCAAATCTTGCCCAAAATGCTGGCATTGCTGCCTTAACCATTCACGGTCGCACAAAAGAACAAATGTACACAGGTACTGCTCGCTATGAGCTGATTAAAGAAGTTAAAGCCAATGCCAAAATTCCCATCATCGTCAATGGCGACATTGACAGCCCCCAAAAAGCCAAATGGGTGCAAGAATATACAAATGCCGATGCGGTGATGATAGGGCGGTCGGCACAGGGCAAGCCTTGGATTTTTAGGGAAATTCGCCATTATTTACAAACAGGTCAACCCCTGCCTGCCCCAAGCCTTGATGAGCTTCGCTTGGTTGTGCTTAGCCATCTTGATGAATTGTATCGCTTTTATGGCGAATATTCAGGCGTGCGTATCGCTCGCAAGCATATTGCTTGGTACACAGGCGGTCTGCCAAGCTCCAATGCCTTTCGTGAGGCGATGTATGCTTGCCAAAGCAGTAGTGAACAGTATCGGGCAGTTGATGATTTTTTAAAGGCGTTTGAATAGTGGTCTACTTATCTATGTTTTGTTAGGGTTGTCTTTTTCGGTAATGATGTTGGCATTGGGGTCGCCAAAACTTAATATCTCTCCAAAATTAGGCTGTGCTTTGATGAGTAATTGTTCAGGTAGGGTTTGGGCATGGGTAATTTGGATTTTTTTGATTTTATTTTTGATACTTTCAGGAAACCAACGACCAATTTCTAAATAAATAAAATTGCCTTTATATTCAATAAAGGGCTTGCCTTTTAATTTGGGTGATAGGCTCAATAAAAAAGGCAAAGGGTCTTTTTTAAGTAGGGTGCGATATAGTTTAATGGCGTGTTTTATGGCAAATGATTTGTACCATTTTTTTGCATATAAATCAACAATCTGCGTATCGGATATTTGCTCAAAAACAACCTGCTGAATGTATTTGTCGGCTCTAATTTGAACAAGACGAAAATCAGCATAAACAGACAAATACAATCCCAAAAAATTGGCAGTGCAATAAAGTCGCATTGAGTTATCAGATAATTGCAATTTCAAATCTAACAACAATCCCACATTTTTTACTACAAATTGTGCCAATGCGTCATTAATCTGTTGCTCGCTGACGGTGATAAGAAATTCATCAGTCAGATTATTTGTGGCAGTTGCATAATTATGTTTGAGTGTATTTAAGTTATTTTGCCAACTATTTAACAAATTGGCAAAAGCGTGGTCATTGATTGGTGTAGATTGGGTATTCATTTAGATATGCTCGCCTTGCCACAGACATTCTAAAGTTTCACGCTCACGTACGATACGGTGTGTGCCGTTGTCGCATAGGATTTCAGCAGGTCTAGGGCGAGTATTGTAGTTGCTTGCCATGACAAAACCATAAGCGCCAGCCCCTGTTATGGCAAGTGTATCGCCAACTTGTAAGGATAAGGTGCGATTTTTTGCCAAAAAGTCTGATGATTCACACACAGAGCCAACAATATCCCACACTTGAGGGGTGGTATCATTTGCCAAATCGGTAGGTATGACCGCCATGACCGAGCCATATAGGGCAGGTCTGATGAGTTCGGACATGGAGGCATCTACGATGGCAAAGTTCTTGTGTTCTGTAGGTTTTAATACATCTACATTGGTTAATAAAACACCTGCATTGGCACTGATATTGCGACCAGGTTCTAAATGTAATCCCAACCCATATCTTTCTTGTAAATCAAGCAGTTTGGGCAATAAGGCGTTGGCGTATTCACTCACACTTGCAGGGTTTTCGTTTGTATAACGTACGCCCAAACCGCCACCCAAATCCACATGACGCAAGGAAATGCCAATGGCAAAAAGCTCATCAATTAATTTGGCAAATTTATCCAAAGTGTCCACAAATGGCTGAATTTGGGTGAGTTGTGAGCCAATGTGGCAATCAATACCGACAATCTCAATGCTGGGCAAGTTTTTGGCAAAACGGTAGGCTTCTATGGCGTTGTCGTGGCTGATGCCAAATTTGTTGTCTTTTAGCCCTGTGGAAATGTAAGGGTGGGTTTTGGCATCTACATCTGGGTTGATGCGTAGGGCAATGGGGGCGACTTTACCCAACTTTGTGGCAACTTCGCTGATGAGTTTAATTTCACTGATGGCTTCTACATTAAAGCACCCAATCCCTGCATTGAGAGCGGTGGCGATGTCGTCTGCTGTCTTGCCTACGCCTGAATAGACGACTTTTTGGGCTTGACCGCCTGCTTTTAACACCCGAGCCAGCTCACCGATGGAGACAATGTCAAAACCTGCCCCTGCATTGGCAAGCGTGGCTAGTATGGCTAGGTTGGAGTTGGATTTGACTGCATAGCAAATATGTACGTCATTTAAGGCGTTAAAACTTTCTACATAGGCTTGATAATTGGCGAGTAGGGCGTTTTTGCTATATACATAAAGCGGTGTGCCATAGGTTTGGGTGAGAGTTTTTGTGCTTACATTATCTATAAAAAGTGTGTTATTTTGGTAATCAATGAATGGTAAATCTGCCACACAAGCAGTGGGTTCTAAGGTTAAAATTGGGTATTCAATGTCATTTGCCATGTGTGTTTGTCCAAAAATAAATTGATGATTGGGCTTATTTTAACAAAAAAATGGAAAATTTGCCATTTTCATTTTTTTAAAATGGTTTTGTCCCATTTGAATCTTGTATAACCGATTGATTTGCAAAGGGTGAATACAACCCTTTCCCATAATTCTAAACATAACTATTGTTTAATCAATAGGTTATATTTTTGAGTTGAGATTGGGTGAATTTTTTATGATAAAATAGCTCAAAATTTCTTTGCCCACATTGTTATGACTAATTATACTTATACTTTTAAAGATAAATTCATCGCATGGTTACAACTAACCCGCTTTGACCGTCCGATTGGAACGGAGCTTTTGCTGTACCCAACTTTATGGGCATTGTTTTTGGCAAATGCAGGCGTGGGGAGGTTACCAAGTGTCAAACTCATCGTGATTTTTACGTTGGGGGCGATACTTATGAGAGCGTCTGGCTGTGCGATTAATGATTTTGCTGACCGCAAGGTTGATGGCAAGGTCAAACGCACCAAAAATCGCCCCCTAGCTGATGGGCGATTGTCCGCACGCATAGCGGTGGCGACTTTTGTGGGATTGTCACTATTGTCAGCGTGTTTGCTCTTTTTTTTGCCGATACAAGTGTTTTATTGGTCGTTTGGGGCGGTTGTGTTGGCGTTTGTTTATCCATTTATGAAACGTTACACACATCTGCCACAAGTGGTATTGGCTATGGCATTTGGGTGGGCTGTTCCGATGGTATATGTGGCAAGCATAGGTGTGGTGGATAGATGGGGCTGGCTTGTATTTGTTGCTTATATGTGTTGGACGGTGGCATATGATACGGCTTATGCGATGTGCGACCGTGATGATGATGTAAAAATTGGGGTCAAATCCACTGCCATTTTGTTTGGGCGGTATGATGTGGCGATAATTATGGCGTTGCAGGCGTGTTTTGTGGGGTTGATGACAGTAGTGCTGTGGCATTATTTTGCTGATGTGGTGGGTGTGTGGGCAGTTGCGGGGTTAACTCCTGTGATACTGATGGTGGTGTATCAATATGGGCTTATCAAAAATCGTGAACGTTTAAGCTGTTTTCAAGCCTTTTTGCATAATGCGTGGGTGGGGCGGTATGTATTTGTATTGACGGCGGTGTTGGCGGTGGTGCAAAATGGGTAAAATCATAATGCTAACTTTAATCCCAAATGCTTGCAAAATGGTAAAAAATCGCTATCTGAAAATAACAACGGTAAATCCTGCTGAATACAAAATCCCGCTATCATCACATGATTGCTTTTTATTGTGTTAATACCTTGCTTTCTTAATGTGCGATGATAATCGGCATAAATGATAGCGTTGTCTTTATTGATGATGTTAAAAATGGGTAAATTTGATAAGGCGGATTTTGCAGATAGGTAATCTTTATCGTTTTTAAAACCTTGTAAAACTTCCATTAAAATCAAATCACAAATACCAATTTGATTAAATTTTAAGACATTGTCCAAAAATTCACAATGAGTGGTATCTTTACCGTTAAAATAATCAATCCAAACGCTTGTATCTACAATTATCATATTCATGCTCAACGCCTTATCGTATTTATGCCAAATCATTTTCCCAATCTAGCTTACCACGCAAAGCACGGATATTTTCTTGGGCGTGCATGGTGATAAAAAATTGCAAGGCAGTTTCTATGGTTTTGTCTTTATCTAAATTGGTAATGGCAATGGCTTGGTTAAGCAAAATGTTGTCAATATTGGCATTGTTAAATTGTGTATTATCAAATTGTATTTTGGTCATTTCACCTTTACCTGTTAAAATCCAATTTATGTCCAATCCATAAGCATTAGATATTAACAATGCACCACTTTTTGATAAACCACGATGAACCCAATTATTGATAGTTTGGGGTGGTTTACCAATTTTTTAGCAATTTGTGTTGTGCTGTTGTGTCCAACCGCATGAAAAACCCTTTGCATTGTTTCGTGCGTCATTGTTTGTTACCCCACCTTCGCATCACACCAATCAATCACGCCCCCACCCAAACACACATCACCATCATAAAATACCACCGATTGTCCTGCCGTTACTGCTCGTTGGGGGGTATCAAAGACCACACGCACTTTATCATTTTCAAGATAGACGGTGCAGTCTTGGTCGGGCTGGCGATAGCGGGTTTTTGCGACAAGTTTTGCTCCATGGGTAGGAGGGGCAACCACCCAGTCAAGTTTATAAGCCGTTAATTCCTTGCTCATCAGATAGGGGTGTTCGTGCCCTTGTCCAACGATTAGGCGGTTATTTTCTAAATCTTTGTGCAATACAAACCATGGTTCTTCTGGGCGATTTGCCACGCCTCCAATGCCAATACCGCCTCGTTGTCCTAGTGTATAATACATCAAACCATCGTGTGTACCAAGCCTCATACCATCATCGGTGTAAATGTCGCCTTGTTTGGCAGGCAGGTAGGTTTGCAAGAAATCTTTAAATTTACGCTCACCGATAAAGCAAATGCCTGTACTGTCTTTTTTCTTGGCGGTGGCAAGTTCATATTTTTCCGCTATCGCACGTACTTGGCTTTTTTCAAGTTCGCCAACAGGAAACAACGTTTTGGCGATTTTGTCGCCCCCAACCGCATGCAAAAAATAACTTTGGTCTTTATTGGTGTCTAGTCCACGAAGCAGGTGAGCCTGTCCGTCCGTCTCAAAACTTCGGCGAGTATAATGTCCTGTGGCGATATAATCCGCTCCAAGTGTTAAGGCATAATCCAAAAAGGCTTTGAACTTGACTTCTTTGTTACACAAAATATCAGGATTGGGGGTACGACCTGCTTGATATTCTTGTAAAAAATGCTCAAAAACATTATCCCAGTACTCCGCCGAAAAGTTGGCGGTGTGTAATGGTATGCCAATTCTGTCTGCTACCGCCTGTGCGTCCGCAAGGTCAGTCATGGCGGTGCAGTATTCGGTGCCGTCATCTTCTTCCCAGTTTTTCATGAATAGACCTTCAACAATAAAGCCGGCTTCCTTCAACAAAACGGCTGATACCGAGCTGTCCACACCGCCAGACATGCCGACGATGACTTTGATTTGGTTGGGGTTTTTGTTGTGAAATTGGGCAACATCAGATAGGCGGTAGGGATTCATGTTTTTTACTTGGTTAAAAAATTGGAAAATTTATGGGGTATTTTTTGAGATTTGCAAGGCTGTTTAAAAATTATCTTAAAATTTCTTGCTTTTTATGATAAAAATGGATAAAATAGTCATTTATTTTGTCCTAGTCGTGTTCGTTAGTAAGTGCTATCAAGGGGTAGCCACGACACACAGGTTTATCGGAGAATGCGATGTACGCAGTAATCAAAAGTGGCGGTAAACAACACCGTGTACAAGTTGGTGAAACTCTAAAAGTTGAACTTCTTAAAGCAGAAGTTGGTGCTTCTTTGAACATCGAAGAAGTGCTTATGATTGTTAATGGTGCTGATGTGAAAATCGGTCAGCCTGTGGTTGTTGGTGCTAGCGTGGTTGCAGAAGTGGTTTCTCACGGTCGTGGCAAGAAGGTTCGCATTGTGAAACACCGTCGCCGTAAGCACTACCACAAAGAGCAAGGTCATCGTCAATGGTATACCGAGCTTAAAATCAACGCAATCAATGGTTAATTTACATACTTTTAGCTAAAAGTATTCACAGGAGATATTCTCATGGCAACTAAAAAAGCTGGTGGTTCCACCAAAAACGGTCGCGACTCTAACCCAAAAATGCTTGGTGTAAAAGTATTTGGCGGTCAAGGCGTTATCGCAGGTAACATCATCGTTCGTCAGCGTGGCACAGAGTTTCACGCAGGTGAAGGCGTAGGTATGGGTCGTGATCACACCCTATTTGCCCTGACTGATGGTATTGTCAAATTTGAAAAGAAAGGTGAATTCGGTCGCCGTTACGTATCTGTTGTTGGCGAATAATTAGCCAAAAACCTCACACAAAATCCCACAAGTGCAAACTGGTGGGATTTTTGTTTGGGTGATTAAAATTTATTTAACATAATCCTAATTTATGCGAATTGTTTTTTGTAATATTTTGTAAATTGTTGTATGTTCAATGTATTTATAAAATATTAACAAAAGAATGTACAATGAGAGTTATCCACAACCGATTTAACGGCGACAAATAAGAAAAACTAAGGGGGCGAGGGCGGTTAGCGTTATGGGGTTCGCACCGCCCCGCCCCCAAGTTTTTCTAAGTCGCCTATCGGATGTGGATAACTCATTACAGTTTACGCACGAATATGAGTTTTAAACTCTTATACGTGGAGACGAACACGAGCGACCCTAGCATGATTGAAATGCAATCATCAACCCTTGCGATGTTTAGGTATGCCGAAACATCGGGGTGTAGTGCGGTGTTCATTTGGGTTATTGAGCGTACTAAATAACCATCAATGATTTTATTGATGTAATTGGCGGTTGCCAAGCCAAAGCCGATACTAGCGAGAATACGCCAGACGAGACCACCAGCAACGATACCAAGAACAGAAATTAAAGAAAATTGCATGACAATTCACCAAAAAAATACCCCTAGATTATATCTAAGGGTATTTGTTTAAACAAGGTTAATTAAACAAACATCACTTCCGAAAATGCATAAAACTCATCATTTACCACAAATTCGCAAGATTGTTCATCAAGTAGAACAGATTTGACTTCGCCAGAGACCTTAATCCAAAAATCAGAATAAAAAGGCTCTAACGGCATAGGTTTGTAGAAAAAAACAACGTATTTGCCCAAGTATTGAGTATATTGGGTGATTGATGTATAATCAAGATTAGCCATAATGGTACTCCAATTAAGTTATGGTTAGAGACTTGCAAAAATTGCCGTTTTTGCAAGTCTTGCTTTTTCAAGGATAGCAAATGCTATCCTTTTTTAATCGTTAAAATCTGAGTAATCAAACGAAACACCGCCAACTACATCTCTACCACCACCAAGACGACCATTAGCAACGGAGTTTGTTATAAAAATCTTAATTTCCCTAGCCATGGTTGAATGATTTTTTTTACACAAATCATCAAACATGGCTTTCAAGTTGGAATTTATCTTAAAATTTATAGAGGCATCAAGCTCAGTGCCAACATGAGATAAATTTTTCGCTTTTTTAGATTCATGACCAAACATATCGCACCTTATAAAGTATAAAGAATGTAAAAATATATATCAATTATATTATAGATAATTTATAAAAATGTCAATAAAAATTATTAAGTAATTACAATAAAAAACATTAACTATTTGATTTTAAAAGAAATAACGAAAAATTTTTCGTTAAAGTACACTACTAAAATATGTGTACTACGCCACGAACGGCAATCCAACGCCGAAAAGTCGTTGTCATGCCGTTCGTGGCTCAATTCGCATAAATAGCGTTATATTAAATACCCCCATGCGATAGTAATTTTCGCATGGGGGTATTGTTGCTACGCTAACATAACGCATTGTTTAAGAGTGGGGCTATATGATGTGTTAAATAAGAGTGGGTCTATATGATGTGTTAAAAATTATATGTTATAAACCAAATTTTTAATGGTTAAAACCATCTTGATTGTGTAATGCTGCAAGTATAAAATGACTTAACCAAGACCTTGATAAATTATCATAAATTAAATACATGATTTTAATAAAAACCATATGTTATTAAAAGAGGGTCGTTGTTTTATAAATTTGGAAATTTCAAATAAAATCACCAAATCGTCAAATCTTTTGATAGGATAAATAAGGTGTCTAAAAACAATAAAAAATTATGCAAAAAATGTAAAAATATAGAAAAAGCAAGTGTACCACCATACAATCTGGCATGAGTTACGACATAACTAAATAACAAATGATGAAATAAAGCAAAAGGGCTAAAATTTAAATGAGCCAAAGCAAAAAATACACCACTGACCCAAAAAGCAACATGAAAACTTTGACTTTTATCATAAGTGGCTCGCCATAAAATGCCACGAAAAAATATTTCCTCAAAAATCGGTGCAATGATGACTGTGCTTAATAGACTAAGCCAAATGCCATAGACAAATAAATCATCTTTTAACCCTATTTGGTCGCCACTTAATTCCCCACCCCAAGATAACAGGCGAAACCCGATGATGACTGCTGTCCATTTTAATAAAACTGTCCAATTAGGTTCTAAAAATCCCAAATAAGACGAAACGCTTTCCCAAGATTCCAAGGTATCAATTCGCCATTTGACAAGCATTACCATGAATAAGGTTGCAAGACAAAATGCCATATAAAAACACAGCGTGAATAATTTATTTTGATTCTGTTTTAAAATTTGAAAAGCTTCAAAATCAAATAAAAAATTCAAAAACCACATACCCAATAAAGCAATGATGGTCATTATCATGAGTAATAAAGCAAATAACCCCAATATTTCTAATAAAGAAAATAAAGAGGGTGTTTCATCATCATATTCATCAGGTAATTGATTATTCATATTCATGAAATCCATGATGGCTATTAATTGATGGGATAGACATAATAGTCATCATCAAATTTTAAATAATTAATTTCAATGCAGGATTTCTTACGATATTCAAAAATATCGCCATCAAGCATTAAGCTCTCATGCTGTTTATGGAGTTCTAAAAGTCTTATAAAAAATTGCTCATTAATCTCTACGCCATTATCATCAAACACAATAAGTTGTGATTGTGTGAGTGTTTTAAAACTGGTTCTGCTAATGCCATTGGAATCTGTGGTTGTCTTTGCAAATTTATCATGTAGCCAAAACTCATAAGGTGGCTTTTGGTGTGTCAAACTCAGACAAATCGTGGCGAGTGTGGGTGTTTTGCGTTGAGTTTTTTGAGTGGGGTTTGGTTGTGTTGTGGTTTGTTCTGTGTTTTTGTTAGAAGTTTTTGTGCTAGAAATCGGAATATTGGTAGTTTGGGTGTGATTGGCGATACTGCGTTTAAGTTCGGCAATGTAGGCAGGTTTTAGGCTGTCTATCATGGGTGAAAAATAAACCCCTGTACCAATCGTGGCAGATAGGCTTAATATGCCTAGTAAGGCAAGTCCTGCATTATTAGCATTCATTGTTAAGTGTTGTTGGGAAAACGGTATTATAATGGTTGTTGTGATGGTTTGACAAGGATAAATTTTTCATTATTTTTGATGAATCTATGGTATAATAATGAGTTTATTAGAATTATTAGAGAAATTATGCGTTTTATTGATGAAGCTGTAATTAGCGTAAAAGCAGGCGATGGCGGTAATGGCATTGTCAGCTTTCGCCGTGAAAAATTTATCCCCAAAGGGGGGCCTGATGGCGGTGATGGCGGTCGTGGTGGTAGCATTTATGTTGTGGCAGACGACAATACCAACACTTTGGTGGATTTTCGTTATACTCGTAAATTTGAAGCCAAACGAGGCGAAAATGGTCGCTCCAAAAACTGCTCTGGGCGTGGGGCGGACGACATTTATCTAAAAGTGCCTGTGGGGACGACCATCATTGACACCGATCTTGATGTGGTGATTGGTGATTTGGTGGAGATTGGGCAGACCATTTTGGTTGCCAAAGGCGGTGATGGCGGTTTTGGTAATACTCGCTTTAAAACTTCCACCAACCAAGCCCCTAGAAAGGCAATCCCTGGGTTTGCAGGCGAATTTAAAAATTTAAAATTGGAGCTTAAAGTCGTTGCCGATGTTGGCTTGATTGGTCTGCCTAATGCAGGCAAATCCACTTTTATCCGCCAAGTGTCGTCCGCTCGCCCAAAGGTGGCTGATTATCCTTTTACCACCCTTGTGCCAAACTTGGGTGTGGTGGATGTGGGGACGCACCAGTCCTTTGTGATGGCAGACATTCCAGGTCTTATTGCAGGGGCAAGCGAAGGGGCAGGGCTTGGCATTCGCTTTTTAAAGCATATTGCAAGAACTCGCCGTCTTTTGCATATTGTTGATGTCAAACCCATTGATGGCAGTCATCCTGTGGATAATGCACGGACTATTTTAAATGAACTGCATAAATTTTCACAGGCTCTAAGTGAATTGCCCCAAATTTTGGTGCTCAATAAAATTGACCAGCTAGATGATGATGAGATTGACGAAGTTTGTCAAGGGATTGTCAAAGAATTGGGCTGGACTGGCGAGGTGTTTTACACTTCTACCATTAGCGGTCACGGTGTTGATGAGATTAAATATCATCTGATGAACGAAATTGCGTTGGAGCAAGAAAAAGAGCAAGAGGATGAAGAATTTGCCAAAATGCAAAAACAGCGTTTTGCTCGCCTTGAAGAAGAAGTTCGCCACAACAGCGAAATCCAAAAAGAAGCCTATCGTGCCAAGAGAAAAGCCCAAAGAGAGGGCGTGGTTGATGATGAGGACGATGAGGATTGGGACGATGAAGATTATGATGTGGCGGTGGAGTATGCACCGTATTGACAAGGGATTGTGATGAGTAAGTTAAAACGCATTGTTGTAAAAATCGGCTCCTCCCTATTGACCAACAACGGACGAGGGCTTGACCGCACCGCCATCTATGAATGGGCAAGACAAATCGCTACTTTGCACGCTCGTGGCATCGAGGTGGTGCTGGTGTCTAGTGGGGCGGTAGCAGAGGGGGTGGTGCGTATGAATCTATCCGAACGCCCCAAAAAACTGCCTGCCCTGCAAGCCTGTGCCTCTATCGGTCAGATGGGGCTGATTGAGACATGGTGGCAAGCCTTAATCCAAAAAGGCGTGCAGTCCTCGCAGATTTTGCTCACGCATGACGATTTGGCTCATCGTTCTCGTTATCTGAATATCGCCCAGACACTCAATCAGCTTATTGACTGGCATGTTGTTCCTGTCATTAATGAAAACGACACGGTCAGCTATGGAGAGATTAAATTTGGCGATAATGACACGCTCGGGGCGATGAGTGCTACGCTGGTGGGGGCGGATTTGTACATCATACTCACCGACCAAGAAGGGGTCTTTACCGACAACCCACGCACCAATCCTGACGCTCGCCTCATACAGACAGAGCGGGCGATGGCGGATTATCTGTTTGATGTGGCAGGTGATGGCGGTAAATGGGGGTCTGGTGGCATGCTCACCAAAATCCGAGCAGGACGACTGGCGGCGATGGCAAATTGCCCCACCGTCATTGCCAGTGGTAAGGTAGAAAATGTCATCGTCAGATTGGCAGAGGGCGAGTCCATCGGCACACGACTCACCACCGACCATGCTGACCGTCTCATCGCCAAAAAACAATGGCTTGCCACCCACATTCGCATGGCAGGAACGCTCATCATTGATGATGGGGCGGTCAATGCCATCACAACCGACCAAAAATCGCTACTGCCTGTGGGTGTGGTAGAAGTGCAGGGTGATTTTGAGGTGGGTGACGTGGTGGAGGTAGTCAATGCCCAAAAAGTGCGTATCGCGGTGGGGCAGGTGGGTTTTGACAGCAGTCAAGCCAAACAAATCACCCAAAAACACACCAATGAAGTGCTTGCCATTTTACACTTAACCGACAATGACAAAGCCATCATGATACATCGTGATGATATGGCAGTGTTGTGATATTAAATTGTCTGCACAACCTTGAATCAAAGAAAGCTGTTTGTGGTAAACGTGTCAAGCCATAACGGTTTTTTCCATAACGGTTTTTCCATCATCAAGGTAGGTTTGGGAAGATGGAAAATTGGTTTTACAGGAGGTTGATTTATTAAATGAAGACATTGGGTGGGTGTGATTATTTAAAAATGACACAAACTTTGTTATAATGGTGTACATAATTAAGATTTGGGTATGATATAACCATAAATTGAGTATGGTTTTATGTGGTTTTAATTTGTGGTGATTTTGCACATGTCAAAATATGGAAAATTTTTTTATGTCAATAACTAATCAAAAATTTGCCCCTCTAAAAAACGACCGTCTGCTACGTGCGTTACGCTTTGAACCTGTGGATGCAACCCCTGTGTGGATGATGAGGCAGGCGGGGCGATATTTGCCAGAATATCGTGAAGTACGTGCCAAAGCTGGGGATTTTTTGAGTTTGTGCAAAGATACTGACATGGCAACCGAGGTTACTTTACAGCCTCTACGCCGTTTTGAGCTTGATGCAGCAATCTTGTTTAGTGATATTTTGACAATTCCAGATGCCTTTGGTTTGGGCTTGTATTTTGAAGAAGGTGAAGGCCCTAAATTTAAATACACAGTACGTACACCAACTGACCTTGAACGCCTGCCGAAGATTGATGTTGCCAACCAGCTTGATTATGTACTGAAAGCGGTAACCAATATTCGTAAAGAGCTAAACGGTCAAGTACCCTTGTTTGGATTTAGTGGTTCACCTTGGACACTTGCCACTTATATGGTGGAAGGGGGTTCTAGTCGTGAATTTCGCCATACCAAAGAGATGATGTACGCACGCCCTGAGTTTTTGCACGCCTTACTTACCAAAATTAGCGATGCGGTCGTGGATTATTTGGATGCTCAAATCATCGCAGGGGCGAATTTGGTGCAAATTTTTGACAGTTGGGGCGGGGCATTGGGGCATCGCCAATTTATTGAGTTTAGCCACAACTATAACAAAGACATCATTGCTCGTTTAAAGGTTAAACATCCTGATGTGCCTGTGGTGATGTTTACTAAAGGTGGTGGGTTGTGGGTGGATGTGCAAGCAGAAAGCCAAGCAGATGCTATTGGGTTGGATTGGACGGTACGGCTTGATAAGGCTCGTTTGACACTCAATGAAGCGCAACGTGCTCTCACCATCGCCACCAAAAAACTTCAAAAACCCAAAGCCATACAGGGTAACCTAGACCCTGCTACATTGTACGGTTCACCAGCTACTATCAAACAGGCGGTTCATGATATGCTTTCGGATGCTTATCGTGCAGACAAAACAGGTTATGTAGCAAATTTTGGACACGGGATTACTCAATGGGTCAAGCCAGAACACGCCAAAGTATTTGTTGATGCGGTACATGACTTTAAGATTTGACATATTAAGAAGAAAGGGGGTTGTTGTCAACCCCATTGACATGAATATGTCTTTTAAACTTATGCACCATCATCGCCCCCATAAACAACACCGCCTGACACAGCACAATCGTTGCCCCTGTTGCCGAATCCAAATGAAAACTTGCCAACACTCCCACCGTACTACTAATAATGCTACTAATAATAGCAATGGCAAGCATTGGCAAAAAGCGTTTGGTTAATAAAAAGGCGGTAATCCCAGGGGAGATGAGCATTGCCACCACCAAAATCACCCCCACTGCATTCATCGCTACCACAATGGTTGCACACAACAGCACAAGCAGTCCATAATGCAAGGCGTTTACGGACAGTCCTGCGATTTTGGCTTGGGCGGTATCAAAGGCATATAACAAAAAATCACGGTATTTAATCAAAATCAAAAGTAGCACCGCCACCGATACCGCCACCACTTGCCAAAGCAGGGTATTTGAAATGCCCAAAAGATTGCCAAACAAAATGTGCTTTAAATGCTCGCCTGTATTTAATTTGGTAAATGCCACCAGTCCAAAAGCAAACATTGATGAAAAAACAATGCCCATTAGGGTGTCTTCTTTGATACGAGTGTGGTTTTTTAAAAACCCCACCGATACGGCACACAAAAGCCCTGCCAAAAATGCCCCAAGCATTAAGGGTAAGCCCAAAATGCTTGCCACCACCACGCCCAAAAACACGCCGTGCGATATGGCATCACCCATCAATGACCAGCCCTTTAAGACAACAAAACACGACAAAACTGCACAAACAGACGACACCGCAATGGAGGCAATCAAGGCGTGTTGCATAAAGGTATGGGCAAGCGGGTCTAGGAAAAATTGGGTTGGGGTCATTTTTGATTACTCATTTTTTAAATTATCTTAATAACATCATAAAGTTTCCAAAATAGGTGTGGCAGAATTGATAATTTGCTTTAAGACTTTAATATAATCATCTTTTTGTGCCAAGAGTTCATCTTTGTGAGTAATTATAAGGTGTAGTTTTTGTATTTCTGATTTTAATTGAATGATTTCTTTTTCTAGTTTTTCATTACCGTTATAATAATTATTATTGCCGTGATAATTTTCACCAATTTGGTAAACGATATTTTGATTATCCATTTTTAGTAAGTCAAACAATTCTACGCCCAAAATATTAGCGATTTCATTTAGGCGTTTTAGATTTGGCATACTTTTACCCTGCTCAATCTTGGCATAGCCATTACGAGTAATGTCTAGCTTCTCCGCCATTTGTTCTTGGGTTAAATCGTGTTTTTCTCTTAGTTCACGAATACTTTCAAAGTCAATCATCTTTTTTCCTTAAAATACTTACTGGCAGTTGGCAAATGGGGAGTGGGAGTTGGTTTAAAGATTTGTAAAATTATTGTACCATAGGGGAAATTATTTGGCAAACCAAAACGGAAGTATTTTATGAAAATTTATCACACCCTGATTGCTCTAATAGTACTTAGTGTTCCAGCATTAGCAAATGCAAACAATCTAAACACGCTTATCAATCAAGAAGCAAAAAAGGCGACACAATTTTTAAACAAAGAAGACGCCAAAACAACAGGTTACAAATACCATTTAGCCAACAAAAAAATCCATTATGCTGACATAAATAAAGACGGCAAAAAAGATGCAGTGGTTGCATTGTATTATTGCGAAAAACAATCGTGTCATATGACAACCAATGTTTTTGATGTAGCGGTATTTTTAAACACTGGCAATGGTAATTATAAATATGCTTCTGCTTATACATTAGGATTAACAGGAGACTTGACTGTCAAAAACGGCATTATTTATGCCAATACTTTATCTTATATAGAACACGAAGACCCTGATTGTTGTCCATCTCATAAAGCATTGGTTAAACTAAAATTTAATAATGGCAAGTTAATTCAAGTTAGATAACAGGATATTAAAATGAAGAAGTTAATATTAGCAAGTATGTTATTGGCAAGCAGTCAAATGGCAATGGCGGTAAATTGGGTATATATCGGTCAAGATAACAGAAGTTTCTTGGGAATGACCCAAAACAATGAAATGGTATACGGAACTATTCATAGTTATATTGATAAAGACAGTATTTTAATTAAGAAAATACCTAATGGAAGTCCATATATTTCTGTATGGGTAAATACAAGATACCAAAAACCATTTTTTGGAATTCCAAGATACGAAATGGAAGTATATCAGTTTAAGTCCATAATTTACTTTGATTGCAATAAACGCTCTGTTGCTACTGGATATATGTCTGCTTATGATAAGAATGGACACTTAATTACTCCAAATTCATTAGACTTTATTGTGAGAAACAACAATCTGTTAAAAAGTGATTTTGTTCCAAATGACTGGAAAAAAGTTGTTCCCGATACAATAACAGAAAAGGAATTAAATACCGTATGTTCTTGGGTAAAACAATAAATCAATTATGGATAAATTCTTTCTCTTTGTTTTTATGATAATAATTTGTGGTTATCTATGGACAGACAACCACAATCGTAAATTAATGAAAAACTTCAATCATCAATTAAGCCACCATTATAAAAAAGCCGTTCAAGGAGAATTATCATCACAAAAAGAACTGGCGAGACTTTATAGTCGTGGTGCAGATTTATTTTTTTCAAATAATAATGGCAAAAATTTGCACACTTCTGCCTATTGGTATGAACAAGCCGCCAAACAAGGGGATATGGATTGCCAATTTACTATTGCCAATATTTATGAAAACGGCATAGGAATACAGGTCAATTTGCAAAATGCCAATTATTGGTATTATCAAGCATCGTTACAGGGCGACAGTTTATCCCAACATAGATTGGCTCAAAATTTTGAAAATGGCAATGGTATTACTCAAAGTTATCAAGACGCAATGTATTGGTACACAAAATTAGCCGAACAAGGAAATAAACAAGCTATTTATAAAGTGGGTGTGGTATATGATGACGGCTTATGGGGATTTACCGAAAATAATGAGTTGGCATTATTTTGGTTGGATAAATTAGACCCCAATAATAAAAACAGTCCATTTGATTTGCGTAGCAGGTTAATTATATTAAAAAATCCAATAGATTTAAGCAAAGTACAAGCAAATCAAATTCAAATCCCCCAACAACAATACACCAATACAAACAAATACTATTCATCAGAGCATTATGGATATAGCAAAGAGCCTACTGCTCAATGTTGGGACGGTACTTATAGTTACAGTTTGGGTAAGCGTGGTGTTTGTTCTAGACACGGCGGTGTCAAATATTGGTTTTAATTTTACAAGCATTCCCTGCAAAATTCACTTTCATTTTAAAAATCAAAACTTTTAAATTTTGCAACAACCTGTTGCACTATTCCACCTTCCCCCTATTTCTCAAATACCCAAACTTCCCTGAAAACAAAAACGCCAAAATAAACAAAATCCCCTGCAAAGACACAATCACCCCACCTGTCGCCCCATCAAGAAAATAGGACAAATAAACACCCAGTCCGCCAGTTACCACGCCAATGGCGATGGCGATTTTGATGATTTGTGAAAATTTGTCGGAGAGCTGATAGGCGGTTGCCCCAGGGGTTACCACCATTGAGATGACCAAAATCGCCCCCACCGTTTGCAAACTTGCCACCACGCACGCCGAAAGCAAACTAAAAAATAACACCTTTAAGACTTTGGGATTTAGTCCGCTTGCCACCGCTTGCACTTCATCAAAAAAGGTCAAAGTCAAGTCTTTAAAAAACACCAACAAAAACCCCAAAGCCACCGCCATTACCACGCCCACTTGCCAAACATCAGCACTTGCAATACCCAAAATATTACCAAAAATAATCTCTTGCACATTGACCGCCGTAGGGTTTAGCGAAATGATAAACAAGCCTAAGGCAAAAAAGAAAGTAAAAATAAAGCCAATGACCGCATCTTCTTTTAGGGCGGTGATGGATTTTATCCAAAGAATTGCCAAAGTCGCCAAAAACCCTGACAAAAACGCCCCCACCGCAAAGGGTAATCCAAGTGCATAAGCAATCGCCACCCCCGGCACAACGGCGTGCGAAAGGGCATCGCCAATCAATGACCAGCCCTTTAACATCAAAAAACACGACAAAAACGCACACACCCCACCAACGGTTGCACTCATCACCATTGCCGTGTTCATATAGTCATAAGAAAAGGGTTCAAAGAGTAGTTCAATCATCGCCATCTTCCCCATTTTTCTTAGGACTTGGTTCGTTTTGTAGGGTTTTGGGGTTGTAGATGATGGGGGCTTGCAGGTGCTGTTTGGGGCTGGCTCTGTGGTAATTTTTGCTCATATTCTTTTTGGCAATCTCGTCTTGGCAACTGGCATCGCAATTATCATTGCCATAAAACACCGCAGGCACTTCATCGTCCGCCAAAATGGTCACGCTTCTGGTATCGTCATCATCGTGTAAATCACGCCCACCAATACGGATTTGACGCAAAACCCCACCAAACACCATTGCCAAATTCTCTTGGGTAAAGGTGCTTTGTGTATCGCCCACCGCCAAAACGGTGCGGTTTATCATCACCACTTGGTCACAAAATTCAGGGATTGTGCCTAAGTTGTGCGTGGAGATTAAGACCAAATGTCCACTTGCTTTTAATTCTAACAAAAGGGTCATAATCGCCTGTTCGGTCTTGACATCAACCCCTGTAAACGGCTCATCAAGCAGGATAATTTTGCTTTCTTGGGCAAGCGAACGAGCCAAAAACACCCGCTTTTTTTGACCACCAGACAACTCGCTGATTTGGCGATTTGCCAAACTTTCAATGCCCACTCGTGCCATCGCCTCACGCACTTTGTCTTTGTCGGCTTGTTTGGGGATTCTTAAAAAATTCATATAGCCATAACGCCCCATCATCACTACATCTAAGACCGACACAGGAAATTGCCAATCCACTTCTTCGGCTTGGGGAACATAGGCGACAAGGTTTTGTTTTAGGGCTTTTTTGATGGGCAAATTGCACAATTTGATTTGCCCTGTTGTGGGCGTAACCAGCCCCATAATGGACTTAAACAGCGTGGATTTGCCAGAGCCATTGACCCCCACCAAGGCACAAATCGTCCCCCCAGTTAGGTCAAAATTGACATCGTTTAGGGCGGTGTGTCCGTTGGGATAGCGGACAGAGACATTGGCAACGCTGATACTGGCGGTGGTCATAGGGTAAACTTTAATTCCATTATTGGATTGGGGCATTTATTTTAAAAGATAATAAGCATTTTTTAAAGTGATTTTTGTAAGGATTTTTGATTGAAAAAATCAATCGTTTTTTTAAAGTGTTTGGACAAAATCAAACACTGGCAAGTGCAGTTATTGTCAAAAATACGCTTTTCACATACAGCCATTGCAAGATGCCAATGAGCCAAAATTTATATCGCCAATTTGTCAAATAAATAAGTAGCGTTGCAATCATTGCGATTAATGCAATAATGCCTGTTTCTAGCAAGAAAAAGGGGGCAAATACACTAACAAACAATCCTGCTAAGGTATCCAATAATGAAATTTCTGATACCAAATATTGATAAAACCCAAAACCAATATAATAAATCCAAGATGATAATGCTATCAAATATTCAATACTGCGTTTTATCATTTAAACTCCTGCTACCCACTCCCCACACCAAAAGCACAAATAAAGATAACTCCAACCAATAGCAGACCATATCCAAAATTTATACTTACATTTTCTAACCAAAAAGGCAATGACAGCCATTGTTATTAATATACCAACTATGACAAGACTCACACCTTCAATCCCAAGAAAGATTATAATAAACGGAATAAATAAACCAAACAAAAAATTACCAATCACATCAACCGATACTGATTTGTTGTGATAAATAAAATAGCCAATAAAGAAAATCAACGGCGATAGCAAAACAAAATACTCTATTTTATTTTTCATATTTTAATCCATTGACAAAATAACGATTGGTTTTATTTTTAATCTCAAAAGAAAACCCATTGAATAATCACCAAAATCGCCATCATCGCAAATAACATATTTATTGTATAATGAAACTTTTTATGCCAATGACTTTTAAAATAAACATCGCTTTTTTTTACTCAAATCAAACGCAGGGGCTTTTTATAATAAGACCAATTAACGATAAGCTCCAACAACAAAACCAAACAAATGTCTTTAATCGGATTTACCCATTCCATTTTTCAAAACCAATTTAAAGTAGCTATTGGGATAATTTTATCATAAAAAGGGCGAACTTAAAATTCGCCCCTACGCCCATTTTGGCGTAATGACGGTTATTTTGTCGCACTCTCAAACCCATCGGCAATCGTTCCGACTGTCACATTTAACAAATCCAAATAAGTTGGCACTTTGCCACCGCTTTCAGAAAGACTATCCACATACAAAACACCGCCATATTTTGAACCCGTCTCGGTGGCGACTTGTTTCATCGGCTTGTCGCTAATCGTGCTTTCGCTAAACACCACAGGGATTTTGTTGGCTTTGACCGTATCAATGACCGCCTTGACTTGCTTGGGCGTGCCTTGTTGTTCGGCATTGACCGCCCAAATATAGACCTCTTGTAGCCCATAATCTTTTGCCAAATAACTAAACGCCCCTTCACTGGTAACCAGCCAGCGATATTCTTGGGGGATTTTGCTAAGTTTTTCACGCAAAGGCGTGTCTAAGTCCTTGATTTTTTGGGCATAATCTTGGGCGTTTTTGGTATAAGTGTCGGCATTGGCAGGGTCTACCTTAATCAGAGCATTTTTGATATTTTCTACATAAATCAAGCCATTAGAAGGCGACATCCAAGCGTGCGGATTGGGCAAATCCTTGTACGCCCCTTCGGTAATCGGCAAGGGCGTGATACCGTCTGTTACGGTGGCACTTGGGACATTTTTGGCGTTTTCATAAAATTTGTCAAACCAGCGTTCTAAGTTTAGCCCATTGTGCAAAATCAGCCCTGCGTTTTGCACTCGTGCAATGTCTTGGGGGGTTGGCTCATAGTCGTGAATCTCCGCCCCTGCTTTGGTGATGGAGACCACTTCGGCTTTGTCGCCTGCCACATTTTGGGCAATGTCGGCAATGACAGTAAAGGTGGTGGCAATAACCAGTTTGTCATTGGTAGGACTTGGGGTAGGTTGGGTACTAGATTCGCCACCACAGCCAGCAAGCATGAGAGTAAAGGTTACGGTCAAAATTTTGATTTTCATGGATATTGTCCAAATTTAAAATGATAATAATACTCATTATCATATAAATTGTCAAGTATGGTATGACAATAAAGTGTCATAGATTATAAGAAAAAATCCCACTTTTGTAAATGTGATTTATTTTGGGGGGTGGTTGTGCTAGAATAGACAGCCAGATATTAGATGTAATTAGTAAACAGTTGTAATTGTTTGTCATAGAGATAGCCATGAATATCGCTGATTTGCCCAAACCCCTACAAACCCTGCTTGAACTTTCCAAAAGACAAGTTGTCAAGGTCAATTTAACCGCCAGCGACAATACTTGGCAAGCGGATACATTAAGCAAAATTGGTGGCATTGGTTATTTGCCAATGGGCGAGTCTTATCCCACCAATGAACAAGGCGAACCCTTAGCATTATTATTTCAATTAAACTTTGAGCAATTAGCCAATGAAGTGGATATTAGCCAATTGGCTTATAAATTACCGAATAAGGGGATTTTGCAGGTTTATATTGGAAATACAAAGTTTTATGGTTTGGAAAATTTTGATAATTATTATCCGAGCAATAATTATCAAGTGCGTTTTTGGCAAGATTGTAAATTGCCAATCAATGAAATTCTCTTAAATGATGTAATTCAAAAACTTAAAGAAAACTTTATAGATTTGCCTTTCAATAATAAGGAATTTCAATATTTTATGGATTTTGATTTATATGAACAATTTTGTCATCTAAATTGTTTTGAGTACAAGTTATTATTGCAAAAAGATTTTCCAGAAATTTTAAATTCTGATATGTATGAATATTTATTAAGTATTGGTATTGATAATCCCGATGACAGTATGGAGCAATATTATAATTGTGTCGTTAGTCAAAATAGTCAGGTGTTGGGTTATCCAAATTTTGTGCAAACTGATTTTAGAAATTATACAAAAGAAATGCAAGCGTATATTTCTTTATTTCAATTAGAGACAAAATATTATTTTGATGAGAGAGATATTGAATGGCGAGATGGCGGTGTTGCCAACTTTTTTATTCACCCCAATGATTTAAAAAACAAAGACTTTTCCAAACTTGTTTTTCATTGGGATTGTTATTAATAACATTCTTAAAAAATTTAAAAAAGAGTATTAAAAAATGAGTTTAAAACCCGTTATTGCCCTTATCGGTCGCCCCAATGTTGGCAAATCCACCCTGTTTAACCAATTTACCAAATCTCGCCAAGCCTTAGTTGCTGACCTTGCTGGATTGACACGAGACCGTCAGTATGGCGATGTGTTTTTTGAAAACAAATCCTTTATTGTCATTGACACAGGTGGTATTGGCGAGGCTGATGACGGCACAGGTAGCATTGATGATTATATGGCAAGCCAGTCCTACACCGCCATTCACGAGGCAGACCGTGTGGTGTTTGTAGTGGATGCACGAGCAGGTATTACGCCAAGCGATGAGGAAATCGCTCGCTTTTTGCATTCGCTTGGTAAACAAGTGTACCTTGTCGCCAATAAAACAGACGGTGTTCACGAAGCTGGTATTGCCGAATTTTTCTCCTTAGGTTTGGGTGAGCCGTATCCTACTTCGGCAAGTCACGGCAAGGGCGTAACCAGCCTTCTAGAAGTCATCACCGCCGATATGAGTGAGGACGAAGCACTTGATGAGCCTGATGAGAGTAGCCTAAAACTTGCCATCATCGGCAGACCCAATGTCGGCAAATCCACGCTGGTCAACCGTCTTTTGGGCGAGGAGCGGGTGGTGGTCTTTGATATGCCCGGTACAACAAGGGATAGCATTTATATTCCTTTTGAACGAGAGGGCAGGTCTTATACGCTGATTGACACCGCAGGGGTTCGCCGTCGTGGTCGTATTGATGAAAAGGTGGAAAAATTTAGTGTTATCAAGACCTTACAAGCCATCAAAGACGCCAATGTGGTGGTGTTGGTGATTGATGCTCACGAGGGCATTGTGGATCAAGATTTGCATATGCTAGGCTATGCTCTTGATGCTGGGCGGGCGATTGTGATTGCCATCAACAAATGGGACGGCTTAAATGATGAACAAAAAAAGGTCATCAAAGCTGAGATTGACCGCCGTTTTAACTTTGTGCCTTATGTCAAAATCCATCTCATCTCTGCCTTGTATGGCAATGGCGTAGGTAATTTGTACCCGTCCATTCACAAAGCCTATGATGCCTCAATGTTTAAGGTTTCAACCTCTCGCTTGACGCAAATTCTCCAAGATGCGGTGGAAAACCACCAACCGCCAATGGTCGGTGGTCGCCGTATCAAGCTAAGATATGCTCATCTGGGCGGTCATAATCCGCCTGTGATTGTCATTCACGGTAATCAAACTTCCGCCTTGCCAAAGTCTTATCAACGCTATTTGGAAAATATTTATCGTAATATTTTTCAATTAGAAGGCACGCCTTTGCAAATTGAGTTTAAACAAAATGACAACCCCTATAAAGACAAAAAAAATCCCAAAGTCAAAAATAAAGCCCGTGCAATGCGAGAGAAAAAACGCATTGCTGAGTTTAAGAAACGAGAAAAAAAGAGAAAGTAATGCCAACGATATTTAAACACGGAATTTACTTTTATTGGAATGACAATAAATTTAAATTGGTGTATGATAATAGAGAGGTGAGTTTTGATGAGGTTATTTCGATATTTGATGACCCTTATCAACTAACTAATATCGATAGTCGCTTTGATTATGATGAACTTCGTATGCGTACAGTTGGTATGTCTAATGAAGGCAGATTATTGGTAGTCGCTTGGGTACAAACTTCTGATGATGAAATTACTATCATCACTGTATTTAAACCTGCTCACACACAAATTAAGGAGTATCAAAATGCAAGATAAACCCATAAAAGAAATTGAAGTGGCTGAATTTGTGGTAACTGCCCAAGATAATGTAATGCCAGATGTATTAAAAAGGTATCAAGCCAATAAAGTCAAAGGTCAAGAAAATTTTCCAAAATATAAAGAAATTACAGCATTATTTGATGATGATGTCATTGATATTTTGGTTAATTTGCCAAAAACAAATAAAGACCGTCAAATCATCAATGGGCTTATTCGGGCGGTCTATGCTTAATGGATTGATGTTTAAAATTTATGTTTAAAAATATCCGTATTTTAATCCTGCTGTGTATTCTTTTGATTGTGGCGGTTAATGCCTTTGATGATAAAAATCACAATTGGCAAAAGGCAACTTATGTCTATTTATTTCCCATCAATATGGATAATGATGATAAGGTACAAACTTATATCAATACTTTAAATGAAAAAGAGTTTGCCCAAATCAATGACTATATCAAAGAGCAAGCCAAACGCTATCATCAATCGGTAACAATTTATTATCGCTTTGGAGAACAGGTTAAAGAAATTCCGCCTGCTGTACCTAGAAATGGCGGTATTATGGATGCGATTATTTGGAGTTTAAAATTTCGCTATTATCATTTTAAACACAAACCAGATACACCCTTTAAGCCTGATTTGACACTTTATTTGCAGTATCATAGCCCAAATAAGCATATTTTAACAGAAACTTCCACCGCCCTACAAAACGGTCGTATTGGGGTGGTAAACTTGTTTGGCACGGATAAAAAAACTGCCAACAATAATGTTGTCATCGCCCACGAATCTTTGCACGGATTTGGGGCAACGGATAAATATGATTTAAAAACAGGCATTCCCTTATATCCACAAGGGTATGCCAATCCTAGCCAAAACCCTGTTTTACCGCAAAAACAAGCTGAATTGATGGCAGTGCATATTCCTATCAGTCAAGATAAATTTGAAATGGCACGAGAATTAAAACAAACCGTGGTAGGTGAATTAACCGCCAAAGAAATTGGGTGGATTAAAAAATGACAACTTTATTTGAAACCCTAGCTATTAAAAACGGACAAATTTTAAATTTGGTTTATCATAATAAACGCTTTAAACAGGGGCAAATTCTTTTAAATCGCCAAACAATGATTGATGATATTGCCAGTTTAATTGACATTCCCAGTCATTTTAAGGATAATCAGTTAATTCGTTGTCGTGTTACTTATAATAACGATGATATAAAAGTGGCATATTTTGACTATACACCAAAGCCCATCACCTCTTTTAAATTGATAGAATACAATAAGATTGACTATGCTTATAAATACGATGATAGAAGTGTATTAACTTCTCTTTTGTCGCAAAAAGGCAATTGCGATGAAGTTATTATTATCAAAAATGGTTTTGTTACTGATTGTTCCATTGGCAATTTATTATTTTTTAAAAATAATCATTGGTACACCCCCAATACACCACTTTTAGAAGGGGCACAAAGGGCGTATTTATTGGATAAACAAATGATTAAATTAGCCAGCATTCAACAAAATGATATTTGGCATTATGAAAAAATAATGATGATCAATGCCCTAAATGGCTTTGATGAGGATAGGGCGGTAGAGATTGCCCATGCTCTTTATGATAACTAGTTATAAAAATAAGTTATTTATTGATATATTTTTATAACTTATTTTCATTTATAAAAATCGCTCACTTTATAAAAAAATCCTTGACTTTTTATTTTAAACATTTATTATATGCACATTCACGCACGTTTGTGCATTCCATTCACCCAAACAGCAATAGGAGTAAAAGATGTCTGTATTTTCTTACACACTAACAAGACAAACCGTTTTGACTGTTTGGGCAATTCGTCTGTGATTTTTATTTAATTTCACACCCACTTTCAGACGGTGAAAGCCTTTATTGTTAAGGCTTGCGCCGTTTTTTATTGCCCAGATTTCATTTTTACAGTCCTTTTCGGTTTTACTTTTCTAATTCATTTATTCATGTCATTTTTATGATTAAAAATGATTGGGGGAGTATTGTCTTTAATTATTCAAATACCAAAATTTAATATTTGTGGTAATGGGGTTTTATTGTCTATTGATTTTTATGTTCTTTTAAAATCCCAAATACCAAAAAAGAGATTTTTTTATTATGCCTATTCAATTAACTTTAAACAAAAATGCCAAAATCGGTAAAGGCGTACCTGTTAAAATTTTTACCAATGATATTGAAGATGATGCCATACGCCAACTGCGTACTTTATCACAACTGCCCTTTGTTCATTCTCATATTGCCGTAATGCCCGATGTCCATATTGGTAAAGGAGCAACGGTTGGTTCTGTTATTCCAACCGTTGATGCCATTATTCCATCGGCGGTGGGCGTGGATATTGGCTGTGGAATGAATGCTGTTCGTTTGTCTATTAAGGCAAATCAATTGCCTGATAATTTGGCAAAAGTGCGAACCGCCATTGAACAAAAAGTGCCTGTTGGCTTTAATCAACATCAATCCATTAGTGTAAAAATGAGTACGCTTGACCCATTAGCCAAACGCCTAAAAGTCATTACCGATAAACACAAAGGTTTATTAAAAATGCTCAAAAATTTTGATAGAACTTGGGCAAAACAATTGGGTACTTTGGGCGGTGGCAATCATTTTATTGAACTTTGTATTGATGAAAATGATGATGTTTGGATAATGCTCCATTCTGGCTCTCGTGGTATTGGGGCGTGTATTGGCGAATATTTTATTGCTCTTGCCAAAAAAGAAAATGAAAGCCGTTTTGGTTATCCGCCCGATAAAGAATTGGCTTATTTTGCCCAAGGTTCACAATATTTTAATGATTATGTAATGGCAGTAACTTGGGCACAAGATTATGCTTTTGAAAATCGGCGTGAAATGATGCGACTTATTTTAAATGTTTTAAAAAATGAATTGCCCCATTTTGTTCCCACCAAAGAAGCCATTAATTGCCATCATAATTATGTCAATATAGAAACACATTTTGGCAAAGAAGTGTTTGTTACTCGTAAAGGGGCAATTCGTGCTTATCAAGATGAACTTGGTATTATTCCAGGCAGTATGGGAGCAAAGTCCTATATTGTTAAGGGCAAAGGCAATTCTGAGAGTTTTTGTAGTTGTTCGCACGGGGCGGGCAGACGATTAAGTCGGGGTAAGGCAATTCGCTCATTTAGCATTGATGATTTAAAGGCTCAAACGGTTGGTATTGAATGCCGAAAAGATAAAGGTGTGATTGATGAAATCCCAATGGCTTATAAAGACATTGATGAAGTAATGGCAAATCAAAATGATTTGGTAGAAGTCGTCCATACATTAAGACAAGTGATGTGTATTAAGGGATGAGTTATGACCTATCCTTATGTTAATGACAATGGCAAACGCCGAGCCAATCATAAAGAATGGGACGAGATACGAGCGGAATTATCTCAATTAAAAGTTAAATTGCAATTAACTGATGATGAATTTCGCTTGTTATCGCCTTATGATAATTGGCGTGAAATTCAAAATAACATTTATAAAAATTTTTGTAAAATAACTCATTATAATAAATTACCAATTATTTGGCAATCTTTTAAAAATGAGTTTTATTTTATAGATAAATTGGCAGACCCTTATGAGCATTTAAATGGGCTAATTGATGACAATGAGAAAATTTGGTTTATTGTATCTTATGCTTATGATAGTAAACTTTGGTTTTATGAAGGCAAAATGTCAGTCATTCAAAAAGTGCTTGATGAGATAAGTTTTTATCCTACGGAATGTTATTTTGTTTCCAAAAAATACCAATGGTTAATTGTCATCAATCACGCATATACCTTAATTGGTACAGGCGATATGGTTGAGCCTTTAAAAAATTTGTCAAAAAATTTAAATGGTGATTTATGAAAAGTTTACAAAATTTACTCAATGACAATCGGCTGATGTCATTAACCGTACCTTATGGTTGGTTGATGATAAAAAATAATCTGTTTGATGTGGATTTGGATTGGCTCAATGAATTGGAGCATACCAATAATGACGATTATTTTATGCTAATGGAGTTTTATTTTAAATATAATGTCTTTAATGCTTATTTTAATTTTGTAAATAATGGCATTATTTCAAAATATGAAGGTATCAATTTGTATGTTTATAGTTATACAATTGTAGAAAATGACAAAATTATCCGTTTGGAATACGATGTTGATTTATCTATAAACACAAAACGCACAAGAAAAGGCAATGTTGATTTGAGTTCTGTGCATTCCTATGGTAAGCGGTTTTTAACATTTGATGATGTTAAAAATGCACTCAATCGCTTAATGATAATGGTATCTTTTGATATTGAAAAAATGCTTCAAAATAATGATTTCTCAAAATTTGAGACATTATTAGAACGCAATGATTTGGTATAAGGATAAGTTATGAAAACGCAAAAATCCCTAATTAAACTTGGGCAAGCATTAGAAAAAAATCCCAATCTAATCGCCCAGTCGCAAAAACCCATTAAACCCAGAAATTATCTTGCCCTAAATCCGCTATTACAAAAAGGCGGATTGCACGATAAAGATGATGTTGCTCTTGCCCGTAAAAAACAAAGACGGCAAACTCGGCAGGATTTAAGAAAAACTGATTGGTTAAATCAATCTGATATTTAGGAGTAATTTATGGAACAAACTTATTTTTATTTAACCATTACAGGTAATGGCAACGCTCATGAAATTAAAGAGCAGTATAATTTGTCCGAGTTTCAGGCCTATAATCAAGGCGATTATGATGAATGTTATGGTTATTTGCAATATCAAACGATGTGTTTGCGTTACCCAGAGTTTCTAGATGATAATAAGCCAAAAGATATATTATCTAAAAGAATTGTGGGTAAATTATTAAAATTGCCCAAAGAATTTAAAATCACGGTTTATGCGATTTATCATACTTCAACCGACAGTCTATCACACGGATTTTTTATAGAAGAGCAGGATATTAGAGCATTGGCATTATTAAAAGCGGATTTTATAATGTGTTCTAAATTACATTATTTTCCATTGCATTATGATTATCCAAATACTGTCATAGATGAACATATTTTTAATAAAGAGCCTGATATTATTACCGAAAGAAAGGCTTGTTTTATGGTAAGTAGTTATCAATATAGAATTGATGAGATTGCAAAAAAAATTGGATTTATGAGCAATGATGAATCTTTTAATGTTGGCGATAAAAGATTTGTGAATGGTAAGTCTTGTGTTTATTTTTCATCATTTAAGTATAAAGCCTTAAAGGGCAATAATTTAAATGAAAAAATTAAACATTTGGCTGATGAATTATATCCTTATAAAGACAATATTTTATCATCAGCGAATGATATGGATATAGAATGCTGGGTTAATATTTCGGGAAGTATGCCAGATGAATATCAATTAACCATTGCTCACGAAACACTATTAAAATTTGCCCAAATGCGATTATCGTTGGATTTTAGGATGTATTTTGAGAATGGGTATTGAGTTACTGAATCAACTCCAAAATGGGGTTGATTTTTTGGTATTTTTCTATAAAATAGTAAAAAATACCCTTTTATATAGGAAAAACACAATGCTAACCGTAACTTCTGGGAGCTTGCAGACCAAGTTTGGTGAGATTTCCAACATTGTCAAAAGTCGTGAGCCTGTGATAATTACCGAGCAAGACAAGCCAACGATGATGTTGATGGCTTATGATGATGGTATGGAGATTTTACGCCAATACCACGCCAAAAAATTCATTGCTTTTTTGGACGAGCGAGCCAACAATAATGAATACACAAGTGATGATGAATTGGCGGATTTATTGGCGATGATTGATGAAGAGCGAAATTTGGTTTATCAAGAGAAGTTAGCTAACAATGCCTGATATTTTTATTAAACCGCCAATTGTTATTGATACCAATTTACTCATTAGTGCAATGATTTCGCCAAATTCTATCATTCACGAAGTATTAAAAAAGGCGTTGGAAGACCATACAATTTGCACTTCACAAAAAACCTTAGATGAATTTTTGGAAGTGGCAACAAGAGATAAATTTTTACGCTTTTTTAGAAATATTGCCGATAGAGATAAGTTTATTGCATTTATTATTCAAGTCAGTAAAATTATTGAGCCAGCTTATCGTGTGAATGATTGCCGAGACCCAAAAGATAATATGTTTTTGGAAGTGGCATTAACTTGCAATGCAATTTATTTGGTGAGTGGCGATAAAGATTTATTGTCCTTAAATCCTTATCATCATATTCAAATTATTACCCCTGCACAGTTTTTGGAAATTTAATATTCCAATTCAAAACAACTCCCCCTGCCCATTTGCAATCATCGTCCGCATGGGATTAAAACTTTTACGATGCTCTTTTAATATGCCATATTGCATAATCGCATCACGATGGGCTTTACTGGCATAGCCTTTATGTTTGTCAATCTGATAATTGGGGTAGAGTTTGGCATATTCATTCATGATGTTATCACGGTAAACTTTTGCCAATATACCGGCACAGGCAATACTGCTATGTATGCCATCACCTTTAATTAATGTTTGGATATTTTTTTGAAAATTTTTGAAATTATCAGACAATATTGGCGTAGCATTGCCATCAATTAAAATATTTAAATTGTTATTTGGGTTTATTTGATTGATAATGATTAAATTTTCAATTGCCAATCGCATGCCGAGTAGAGTTGCTTGATAAATATCAATCTCATCAATCACAAAGGCAGGAACATCAATGATGGCATAACTTTGACAATATTGTTTGATGGGTTCAAATAATTGATTTCGCTTTTTTTCAGATAATTTTTTACTGTCATTAATCATTGAAAATGACGTATTTGATAAATCTATTTTTCCAAATTCGCCCGTCAGATGATTGTCCAAAATTACCGCCCCCACCGTCATTTGACCAAATAAAGAGCCACGACCCACCTCATCAATACCAATCACAATGGTATTGCTATTTAATTCATGATTTTTATGGCAAATGATTTGGCAATCATTGAGGTGGGTGTTTTGGGTGTGGGCTTTTATCATGGTACAGTATTATATCTAGTAATTTTGATCAATGGGTTTTTGTAATCTTGGGCGATTGGGTTTTAATTTGTCAAGGAGTGTTTGGCTAATTGGTATCGGCTCATCAAGAATTTGACTGGCTAATACATCTGCACACAATGGAGCAAAACAAAAACCTTTTGAACCCATGCCGTAAATAGTATAAACTTGGCTATTTTGTTTGTCAATTTGCCCCATAATATTTCCTACTAAGGGGTGATAATCGGGTGTTTGGGCTCTAATACTGGCACGACCTTGTAAATCATTTGTGTGAATATTTAATTGTTTGGCGATGTTGGGTAGGCTTTGGTTTAATTTATCCAAATTAAACTGATGTTCATCAGCTCGTACACTTGTGTCTGTATCATTACGTACAAAACTTGCCCCCATTAAAAAGACGTTATCATCATTTTTAGTAAAAGTTGCACAATAGCCGTCATATTTAATGGGGGTTTCTAATGATTTTAATTGGGCTAATTTATCATTGATATGTAACCATGAGATTTGCCCGCGTATTTTTCTAGGATTAAATAAAGCATTGTTTAATAAATAACTTTCAAATCCTGCACAAATTACAGCTATGTCTGATGATAATTGTTCATCATCATTATTTATAATGACTTGATTGTCATTTTGATGAATGCCTGTAACATGAAATGTTTTAAAATGAATTAAAGGGTGGGATAAAATAAATTTTGCCAGTTTTTGGGTATCAATTAACCCTGCTTTGGCAATAAAAGTATTGATGATTTGCTGATTAAAATCGTCATTGTCCGAATTAAAGTCATCATTAATGATATGAATGAGTTCATTAGGATAATCTTTAACCAAATTTGCCAATTTCTCATGTGATTTTTGGGTGGGTAGCATAAAATCCACCACCCCTGTTTGACTAAAAATCTCATCATCAGCAAGGGTGTTTAGCGTGCGATAAATCCGCTCACTGTACAAAAAACTTATCGTCGATAAATGGTGGGCGACTTCGCTGATTTGCGTGAGTTTGGGGGCGAACAGGGCTTTGGGGTTGCCTGACGCACCTGCGAGCGGGGCGGTTTTGTCCACGAGTGTAACAGCAACGCCACGACTGGCAAGGGCATGGGCGGTAAATAGTCCTGACACGCCCGCCCCGATGACAGTGGCGGTTTTGGGCGTGGGTGTGGGGGCGAAGTCGCCTGTAAAATGGGCGGTTATCATCTCTCGTTTACGCCCAAAGCCTTTGATTTTTTGGACATTCATGCCAATGCCCTGTAAGGCACGGCGAACCGCTCCGCTACTCGTAAAAGTGGCAAGGGTGGCGTTGGGTTTGGATAGATGTTTAATTTGATTAAAAATACCCTCAGACCATAGTTCACTGTTTTTGGTAGGGGAAAAGCCATCCAAAAACCATGCATCTGCTTTGGCATTCATCTGCACAAAACTTTGATAAGCGTCCCCAAACCATAAGTCAAGTACGATGTTGCTAAAGTGTAGGCGATGACAGCCCAATAACATCAAGGGGTAGTTGCTGATGAGTGTTTGGGCAAAAGCAAAAATGTCGTCATTTTGCCAAACAGATAAGGCGGTCATAAGGTCGGGTTTGGTGAGAGGGTATTTTTCTGTACTGATAAAGTAAAGGCGAGCGGAGGGTGGGGCGGTTTTTTGCCATAAAAGACAAGTTGCCAAAAAATTCAATCCTGTACCAAAACCTGTCTCAATGATGGTAAAGGATTGACTTTCTTGTAAATTTGCAAATCTGCAAGGTAGGTCATTGCCTTGTAAAAAGACATATTCGGTCTCGGCAAGACCACCTGTTTTTGAAAAATAAACATCATCAAAGGCGGTGGAAACTGGCGTGATGTTGCCTTGTTCATCTGTTTGCCATGTGATATTTGCAGAAATCATCATATCACCAATCGGATTTGTTTTTATTGACGATAAACCACACCGAACCGATGCCAACAAACAGTCCTGCCAATACACTCATGGCACCATAAAAGAACATTTGTCCACTACGCTCATTTACCAGTACATTAACCTGTGTGGTCAGCTCATCAACCCTGCTTTGAAGTTCGGCATTTTTAGCAAGCAAGTCGGTATTGGCTTGCGACAATTCGCTTTCATCAGGCTTTTGAAGCTCTGCCAGTGTGGGGTTTTTGGGGTTATGAGGGTTGGCAGGGACAGATAGGGTGGTTTTTTCTTTATCCTTACCCTTGCTGTCCTTATCTTTGCTGTCATTTTGTGCGTGTGATGTCATGACATTGCATGCTAAAATAACACATAAAGCAATGATAATTTTATTCATGCGTATCTGCCTGTGGTAGGACTTGCACAAAAGGGCGAACGTCCACATGACTGTATACACCGCCATGCAAATACGGCTCATCAGCAACCCATGCCCGTGCTTGCTCGATGTCGTCAAAATGGGCAATGATAAGACTACCGCTCATGGCGGGTTCACCGTGAGATATGGGTGTAGGACCTGCCACAACAATGCGGTTCTGGGCGTGTAGGGCGGTCAGGCGTTCTACATGAGCAGGGCGAATTTCGGATCGTTTGGCAGTACTGTCCGCCACATCATGTCCAATAATAGCAAATAAAGGCATAATCATTCCTCATGTTTGTTAAAGTATATTTGGGTTATTTTTTGGTGGTTTATTCTATTTTAAAGTGTTTGCGAAGTATGATAAACATAGCTATCATAAAGGTTATCATCACAATCATATCACCAAAGGCGGTAAATTCTCCCCAATATTCGCCTCCTTTAAAGATAAAGGCAAAAAATGTATGTAGGCTTGCCATTAAGACAAATAGTCCCACCCATGCCCAGTTGAGTTTTGTCCAACCTGATTGGGATAAACTTAAAATGGGGTCAAATAACTTATGAATGATGGGCTGTTTATTTTTGTTAAATAAGGGTGAGATGGCAAGTCCGATGGCAAAAGCAAGATTAATCAGTACTGCTTTTAAGCGAATGTAGTAATCATCGCTTAAAGCTAATGTTAGACCACCAAACACTACTGTCATGAGCAGAACAAACCACTGCTGTTTGTCCAAGCGAAATTTTTGACTGATAAATAAATAGCCATATACAAGCAAGGTGGCGATGACCAGTCCAAGTGTACCCACCAAAATGTGATTGTTATCTACGCCACCTGATAGCCCAAATGTGGTTAAAAGTGGGTGGTTGGCATCCATTTTATCGGTTTTTTTATAAAGGATAAAAAATATGATGAGTGGAATAAAATCAAGTAGGGGTTTCATGGGTATTTTGGTTTGGTAAAATGGTTATTTTACATGGTTTTGGTGGAAAAAACCACCGCCATTCAAACAAAAATCCCTAAGCTCATTGCTTAGGGATTATAAAATTGGCACTCCATAGGGGATTCGAACCCCTGTTACCGCCGTGAAAGGGCGATGTCCTAGGCCTCTAGACGAATGGAGCATCTTAACTTTTGAACGCTTTCACCGTATCTCTCAAAAGTGGCGTTATTATAGCAAATTATTTGTATCCGTCAAGGAAAATTTTTCTAAAATGATTAAAAAGTTTATAACTTTATGAATATTAATCATTTTTTAAAGATTAATTTTTGACAAATTAATCTTTAAAGTTGTTGAATTGTAGTGGTACACCAAAAGATTTTTCCTTTAAAAACGCCATGCACGCTTGTAGATTGTCTTTTTTCTTGTCAGATACACGGATTTTGTCGCCTTGAATGCTGGCTGATACTTTTAAATCACTTTCTTTGACGGCTTTACTGATTTTTTTGGCGGTGTCTGAATCTAGACCATCTTTTAGATTGATGGTTTGTTTGGTATGTTTGCCTGACCCTACTTTTTCTTTTGGGTCTAAACATTGCAAATCCACGCCACGTTTGATGAGTTGTTTTTCAAAAATGGCATAGACGTTGTCAGCTTGTAATTCGTTGTCGCAGGTTATGGTTACGGTTTTGTTTTTGTCGTTAAGCTCTACTGTGATGTCGCTACCTTTGAAGTCAAAGCGAGTAGCAATTTCTTTATCGGTATTGCCAATGGCATTGCGGACTTCTTGGATATTTAATTCTGAAACGATGTCAAATGAGGGCATGATTTTCTCCTTTAAATGGTTTTAATAAGATATTACAAAACTTCATCATGATTTGTGTCGGTCTGCGTCTCGCAGGCAATCGGCAACATTGGCAGTTCATTAAAAATTTGACAAAACAGCTCTGCCGTCTTTTGGGTGTCGTACAAAGCAGAATGGGCGTGGTCGTTGTCAAATTCAATTCCCGCCATTTTGCAAGTTTTGGCAAGTACGGTATGCCCATAAGCCAAAGCCGATAGACTTGCGGTATCTAGCACGCTAAAGGCGTGAAAGGGCGATTGGCTTTTTGAGTTGGTGCGGGCAATTAAGGCATTTAAAAACGCCAAATCAAAATGGGCATTGTGTCCAACCAAAATACATTGACGGCAACCGTGGGCGTTTTTGATTTCTTTTAGTGCCTTAAAAATCTTGCGAATGGCTTGCTTTTCATCTTGGGCAATGCTTTTTCTAAATGGGCTATCTAGTTTGATGCCTGTAAATTCCAAAGATGATTGTTCCAAGTTTGCCCCAGCAAAAGGCTCAAGATGGGCATTAAAAGCCTCGCCTTGATACAATTTGCCTGTTTCATTCATCAAAATTGGAATGCAGGCAATCTCAAGCAGAGCGTCTGTTTGGGCGTTAAAGCCTGCCGTTTCCACATCAACAACAACAGGCATAAAGCCACGAAAGCGTTTGGCAAGGGGGGATTTTTCTTTATCGCTCATTGTACCGACCACGCCAAAGTTTGTCCTGCCATTAGAGGGGTTAGATGTTTGCCATCAAGGTAGGGGTAATTATCAGGGATTAATTGTTCTTTTTTGATAAGGGTAATGGTGTTTTGATTGACGGGCAAGCCGTAAAATAAAGCCCCAAAACGACTTGCAAAATTTTCAAGTTTATCAAGAGCATCCACACTTTCAAAGGCGGTGGCATACAAAGCTAAGGCGTGTGGGGCGGAATAACAGCCAGCACAGCCACAAGCATTCTCTTTGGTGTGGGTTGCGTGTGGGGCAGAGTCCGTGCCTAAGAAAAATTTGGGATTGCCAGAGGTGGCAACTTCCAAAAGGCGTTTTTGGTGTGTTGCTCGCTTTAAGATTGGCAGGCAATAAAAGTGCGGTTTGACACCACCAACCAGCAAATGATTGCGGTTAAAAAGCAAATGTTGGGGGGTAATGGTTGCCCCAATATGCTGACCTTGTGCCAAACAAAAGTCGGCAGCATCGGCAGTGGTGATATGCTCCATTACGATTTTAAGATTGGGGAAATTTTTGATGATAACAGATAAAATTTCGTCCAAAAAGCGTTTTTCACGGTCAAAAATATCAACATCGCTATGGGTTACTTCACCGTGAACCAGCAGGGGAATGCCGTGCTTTTGCATTGCTTCAAATACTGCCCCACGCCCCAAAATGTTGGTAACGCCATCGGCTGAATTGGTCGTTGCACCAGCAGGGTAGAGCTTGACGGCTTGCACCACGCCTGATGCTTTGGCACTGGCAATTTCATCGGCACTGGTGTGGTCAGTAAGATATAAAACCATTCTTGGGTCAAATGTTGCCTTTTTGTGTTCATCAATATCTGCCTGTGCCAATGCCGTCAAAATCCGCTCACGGTAGGCAATCGCTTCAAGGGTTGTTTTGATGGGCGGGACAAGGTTTGGCATACAAATGACACGGTGAAAGCTCATCGCTGCGTGCGGTACGGTGGTGGCAAGCGCTTCATTATCTCGTAAGTGGATGTGCCAATCGTCTGGGGCGGTGATGACAAGTTTTTGGGTTAAAGTGGGCATGGGTATGGTCATGGCAAACTTGATGAGGATGGAATTGATATTTTAAGGGTTGGAGGAATTTTGTCAAGGTAAAAATATGGCTAATTTTATCACTGTATCGGTAATAAAAAACCGCCCAATTAAGGGCGGTTTCATATAATGGCGGAAGCTGAGAGATTCGAACTCTCGGAGGACTCGCACCCTCGCCGGTTTTCAAGACCGGTGCATTCAACCGCTCTGCCAAGCTTCCAATGAGTGCGTATTATATAGAAAAATTGGCATATTGCAAGCACTTTTTTAAAAAAGTTGCTAAATTTTTGATTTTAATCAAAAAAATGAAAAGACTTTGGGCTGTCGTCTGGGTGTGCTAATCTCTTCAATGGTGATTTGGTTGGCGGTTCGGCAGTTTTTTTGGGGGTGAAAAATATCTCGTGCCAATGCCACTATTTCGTAGATTGTTCTGCGTGAGTGAATCAAGTTGTTGTCTATATTTGTCCATGAGGTTGGCATGGCAAGGGGGGCAGGCTGTGGTATCGTGGCAACCCCTGCTTTGGCAAATTGGCGTCTGGCTCGTGCCATGTGATAGCGGTCTGTGACTAAATAGACGCTGTCGGTTAGCTCGTGATGGGTGAGCAGTTTGGCGGTAAAAATGGCATTTTCGCAGGTATTCATACTAGCGTTGTCGCTGATGATGGCAGCATGAGGCAAGGAGGCTTTGATGTGTTCGTGCATCCATGGGGATTCTGCACCACTGGTGATGATGGGTAGTGGTTGTTGCGAATACATGGCAATGGCGGAATCAGCACGGCTTTGGCTATAATGGTTGAGTGCGATGTCTTGGTTTTTTTTGGTTAGCCCTCCTCCCAATACGGTGATGGCGGTGGCAGTGGTGGGGGTTTTGAGGGTAAATTTGCTAAATGTATCTAGTGCCAATACACCCACGTCTGAAAAAATGGGTGTAAATACCGATAAGGTAACCAGTGAGCTAAATATCATCAGCACCCTGACAAACCGCCAAATTTTTCGCCAAGCCCCCATGACTAATCTACCCAAACAGGCTCACGCACCAAATTAATACCAAATTTATCATGTACTGCCATGATGATAAAATCTTGGGCGGTTTTAATGTCTTGTTGTGTGGCGACATATGGAGCGTGATTGGTGAGTACCAAGGCTTGGTTTTGGTGAGTGAGAATGGGGAAAATGCCTTTGCCCTTTAAGCCTGCTTTGTCAATCAGCCAACCTGCGGGTAGTTTGACAAGGTCATCATTAACGGGGTAGCTAGGTAAGTCAGCAAATTTCTCTTTTAAATGGATAAAATCCTGCATGGGGATAATGGGATTTTGGAAAAATGAGCCACAATTTGCCAAAACCGTAGGGTCTGGTAATTTAGCTTGACGAATTTGCACCACTGCATTAAATACATCAATAGGGTGGGGCGTGGGGCGTGCGTTTTGGTTGGCAAAATGCTGGGCGACTTGTGCCAAATCACCATAATTTGTAATAACTTTGTCAGTATTTTTGTGAAGTTTGAATATCACATGACTAATCAAGTAGCGGTTTGGGTTGTCTTTAAAAATGCTGTGGCGATAATCAAAATGACAATCAGTATTATCAAACGTACATTGCTTGCCACTTGTTAAATCGATGGCGATGACTTTTTCAATAAAATCAGAGACTTGTATGCCGTATGCTCCGATGTTTTGGATAGGGCAGGCTCCCACCAATCCAGGTATGAGAGCGAGATTTTCAAGCCCATACCAACCTCTATTTAGGCAGGTTTGTATAAACGTGTGCCAATGTTCACCGCAAGCGACCTGTACCGTAATGTCGTTATCATTCTCATTTATGATATCAATGCCTATGAGTTTGGGTAGTAGCACCATCGCATGAAGTTTGCTTGGTAAAATTACATTGCTACCACCTGACAACACAAACAATGGCAAGCCATGCTCTTTGGCGACATTATTTGCAAAGATAATATCATCACATAATGTCTTGGCATCATCAAGTGGTAGGGCATAACGTGCCATGCAGGATAATGCCATGGTGTTGTGGTGGGATAAGTCGTAGTCAAGGATAAGGCGGTGTGTCATTGGGGGTGTTTCCAAGTATCAATCCAGTGTTTGCTGGCTTGCTCAATATGCTCAAACATCACATCAAAGTCGCTGATGTTGCCATAATAGGGGTCAGCCACAGGTGTGCGGTCAAATGCTCCCACACGAGCGGTGGCATTAGCAGGCATGATTTTGCGGATATCGTCTAGGTTGTTTTTGTCCATCGCAAAGATAACATCAAAATCATAAAAATCTTGTATGGTAAGCTGTCTGGCTCGCAAATGCGACAGTTTATAACCCAAACCTTCGCCCACTTCTATGGCTCGGCTGTCAGGGGCTTTGCCCACATGATAATCGGCTGTTCCTGCTGAATCAAAGTGGATTTTGAGAAAATTGTCATGGGCAAGTTTGGTCATCACTGCCTCAGCAGAGGGGCTACGGCAGATGTTGCCAAGACAAACAAACAAAACAGAACGGGGTGTGTTCATGGCACGCTCCTTTGGGGTAATGGGTTATTGTAGCATATTTTGGGGTGGTGGGGGTGGGTTTTGGGTTAATGGGTTGTAAATAGGGATTTTTCAGGTGTAAACACATACTCTTTATAAAAAGTATCTATCGCTTTTCCTGTACCTCTTTGCCCATATCTATTGCCTTCCCAAGCCCATACTTCGCCATTTTTTGTTAGTAATGCGGATATATAGGCATTTCTTACAAAAGAAACAGCCATAAGATTGTTTGCGATAAGTGTGGGTTTGGTGATTTTATACATTGATGATTCGCCAGCATTTGGGCTTTTGCCCACCAAATAATCTCCCCAAATGTACAAATCACCATTAACGGTGTTTGCTGAGAAATTGGATATATTGACAACTTGTGATAAACCCTTAACTCTTCTTGGCAATAAAAGTGCTTTATTATTGGTTTCTTCCGCTATTGTTTCTAAATCGCCCCAAGCCCAAACTGTACCATCATCAAGCAAGGCAAAATCTGTGATGCCATGAGCAAAATCTACCACTTTTTTATCAAAAGGAATTTGACATATCTCGCCTTGTTCTGATTGATGAGTTTTTTGAAAACCTTCCTTGCAAGCTGTTGTAAAAAGATTGCCATCTTTGTCTAAGGCTAAAATATAGCCAGAATTGGCATCTACCCTAGCAATGTTTTTTAATCCTGAAATTTTGATTGGTGCTGATACTTGTTTGTCTTGTAAATTTTTTAAAATTTTCCATTCATTACTTCCCAAATAGAACACTTCGCCATTTTTGTTTAAAAATACAGATGAGCCAGAACCAGCACTAATATCCACGATATCCTCCACCCCCTCTATCCTCCTAGGTTTATAGATAAAATCACTGTCATCATTGGGGTCTACATAACCATCATAATTACTTCCCCAACCCCAGACACTGCCGTCCTTTTTAAGCATTAGTATGTGTCCAATACCAGCTGAAACAGCAACCACATCAGTTATGCCTTCTACCTGCTTTGGGGTAGGGTCAAATCCACCCGATGCAATATTGCCACTACTGCCATCCCAAGTCCATAATGTCCCATCGTCTTTTACGCCAACAGCAGTTGTGGCAGTCATCGCTACTTTTTTAGGTTCTATGATAATGTCTAAAGGTTTTTCTAATGGCGTGTCAGGAATGTTGGCGGTGGGGTATTTGTCATTACAAGCTGTTAGGGCAACAGATAGACATAAAAAAAGAGCGGATAGAATTTTAGTGGGTGTTAACATGGTAACTTCTCCTTGTGAGGGCTTGTGGGATTATACGTTGGTTTGGGTGGTTTGTATAGCCAAATGTTGGGTGGTTATGATAAACTGCTCTGATAAATTTAAGTAACGTAATTTACCAAAAAATCACACAAACACCACCACAAACTACAACCAATTATCTTGTGGTAAGGCAAGCGTTCTATAATCAAAATAATTTCCAACCGCTCTTTTTGAGGATTTTTTATGAAAAAGTTATTCGTTGCCATTTGTGGTGCAAGCCTGCTTTTGACCGCTTGTGCTACCACCAATCCACAAACCAACACCCAAACCCGTAATACTGTACTAGGTAGTGCTGCTATCGGTGCCGCCATCGGTGCATTGAGTCAAACTGATGACGGTGATCGCAAAGACATCGGTAAGGCTGCCGCCATCGGTGCGGTAACTGGTGCTGGTGCAGGTTATGCCATTACTCGCTAATATGATGAGATAAAAAACGCCCTAATGTGGGGCGTTTTTTTATTTGATGGATGAATTTTTCAAGGTTTCTTGTTAGGAAATGATACATTTCCAAATATTGATTGTTTTTTGGTAAAATCCGTTTATAATGATAAAAATTTTCATTAACAAGAGAGACGATTATGTCAAAAACTACCCTACAAACGGTTGCCGAAACTCGCCGTTCGGTCTATGCCCTAAACAAAAACCTACCCATCAGCACCAATGATATTAACCAAATCGTTGAGCATGCATTGCTACACACCCCATCATCATTTAACTCTCAATCTACTCGCCTAGTGGTACTTCATGGGGCAGAGCATGAAAAGCTGTGGGAAATTGCTAAGGCTGAACTTGCCAAAATCGTCCCTGCTGACAAATTTGCCCCTACCGAAGCCAAGCTAAATATGTTTAAAGCAGGTGCGGGTACGGTGTTATTTTTTGAAGATACAGACGTGGTAAAAGGTCTACAAGAGCAGTTTTCTGCCTATGCCGACAACTTCCCAATTTGGGCTGACCATGCCAATGCGATGACTCAATATGCCATTTGGACAACGCTTGCTAGTGAAAATGTGGGTGCAAACTTGCAACATTATAACCCTGTGATTGATGCCAAAGTGGCCAGCACTTGGGACATTCCAGCCAACTGGCAACTAAGAGCTCAGTTGGTGTTTGGTGGTATTGAAGCTCCTGCTGGTGAGAAAAGTTTCGCTCCTGTGGCAGACAGACTTAAAGTGTTTGGTTAATTTATGGAGCAAAAAGAGATGGGAGACCATCTCTTTTTTTTGATTAAAGTACGCCTAGTACATTCAAATTTGATAGGGTTTTGAAGTGAATTGGGATAAAAATAAGAACAATCATACTTTTTTTAAAGAAAAGCTTGCAGTTGATATTCATCATGCCAACAAGAGCTTTGACGATAAAATCACCCAATCACCCAATCTGATAAAATTAAAATCAACCTTAATTTATGGAATTAAGTGGGCTAGGTAGCCATTTTTAATGCAAAAACACAACTGTGTGCTATGTCAAGTGCCAACATGCGATAGAATGTTCTCTTATCTACTCTTTGCTAAGGGGGGTGGTATGTATTTTGGATTTATAATGTCATTCTAAAATATACCAAAACAATCTAAAATTACCACAAATTTATTTTCAGCGGTAGGGGCAAATTACAACTTATCCCCTACAATCCGTAGTGGATTTAAGTTCGTTGGGTATATATTCAAAGTTATTTTAACACCACAAAAACAGGGCGGTATTGAAACCGCCCTATTTTGCCACTTCATCAACTTCTTAATGTTTGTTCATCTGATTTGATGACGATACTAGGTTTTAGAGGCATGAGCGGAGAGACAAGAGCGAATTTTAGCACTTCGTCAATCGTCTCAACTGCTTGAATGGTTAAGCCTTCTTTGACGTTGTCAGGAATATCCGCCAAATCTTTTTCGTTAGATTTGGGGATAAGCACCAAAGAAATTCCACCACGATGGGCAGCAAGCAGTTTTTCTTTTAATCCACCAATTCGCAAAACCTTGCCACGTAATGTTACCTCACCTGTCATGGCAATATCAGGGCGAATGGCAATCCCTGTCAATGCTGACACGATGGCGGTGGTAAGGGCGATACCTGCTGAAGGACCATCTTTGGGGGTTGCCCCCTCTGGCATATGGATATGCACGTCTGTTTCTTTGACCTTGTCATAGCTGATGCCATAACGTTCACCGCCTGCACGAGCCACACTCATGGCGGCACGAATGGACTCTTTCATGACATCGCCCAGACTGCCTGTAAAAATCAACTCGCCCTTACCTGCCATTGTTGCAGTCTCAATGGTGAGTAGTTCACCACCCACCGAAGTCCAAGCAAGCCCTGTAATGCGTCCAACCTCTGGCTCTTTTTCTGCCAAGCCATAATCATAAGGTTTTACCCCCAGATAATCAGTGATGTTATCATCATTAATGATGATGGGTTCGCTTTTGCTGTCTTTGTTAGGTGTTGTGTCGTATTTTTCAACTTGGGCTCGTACCGCTTTACGGCTGATTTTGTTGATTTCACGTTCTAGGTTGCGTACGCCTGCCTCACGTGTATAGTGGCGAATGATGCTTGTTACCGCTTCGTTGGTGATGTCAAGCTCATCTTTGCCTAGCCCGTTTTGTTCTAGGGATTTTGGTGTAAGATAATTTTGGGCGATTGCCAGTTTTTCATCTTCGGTGTATCCTGGCAGACGAATGACTTCCATGCGGTCAAGCAAGGCTGGCGGAATGTTCATGCTGTTGGCAGTACAAATAAACATAACCTCTGACAAATCCAAATCTAGGTCAAGATAATGATCGTTAAAGGCATTATTTTGTGAGGGGTCAAGCACTTCTAGTAGGGCAGATGCTGGGTCGCCACGATAATCCTGTGCCATTTTGTCAATTTCATCTAGTAAAAATAACGGATTTTTGACTTCTACTTTTGCCAATGATTGTACGATTTTGCCTGGCATTGCACCAATATAAGTACGGCGATGCCCACGAATCTCTGCTTCATCTCGCACACCACCAAGTGCCATACGCACAAATTTACGCCCTGTGGCACGAGCAATGCTCTCACCAAGCGAAGTTTTACCCACCCCCGGAGGACCGACAAGGCACAAAATAGACCCTTTAATTTTGTTGACACGAGATTGTACTGCCAAATATTCTAAAATGCGATCTTTAACATCATCAAGCCCATAATGGTCTTTGTCTAGCGTCTCTTTGGCGGTGGTTAAATCAATGCTAACTTGGGTGGATTTGTTCCATGGTGTATCTAAAATCCACTCCACATAGCCACGCACCACGCTTGCTTCTGATGAACTTGATGGCATTTGTTTTAATTTTTTAAATTCATTTTGGGCTTTTTTGCGAACATCTTCTGGCAAATCAGCGTCATTGAGGCGTTTTTCAAGTTCACTGTCATCATCATCAAAGCCATCGTTTAAATCTGATAATTCAGACTTGATGGCTTTCATTTTTTCGTTCAAAAAATATTCACGATGGTTGTTTTCCATCTGTTTGCGAACGTCCTCTTGGAGTTTGTTTTCAATGGCTTGTTCGGCTTGATTTTTGATAAAATAGTCATTTAAAATTGACAAGTACTCATCCACATCTGCACCGCTTAGAATGCGTTGTTTGTCTGCTAAGGGCATGGCAGTACGGGTGGCAACAAAATAGATAAGTTCTAGCAAATCATCAATGCGACTTGCCACACGCATAAGTTCACGAGCATTGCGTAGGTTGCTATCAGCATAATCACCAAACAATCCAAGCAATAGGGCTTTTTGGGTGTCGCTGTCGGCTGGGAGATTTTCTACTGCTTCTTCGCTAAATGTCGCCAAAAAGATGTCTTTATCTTCTACTTTTTCAACTTTGGCACGAGTGACGCCCTCAATCAGTACTTTGAGCGTTTTGTTGTCGCCATCATGAGGCATGGTGCTGACCACTCGGCAAAGTGTGCCATAATCGTGGAGGTTGTCAGTGTTGATTTCTTCGGTGAGCGAGTCTTTTTGGGAAACGACCAAAATCTGACCGTTGTGGTCTTTTTGGGCGATTTCAATGGCTTGAATGGACTTTTCACGTCCCACAAATAGGGCAATTTGCATATGCGGATACACCACCACATCACGCACAGCAAGTAATGGTAAGGTTTGGTTATCAGACATGATAAACTCCAAATAAATTCTTATAATGTTTGCCTGTTATGGTGGCAGACGTGATAAATTGCAAGGGGGTGGGTGAATTTACTTGGCTTATTATCGTGATATGGAAAATGTGATGTTAAAAAACACCATTTTGAGTATCCACCCAAAATGGTGTGTGATATGGGCAGTTTTGTTATTTGCTTGGAGTTAAACCATCTGCCAATTCTATGAGCTTCACAAACTCATGCCGTAGTCCTTGTTCATCTTTGCCAAGTCCGCTTTGGGCAAGTTTTTTACTGTCAGCAAAATGCCAATCGCCCACATAGGGACTTTGGGTTAAAAGTTGCCCAAATCCTGCCACCGCCATCGCAAATTTTAAATCATGACTTGGCTTGGTAACTTGATTTTTGATTGGAAATTCAATCAGTTTTGAGGTGTTACCATTGGGGGATTTGTAGCGGATTTTTAGATAGCCCAGTTCATCGCTCTTTTTGTTATCTATTGTTTTGGGTTGATAACGACTGTCGTCTAACATACCTTTTTGATGGGAAGGGGTTATCTCAAACAATGCCACCACTGCCTTGCCTGCCCCCAAATCACCTGCGTCCACCTTGTCATTGTTAAAATCCTCGCTTGCCAGCACTCGGTTTTCATAGCCGATAAGTCGCCATTCTTTGACGGTATTAGGGTTAAACTCTACTTGCACCTTGACATCTTTGGCAACGGTATTAAAGGTTGCTGACATCTCATCAATCAAGGCTTTTTTGGCTTCAGATAGGCTGTCAATGTAGCTATAATTGCCATTGCCATTATCTGCCACTTGTTCCATCATATGATCATTTAAATTACCCTGCCCAAAACCAAAAGTGGATAGTGATACACCACTGTCTCGTTCACGGCGAATGATTTCTAACATATCATCAACATCAGACACGCCAACATTAAAATCACCATCGGTCATCATCAAAATGCGGTTAATGCCATCTTTTTTAAAGGCTTGGCGAGCTTGGGCATATGCAAGTTTAATGGCTGCTTCGCCATTGGTAGAGCCACTTGCTGTTAAGTGGTCAATGGCAGACATGATTTTGGCAGTTTCTTTGCCACTTGTTGCAGGCAGGACGATTTCGGTATTGCCTGCATAGGTGATTAGACTTATTGTATCTTGTTCTCTTAGGTTTTTGGTGAGCATTTTTAGGGAGGCTTGGACGAGGGGTAGTTTGTCATTTTCATCCATTGAGCCTGATACATCAACCAAAAAAACTAAGTTGGCAGGTGGCAATTCATTGTTTTTGCTAAATTTATCTGCTGTGGGGTCATCGGCTTTAATGGCGATTTTGATGATGTGATTGGTTTGTTTCCAAGGTGAGCTGACCGTTTCGGTGCTGACTAAAAATGGTGCATCATTTTGGCGAATGGCTTGGCTAAAATCATAATTAAAATAATTAATGAGTTCTTCAATCCGCACGGCATTAGTGGGCGGTAACGCACCGTCATTTAAATGTCGTCTGGTGTTGGCATAACTGCCTGTATCGGTATCAATGCTAAATGTGGCAAGGGCATTTTTGGTGGTGTCGTTAATTGGATTGGGGGTTTTGTCTTGGTAATTTTCGTGATTGGGTGGTGTGTATGCCACCTCCGCTTGTCTGTGCATAGAGTAGTGAGCCATCTGTTTTGCTTGGGTATTTATTATTGGGGCGGAGGCAATATCATTGGCTTGGGCAATGGTGCTTGTGGTGGCTTCGGCGACATCGTCAGTTTGGGTGGAAGTTTTGGGTGAGCTACACGCACCAATCAGGGCGGTTAAAACACACAGGCTTATTGTTTGAATGGTGAATTTGGCGGTCATTGGGATTTCCTTATAAAATTGGGAATTTATTTTGACATCAATTTGGCGTGGTGGCTTTGTGAATAAAATCCCCAAGCCAGACTTGGGGATTTTATTAGTGCGAAGTGGATTTTAACAAATGATTCTCTAAATAATGGATATTTTGAGCTTCTTCGTAAAACGCTTCGTCCACCAAAATCTTATCACGGTGCAAGGCGATGTTGGTCTTAATGCCTTCAATAACAAGTTCATCAAGCGAATGCAGGCTTTTGGCGATGGCTTGCTTTCTGGTTTGGGCGTGGCAGATGAGTTTGCCAATCATTGAATCATAATAAGTTGGAATGGTATAGCCTTGATACAAATGACTGTCAAAGCGTACGCCAGAACCGCTAGGAGCAAACAGGCGGTTAATCGTACCGGGGGAGGGCATAAAGGTGTTTGGGTCTTCGGCATTGATACGGCATTCAATGGCGTGCCCACGAATGGTAATTTCGTCTTGATGATAAGAAAGCCCATAGCCTGAGGCGATTTTGAGCTGTTCTACAATAATGTCAATGCCTGTAATCATTTCGGTAACAGGGTGTTCTACTTGGACACGGGTATTCATTTCAATAAAGAAAAATTCTTCATTTTCGTACAAAAATTCAAAAGTCCCCGCCCCACGATAATTTATCTGCTCGCAGGCACGCACACACGCATCCAAAATCGGCTGTTTGACATCGTCAGGAATGCCAGGGGCTGGAGCTTCTTCTAGCACTTTTTGATGACGGCGTTGCAGTGAACAATCACGGTCAAACAGGTGCAAGGCATTGCCATCGCCATCGCCCAAAACCTGTACTTCTACATGGCGAGGGTTTTTTAAGAATCTTTCCATATAGACGGTATCATCGCCAAAGGCGGTTTTGGCTTCGGCTTTGGCGGCTTGTACTTGGGGCAATAGCTCCTCAAAGCGTTCCACCACACGCATTCCTCGTCCACCACCACCTGCGGCTGCTTTGACGATTAAGGGAAAACCGATTTTTTTGGCTTCTTCTTCGGCATTTTGTAGGGTGATTGACCCTGCCGAACCTGGCACGGTGGGAACGCCTGCTTTTTTCATTGCATTGATGGCAGAAACCTTGTTGCCCATTAGCCGAATATGGTCAGCGGTAGGGCCGACAAAGGTTAGCCCTGCTTCTTCTACGCTTTCGGCAAATTTGGCATTTTCGGACAAAAATCCGTAGCCAGGGTGAATGGCATCTGCCCCTGTGATTTCAGCGGCGGCGATGATACGGCTAATATCAAGATAGCTTTGGGGGGAAGGGGGGTTGCCAATACAGACCGCTTCATCACAAAATTTTAGGTGCATAAGGTCTTTGTCGGCAGTAGAATACACGCCAACGGTTTGTATGCCAAGTTGTTTGCAGGCACGGACAATGCGTAAGGCGATTTCACCACGGTTGGCGATGAGTAGTTTTTTAATCATTATAAATCCTTATTTATCAAAAACTTAACACAATTCTTAATCTAACTTTGAGCAAAGGGCAATGCCTTAAACCTTAGGTTAAGAATGAGCTAATGTTACTTATGATTTATAACGAAACACAGGCTGGTCAAATTGCACCACTTCGCCATTTTTGACCAAAATTTCTTCAATAATACCATCTTGGCTGGCTTCTAGCGGATTCATAATTTTCATCGCTTCAATAATGCCAAGCTGTTGCCCCTTGACCACGCTTTGCCCAACTTTGACAAAGGGCGGGTCATTGGGGCTTGGTGCAGAATAAAACACGCCGACCATTGGCGATTTTTCTACCACGCCAGAGACTGCTTTGGGGGCAGGGGCGGTGGGTGTATTGCTGGGTGTGATGGTGGTTTGGGGTATGGCAACCGTTTGTACTGCAACATTGCGAGTTAGATGAATGTAGTCGCCTTTTTTGCCGTATTCAAGACTAGCTAGGTCTTTTTCTTCCATCAAGTCAATAAGTTCACGAATTTGTTTGATGTCCATCATCATCACCTTTAAAACTAAATCAAAAATGGTTAATTGTAACAAATTTTTTCAAAATCGCCTAGCATTTTGCAGGGTATTTTTATTAAAAAAATTATGGTGTATATAGTGTACATTCGTTTTTAATTATTTCAAGTATTTTTATGTAAATTTTTATCACAAACCAAACAAAGTGCCAAAAAAAGGCGTTGTAAAATTTTACACAATCATGTAGGAATTAGGCTATAATAAGCAAATTTTTATGATTTGCTGTCCCTATCCATGTCAAAAACCAAACTGTTTAGTCTACTTTCCAACCTTGCCATTTTAGCCAATTTAGTTGTGGGATTTTTACAGATTCATTGGCTCATCATTCCTGTGTTTGCAGGGATACACGCCGTATTGCGTTTGGCTTACCTAAAAGCAGAAAGCGAACTTGTGGTGCATGATGAAAACACCACCCAAACCACCATCGCACCGCCTATGGTGCGAAACATCGCCAGCGTGGTAACGGCGGTGATTTTGGCGTTGGCGACTTATTGGATAGGTTATGGCGTGGCGTATTTTGTTAAATAAGCACAAAAATCAGGAAAATTCATGTTAAAACAATTCGTTGTATCCATATCGTGTGTGTCAGTGCTGGCGTTGTCTGGGTGTGGATTTGCCCTACGTGGTACAGACAAAAGCCTACATGTCGCCCCCCAACATCAAAGTGTAGAATTGACCAGCGATGAGACGGCAGACGCATTTGCACTAAAACAACCACTGACCAAACACCTACAAGTGCGTGGCATCACAACAAATTCTGCCAACAACCACATTCACTTACAAAATGTGCGTTTTCGCCGATATGATTTTGTGGGGACTTTGACCGAAGTGCGGTTGGTGCTGATGGCGGACGTGGTGTATCAATTTGGTGATAAAAAATACCAATATCCCTTGCAAGTGGAGCGTAGCTATCAGTACAACGAAGCAAGCGTGGTAACAGATGATGGTCAAGACAGGCAGACCAGAGTATGGTTGTATGACCATCTATCCGAGCGTATCGCCGAGCAGTACCGAGCGATTGCCAAGTCCATTCAATAATGTGCCAATATCATGCAAACTCGCCTACTGCCCTTATTGTATGACCTAAAAAGAAATGCGGTTGCCTTGAACGGATTGTGGCTTTTGCATACAGATAATCCTGTGGTGGCAGACTGGCTCATCGAGGCGTGTCGTCCAGCGTGGACGGCACAGGGTCAATTTGCCAAACGTATGGAGCTAACTTCCCCAAAGTCATGGCATGAAGTTGTTAATGAGTTATTTGGTTTAAGTTTGTTTGATGAGACAACCGTGCTGATTGTGTCGGGCAACCATAAACCTGACACCAAAGACAAAGCACTCATGTCATCACTTAACCGCTTTACCCAAGATGTCAAAGACAAAACAAACCAAAATCAGCTCATTTGGTGTTTACCAAAACAAGACAAAAAGTCACTTGCCACCAAAGCCATGCAGTTTTTTGATATGCATGGGCTTATCATTGATGGCAACATTTATGATGAAAAATTACGAGGTGAGTTTTTGCACCTAAAAGCCCAAGAGCTTGGACTGACACTAGATGACATGGCATGGCAAATGCTCATGAATGCCACCGAAAAAAACCTACTCACCGCTTATCAGACTTTGTGGCGATTGTCGTTTTTGCCTCATGCAGATGTGGTTGGGGCAGATGAATTGGAGCAGGCACTCGTGGCGGGGGTGGATTTTAATGTGTTTGATTTGTCAGATGCACTACTTACCGCTAACGCTCCAAAAACTCTACAAATCCTAAATCATCTACAACACACCGACATCGCCCCTAGTATCGTCTTGTGGGCGGTTGCCAAAGAGGCACGGCTTATTTTGCAAATCCAAGCAGGTAAAAACCCAAGCGAGCTTGGCGTTTGGCAAAGTAAATTATATTTATATCTAAACATCGCCCAACGCACGCAAGGCATCAGTGGCGACTGGCTAAGCCAAATCTACGCCATTGATAAAGCCATCAAAGGCGTATCGGGCATGGACGTATGGGGTGAGATTGAACGACTTTGTTTGGCAATGTGTGGCGTGAATTGATTTTTATCATCATGGAAGTTTTGTAAAATACTGGTCAAGATGTGCTGGGCTGTTTGGCGTGCCAGAGGTTGTGTTAAAAAAGGCGATGATTCGCCTTTTTATTTGCTTAACATTTTTTAACAAATCCCCACAAAATCATGCCATTTCTTTATACTTTATCAAAATCAATTTGTTATGATAACTTGTGTTTTGCACACTTATCTATGATTAATTTTTTGTTATAAAATAACTTTTTATCTATCTTGTTTGGAAAAATCATGTCTGCCACCACCAAAAAATTTAGTCCCCTAAAATGGGCGATGATTGTTGTTTGTTTAGGTATTTTGGGGTTGATTGTGTATCAATTTTCAAAACCTAAATCCACCCCGCCATCATACTTGACCGCAGATGCTGTCATGGGCGATATTGAAAATACTGTCATGGCAAGCGGTAAAGTCAAAGCCATTCAAAGTGTGGACGTGGGGGCAGAAGTTTCAGGGCGTATTGTCAAACTGTATGTGGACGTGGGTGATGAAGTCAAAAAGGGGGATTTGATTGCCCAAATTAGCCAAGTTGAAAAGCAAAACACCGTCTCCAATGCAGGAGCAAACCTAAGCCAAGCCCAAGCAAACCTAAGCCAAGCCCAAGCAAACCTTGCATCATCTTTGGGTAGTGTCGCAAGCAGTGAAGCCACCCTAAACGCCAGAATGTCTGAACTTAAAAAAGCTCAACAAGCTCTTGACCGTCTAGAAAACCTTATCGCCATTAATGCCATCAGTCGCCAAGATTATGATGATGCCAAAATCGCTGTTGAAGTCGCTTTGGCAAATGTGGACATCGCCAAAACCAATCTAAACAACGCCAAAAACGATGTTGCCAATGCTCGTGCCGCCATCGCCAGCCAAAAAGCAGGCATCAACAAAGCTCAAAATGACCTTTCTACCGCCAGCGAAGATTTGAACAAAACCACCATTGTTGCCCCAATGGATGGCACGGTAGTGTCTGTTACCCAAAAAGAAGGCACAACGGTCAATGCCAATCAATCCGCCCCAACCATCGTAACACTGGCTGACCTTAGTTCTGTGCGTATCAAAGCCCAAATCAGTGAGGCGGATGTCGTCCATGTCAAAGCAGGATTGCCAGCTCGTTTTAACATCATTGGCAACACAAGCGAGCAGTTTGATACCATACTTACAGGCGTAGAGCCTGCCCCTGAAAAAATCAGCACAACAAGCAGTACTGACTCTGCTGTCTATTATATTGGTTATTTGGATGTGGATAATAGCGAGCGTAAATTTAGGATTGACATGACTACCCAAGTTACCATCATTACCGATAGTGTCAAAGACGTACTGACCATTCCATCGTCCGCCCTTAAAAATGAAAATGGTAAATACAGTGTGCGTGTGGTGGGCAAAGATGGCATTGCCAAACCTGTGGAAGTGCAAATTGGCTTAAATAACCGTGTCAATGTCCAAATCAAATCAGGACTCAATGTAGGCGACAAAATTGTCATTGGCGAAGCTACGCCCCAAGTTGGACAAAAACAACAAAACAACCGCCCGCCCATGATGCGATGATTTTTTTGTAATTGTTTAAACTTACTTGCTTAATCCATTATTATCCAGATTTGAAACATCATGGCAAAAAAACACACCAAAAAACCAAAGATTCCCAATGCTCAACAAGCCAAACAAATCCCCAATCATTCGGTGTTGGTGGATTTGTTGCCCAACTCTTCTGCCCAAACCAAAACGGTAGAGACAAACAAAGAGGCGGTGCAACAAACGCAAACCAAAACAACTCAAACTGACGTGATGGAAACAGCCTATTTATCCGAACAGTTGGAAAATTCACCCAGTCCAGTTCCTACTGCACGCTCCCAAAATCCACCAAAAACCCCACTCATTGAAGTCAAAAATCTGGTGCGTGAATTTCGTGCAGGCGAGAGTACGATTCGTATTTTGCATGGCATTGATTTGACACTTTATCAAGGCGAGATGGTTGCCATCATCGGTCAATCAGGTTCGGGTAAAAGTACCCTCATGAACATTTTGGGTTGTCTTGACAAAGCCACAAGTGGTAGCTATACCATTTTTGGTAAATCGGTGGACGACATGGACGCAGAAGACCTTGCTAAGCTAAGACGTGAGCATTTTGGCTTTATTTTCCAACGCTATCATTTGCTTGGCGACATCAATGCCATTGACAACGTAACCGTGCCGGCCGTCTATGCAGGCATGGATACCACCAAACGTAGGCAACGAGCCCAAGAATTGCTAACTCAACTTGGGCTTGGCGAAAAAACCCAAAACCGCCCCAATCAGCTCTCAGGTGGACAACAGCAACGTGTTTCTATCGCACGAGCCTTGATGAATGGGGGTGATATTATCCTAGCGGACGAGCCGACAGGGGCATTGGATAGCGGTTCTGGCAAAGAAGTCATGAACATTTTGCATACGCTCAAAGACGAGGGGCATACCATCATCATGGTAACGCATGACCCTACATTGGCACAGCAAGCTGAGCGGGTGATTGAGCTAAAAGATGGTCATGTCATCGCTGATTATTATACCGCCCATGCAAAAACTCGCACCGAACACACCAATCCTGTGAGCAAAAATACCTTTGGTTCAAAAAGTGCGTGGCTTGGGGTTATAGATAGGCTAAAAGAAGCCTTTAAAATGTCCATTTATGCCATGAAAGCCCACAAGATGCGAACACTTTTGACCATGCTTGGCATCATCATAGGTATTGCCTCTGTGGTATCTATTGTGGGGCTTGGGCAAGGCTCACAAGCCAAAATTCTAGCCGACATCAACGCCCTAGGCACAAACACCATTACTGTGATGAATGGCTATCCATGGGGCGACCCACGCCGTAGATTTGGACGAGACAGCTTAACGGTAGCGGACGCAGAAGCGGTGGGTAGTCAGCCCTATGCTTTGTCGGTCAGCCCTATGGTTAATAAAAGCATGAATATTCGCTTTGAGAATATTGATGCCACAGGCACAATTAATGGCGTGGGCAAGGACTATCTGTCAGTAACGGGTGAAAATTTGGCTATGGGGCAAGGCTTTGATGGTCAGAGTATCGCCACCGCCAGTCAGGATATTATCATTGACCAAAATGCCTACAAAACTTACTTTAATAGTCAGGGCAATCCCATTGGGCAAACTTTGCTTGTTGGTAATGTCCCTGCTCGTATTGTGGGCGTGCTATCACAAAAAACCTCGTCCTTTGCCCGCACCAGCAACTCGCCCACTGTCTATATGCCTTATACTACTGTGATGTATCGTATGCTTGGTACAAGCTATATTGACCGTTTTGTGGTACTGATAGATGACGACACTTCGTCCGCCATTGCCGAAACTGCCATCAAAGATTTGATACGTTCTCGTCATGGCGAAGAAGATTTTAACATCATGAACACCGACAGTATCAAAGAAACAGTACAATCCACCACCGCCACCATGACCCTACTTATCTCGTCCATTGCCATCATCTCACTCATTGTGGGCGGTATTGGTGTGATGAATATCATGCTGGTGTCTGTAACCGAACGCACCAGTGAAATTGGTGTGCGTATGGCGGTAGGTGCTAGACAATCCGACATTATGGGGCAGTTTCTCATTGAGGCGGTACTGGTGTGTATCTTGGGTGGCGTGCTTGGCATACTCATGGCATTTGGTGTTGGTGGGGTGATTAATAAATTTGGTGGGGGTAATTTTGCCGTCATCTACTCACCACTTTCCATTGTGGTGGCATTTGTTTGCTCAACGCTCATTGGTGTGGTTTTTGGTTTTTTGCCTGCTCGCAACGCCTCAAAACTCAACCCTGTGGACGCTTTGGCACACAATTAATAGCTACTCACCAAAAATCACCATACAATTATGTATGGTGATTTTTTTGAAAAAATAATTAATCTTTTGGGGATTTTGCGATAGAATAGAACGCTTTTTTAAATTATTTGAGATTTTTTCATGAAACGAGTGGTTGTTAGCACTTCATCATCTAGCTTAAACTATATCAATGCTCCTCATAATATTCGCTTTATCCCTTTTCATATTTTTGTTGAAGGGAAGGATTATTTGGATATTCGAGACATTGATACGCCCAAATTGAGCAAAATGATTCGCCAAAACCCCAGCTTGAATGTCAAAACTAGCCCAGCGACAGAACAAGAAATTTTTGCTTTGTTTGAAGAATTACGCAAAGAGGGTTATACAGAAGTTTTTCTTTGCACCATCTCATCAGCAATCAGTAACAGCCATGCCATTTTTGATCGTCTAAAAGCCAAATATGTGGGTCATATGGATATTTATGTCTATGACACAAAAACGCTCAACATTGATGAGGGGGTGTTGGCATTTGAGGCGGATTTGATGATGCAAGAGGGCAAATCCATGCTTGAAATCATCAACCGCTTAGATGAGCTACGCCAACACAGTTTGTTTATGTTTACTTTGTCAGATTTGGATTTTATCATTCGCAGTAAAAAACTCTCTGCTCCTGCAGGTTTTGTTGCCAATCTATTTGGTATCAAACCTGTCATGTGGGTCAATGACGAGGGGCTTGTTGTGCCAAAAGACAAAATCCGCAAAATTGAACGTAGTATGCGGTATATGATAGAAGAAGTCATTACCCAGATTGCTGGTAGAGATGCGTTTATTTATATTGCAGACACATCAATGGGGGCATACACCGAAGAATTTAAGCGAATGCTTGCCAATGAGTATGGACTTAGAGATATTCCTGTGATTCATGTTTCTACGGTTTCCCTTGCCAATCACGGTACCGAAGGTGTAGGGATTGGCGTGTATTATGGTGAAGTGCCACGTCTGACACAGTATTTGGGGTGAAACCAATGTAGGAAGTTGTGGGAGATGGTTATCTCCCATTTTTTTATGAAAAAATATCATGCCATGTGTCATCAAAGCCAATTAATGCCACCTGTTGCCCATCAAACACGCCAAGCACAATTGGGCGTTTTAACACACTTTGGTTGTGTTTGATGATTTCATAACTGGCAGACAAATCTTGACCTGCCAAAACCGCCTTTTCATCATCGCTTAGTTTTTTGTAAGTTGTGCCTTGTTTATTAAACACTTTTTCGCCAAAAGTTGCCACAAATTGTTCAAAATCATTTTGACTTAGCACCAATTTTTTATAATCAAAAAACTGATAATCAATGCCATTTTGATTGAAAAAATCAAAGGCTTTTTTCATTGTGTTGCAATTTTTAATACCGTAAATGGTGAGCATTTTTGTTCTCGCTTTGAAAAAGTATTGGCAAATTATAGCAAAATTACGCTATAATAGCCTGTTATTTTGATTAAAATTTGGAAAATTTATGTTACAAGATTACAATTTTAAAGTCATTGAACAAACCCAGCAAGCCAAATGGCAAGCCGACAACCGCTACCACACCGACAACAACGACAACGGCAAGCCCACTCGCTATATGCTGTCAATGTTCCCTTATCCAAGCGGTAAATTGCATATGGGGCATGTACGAAACTATGCCATTACCGATGTACTAAGCCGTTACTACCGCCAAAAAGGCTATGAAGTAATGCAACCAATGGGCTGGGACGCTTTTGGTTTGCCTGCCGAAAATGCCGCCATTGATAACAAAGTTGCCCCACACAAATGGACAATGGCAAATATTGACCATATGCGTGGGCAATTAAAGGCATTGGGGCTGTCTATTGACTGGGGGCGTGAATTTGCCACTTGTACGCCTGAATATTATAAATGGGAACAATGGTTGTTTTTACAATTGTACAAAAAAGGCTTGGTCTATAAAAAACTAGCCAGCGTCAATTGGGACCCTGTGGATAATACCGTCCTTGCCAACGAACAAGTCGTGGACGGTCGTGGCTGGCGGTCGGGTGCATTGGTGGAAAAAAGAGACATTCCAATGTACTATTTTAAGATTACCGACTATGCCGATGAGCTACTAGAAGATTTGCAACTATTGGAAAACAAATGGCCCAAGCAAGTTTTGACAATGCAACAAAACTGGATTGGTCGCTCGCACGGTATGGAAATTCATTTTCCCTATGAATTGGACGGACAAAGAGACACCATTAGTGTGTTTACCACCCGTCCTGATACCTTGATGGGGGTTACTTATTTATCAGTAGCCGCCGAACACCCCCTTGCTCAATACGCCGCCAAAGACAACCCTGCCCTACAAGCCTTTATCAATGAATGCAAACAAGGCTCGGTTGCCGAAAGTGAGCTTGCCAAAGCCGAAAAACTAGGAATGAATACAGGGCTGTTTGTCAATCACCCCATCACAGGCAAGGCTGTACCTGTCTGGGTTGCCAACTATGTGCTAATGAGCTATGGCTCTGGAGCAGTAATGGGCGTGCCATCACACGATGAAAGAGACTTTGAATTTGCCAAAAAGTATGAATTACCCATTATCCAAGTAATTGATTTTAAAGATAAAACATATAGCACCGAAGCGTGGCAAGACTGGTATGGCGACAAAGTCGGTGGCGTATGTATCAATTCAGGTGAGCTTGATGGCTTGGATTTTGAAAGAGCCTTTGAGAAAGCAGAAGCGATTTTATCCGCCAAAAACTTGGGCAAAAAAACCATCAACTACCGCCTAAGAGATTGGGGGGTAAGCCGTCAGCGTTATTGGGGTTGCCCAATTCCAATGATTAACTGTGAGTACTGCGGAACGGTGCCTGTACCAGAGAGTGATTTGCCCATTATTCTACCAACCGATGTTGTGCCTGATGGACGAGGCAACCCTTTAAAAAATATGCCAGAGTTTGTAAACTGCACTTGCCCAAAATGCGGGCAACCTGCGGAGCGAGAAACCGACACTTTTGACACTTTTGTAGAAAGCAGTTGGTATGCCCAGCGTTTTACCACGCCAGATGATGATAGCCAAATGGTTGGTCGTATTGGAGCTGATAAATGGCTGTCTGTCAATCAATATGTGGGCGGTATTGAACACGCCATTTTGCACCTTTTGTACGCACGCTTTTTCCACAAAGTAATGCGTGATGAAGGACTTGTTGGTGGCAGTGAGCCTTTTGAAAACCTCTTGGCACAAGGTATGGTTTTGGCAGGCACTTTTTATCGTGAAAATGATGACGGTTCAAAGTCCTACTACTTTCCTTATGAAGTAGAAGTGCGTGGCAATGAGGCAATTTTGCTATCAGATGGCAAACCTGTTACCATTGGCAAAATTGAAAAAATGTCCAAATCCAAAAACAATGGCGTTGACCCCCAAACCATTATGGACGAATATGGAGCAGATACAGTACGACTGTATACAATGTTTACCGCCCCTGCCGACCAAACCTTAGAATGGTCAGATTCCGCCCTAAAAGGTCCTTATAATTTTGTCAAAAAGGTGTGGCGACTTGCTGATGAGCATTTGACCGCCATAGATGGCAAGGATAAATTGGCACTGGTTGTTGATGTTGCCAATTTATCCAATCCTGCCAAAGACTTACGCCGTAAAACACACGAAACCATCGCCAAGATTGATGTGGCATTGGGTGAGCATTTGGCACTTAATACGCCCGTCTCGTCCTTGATGGAACTTGCCAATGAATTGTCAGCCTTTACCATTCAAAATGACAATGATTTGGCAGTCCAGCACGAAGCGATGATTGCCCTTTTGACCTTGCTTGCCTTGTATGCACCGCATATTGGTGAATATTTGCTTGAACAATTTGGCTTTGATAGCCGTACACTTGTTTTCCCAAGCCTTGACCAATCCGCCCTTGTTGCTGATAGCATTACAATGGCAGTACAGGTCAATGGCAAAGTACGTGGCGAGATTCAAATTCCAACAGGCACAGACAATGAAACCATTAAAGCAATGGCACTTGCCTGTGAGAGTGTTGCCAAATTTATCACAGGCGAACCCAAAAAAGTCATTGTTGTACCAAACAAACTTGTGAGTGTGGTGGTTTAATGTTGACAATACAATAGGGAGTGATGATGCTCCCTATTTTTATGATGATGAATTTTGATGATGATTTTATGAAAAAGTTACTCCTTATTCTGGTTGTTGCCCTATCTGCCCCTACCGCCTTTGCTTGTTCGGCGATGTCGCCTGAATCTGGATTGGTTTATCAATTTGATAAAAACCAAGACGGTCAGTTGAGCCGTACCGAATTTATAGTCATCAAAAAGGCAGATGGTTATATATTGGATTTTAAACCAAACAAAAGAGCCTTTAACCGCCTTGATAGCAACAAAGATGGTCAGCTTTCGTCCGATGAGTTGTCAAATAAAGTGGATTATGTTCGCCACCCCTGTGCCAATTGGGAAGAAGCGATGGCAAAAATGCTAGAAGAAGAACAAGTAAACCGCATTGAAATATATAAAAGCGATGACTCTCGTCAATGTGCTAATATTGGTATTGACCCCAAAACGATGGCAAAGGAGCTTGGCGATATTGCCATTTATGACAGTAGAAAAGACCAGCTTGATAGAATGTATCCATCTGTGTGTGGTGGCGAAACGGGCAGTGTGAATGTGTTTGTTATTGATAAGTCGGATTTGGAAAAAGCTAAACGTTTGGGTTTTGAGCTTTTTGACAAATAGTATTTTGACAAGACAAGACGAGTTTTATACAATGGGTATGTCATGCAGATATACCCATTTTTAACTTTTTGGACAATCATGGATACTTTAACCAGCATACAAGTGTTTCATCAAATCGTGGCACAGGGCAGTTTTACCAAAGCATCTGACAGTTTGGATATGTCAGTGGCGATGGCAAGCAAACACATCATGTATTTGGAAAAACAGCTTGGTGCAAAACTCTTGCACCGCAATAGTCGCAATATTCATCTGACGCAGGCGGGGCAAGAATATTATCGCCAATCCTTATACGCCCTAGAAGTTCTAAACCATGCCAAACTTACCGCCATGGGGGCAACCGATAAACCGCAGGGTGTGTTAAAAATTACCATGCCACGTTGGTTTGCCAACCCAAAAGTATCAGGCTATTTGGCACAGTTTCGTGAGCGTTATCCTGATGTTGTGTTAAATTTGTCATTATCAAACCAACTGGTGGATTTGGTGGCAGATGGGTTTGATTTGGCATTGCGATTGACACATGATCCAAAGCCATCTTTGATTGCACGTCCTTTGGGGGTGGTGGATTTTTATTTGGTGGCAAGCCCCAGTTATCTTGCCAAACATGGCATACCCACACACCCCAAAGAGCTTGAACATCATCACATCATTTTACCAACCTACAATAAATCGCACCCCATAGACATCACACATCGCATTAGCAAAGAGCGTATGCCCATTTACCCAAAAACCGCCATGATGAGCGATGATACGCCCATGAATGCCGAACTTGTACGTCAGGGCGTGGGCATTGGTTATGCCCCAAGTTGGCTTGTAGAACAGGATTTGGCAAATGGTAATTTGGTGCAATTATTTACAGATTATGAGATTTTTTCTGTACAATTATGTGCTGTATATACAGATAGGGCATTTTTAAGGGCAAATGTGCGTGCATTTATTGATTTTTGGGTGGAACAATTGTCATAAAAATCCCCCAATGATTGGAGGATTTGGTTATCGTGGCAAATCAAAAAGTAAAAATTCTGCAAATTCATCACTTTTTACCACAAGTTCATTTTCATCAACAATGGCAAGAGCATCGCCTGCCTGATAGCTTTCATCACCAACACGAACACTGCCTTTGGCAACTTGTAGCCAGTATGCTCGTTTGTTATCAAGGGTAACATTTTGCTCATCATCAAGTTGATAACGCCACAGTTTCATGTCTTGGTATACGGTAAATGAGTTGTCATCACCTGTGGGGGAGAGTATCAGCGTGCCACCGATTTTATCTGCAAAACTGGCTTGTTTATAACGTGGTGTTACGCCCAGTTGGTTGGGCATAATCCAAATCTGATATAGGTGTAGCTCATCGGTATCGCTTGGGTTAAATTCTGAATGACGCACACCTGTACCTGCTGACATGAGTTGAAATTCGCCTTGTGGCACGATTTCACTATTGCCCATGCTGTCTTTGTGAGCGACTGCTCCTGATAGTACATAGGTCAAAATTTCCATATCACGATGTGGGTGCATACCAAAACCCATGCCTGCATCTATCCAATCTTCGTTAATAACACGTAGGGCAGAAAATCCCATAAAGTTGAGGTCATAATAATCAGCAAAAGAAAAACTGTGGCGAGAGGTTAGCCAGCCATGTTTAGCAAGTCCACGTTCGTTTGAGAGTCTGGGAATAATCATGATATTTGCCTTTTTTGATTGATGTTGGGCGTATTATAATCTTTTAAAATTAGTTGATAAATGGTATTTTTGTTGATATATCTTTTCTTGTTAGGAAAAGATACCAAAAATAAAATCATTGTGTTGATTTAGACAGTTTCACGCTTAAATACTTCTCTTAACTCAAAACTGGTGTGTAGTTGGCTAACCCCTTCTATTTTGCTAAGTCTGTGTAACAAAAATTCTTCATAATGTTTCATATCACGCACCAATACTTTAAGCAAATAATCTTCTGATCGCCCTGTAACAAGGCTACATGACACCACTTCATCAAAGGTTTTGATGTGATTTTCAAATTCGCCAAAGCGTTCGGCGGTGTGTTTGTCCATACTCACCGCCACAAAGACTGACAGTGTGTAGCCAAGTTTGGCATGGTTTGTGTGAGCGTGATAACCTGTGATAATACCAAGCTCTTCTAGGCGTTTGATTCGCCGTGTGGTGGGTGTGGCGGACAGATGGACGCTTTCAGCAAGTTCGCTAATGCTGGCTTGGGCGTTTTGGGTCAGTTGTTTGATGAGTTTTTTATCAATGGGGTCTAAATTGGGGGCTTGGTTTGACATAAAATTAAAATAATAGTGAAATTCTCTCAATTTTAGCATAATTTTAGTGATTTTGACTTATTTGTGATAAAAATTTTTAAATTTTAAGTTAAATTTACCAAAAAAATTTGCTATGATATATAAGATAAGAAATTGCTAAGATTTTACAGTTTTTATTGATTTGTAAAATGACACTTACCAAATTTAAAATTTGTGCGATGGATAGGGGCGAATTGCAATTTGTCTTTACCGTGCCAATTTTAAATTCTATGGGTATTGTTACATAAAAAGTGAGACACAAAATGCCAACCGTTAGCCCAAAAATCACCCCCAAAAATCCTGCTTTTGACCACACCAAATATCGCCCCTTTGAATTTGCTCCCAAGCTAGAAAACCGTACTTGGTGCGATAAACGTATTGAAAAAGCTCCTATTTGGTCAAGCGTGGATTTGCGAGATGGCAATCAAGCCTTGATTGACCCAATGACCATTGACCAAAAAATGAAGTTTTTTAAACTTTTGGTGGCGGTAGGTTTTAAAGAGATTGAAATTGGTTTTCCTTCTGCATCGCAAGTGGAATTTGATTTTACCAGAAAACTGATTGAAGAGGGGCATATCCCTGATGATGTAACGGTACAAGTCTTGGTGCAGGCTCGTGAGCATTTGATTGAGCGTACTTTTGAGAGTTTAAAAGGGGTTAAAAAAGCCATTGTGCATGTGTACAACAGTACATCAAGAGTACAACGAGAAAAAGTCTATCAACTAGATAAAGAGGGCATCAAGGCGATTGCGGTGCATGGAGCGACCTTGCTTCGTGATATTTCTAAACGCTATCCTGAAACCGAGTGGGCATTTCAGTACAGTCCAGAGAGTTTTAGTCAAACCGAAACTGATTTTGCCATAGAGGTATGCCAAGCAGTCTGCGATGTTTGGCAACCACAAAATGGACAAAAGGTGATTTTAAACTTGCCAGCAACGGTAGAAGCATCTACCCCCAATCTGTACGCTGACCAAATTGAGTATTTTTGCCGTCATTTACCCAGTCGTAAAGACGTCATTATCAGTCTACACACGCATAATGACCGTGGCTGTGGCGTGGCAGCAAGTGAGCTTGGTGTGATGGCGGGGGCCGACCGTGTGGAAGGCACGCTATTGGGAAATGGTGAGCGTACGGGTAATATGGACATCGTTACTATGGCGATGAATCTTTATACACAAGGCATTGACCCAGAGCTTGATTTGTCGCAAGTCAGCGAAATCATACAAGTGGTGAACGAATGCACCAATCTACCTGTGCACCCACGCCACGCCTATGCAGGTGAACTTGTATTTACGGCGTTTAGCGGTTCACATCAAGATGCGATTAAAAAGTCACTAGACTATAATGAGTCGCACCCAGAAACCCAAAAACATTGGGACGTGGCATATCTGCCCATTGACCCGATACATATTGGTCGTTCTTATCAAGATGTGGTGCGGATTAATAGCCAGTCTGGTAAGGGTGGGGCGGCTTATATTTTACAGCGTCATTTTGGTTTTAATTTGCCACGTTGGACACAGATTGATTTTGCCAAAGTTGTGCAAAAAGAGGCAGAAAACTTGGCTCGTGAACTTAAAAATGATGAGCTTTTGGATATTTTTAGCAAAACTTTCCTTGTACAAGAAACTTTTAAATTAAGCGATTACCAAATCAAAAATGTCAGTGGTGATGTATCTTTTGAAGGGCAAGTTGCCACCAACGAAGATGTATTACAAATCATTGGAAAAGGAAATGGGGCGTTGTCAGCGTTTATTGATGGGCTTGTTAAGGTTACTGGCAAAGACATTCACGTTACCAATTATGCCGAACACGCCATTAACACCAAAGCCACCCCAAGCGTGCTTGATGATGAGCTTGGCGACAACCAAACCAACTCGGCGGCGGTGTCGTATGTTCAACTCAATGTTGGTGGTAAGGTCTATTCAGGCATCGGCGTGTGCAACAGTACGGTATCGTCCATGTTAAAGGGTGTATTGTCGGCATTGTCGCAGGCGTGGTGATTTTAACCAAAAAGAGCGAAGCAATTCGCTCTTTTTTTGGCAAAAAAAATTATTTAACATAATCCTAATGTTTTTTTGAATATAAAATCAATGGGGTGTGGATTTGATATGGTTATGGGCAAATATAAACTTGTTCTCAACTTGATGTGCCTACTTGATTTTTATCAGGGTGAACGAAAATTTGCTACCGCACTTAAATATAACTATTTTATCAGTCAATAAAAATCATAATCTTATAGTAAAATCTATTTTGTTTGTGGTGAGCTTGCCAAACCCAACAAAAAAAACCGCTTCATCCAAAGGCTTGGCTTAGGGTAAGGGTTTTTGTATGATTTTGATGTGAATTAAATATCAATCAAGAAAAATAAATATAAAAATGGATACACCAAAACCTTAAAATCAACCATAATTCTGATACTATTTGACGATAACGCATATTCAACCCAAACCAATTTTATGTTAAAATATTTTTGACTCAACGTAATTAACCACCCATTCTCATGCAACCCATTCAAATATCCCTAGCAGATTTTTTTCATAAAATCTTTTATGATTTATACCAAAGTATTTATGTGTCGTTGGGTGGTTCGCTTGATGATGGGGTTATCAACTGGGCGGAGCGCGGCATTCGATTTTTAGAAGTTGGTATCAAGTGTGTCATCTTGCTTACTGTGATTGGTTTTTTTTATTGGTTATTTGTTTACATCGTCAAGCATTTAAAATGTAGGTTGCATTTATCCCAACGCCAAGTTTGGATTATTAGGGCGAATTTGCGTTATGCGTGGGTGGTGATGAGTATGTTGGCAATCATGACTCAAATCGGCGTTGAAACCAAAACCATTGCCGCCACCGCCAAAGCAACCGCATGGGCAGGGTTTTATTATGTGCTTTGGGCAAATAGCGGACAGATTTTGGCAAGTATTTTAAAACATTATGAATTAAATGCTTCCATTGAGCAGCTATTAAAAAATCTGATTTCTGTGCTGATTATGGTTTTGGCATTGGCGACTATTTTGGCACAATTTGGGTTTGATATTGTATCGCTTGTAGCAGGTTTGGGTATTGTGGGTTTGGCGGTGGGTTTTGCTGCTCAAAGTACGCTTGCCAACTTCATCGCTGGGATTACCATTTTGGTGGAGCAGTCTTTTCAGGTGGGTGATTGGATTCGCATCAAAAACCAAGAAGGACGAGTGGTTAAAATCTCACTGCGAGCCACCCAAATCCTAGACCGTGATAATATCATCATCATCATTCCCAACGCCACCATGTCGTCATCTGATGTGGTGAATCTCACCTCTAAAAAAATGATACGATTTGATGTGCCAACTCGCATTGAGCTTGATGCCAGTATTGAGGATGCACGCCAAGCGATTTTAAAAGCTCTCGCCAAAGATGAGGTTGTGCTACGCCAACCTGCCCCAACAGTAACGGTTGGTGAGATTGGTGATTATGCCGTTCATTTAGTGGTGCGGTTTTGGGTTGCTCCGTTGTCAGTAGCACGCATTCCTATCATCAAAGAACAAATGCAAGAAAAAATCAAAAACAGCCTAGAAATGGCAGGCATGGTGATACCAAAAGTGGCGTTGTCGGTAGAATTGCCCAAAAGCCACATCAGTATCACCGATGATATGACAAAGCCTGATTTGACCAAAACAGACATGGATGAGAGTGATTGAAATGGCGAATTTTTATCAATCATGTTATAATCAGAAGTTTATTTGTATAGAAAAAATACCATGTTAATTTCGCCCTTTACTCATCTTAACCCCAATGCTTTTAAGATTGTCATTACCTGTGCAGACGGACTAGAAAATGCTCTTTTGATTGAGCTTGGTTTGTTTGACTTGGTAGGGCAAGTCATGCGAACAGGGCGAGTGTGTGCTACTGTATCTCTTAGTGATTTTTATAAAATCTGCTTATATAGCCGTGTGGCAAGTCGTGTGTTGCTCCCCATTGGTGAGTATTATTTTCGCCAAAAAAGTCAGACTGTCAACCAAGTGCGTGAAGTGAACGGCAAATCCATCACTCGTACAACAGAAATCAAAGTGGTGGATGAAGATGTTCCCTCTGCTTTATATGAGTTTGCCAGTCGTTATGACTGGACGAGCGTATTTGACGTGGACAGCACCTTTGCCATACGTCTGTCGGTAGATAAACGCCTGACAGCGAACCAACAATTTGCCACATTGCGTATCAAAGATGCTATTGCCGACTGCTTTAATCGCATTTTGGGTAAGCGTCCCAACGTGGACAAATCTCCTGATTTTCACATCTATGCTCACGCAAGTCATGACCTTGTTGAACTGTATTTGGATTTGTCGGGTACAAGTTTGCACAGACGTGGCTATCGTGTAGCAAACACGGACGCACCCCTAAAAGAGAATTTGGCTTGTGCCTTACTCTACGAATGCGGTTGGCATAAAGGTGAGCATGATGCACTCATTGATCCCATGTGCGGTTCTGGTACATTCATCAGTGAAGCACTGCTCATGAAAACCAACTATCCTGTGGGTATTGATAAAAAGTCAAACGAATTTGGTTTTTATCATTGGCAGTACCATGATGATGAGTTGTGGCAAACATTGGCAAATAATGCCCTAGACGAATTTCATGACAATCTTGCCAAACTTGAACAAGCCTTGGCAAATGGTCAATTTTGTGTGATTGCCACCGATGCTAACGCCAATGCGGTCAAAGCCTGCCACAAAAACCTCATTGCCTCTGCTCTTGCTCCCATCACTCATCATATCCACCTAGAACAGCGAACAGTTGCCCAACTGTCACCTGTGTTAAATAAAACAACCACCCTCCATCCACTCATCATCACCAACCCTCCCTATGGTGAGCGACTTGGTGAGCGTGATTTCATCAAACCGTTGTATCAAGGTTTGGGCATGATTGTGGCAGATGCGTTGCGTGGTCGCTGTGAGCGTGCTGATATGGCGGTGCTGGCAAGCCATGTTGAGCATGCTGATACTTTACCTCTGTGTGAAGCCAATACTCTAAAATGTCATAATGGTGCGTTAAGTGTCTATTTTCGTTATGGGCAAATAGATTTTGATAAATCCAACCACACCACAACGGATTTGGTAGCTAATTTTTATAAAAAAGAAATTGAAAATCCTGACGGTCAAGAATTTATTAACCGTTTACAAAAAAACCTCGCCCATTTAAAAAGAATTGCCTACAAAAATCATATTAGCAACATGAGAATTTATGATGCAGATTTGCCAAATTATAATGTGGCAATTGATGTGTATGGTGATAAAATTCATGTTCAAGAATATGCTCCACCCAAACAAATTCCTGCTGATGTCGCCAAAATGCGATTTAATTTGGTGTTGTCTGCCGTACGAAATGTATTTGATGTCAATCGTGAAAGTATTTTTATCAAAACTCGTATGCGTCAATCAGGCAATGACCAATACACCAAAACCGAAACCAAGCACAAAAAAATGTATGTCGCCCATGAGCACGGGGCTTACTTTTATGTTAATTTTACCGATTATTTAGATACAGGTCTATTTATTGACCACCGCAATATGCGTGAAATCATCAAAAATGAAAGTTGTGGCAAAAATGTCTTAAATCTTTTTGCTTATACTTGCACCGCCAGCGTGCATTCGGCAATGGGCGGAGCAAAATCAGTAACCAGCGTGGACTTGTCTGCCAATTATTTAAATTGGGGCAAACAAAACTTTGCTCTAAATGGACTTGATTTATCTGCCATGATAGATGATGAATTAAAATATCAATTTATTGCCACCGATGTGTTTGAATGGCTAAAAAACAATAGTGAACAATTTGATTTGATATTTATAGACCCGCCCACTTTTTCAAATTCCAAAAAATTCAAAGGTACCTTTGATGTACAAAGAGACCATGTGGCATTAATCAGTCGTGCCATGAATAGGCTAACGGCTGACGGCGTACTGTATTTTAGCAACAACTTTACCAGATTTGAATTATCTGATGATGTCAAAAACCGCTATGATGTTGCCCCAATTACCGATAAGACCATTGGTGTAGACTTTGATATTAAAAAACCCATTCATCAGAGTTTTAAAATCACCCATAAGAACCGCCAAGCCACCACCTATCATGTCCAAAGCGATTTTGATACAGTGATTGAGGATTGGCAAGATGATGTTGATAAAGTTACCATACATCATAAAAAAGAAACAACTTTTAAAGATAAATCTTTTAAAGAAAAATCTTTTAATGATAAAAAATCAGATTTTAAAAGAAAAGATAATACACAAGGTGATTTTAAAAAATCACACAAACCATCTGGTTTTAAAAAATCAGATAATAAAAATACCAAAAGTGGCATTAAAAATGCCAAAGCTCATTTTCAGGAAAATTTTGATAAAAATTTATCAAAATTGATTGATGTGCAAAATCATGCACCCACCAAACCAAAAATTCGTTATGAAAAAATCAATGGTCAATTAGTGGCAATGCCTGTACCTGATAAATCTGATGATACTGATGGTATTAATGCAATAAAAAAGTATCGTATAAAATCCAAATAAAAGAATGAGTAATCCATGAATAATAGTAATCCAAATTTAAACCCAAATCTTGATAATGATGATTTACAAATCATTCAAATGCTATCACACCAATCTGATGAATTGCATCAGACAGATGATGACGATGATGAAGGTGATGAAGTGCATGATTTTGATGATGGCATCAAATCTGTTCGCTTTAAAAAACTGCAAAAGAAAATCAGAAAAGAAGTGTCGTGGGCAATTCGTGATTTTAATATGATTGAAAATGGCGATGTCGTAATGGTCTGTATTTCTGGTGGAAAAGACAGTTTTACTCTCCTTGATATTTTATTATTTTTAAAACGCATTGCTCCCATTGATTTTGAAGTGGTGGCGGTAAATCTTGACCAAAAACAGCCTAATTTCCCTGAACATATTTTGCCAGAATATTTATCAAAACAAGGCATTCCTTATTATATCTTGGAAAAAGATACTTATAGCATTGTCAAACAAGTTGTGCCAGAGGGCAAAACTTATTGCTCAGCGTGTTCAAGACTTCGCCGTGGGTCATTATATGGTTTTGCCAAACAAATTGGGGCAACCAAAGTGGCACTTGGTCATCACAGAGATGATATTTTGGCAACTTTCTTTTTAAATTTATTTCACGGCGGTAGTTTAAAAGCAATGCCCCCCAAATTACTTTCGGACGATAAACAAAATATCTTAATTCGCCCGCTTGCCTATGTTGCCGAAAAAGACATTATTAAATATGCCCATTATAAAGCATTTCCCATTATTCCTTGTGGTCTTTGTGGCAGTCAAGAAAACCTACAACGGGCGATGATTAATGATATGTTGCGTGAATGGGATAATGCCCACCCAAAACGACTGGCGAGTATGTTTAAAGCCCTACAAAATGTCGCCCCAAGTCAATTAGCTGATAGAGAGCTGTTTGATTTTGAAAGTTTAAAAGTTCAAAGAAACGATGATGAAAGGCTTTTTGAAGGCGATAATATTCAAGTAGGGGTGGCAGATAAACTTGCGGATATGGGTTTACCTGTGAATCCAAAGGTGCAAACCTTTAATCCCAAATTTGATAAACAAAAGGATAATAAAATCCCAGTGATAAATCCTTTATTGTAATAAAAAAATAGCAAATAAAAGGTTGTGATGATGAATAGATTTATTGGTGTTATCATTTTGTCGGCAATGCTATTGAATGGTTGTGCGACAGTATATACTGTTAGTAGTGCAAACGATGTGCGATATAGAAAGCAAACCGCCTTATCCGAAAAAATTATTGCAGTAGGCAAACCAAAATCCCCAATACCATCACACCCTTATGCAATGGTACTGGTTGGAGAGACGCATAGTATTTTGGTTAATCCAACACCAAGTGCCAAAATTCCACAAAATTTATTTAATCAAATTTTTGATAAAGTAGATTTGAATTATTTGTATTTGACTACGACCAATGACGGCACAAGCAAATCATTGGAACTTGATATGGGTAAAGACCCTGTCGGTATGCCAAAAATCAACCAAGAAGTGCGTTTTTTATTTTCTAAGCCAAGAAATTTGATAAAAACCAACGAACAAAAAACATTGGAAAATTTGGGATTTGATTGCCAAACACATAATGATAATTCAGCAAATTTAATATGCACGCAAATGGTGAATACCAGCTTTACTTTGGCTCAAAAAGTTCAGAATGCTCACAATATCCCTTACCGTTTTAAAGAACCTTTGGTGATTCATTTTAATTATAAGCAATCCCATAAACAGCCTGCTCGTTTGTTATTGACACCCCTTGCATTGGTTTTGGATGTGATTACTTTGCCAATCATCATTCCTGTGGCAGGAATGGTGGCGTATGGATTATCGCAATGGGACGGAACCTAATGCCGATTTATTTTTTATAACGGTGCTTATCTTCGTCTTGACCGTATTTTTTATCAAACACCATATAATAGATTGCAGAGCAATTACCCATATTCAAACTTGGTGTTACCCCAACATAATCCGTCATCGCAAAGTAAAATTGTTGTGGACGATTTGGGCAAATAAATTGTAAAACAATGGGAGCGTTAATACTGCTATAAGGTTCGTATAAGGTTGGTATTTGAAATACGCCCGTGTCAGAAGTATCTTTGGGGATGTTACCATAACCCTCTACAACATTAATAAACTCTCTGATGGTAACAATAGGGTCATCATAGGTTGAGCTATGGCTATCTTTTAATTCAAAATCCAAAAAGACACTTTTGGTATAACCATTGTCATCGGTAACACCAAATGTTTCTAACAAAACTTTTCTGCTATTGCCACCGCTTTCAATGACAAGAACATAAGGTGTATTTTTTGCCACATAATGTTGTTTGTGTTGGCGATGGAATTTGGAAAAACGAAATTTATATTCATATTTGCCATTTTCTTTACTAATGAGTACAATTTGTTCTTTCCAGTAATTAGAAAATAGCAAATGTTTTTCTTTGTCATCGCTGGCGATTTCCAGATTTTGTGATTGCTTGGCATTAAAATCATTAATGATGGTAATTTTATCCAACGCACTTGGGGGTACGGTCATAGCTACGCAATTTGCGTGGCAATCGTCGTTTGGCACTTGGGGTAATGTTGGGTGTTTATTGCCTTGTTGCATATTCGCAAAACCAATATTTGCCAACACAACATTTGCCAATATCACTATTTTAATCATCATTTTCATAGCAAATCCCTCATTGACTCAAAAAAATATTAACCAATGCAATCAGCTCTTCTGGTTCATCAAGCAATAAGCTATCAATTAAAACATATTTTAAATAAATGGTTTTACCTTGTCTTAAATAAGAAAAACAAACATCATTATCATGAATATTGATTTTTATGGCATAATAGACATTTTGTTTGGTGCTAAACCATAATAAAAATGTGTTTTGATTGGCTTAAACCCCCCCCCATTCAAAGTTGTATGGTGTCAGCTTTCAATGGGGATGAGCTAGGGATTGCATCTGCCAAACCCTAAATCCTATAATTCTTTTGGTGTGTATGTGATTTTTAAAATGCAAAACCAAAACACAGTGGCTGTGTTGTGGTTTTTAAATCTCTTTTAAAATCTGTGTCCCTACCCCTTCATCGGTAAAGATTTCAAGCAAGCAAGCGTGTGGCACTCGTCCGTCCACGATGGTGGCACTTCTTAGCCCTGCTTTGACCGCCTCCAATGCTCCTGCGATTTTGGGAATCATGCCTCCGCTTATCGTACCGTCTTTGATGAGATTATCCACATCGGTGGGCGATAGGCTTGTGAGTACATTGCCATCTTTGTCTAGCACGCCTTTGATGTTGGTGAGTAGTAGTAAGCGTTCGGCGTTTAAAAACTCCGCCACACGACTTGCTACAAGGTCAGCATTGATATTATAGGTCTCACCATGCTCGTCCACACCCAAAGGGGCAATGACAGGGATAAAATCACTAGCAATGAGCATATTAATAACATCGGTATTCACATGCTCCACCTCACCTACAAAACCCAAATCAATCACATTGCCGTCTTTGTTAGTCATGGCAAGTTTGGTTGCTTTAATAAGATTTGCGTCTTTGCCTGTTAAGCCGATGGCTTGACCGCCGTGTTTGTTGATGAGATTGACGATGGATTTGTTGACCGAGCCACCCAGTACCATCTCCACCACATTCATCGTCTCTTTGTCGGTAACTCTCATGCCATCAATGCGGTCGGACTCTTGCCCAAGTTTGGCGAGCAGTTCATCAACTTGCGGACCGCCACCATGCACTACCACAGGGTGTATGCCCACCGTCTTTAATAGCACGATGTCTCTGGCAAAGGAGCTTTCAAGCACAGGGTCAGTCATGGCATTGCCACCGTATTTGATGACGATAAGCTTGTCTTTATAACGCTGAATGTAGGGCAGGGCGGTGGTGATGACCTCGCTGGTGTGTTTGGCTTCGTCTAGGGTTAGGGATTTGTGTTGCATGGGATTTCCTTTTAGGGGTTGTCTTGTTGTAATAATTGTAAATTTTCGCAAGCCGTCAGATGTGTTTGCTCACAGGCTTTTGTGTACCAATGCTTGGCAAGGGTGATGTCTTGGGGTACGCCTTTGCCAAATTCATACATGACTGCCAGATTATTTTGGGCTTTGGCATGACCTTGCTCGGCAGAGAGTGTGAACCATTTGGCGGACTCTACCAAATTCTCTGATATACCATGGCGACCCATATAAATCAGCCCCAAATTATACTGTGAGCTAGCATGACCTTGCAGGGCGGATTTGCTGTACCATTCTATGGCTTGGGCGGTTTCATATTTTTGGTCATAATGACTGCCCACATAATATTGAGCCCCCATATGACCTTGTTTGGCGGATTCGTGAAACAGTTCAATGGCTCGCTGATTGTCCTCATAGGTGTTTTTGTCAAGATGTGCCAAGGCAAGCTCAAACTGGGCTTGGGCAATATTTTCTCCGCCAATCCCATCATAGGCATAAGTTGCAAGCGACATGAGTGCTGTTATTGTAATGAAAAATGATTTTACCATGATTTACCCAAAGCTTGGCTCATATTAAATTACTTTACCCCAGAACTGCCAAATCCACCTGCTCCTCGCTCGCTATCATCATCAAACTCTGACACCACCTCAAAGCTAGGACGCACCACAGGCACGACCACATATTGTGCCATGCGTTCGGCAGGGTTTAGGGTAAAATCGGTATCACTACGATTCCATACCGACACCAAAAGCTCACCTTGATAATCGCTATCAATGAGACCTACCAAATTGCCCAGTACAATACCATGCTTATGCCCAAGCCCCGAGCGTGGCAAAATCAACCCTGCAAAATTAGGGTCTTTGATATAAATAGCAATCCCTGTGCCAATAAGACGAGTTTCGCCTGCACGAATTACCACAGGTTCGTCAATGCACGCACGCAAATCAATGCCTGCACTGCCATCGGTGGCATGAGTGGGCAAAGGAAAATTGGGGTCATTGCCGATTTTGGGATTTAGGATTTTGACTTGGACGAAGTTCATGGTGCGCCTTAATTAACAATAATTTTGGTTATTATAATGAATTTTTATCCATAAAAATACCCAAAAACAAAAAGTTTTTGGGTATGATGAAATGATAAAATCAAGCATCGCCATTGGCTTGGCTTTGTAAAAATGCTTGCTCAAAATTGACAGGAGCAAGGAGTAATTGTGGGAAACTGCCACGAGCGATGATGTCGCTGATGACCTCACGAGCATAAGGGAATAGCACGTTTGGGCAATAGGCATTTAGAAGGTGTGGCATATCCGCTTCTGGGATATTTTTTAGGACAAAAATCCCTGCCTGCTGTACTTCGGCGATAAAGGCGGTACTGCCTGCGTTTTTGGCAGTAACACTGACAGTTAGCACAACTTCTTTATGATCCTCGTCAAGGTCAGAACTTGCGGTGGTTAGACCAATATCAAGTTCAGGTTGCCAGTCTTTGGTAAAGACTTCGGCACTAGGTACTTCTAGTGAAATGTCTTTGACATAAATGCGTTCAAGACCAAGCTGTGGTGCGTTTTGTTCGTCTGCCATTGCAAGACTCCTTAGAATAATGTGTTTAAAAAATTAGTTAGCAAGCATCTCATCAAGTTTGCCTTGACGGTTTAGTGCATCAAGGTCGCTAAATCCACCAATAAAAGTCTCACCAATAAAAATCTTGGGTACGGTGCGATAATGGTTGGTTTTGATGGCAACTTCATCTGTCTGTGCTTGGCTCATGCCATAGACATCAATCTCGGTGTAGGGTACGCCCTTTTGTTCAAGCAGACGCTTGGCATTGATGCAATAGGGGCAAGTGGCTTTGGTGTAGATAGTAACGTTTTTCATAATTCACCTCAATTTTGTTTTTAAGATGGGTATGGTGGGTATTTTTTTCAATGCCACCATGATAAGAAGTAAGATTTTTGTAATAAACGGTTATTTTTTGCTACCAACAAGTGGTAAGCCTTGTGATTGGTAATTGGTGATGCCACCTTCTAGTCGCATGGCGTTAGGTTTGCCAATGAGCTGAACCGCCATGCCTGCTTGCATGCCAATATCGCAGATAAAGACAATGGGGGTGGTGATGGCTTGTAGCTCGGTGAGGTGATTTTTAAGTTCTGAAAAAGGAATGTTGCGAGAACCTGCAATATGCCCTGTGGCAAAATTTTTGGCAGGACGAATGTCAATGAGCTTAGCCTGTTCGTTGTTAACAAGCAATCCTAAGGCTTGGGGAGCGATTTTTTTACCGCTTCTTTTACTTTCAAGGCTAAACAGCATGATGGCAAGCACAATCCAAATCCCAAATAAAAAGGGGTGATTGCCCATAAATTCAAACCAACGTTCCACATTAACTCCATAAATTTTTTACAAGCGGTTATTATACCCTAAATTTGGGCGATTGACTATTTTAAAAAAACATACTTACTTCTTGACATTCAATTTATGGTTGGTCTGGGCTTCGGCAACAAGTGTATTAAAATTAGACACACGTCTTGCCAGCACTTCACCATTTGCCACCGCTTGCCAAAATGCACAGCCTTTGGCATTGGGTTGATGATTGCAATCACGAAATTGGCATTGACCAGACAACTCATTTAACTCATCAAAACCTGCCAAAATATCCACACTATCCAAATGCCAAATGCCGTATTCACGAATGCCAGGACTGTCAATAATGCCACCCTTGCCCATATCCATGTCATCATAGGGGAAAAGTCGGCTTGCGGTGGTGGTGTGCTGACCTAGATTTGAGCTGTCTGAAATGACATTGGTGGATTGCATGGCGTGGGGCAAAAGGCGATTGATGAGACTTGATTTGCCCACACCCGATTGTCCTGCAAAAATGACCAACTTGCCATTAATGCGTGTTTGCAAATCATCAAGTCCTGTGTCATCATTGGCACAGGTTGTGATGATATCAAAATGATATTTTTTACCAAGTTCTTGATATTCTTGAAAAATATTTAGGCTATCAGGATAATCGCCCAACAAATCAGCCTTATTTAACACCAATAATGGCTCTACATTTGATAGTCGGCAAATCAGCAAATAACGGTCAATCAGCTCTGTGGCAGGTTTTGGCAGAGGGGCGAACACCACCACAAGCATGGCAACATTACTTGCAACAGGTTTGATTTTATGATAGCGGTCAGGGCGAGTAATGAGCGTAGTGCGTGGGGCTAGTGCCTCTATCGTGTTTGTTGCGGTCGCAACATCAACATGAATTTTTACCGTATCGCCCACCGTCAAAGGAGGTAAGGTTGTGCGGGCATGACAACGGCGAATGTCGCCAATTTGTAAATGAGCGGTCAAGGCAGGAGGTATGGCACTAATCTGCACATCAAGCTGTTTGCCAAAATGCGAAACAATCACCCCTGTGATTAACGCATCGTTATCAGCCAATTGGTGATTTTTTTGGATTTGGCGAGTTTGGTTTTGGGTGAGTTTGCGTTTTTTGATAAAAGTCATGTCATTATTGGTTAACAAAATTATAAGTATATCTTAACAAACCGATGGCAATTGCCCACATGATGATGCCAATGAATGCATCAAGGATTTGCCATGTTTTGGCTTTTTGAAAATAAGGAATGAGTAGTCTTGCCCCATAACCTAGCCCAAAAAACCACATGGCAGAAGCACTAACCGCCCCCATCAAAAAAAGCGGTTTTTGGGCAAATGTCAAAGGACTGGCAATCGTACCCACCAGCACAAGCGTGTCTAAATAGACGTGAGGGTTTAGAAGTGTGAGAGCAAGTGTGGTGGCAATGGTTTTTTTGAGCGTTTGTTTGGTGTGATTGTCGTCTAAACTTAGCTGTGAATTGCCCAAATAAGAGGAACGAAAAGCACGATAGCCATACCAAAATAAAAACATTGCCCCAAAAATAGCAAGGGTAATCTTAAAGGTGGTGTTTTTGTCAATCAAACTACCAAACCCAAGCACGCCCAAACTTAGCAGGGTAAAATCACACAAAAAGCACACCAAACACACCCAAAAAATGTGTTGTTTGAGTAAGCCCTGTTTTAACACGTAAGCGTTTTGTGCACCAATGGCAACAATCAAGCCAAAAGACACCCAAAAGCCATGAAGTATCGTAGTAAACATAACATACAACCAAAAGCACGCTCAAATAAAGCGTGCTTGTTTTAAAATGAATTTGGTATTATTTGTTGTCAAGCTGTGGCACGGCATCAGCACCTGATAAGCCAAGCAATCCTGCATTTGCATAAATACCAAGTTTGGCACGAGTATCAGAAATATCAAGGTTTCGCATTGTTAGCTGTCCAATACGGTCAGTGGCAGTGAAGCTGGCTTCTTCTACCTTTTCCATAGACAAGCGTTCTGGTTCATAGGTTAAATTGGGCGACTTGGTATCCAAAATACTATAATCATTGCCACGGCGTAATTCTAGGCTAACCTCTCCTGTAATGGCTTTGGCAACCCAACGCTGGGCGGTTTCTCTTAACATCAAAGCTTGACTATCAAACCATCTGCCTTGATAAAGTAGGCGACCCAAACGCAACCCATTAATACGATATTGCTCAATAGTATCTTCATTGTGAATACCTGTAACAAGGCGTTCATAGCAAATATGCAAAAGTGCCATACCAGGGGCTTCATAAATCCCACGAGATTTGGCTTCAATGATACGGTTTTCAATTTGGTCGGTCATACCCAAGCCGTGCCGTCCACCGATTTCATTTGCCTTTAAAATCAAATCCACAGGGCTGTCAAATTTTTCGCCATTAATTGTTACAGGATTGCCTTCAAAAAACTCAACCCTTACCGTTTCAGGGGCGATTTGAACACTTTCGTCCCAATAACGCACCCCCATAATCGGCTCAACAATCTTGTGGCTTGCACTCAAAAACTCCAAATCTTTGGCTTCGTGCGTTGCCCCAAGCATATTAGAATCGGTGGAATAGGCTTTTTCTTTGCTCATTTTATAATCAAAGCCATTATCAATCAAAAACTGACTCATCTCAGCTCGTCCACCCAATTCATCAATAAAAGTTTCATCAAGCCACGGTTTGTAAATTTTTAGTTTTGGATTGGTCAAAAGCCCATAGCGATAAAAGCGTTCAATGTCGTTGCCCTTGTAGGTTGAACCATCGCCCCAAATATCCACGCCATCGTCCGCCATTGCCGCCACCAACATTGTGCCTGTAACCGCTCGTCCAAGTGGCGTGGTATTAAAATAAGGCATTCCACCTGTGCTAATATGAAACGCACCACATTGAATAGCAGCAATGCCCTCTAAAGCCAATTGCAAACGGCAATCCACAAGGCGTGCCTTGTTTGCACCATACGCCATCGCCTTAGCAGGAATGGCATCATAATCAGACTCATCAGGTTGCCCCAAATTGGCGGTATAAGCATAAGGCATTGCCCCTTTTTGCTTAATCCACAAAATCGCCGCCGAAGTATCCAATCCGCCAGAAAAGGCAATGCCCACCTTTTGACCGACTGGCAAGGATTGTAAAATGGTACTGCTCATAAAAAACCCTTATTTTAATCAAACAAAATCACTTGGAAAAAATTATAACATTTTTACTCATGCTTGGGGTGGAAATTTTAAAAATTCCCAAAATTTTTGTGAAAAGATGTGAAAAATGAAAAAAAATTTGTTAGAATTACCTCCTTAAATAGTCAGTATTTTTAAAATTGATGATATGGATACCACCTTATTATGATAAAACTACGTATTGATACCAATGCACAGACTTTGACTGTGCTAGATAATGATAATGTTGTTGCAACTTTTGTTGTTTCTACCGCAAAAAATGGCACAGGGCAACTTGAAGGTTCAGGTTGTACGCCACTAGGTCGTCATGTCATCGGCAACAAGATTGGTGGCGATTTTCCCAAAAATGCGGTATTTGTGGGGCGTGTGTTTACAGGCGAGATTTATGACGATGAGCTTGGGCGGATTCATCCAGAAAGAGATTGGATTTTGAGCCGAATTTTGTGGCTAAAAGGTGTGGAGCAGGGTTTTAATTTGGGTAAAACCGCCGATGGTAAAGTCTGCGATACGCACGCACGTTATATATATATTCATGGTACGCCAGACACTGAACCTATGGGCGTGCCAATGTCGCATGGTTGTGTGCGTATGCATAATGATGATGTAATTGCATTATATGAGATGGTAGAGGTAGGTACGTCTGTTATTATTGTATAATAAAACATAAAAATTAAGGTTAATCATGAATTTACAAAAAGTTGATTTGAATTTACTTGTCTATCTAGATGTTCTACTTCGTGAAAAAAACGTAACACGTGCTGCCGAACAACTTGACATCACCCAACCTGCGATGAGTAATATCTTACGCAGACTTCGCTCACTGTTTAACGACCCTCTACTGGTACGTTCAAGTGAGGGCATGACACCCACCGAGCGAGCTACCGAGCTACAACCTCGCATTCGTGAGATACTTTCAGATGTGGGCGTACTCTTGGAGCCACGTACTGAATTTCGCCCTTATAGCACCTCTCGTGTGTTTCGTATCATGACATCAGACTATGCCGAAGCCACGCTTGTGCCACGACTTGTCAAGGCGTTGCGGTCAGAAGCCCCTAACGTCATTTTGGATTTTTTAACACCCTCTGATGTATCCTATCGTGATATGGAGCAAGGACGGGTAGATTTGGCAATCAACCGCTTTAATGAAATTCCTCAAAGTTTCCATCAGGTGTTGGTATGGCGTGATACATTTAGCTGTTTGTTGTCAGCAGACAGTCCGTATTTGTACCGTTTTAATTTAAAAAGCTATCTAAAAGCTCAGCATGTTTGGGTATCTAAAACAGGCATGGGGGTAGGTTTTGGGGTCAATCCAGAAAAGTCAGGCGGTCTAGGTTCAATAGACCAAGCCTTGCAACGGTTGGGTACAAAACGCCAAATCAGCGTTTTTACTCGCCATTATCAAATGCCAGCCATGCTTATTGCCAATAAGGATTTGATTGCAACGCTACCCACTCGTGTTGCCAAACTTCAAGCCCAAAATAACCCCAAAATCGTGGTAAAAGAACCACCATTTTTTATTCCAGAGTTTGAGCTGACAATGGCGTGGTCTCCTCTATTGCAACATCACCCTGCTCATAAATGGCTACGTCAACTTATCATTCATGTGGCACGGCAGATTATGGCAGAAGAAGAGGCTAATTCTACCTAAAAAATGTATACAAGGTGTGTACACATATACCAAAAAGAATTTTACGTATAGTCAATTCTACTCAAAAACAAACAAAGGTTTTTTGTTTGTGGTAGGCTTATCAAACCATAACAGAAAACCGCTTTATCCGCAAGCAAGCTCAAGGTGAAGGTTTTTATGTGATTTGATGTGAATTAAGCATGATGTTGAACCCTAAAAAATAAGCCCCAAATTGGAGCTTATTTTCTATCAGTATTAAGTCAAAATCTCAACTGCCCCATGATCATCACAATGGTCGCCATGTTGGTAGTGTAAACGTCCGTCCACGATATAGCAAATGTGGTCGCCATGTGGCACAGCTTCGTGTCCACAGCCTTCGCCATGAATGTGGTCTTGGCAGTTAAAGGCGTGATTGCAGGTGGCGGGATTTTGCTCGCTGATTTCTAAGATATGCTCATCAACGTGGTCGCCATGCACGTGGTGCAGATGACCGTCATGCAAATAATCCACATGGTCTCCATGACGAATGGCGGTATGTCCACAGTCTTTGCCGTGAACGTGGTCGTGGTGAGCGTGAATGGTGCAAGTCATGATGAACTTTCCTTTTACAATTAAAATAAAAACTGCTTTTATTTTAACGCATTAATATAAAAAGTAAAGGTTACATCATTTCAAAATAACAAATAAAATCAGTCTTTTTTGTTATGATTAAAATTAAAATCCAAATTTTTTTGTAGGGTTTTTTAAAGCAATATTATATAATATGCTGTTTGTGATTTTACAAAAAAGAGACATTGATTTTAATTGGGTCATTGCATAAAATATGTGCGATTGATGTTTTAACTATTGAAGGAATAAAATGAAATTACATCACTTATCTGCGTTGGTACTGGCGACCGCCATTCTGTTTGGTTGTGGTGGCGATAAAGCTTCGCCTGTTGAGTCCGCCAAAGATGCCTCTACTCAAACTGACAAAGCTCCAAAAAGTGTTGCCATCAGTGCGATTGTGGAGCATCCATCGCTAGATGATATTAGAAAAGGCGTGGTGCATGGACTGGGTGAGGCAGGCTATAAAGATGGTGAAAATTTGATAATTAATTTTCAATCAGCTCAGGGTAATATGGCAACCGCAGGGCAGATTGCAAAACAGTTTGCTTCTGAAAACCATGATGCTATTGTGGCAATTACCACGCCAACCGCCCAAAACATCGTGGCAGTAACCCAAAATATTCCAGTTATCTATACTGCCGTTTCTGACCCTGTGGCCGCCAAACTCATCAATGAACAAGGTGTTGCCAATCAGCCCAACGTAACAGGGTTATCTAGTGAGTTACCACTTGAACCGCAGATTGAGTTATTTACCAAAATTAAGCCAAATGCCAAACGTATCGGCTATGTGTATAGTTCGGGTGAAGCCAATTCGGTCTCTTTAAGAGAGCGTTTGGCAGTGGAGTTGCCAAAACATGGCATGACACTGGTTGATGTGCCTGCCAACCGCTCATCAGATGTGGCAAATGCCACTCGTTCGTTGGTTGGTAAGGTGGATTTGCTGTACACGTCTATGGATAATGGTGTGGCATCGGCCATGGAGGCTATGGTGGGTGTTGCCAATGAGATTGATGTGCCGATTGTAACATCTGATGAATTTAGTGTCAGACGTGGGGCAAGTGCAGGGCTTGGGGTGAATGATTTTGATTTTGGAGTAACAACCGCCAAAATGGTTGCTCAAATCCTAGACGGTGCCAAACCTGCTGACATCAAACCGCAAGTGATGAATACATTGACGTTGTATGTCAGTCCAAAACACGCCAGCGAACAGGGCATTGCGATAAGTGATGAGCTGTTGCAAAATGCGGTCAATGTGGATAGCACACCTGCTAAGTGATTTTTTATTAGTCAAGCCACCGTCATTTTGGCGGTGGTTTTTATGATTGGGTTAATGTGATAAACACAAGCTCTGGACGGTTAAAAATTCTAGGTACTCGTGTGGATTCTCGTGCCAAACCCCGACTGACGATGAATTTACTTTTGCCACGCTCGTCATCAAACTCATAAAGCCCGCCTGCATACTTGGGCAAAAATCCTTGATTGGGAGCAAATACGCCATTAATGATAAATGGCACTCGCCATTGCCCACCGTGTGCGTGTCCTGACAGTATCACATCAAAGTCATACTCACGATAGGTGTCAATGCGTTCTGGACGGTGGCTTAATAAAATATTGATATTGTCCTTATTTAAATTGGCAGTGATGGCTGTTAAATCTTTGTCAAAATGACCGCCATCAGGGTCAGAAATTCCGTGAACAATCACATTGGTATTGGGAATGGCTATGCTTTTGCCGTGAATGACTGATACACCATGCTCGGTAATGGCTTTAATGACTTGATTGTATTGTTGTTGTGGTAGCCAATTTTCGTGGTTGCCATCGACATAGTAAGTCGGAGCAATGGCGGGCAGTTGGCTTAATAAGCTATCGGCATTATCAAAGGGTCGTTTATCATCATAAATATCCCCACCCAATAATATCACATCAGGCTGTTTTTGTTTTAAAATATCCACAAGCCATTTTTGATTGTCGCCATAATAGCAGGCGTGTAAATCGGTAATGAGGGCGATATTAAGATTTTTATTGCCTTTAAAACCCACATCATCAAATTGATAATCTACCACCTTTAATAAATGACTATAAATCAAGATCAACAGAATCACCAATAAAACCATTAGCCGTTTTATCAGTGATTTTTTGTGTTTTTTAAAAAAAGTCATTAGGGCAAAATCCGCTCTCTGACCCATTTCTCATTTTCTTTTTTATAGACAATGCGGTCATGCATACGGTTGGCTCGCCCTTGCCAAAATTCAATCTTATCAGCAATCAATAAATACCCACCCCAAAACTCTGGGCGTGGTACATGAGTGCCAAACTGGGTTTGATAGTTGACAAAATCGCCCTCCATCACCTCACGGCTATCCACCACACCACTTTGGGGGCGACTGACCCACGCTGCCAGCTGGCTGTCAATGGGGCGAGAGGCAAAATAAGTGTCCGATAACTCTTCGTCCAATTTTTGTACCGCACCACTGATACGTACTTGGCGTTCCATGTCTGCCCAAAAAAACAGACATTCGGCGTGGGGGTTTTGTGCCAAATCTTGCCCCTTATCGCTGTCATAATTGGTATAAAATACCAAAAACACCTCATCGCCACGCTCCACAACTTCACGCATGAGTACCGTGCGTACGCTTGGGCGATTGTCTGCCCCACAGGTTGCCACGCTCATGGCGTAGGGTTCTTTGACTTTTTCAGCCAAAGCGTCTTTTATCCATTGGTCAAACAAAGGATAAGGTGTGTTTGGGGTGTTTTGTTCAATCAGCTCATCTTTTTCATAAGATTGACGGCTGGCACTAAAATCAATGCCCATAGGGTTTACCTTTTATTAAAACTGTTTTAATTTATCTTGGCTGGGTAATTCAAAAAGCAGAGCTTGTTTCTACTTTCATCTTGCACCGCCTAGCCAATCCGCTAATTGTTCTACGCTATCAAAATGGGGTGCAGGGGTAGAACCGCTTTTGATGGATTTATCCAATTTCTCAATATCAAAATGATGTTGATAAAACCAATCATAATAAGCATCTTCATCTTCTTTGGCAAATGTGGATAATAAAAGCTCATCAACCGTAACACCTGCTTGTTCGGCTTTGCTGATAATCAGCTCTACGGTGGTTGGGGGTAGGTCTAATAGCATTATTTTCCCCCTTTTTTTATAGCAATTTATCGCCATTGGGATAAATCACATCGCCATCTTCGCTACTGACATCAAAAAATCCCACTTGATGTTTTATGGCAAGTTCTTTGACCTTATCATAGGCATCATCAGCATTTGACCACGAAAATGTCAAATAAATGCCATCTTTACCAGTGCTATGGCCTATGCCATAATTACCCTGCTCTTCAAATTCATCTAATTTGTCTTCATCATAAAACTCACCGTTGATTGGCGGATAAAATTGGATTAATTCCAAAAAGAAATTTTGCAATGCTTGGGTGGTGTGTTTATAATCACTATAATCCACTTCTTCTTCATATTCGGTAAATTTATCATACCACGCCAAAAACTCTGCTTTATTGGAAAATTCCTTATCTTTATTAAAGACCATTAAATCATAGCTCATATACGCTCCTTATCTGATGATTTGGCTTTTGCATTGATTACAAAAGCCAAATTCAATTCGCTTAAATAATAGCCTAACCCAAAACTGCTTTGACCTTATCCGCCAACGCCTCTGCCAAGCGTTTGGCAAGATGGCCATCTTGGGCTTCTACCATCACTCTGATGACAGGTTCGGTGCCTGATTTGCGGATGAGTAGTCGCCCTGTGTCGCCAAGCTGTTCTTTGGCTTTGGTAAATTCTTGTTGTAGCACTTCATTGTCATTGGGGTCTTTCATCTGACTTAGGCGAACATTGATGAGCGTTTGTGGATAAGGGGTATAGCCTTTGGTTAAATCCGAGAGTTTGCCCCCCTTTTTAACCAAAATCGCCAAAACTTGCAAGCCTGCCACAATGGCATCGCCCGTGCGAGACTTATCAAGGCACAAAATATGCCCAGAGGATTCACCGCCAATGACATAACCATATTTTTCAAGCTCTTGCATCACATAGCGGTCGCCGACTTTGGCACGGATAAAGTTGATGCCTTGATTTTTAAGAAAATTTTCAAGTGCCATATTACTCATCAACGTGCCAACCACGCCAGCAGGTTTTTCGTCCGCCCCATTTGTCAAGACATAAAGAATACTATCGCCATCAAGCACTTGCCCACGCTCGTCCACCATCACAATACGGTCGCCATCGCCATCTAGGGCAATGCCTAAGTCGGCTTTGTGTTCTAAGACCAGTTTTTGTAAGGTCTCTGGATGGGTTGAGCCGCAGTTATCATTGATGTTTGTGCCGTTTGGTTCATTGGCATACGCAATCACCGTTGCTCCAAGCTCACGCAAGACCCGTGGGGCAACGCTGTATCCTGCACCATTGGCACAGTCTATGACAATGGTCAAGCCAGACAAATCGTACTGATAGGGGAATGAGCCTTTGCAATATTCAATATACCGCCCCTTGGCATCATCAATGCGGTAGCTTTTGCCAAGTTCGGTGGGGTAGTCGGTGAGCCGTGAAAGACTGTCGCCGTGTATCATTTCGTCCAATTTGGCATTGATGGCGGATTGGGTATTGTCCGAGATTTTTTTGCCCTCAGATGAAAAGAATTTGACACCGTTGTCGCCATAAGGGTTGTGGCTGGCTGAAATCACCACCCCCATATCGGCGTGAAAACTTCTTGCTAAATGAGCAATGGCAGGCGTGGGCAAAGGTCCAAGCAAATGCACATCAACACCTGCACTGTTAAACCCTGCTTGTAGGGCGGATTCAATGACATAGCCTGAAATACGAGTGTCTTTGCCGATAACCACGCTTGGGCGTTTGCCTTTGTTTTGGGCAAGCAATACCTGCCCTGTGGCATAACCCAAGCGAAGTAGAAAATCAGGGGTAATAGGAAACTCTCCAAATGCCCCACGAATGCCGTCTGTACCAAAATAGCTCATGATGTTGTCCTTAATAAAAACCTAAGATGATGTTAAGTATAACGCCAAAACATGCAACAATCCAATAATTTTTGGTATGATAAAGGTTAATAGGGTAAACAATAATTTTTATCAATTTTTACAAAATCCTTGTTTAAATCACTAAACTTTGCCACAATATAGCACCCCTAACGATAAATTTTGGAAAAAATATGACTGATTTTACTTTACACCCCACCTTTACCCTAAAAGATACTCACCATATTGAGGCACTAGACATCACGGTGATTGTCAGCGAACACACCACCACAGGGGCAACTCATTATCATCTGGCGTGTGATAACAGTGAAAATGCCTTTATGATTGGTTTTGCTACCCAGCCCATGACCTCTCGTGGTGAGGCTCATATTCTAGAACATGTGGTGCTGTGTGGGTCAGAAAAATATCCTGTGCGAGATCCGTTTTTTAGCATGATTAAGCGGTCATTACAAACCTTTATGAATGCCATGACTGCAAGCGACTGGACGGTGTATCCCTTTGCCAGCCAAAACAAAAACGACTATTTTAACCTATTATCCGTCTATCTTGATGCCGTCTTTTTTCCAAACATTCACAAACTTGATTTTGCCCAAGAAGGCATACGAGTGGAGCTTGATGAAAATGGCAAACCAGAATATCATGGCATTGTCTTTAATGAAATGAAAGGGGCGATGAGTGGCGAGATTGATCAGTTGTATTATGCCCTTGTGCCACATTTGTATCCGACCACCACTTATCATTATAATTCGGGGGGCGACCCAAAAGAGATTATTAAATTAAAGCATGAGGATTTGGTTAAATTCCACAAGGCACATTACCACCCCTCTAATGCCATCATCATGAGCTTTGGTGACATCAGCGTAAGCGAAATCCAAGCCAAAATCCACGATGAGGCATTGGTTCGTTTTGATGATAAAGAAAAAGTCGCTCGTGGCAAAAAGTTTGTCTCGATGAGTGAAACTCGCCTTGAAAACCCTGTGCAGGTCTATGACACCTACACCGCCGATATTGATGGCGAGAAAATGACCCATCAGGTGCTGGCGTGGCTACTGCCTAGCATTCTTGACCCCAAAGAGCGTCTGGCACTGCGTCTGATGGAGGGGGTGCTGGTGGAGCATGCAGGCTCACCGCTTAGGGCGTATCTGGATAGTTCATCTCTTGGTACATCAGCCAGTCCGCTTTTGGGTTTAGATGACAGTCATTATGAAATGGCGTTTTATGCAGGGCTTCGTGGTTCGGAGCGTGAGCTTGCCGATGAAGTGGAGCAGGGGATTTTGGCACTATTAACATCGGTGGCAGATAACCACATTGATGATAAGGTCATTGAAACGGTGCTACACCAGATAGAGATTGACCAACGCCATATCGGTGGCGACAGCATGCCTTATGGTTTGACACTTATGTTAGAGGGGTTTAGCACAGCACTGCATGGTGGCAATCCTGTTGATGTGTGGGAAATTGATGAGCATCTAAATTGGCTAAGAGAGCAGGTCAAAGAGCCAAACTATGTACAAAACCTCATCAAAACCTATTTGATAGACAACCCTCATCGTGTGCGTCTGACCCTATCGCCTGATAAAGATAAGGCTCAAAGGCTCATTGATGAAGAACGGGCAACTTTGGTGGAGTTTGATAAGACCCTGACCGATGAGGATAGGGCGGTGATTGCCCAAGAGGCAAAGGAGCTTGCCATACGCCAAGCAACCATCGATGATGTAGATCTTTTGCCCAAAGTGGGGCTTGATGACATTCCCAGTCAGATGACATTTGCCCAAGTGCAAACTCAACCTCTTGTCATTGATGGACAGGAGCGTACTTTGTATGAATATCATGCAGGCACCAATGGCTTGTATTATTATCAGCTTGTCATTGATTTAAATGAAGATTTAGACATTTTGCATGACCCACTTTTGCCGACTTATTTGGGGCTGCTCTCTGAGCTTGGGACGGACAAATATGACGCTCGCTCGTTTCAAGAAGTGCAAGCGTCCGTCTCATCAGGTGTTACCGCTCGTATCAGCCAGCGTACCGACCGCCATGACAAGGAGAATATGAGCAGTTATCTTGTACTGGCAACTCGTGCCTTAGCTCGTAAGATGGAGGCGGTGAGTTTGGTCAGTGAGGTGCTACACGACACTATTTTTACAGAGATTGACCGCATGAGTGAACTTTTGCAACAAAGACAAGCCTCATGGCAATCTCGCCTATCAGCAAGCGGACACAGCTACGCCATACAGACCGCCTCTCGCGGCATGAGTGCTTTATCATCACTAGAATATCAGCATTCAGGTTTGCCTGCGTTGTCTGCCCTAAAAGCCTTTTTAAAAAATAGTGAAACCGACCAGACGGTTTGGCAAACCTTGTCATCTCGTCTGGCTCATCTTCACAAGCGTATCCAAAGCCTGCCCAAATCGGTGATTTTGGTGTGTGAGGCAGATAAGGCAGATGAGTTAAAAGCGGTGATTGGTGAGGTGCTAAACACATCGCATGAGGCTAATGATGCACCTGTTTTGGCAAATGACGCACTCCCATTTGATGAATCAGTTGGCACCGACAACGATAAAGACATCGCATGGCTCATCGCCACCAATGTGCATCACAACGCCATCGCCTATCCTGCCGTCACCTCAGGGCATGCCGATGCACCTGCTTTGACCATTTTAGCTCCATTTTTGCGAAATGGCTACCTGCATTCGGCAATCCGTGAAAAGGGCGGAGCGTATGGTGGTGGGGCGAGTTTTGATGCCAATTCAGCCAGTTTTCGTTTTTATAGCTACCGAGACCCACATTGTGAGGCGACTTTTTCTCACTTTACCAAGAGTATCGATTGGCTCCTAGACAATGAGCATGATAATGACAAGCTAGAAGAGGCGATTTTGGGGGTGATTGGTGGTATGGATAAGCCTGCCTCCCCAGCAGGCGAGGCGGTCAAGGATTGTTTTAGTTTGTTGCATGGTCGCACGCATGCCATGCAAGAGGAGCTTCGAGCCAAGCTACTTACTGTAACAATTGACGACCTCAAACGAGTGGCACGCACTTATCTAAAAGACAAGCCATTTGTACGAGCAAGCCTTGCTCCGCTTGAAAAAGAGGGGGAGATGACAAAGCTTGGATTTGAGTGTAAAAAGTTGGCGTGATAAACAATGGGGCGAGTGATTTGCCCCATTTTATGTGCTGTGTTGTTTGTGTTTAAAAATCTTTTAAAAACAGTCAGTTACCTATATAAATGAAAATTTTTCAACTAACTTTAAAAAAACTTCAATTTTTTTCAAGTAAAAAATGTGGTTTAATATACCCATCTTAAACAAAACAGGAGTAATGTTATCATGACCACAAATTTTGCTTGCCGAGTGCATACCCTAGACTTTAACGAAAACTACGAGCCTGCCCAAAGCACTCGTTTGACCACCAACTTTGCCAATCTAGCTCGTGGCGAGAACCGCAAACAAAATCTACAAAATGCCATTAAAATGATTGACAACCGTTTTAATGATTTGGCACGTTGGGATAATCCAAATGCTGACCGTTATTCTGTCAAATTGGAAATTGTCTCTATTGATATTGATGTGGCGGGTAAGGGTGAATATTTTTCTGGTTTAGAATGGTTAAAGACTTATGTCGTTGACCATAAAACTGGCAAAACCATTAATGGTATTATTGGCAATAGCTTTTCATCATTTGTTCGTGATTATGATTTTAGTGTTTTGCTACTAGATTATAATAAAGATAAACCAGAATTTACTGTACCAAAAGGCTATGGCGATTTGCATGGTAAACTGTATAAATACTTGCTTGATTCACCAGAATATAAAGCTAGGGGTGAAAAACCACCTGTGCTTTGCCTAAGTGTGGCGACCACTCGTACCTATCATCGCACCACAAATACTCACCCAATTTTAGGTGTAGAATATGTACAAAATGACTATTCTTTGACCGATGAATATTTTGCTAAAATGGGCTTAAAAGTGCGTTATTTTATGCCACAAGGTTCGGTCGCCCCTTATGCGTTTTATTATGATGAAACGGCGGATTTATTAAATGATTATACCGCCCTTGAATTAATCAGCACCATTGCCACGATGGAAGCATTCCAAAAAATTTATCGCCCAGAGATTTATAATGCCAATTCGGTGGCGGGTCAAACTTATAAAGGCAGTTTGACTTATGATGATTATTCACTAACTCGTGTGGATTATGACCGTGTGGAACGTACTCAATTAGCCATCAAACAAGGCAAACTTGCTGAAGAGCAATTTATTAAGCCTTACCAAGAAATTTTAACCAACTGGCTAAATGAAAAATAATTAGTTCGTCAATTAAATCAGCTGATAATAAAAAATCAGCTGATTTAAATTTAAAACAAACTGTATTTATAAAATTTTAAAATTGACATATCATTTTTTTAATTTTTTAAGTATAATATGCAACTATTTTTTTAAAAGAATATTGATTATGAGCAAAATTTTATTCCCGACTTCTACTGCTGGCAGCCTGCCCAAACCCTCTTGGCTTGCTGAACCTGAAAAATTATGGTCGCCTTGGAAATTTGAGGGTGAAGAACTTTTGCAAGCCAAGCAAGATGCCTTGTTGGTATCGCTGGCTGAACAAGTTGCCGCAGGTATTGATATTGTCAGTGATGGTGAACAAACTCGTCAGCATTTTGTCACGACATTTATTGAACATTTAAATGGTGTGGATTTTAACAAAAGAGAAACCGTTCGCATTCGTAACCGTTATGATGCTTCTGTACCCAGTGTTGTTGGTGATGTTTCTCGTCCCAAGTCTGTTTTTGTGGAAGATGCTAAATTTTTGCGTGCACATACTGATAAATTGATTAAGTGGGCATTGCCTGGTCCGATGACTATGATTGATACTTTGTATGATGGGCATTATAAAAGTCGTGAAAAACTGGCGTGGGAATTTGCTAAAATTTTGAATGAAGAAGCCAAAGAATTGGAAGCGGTAGGCGTGGATATTATCCAGTTTGATGAGCCAGCGTTTAATGTGTTTTTTGATGAGTTGAATGATTGGGGCATTGCTGCCTTAGAGCGAGCAGTAGAAGGCTTAAAATGCCAAACGGCGGTGCATATTTGCTATGGCTATGGCATTAAGGCAAATACTGATTGGAAACAAACACTTGGCTCTGAATGGAGACAATATGAAGAGAGTTTCCCATTACTGCAAAAATCTAACATTGACATTATTTCATTAGAGTCCCAAAACTCCAAAGTACCGATGGATTTAATTGAGCTACTTCGTGGCAAAAAGGTAATGCTTGGGGCGATTGATGTGGCGACCAATCAAATTGAGACACCTGATGAAGTTGCAGATACCTTGCGTAAAGCACTGCAATTTGTTGAAGTAGAGAATCTATATCCTTGCACCAACTGTGGTATGGCACCATTGTCTCGCACGGTAGCTCGTGGTAAACTAAACGCCCTAAGCCAAGGGGCTGCGATTATTCGTGGTGAGCTTGGCGGTCAATAAGAGATTTATTCCCATGATGCCAATCTATGGTGTGATGGGAATGCCGTTTGACGACTTCATAGGAAGCACAAGCGGTTTTGATATGGTTATTAAAAAGATAAGAAAATAAAAATGGTATCTGTTACAGAGTTTAAAGATGCAATGGCACAGCTTGCCACAGCCGTGCATGTCGTTACTACAGATGGTGAGAATGGGCGTTATGGCTTTACAGCCTCTGCGGTGTGTAGTGTTACTGATTCTCCGCCTACACTCCTTGTGTGCATGAATACAAACATTCGCTTTTATGATAAGTTTGTTAAAAATGGTGTGTTAATGGTGAATACCTTGACTGCCCAGCAGTCCGAACTATCTAACGCCTTTGCTTCACCACTCACCAGTGAAGAACGCTTTGCCAAAGCAGAGTGGACAACTTTGGTTACAGGTTCGCCAATGTTAAAAAACGCTTTAATCAATTTTGATTGTAAAATTAGCGAAATCAAACAAGTGGGTACACATGGCATTTTGATTTGTGAGATTGTTGGTATTCGTCAAGGCGATGATGATAAAGCACTTATTTATCATAATCGGAATTATCGTAGTGTTTGATAGTAAAATAAAACTTGGCGAAAGTCAGGTTTTATTTTTTGGGCGTCATAAATATCATCTTATTTTTAACTTAAAAGTATCAATTATTGATTGACGTTATTTATTTTTAGATATGGCGATGAATTGCAATTATCCCCTATAAAATCAAATATACTAACCG
>NZ_BCYQ01000010.1 GCF_001598275.1 Moraxella oblonga NBRC 102422
TTGGTACGAATATTGGTACGAATACGACACCGCCAAAACAAGCCGATTATATCAGTCGCTATACCAACACAGCATTGTCCACCTTGTCATCTCAGATGCATAGCGTGATGCAAATCAATCGTGGTCTAGACAGTCATCTGCTTGGTATACGTCCGACAGATTTGAAGTTTGGTAAGCATTTTTGGGTAAATGCTGACCGCTCTCACGAAACGGTTCATCATTCTGACAACCATCGTCAATACAAAAAAGATGAGTCATTAAAACAGGTTGGTTTTGATGCGGTGCTTGATGATACTAATGTGGCGGTCGGTGGTGCGTTGTCGCATACTCAATCAAACCAACAATTTGCCGATAGAATCAAAGCAGAAGGTGATACACACATGGTATCTGTGTATGCTCGTACGCAGATGGGTAAACGTTTCTTTACCATTACTGATGCCAGCTATGGTAAGGGTAAAAACGTCATCACATCAGCAGGCGAACAGGCAACCACACACCAAAATGTGAAGAGTGTGGGTCTAAGTGCGGGCATGAATATTGAAACCCCAGTCGTGGACATCCAGCCTTCTGTGGGTGTGCGTTATCACCACTTGTCTAGCACTCATTATCACATGAATGGTGCAAGTGCTTATATCAGTGATGTGGATTTGGTGAGTTATAAGGTGGGCGTGGCGTTAGAAAAAACCATGCCACTATCTAACGGCTTGACTATTAAACCATCTATTGCCAGCTATTATGTGGATAGCAAAGACAAGCAAGGTCAAGTTACCATGAATGGCAAACACAAATTTACCCAAGAATTTGGTAGTTATGGCTATCATGAAGCCAAACTTAGCATTGGGCAAAAATCGTGGGAAACTGCGGTAAGTGCCACCATTGCTGATGGTAGCGAAGTGGACAAACGCAGTTCTGTTGGTCTTAAATTCAACTATAAATGGTAAGCCATTTGTATTGATAATCAAAACCCCCAAATTGGGGGTTTTTTGATTAATGAAAGAAGGAATATGATTTTTGTAAATAAAAAAACCAGTCTTACGACTGGTTTTTAGAACATGGCAGAGGCGGCTGGACTCGAACCAACGAATGTCAGGATCAAAACCTGATGCCTTACCAACTTGGCGACGCCCCTATATAGGACGCATATTATACCAAAATTTTGGGTGAATGCAAGCGTTTTTTTAAATTATTTGAATAATTTTACAAAAATTGCAGGGCAGGGGGCATTTTTTATCCACATATGTTTGGTTTCATCATTAATATTTGGTGTTGGCAAAAAGACCACCGAACCCGTACCTGTCATGCGTGCAGTGGTGCAAGTGATGTCTTCTAATCCCTTTAAATAAGTCAAGGCGGTGTGAATGTTGGGAGAAAATTGGGTGGCTAATGGCTCAAATACATTACCAAATCTGTCATCAAGCTGATAAAAATCCACCTGTGCTAATTCGTCATGGGCGTATAAGATACCATCTCGTTTCAATTCATCTTTGGCAAAAAATTGGGCAGTGTTGATGTGGGCATCTGGCATGAGTAGTAAAAATTCACAATTTGGCAAATCTATCCCAAACAGTTGTTCGCCAATACCCTCAACAATCGCCTCCGTTTGATGAGTGTGTGCAAAGATAAAAAATGGCACGTCCGCTCCGAGCGTTGCCCCAATATTGATAAGCTCATCGGTAGATAGTCCGATGTCCCAAAGCTCATTGAGGCTGATTAGGGTTGTGGCACAGTTGGACGAGCCACCGCCCAGCCCTGCTCCTGTGGGTAAATGTTTATCTAGATGAATGTGTAAAGGGTGAGCGTGGTCAGGAAATGTCCGTGCCAGAGTATGTACGGCTTTGTAGATGAGATTGTCTGCCACATTGTCAGTAAGATTGTCCGCCCCTGTCAGTGTGAGTAGGGGGGTATTGGGTGATTTTGCCATCTTGTCAAAAGTTAAAAAATCCCCAAAATCCACTCGGCAAAATACACTTTGTAAGTTGTGATAACCATTTGGGCGTCTGCCTGTGATGTGTAAAAATAGGTTTAGTTTGGCGGGGGAAAATCGTTTCATGGTGTTGCTTGGTGATTGATGGTGATGATGGCTTTATGTCCATCTGTATGGGTCATCGTGATACGGCTAGGCAATGTGCTTTTATAATCAAAACTTGCAAGCCAGTCGCCATTTTTGCTTTGGGTGAGTTTGTTATTATCAAACACACTATCTGTGTCGCCTTGTGCAGGTTTGCCCATGACCCAGTAGGGAAGTTTGTCAATGGGGGCGTGCCAACCTGTTGCTTTAAACAGCAAATCATTGGGATTGTCCGCTTCTATCTGGGCTTTATCTGTTGCCAAAGTAGCTTTGATGCCATCATAGCGAATTTGGGTTGAGCCAATGCCCAACGCTCCTGTCAAATTGATGGCGAAACGCTCGCCCTCTTGCGTCCAACCATAAAAGGCGCTGCCCCCTGTTTTGCCATCTGGGGTGTGGGTGGTAATGCCAATTTTGCCTGTGATGTTGAAGGCGATTTTTTCGGTATGTACCACAGGCGGGGTGGTAGATTTTGGTATGGTTTGGCAAGCGGTCAATGTGAGTATGCTTGCCATGATGAGTGTATGTTTTTTCATGATAAATCCAAATTGCAATCATGTATTAATAAAGTTTTAAATATGGTGAATTGTATTCAAAAACAAACAAATGTTTTTTGTTTGTGGTGAGCCAACCGTAACGAAAAACCGCTTCACCCGAAGGCTTAGCTTGGGGCGAACGGTTTTTTTGTATGATTTTGATGTGAATTAAGTATGATACTACGTGCAGGGGGGTAATTGCAATTGACTTTTAAAAGAGAGTTGATGAAATAAAGAAGAGGGTTTGGGTGTTTTTAATGCCCAGATTGACATTTGGGACGTGAGATGGATTACCACGCCCTATGTGTTTAAAAACTGTCAATTGGCAACCTTTTCTTGGTGTGTTGATGTGAGGTTGGGTGTGCTGGGTGTGTTGCTTTTGAGTTCGTCCAATAAGGCTGTAACTTTGTCATTTTCGTTCAAGCCTTGATAGGCTTTGAGTAACAAAATCCCAGCATTGAGGTCGTGGGTGTTTTGGTAGGGGGTTTTGATGTATGCAATGACGCTTTTGTAGTCCTGTTGGTTTAGGGCGTGATTAGCAAGCAACATCAACGCATCAAACTGCAACTGCTCGTCATAGTTGGGGTCTGATTCGCTGATTTTGCTGATGGTGGTAGCAACTTTTAGGGCGTCTGTGTCGCCAGGGTTTTGTAGTAGGCGTAGTTTGGCATCACTAAGTAGATACTCGTGATTGTAGGGGTCAATGCTGATGAGTTTGTTGAGCGTTTCTCGTTTGTCATCGTTGCTTAGTTCGTTTTCTAGCAGTTTGTAGCTGGCAAATAACAAACGGTCATCATCTGGGTTTTCACGGTTGGCACTGGTGAGTAGGTTCAAGGCAGATTCTTTTTCGTTTTGACGCATTAAAATTTCTGCTTGCAAAAGATAACTGTCTGTTGCGTAGATTTTGTATTCGTCACGCAATCTAATGAGTGTGGCTATCGCCTTATCCACTTCGTCATTGACCAAATAAAAGCCTACAACTTTGGTGCGTGCGTCCAAAACGTGTTCATAGTCTTTGACTTTTTCGTAGTATTCACGGGCTTTATTGATGTTGCCACGCATTTCGTGACTGACACCAAGATAATAGTTGGCTCGGCTTTGGTAATCACTGTTGTTGAGTAGTGGCAACAATATCCGTTCGGCTTTGGCATATTCACCAATATCCAACCCTGTCAATGCGGTTAATAAAATGATTTCTGGGTCTTTGGTGGATTTGTTGGCGATTTGGAGTAATTGCCACGCACTTTTTAAATCACCTTTTTCAATCAAATGATGAATTTCGTATAAATGCAGTTCTTTGTGCATGGGCAGTTGTTTTCTTTTGGCACGAACAAATTGCCATAACTTATCGTCTTTATTGCTTAGTTTTAATAAGTCTATTTTTAGGGTGATATAAGATAAATTGGTGGGGTCTTTGCTTAAAGCGGTATCCACATGAAGCAGTGCTGGCTCATAGTCGCCAAGTCGCATGAGTAGACCTGCTCTTAGTACTGAAATGGCAGGATTGTTGTCGCCAACGGCTGTCAAAGCATTAAAGAGTTTTCTTTGGCTGTCGGGGTCGTCAGGGATAATCCCTGTCAAAATCTGCGTCAAATCGGCGGTAGCGTCATAATTTAAAATCATGGCAAGCGTTTGGCTGGCTTGGTTGTAATCGCCTGCTTTTAGTGCCAAATGTGCCACATAAAACCATGCAGGAATGTGGTCTTGGTTTTGTTTTTGCCAAGCGGTTGCAAAAGCAAGAGACTGATTTGGCTCCTCATATTCAATGGATAAAGATAAGGCACGCTCAAAGACGTTGGTGGCATTCTTTTTAAAACTTTCGGCTTTGTAGATGGTGAGTGCTTCTTTGATGTTGCCTCGATCGGCAGAAAATTCAGCAGACAGTAGGGCAAGCAAATCAGGCTCACCCAGCATGGCAGTGCTATCATCGGCAATGAGCGTGTCATCAAGTAAAACGCTAGGCAGGTCAAGGGTTTTTTTGGTGCTTTTATCGTCTGCTATTTCTTCAATCACATAGTCATCATCACTACCATCATCAATCACACTAGGAATCTCGTCCATGTCATCTGCTGATGTGTCGGTGGTAGGGGCAGGTTCTTTTTTGTAAAATGGCAAAATGATTCTTAGGAGTGAATCAAACATGCCCTCGCGATTGTCTTGTTTGGCAGAGACAAATGCTGGCATCAGCAACGAACAGCACAACAATGGTACAAGGTATTTTTTGGCGGTTTGTGACTTGGGGAATTTTGTGGGAAGTTTTTGCCACAGAGGGCTAAGTTGTTTGGATAAACTAAATAACGTGCTAAACGTGGACGACAACGCCTTTTTGAGTGTCGTAAGAGAAAAATATTTGCGTTGTGGTGTGTTTGCCATAATAATCCCAAAATCCATCGATGGCGTTTAACTTGTGATATTATAAAGGTTTTTTGAGATAAAATAAAGGCAAAAAAAGACCCACCGAAGGAGTGGCGGTGGGTTTGAGGAAAAAAATACAATGTTGCGTAAATGGGGTGGGTACAAAATTTTTCAAGGGAAAATACATTAAAATTTAAAAAGATTGTGTTTATTTGCCTAATTTTTCAAAAAATTGTTATAATATCAGATTGATTTTTTTTATAATTTGTCATGAAATTAGCCGTCATTGGAGTCAATCACAAAACCGCCCCAGTTTCTTTACGTGAGAAGCTGTCTTTTGGCGTGGATATGGCGGACGCTTATGACTCACTCAAACAACTTCCCCAGTTTTGCGGGTCGGTCATTGTTTCTACCTGTAACCGCAGTGAGATTTATATCGGTTTTGATGATATTGATGAGACCGATGACAACATTAGCTCCCAAAGCCAAAACGTACGGACGTGGCTTGCTGATTTTAAAAGGTTGGCATTGCCTGAAATTTTACCATTTTTATATGTGTACGAAGACACAAAGGCGGTCAATCACTGGCTAAGGGTTGCCTCTGGGCTTGATTCAATGATTTTGGGTGAGCCACAGATTTTGGGGCAAATCCGTCAAGCAGTAGCATTTTCAAAAGACGTGCAAGCGATGGGAGGGAGCTTTCATTGGCTTACCCAGCAGATTTTTGCCTCTGCTCGTAGTGTTCGCCGTGATAGCAGACTTGGCGAACAGGCGGTTACGCTTGGGTTTGCGACTGCCAAATTGGTTACGCAAATTTTTGATGACCCCAGTCAGATAACCCTACTCATCGTAGCATCAGGCGAGATGAATCGGTTGGTGGCACATAATGTCGCAAGTCTTGGTATGACACGCATTATCATTGCCAACCGTACTGTTGAGCGAGCCAAAACCCTCCAAGACGAACTTGTGGAAATGGCAAAAAATGCAGGGCGAACGGTGTCAGTAGAATGTGTGGGACTAGATAGTCTGGCACAGGTATTGACACAGGCGGACGTGGTGAGTAGTTGTAGTGGTAGCATGAATACGCTCATTGATGTGGCGATGGTCAAACACGCCCAAAAGGTTCGCCGTTATCGTCCATTGCTGATGGTGGATTTGGCAGTACCCAGAGACATTGAGCCAGAGGTGGCAAGGCTTGATGATGTGTATCTGTATTCGGTTGATGATTTACAGCATGTCATTGCAGGTAATATTGAGGAGCGAAAACAAGCTGCGGTAGAAGCTGAGCTTATGGTTAGTCAGTTTACCACACGCATTGAGAACCAAATGCAGTTGGTGAATGCCAGACGATTTATCAGTGATTATAGAAGTGAGGCAACCACTCACAAAGAGCGTCTGCTTGCTGTTGCCAAAGAGCGTCTGGCACAAGGAGAAGATGCCCAAACTGTACTTGATGAATTTGCCCATGCACTCACACAAACATTAATCCACCCACCCTCTCGCCTAATTCGCACCGTTGCCACAAGTGCTGACACGCAGGTGTTGGATGTGGTGGTAGAAGGGTTAAAAGCCTATCGGCATCACCACAAGCCAACATAAGCCTTCATAATCTTAGATAATGCTTGGTTGGTTCTTTTCTCATTTTTATCTTTTTATCATGCGATAAGTGATGGCGTTGTCCGTCTGTTCACGGATAAAATAACGGTCATTTAGAGGGTGTTGGGCAACATAATCCATTCTATCTAGTTGTAAAATCTCATAACCTAGACTGCTTAAAAACGTCATTAACATCTCCCTTTGCTCTCTATAATCCTCTGTTGCCCACGCCTCAAACAAAATGGGTGGGTATTGATGTTTTTTCAAAAAATCTTGCCCATTTTTTAAAATATCCAACTCTAAGCCCTCAGCATCAATCTTGATGAGTGAGAGTGTGGCGTTGTTTGTATGGTGGGGGGGGGGGTGGCAGGTTGTCTAGACGAATTTGTTGGACTGGGTGTTTGTTTTTGGTCAAATGTATGTTTTCTAATGCGGTGTATTCAGCTTTTAAGGAATAAGCACCAACATTACTAGCTTGATTAAAATCCACTTCAACAATATCAATAAGTTTGTCTTGTTCACCCAAAGCATATTGATAGGCATAGCAGTTATCCAAACGGTTTAAAAAGATGTTGCCACACAACTGATAATAAACAACACGCTGTGGCTCAAAGGAGCTAACTACACCGCCATAGGGTGCGATGTGTTTGGCTATTGGTATGGTAAATGCCCCTAAGTTTGCCCCAATGTCTATCACCCATGGGTGTTTGATGTCTGCCAAAAATAGCTTTGAAACGTTTAAGATGTGGTCTTCCCATACGCCATGCTGATAAATGTGTTGCGAAATAATGGTGTCATTGACGGATAATAAAAAGTCCGCATCACGACCTTTGATGAGATTAATGCGTGGTAACATGGGTTTTCCTAATTGATTGACACTGGTATGGCGTGTGATTGTGTGAGGGTGGCATAGTTATTTATAGTCAATTAAACCCAAAATGCACCACATTAGGTTTTTTGTTGGGTTTCCCAAGCTTACTTTGAGCAAAAAACCTTTGTTGGATTTTGAATTGAATATACTATAAATGGCTAAAATTATAGGGGGAATTTGGGTTTTTGGCAAGGGATTTTAAAGGTTATGGGCGATGGTTTTTTCGTTCGATGTCCAATAATTGTTCTATCCTTGCTAATTGTTCTAGCCCTTCGGGTTGGCGTGGGTGTTTTTTGTGTTGGATAAATTTGTGCAAATAACGCCGAACCACTTCGAGTGTTTCTTTGCCATAAGGGTGATTTTGTAGATAGGCATTGGCGTATAGCAGTTGAGCATCCGCATCGACCACGGCGGATTTTTCTAGCCAATACCAAAATTGGCTGTCGTCCTTAGCCGTGCCAATGCCGTCTCGATACATCAGGCTTAGATTAAACTGGGCTTCGTGGTGGTCTTTTTTGGCAAGTTTTTCGGTAATGGCAAAGGCGGTCTGATAATCGTGGCGATTTAGGGCGGATTGGGCTTTGTTGAGCAAATGCCTTTCATAAGACGACCATACAAAAATGACCGTTGTGATGGCAAAAGTAATCACATACGATACAAGAAAATCTTGTTCTTTATCAAACACATAGTTATAACACACCACCACTAAAAAGAATAGGGTGGCACACACAAAAACCCCAACAATATTCAGCAGTATTTTTATCATCGCCACATATTCCGTGATTATTTAGGTTGGCATTCCACCACTTGCCCTTTGACACCCACCGCCTCATCAGTCATTAGATAGACGTAGGGCGACATGATTTCTTCGGGGGTTTTTAGGGTCATGGGATTTTCACCAGGGAAGGCATGGGCTCTCATGTTGGTGCGGGTCGCCCCTGGATTAATGCAGTTGAAGCGGAGTGTGGTGTGGTTTTTGGTTTCTTGGGTAAAAATTTCACACATACCCTCTACCATTTGTTTGGATAGGGCGTACGCTCCCCAAAAAGGACGAACTTTTGCTACACTACTGCTGGTAAACACCACCGAACCGCTAGGCGATGACATCAGTAGGGGAAATAGGGCTTGGGTAAGCATAAAAGCGGACGTGCTATTGATACGCATGACCTGCTCAAAAGTAATGGGGTCATACATTTCAAGGGGAGTCAATGCCCCCAAAATCCCTGCATTGTGTAAAATACCGTCCAGTCTGCCTACTTCGCCTTGAATCAGATTGGCAAGCTCATTCATCTGAGCAAAGGTGGCACGCTCCAAATCTAGGGGGATAATCGCAGGCTTGGCAAGCCCCATGCTCTCAATGTCATCATAGATGACTTCAAGTTTCTCTTGGGTTTTGCTAAGCATGAGTACGGTTGCCCCAAGTTTGGCATAGGTATAAGTTGCCACTTTGCCAATGCCGTCTGATGCCCCTGTTACCAAGATGATTTTGTCTTTTAGGCAGTCAGCTTTTGGTGTGTAGTTGCGAATGTGGTCGTGGTTTTGCATGGTATGTTCCGTATGTTTTATTATTTAAAATGACAAAGCTCTTTGGCGACACCATAAAAAGCGTGCATATCATTCATCGGCTCAAAGTCGTTTTTGGGTGGTATGATGATAGGTGGGGCATTGTCATCTACATAGTGCCAAGTTATGCCTTGTAAAAATGTCTGGTCGGTACAGTTGATGATGCTGATGTTTGCCACATGACCCGACATCTTTTTGCCATTTTTTAAAAAATAAGTAAGTGTCTTAAATTTGTACAAAGGTGAATTTGTGTCGGTGGTGGGTCGATAATCCTTGCCTACTTGCACCGCTCCTGCCACGTCTGCCAAGGATTGTACGCTATTTGTATTATTGATGAACTGGGTGCGTACAACCTGAAAATCATCGGTGGGCATAAAGGCAAAAGTCGGCAAGGCAAATAAGCCAAGCGATACGCCACCTATTAACTTTTTAAACATGACAAAATCCATTGGCTAAGCTTGTGTGGTGTCTCCACCAGCACGTCCGCCCCCCAATCTTGGGGATTTTCGTCAGGCACGATGTAGCCAAAACCTGCCACGACAGTCATCATGCCTGCTGATTGCCCTGCTTGAATGTCTCTGATGTGGTCGCCGATATAAATGGCGTTTTTGGGGTCAATGTCAAGCTGACGACACGCCAAAAACATCGGCTCTGGGTCAGGTTTGGTATTTACCACATCATCAGGGCAGACCAGTACCGCACAGCGTTTGGTGAGATTTAATTTATCTAATAAATTTTGTGCCAAATATCTAGGCTTGTTGGTAACAATGCCCCATGCGATGCCTTTATTTTCTAGGGTTTGTAAAAGCTCATCTAGTCCATCAAATAGCCGAGAGTCTACGCAGATGTCTTTTTCGTATAAATCCAAAAACTCTTGGCGATAAGCAAGCAGTCGCTCATCTGTATTGGCAGCCTGTGCCAATTCATCACCAAACATGAGGCGTACCATTGCCCTAGCACCTGCTGATACCTGCTGACGAATGGCTTCGTCAGTGGGGCAGGGGTGGCTGTGTTTTTGGCACATGATTTTGATGATGCGAATAAAATCAGGGGCGGTGTCAATGAGTGTGCCATCTAGGTCAAATAGAATGGCCTGAATGTCGTGTGGTGTTTTGATGTTGTTCATGACTGTTTGTCCTTTTGATTGCCTTTTTTAAAGGACATCATGTAATTGACATCTACATTGGCATTAGATAACCAAAAACGTTTGGTGATGGGGTTATAATGCAAACCTGTCATATCAAAACGCCCAAATCCTGCCCTCACCGCCATACCGTCTAGCTCGGCAGGTGTGATGAATTTGTTAAAGTCATGCGTGCCTCTATCCAAAAGGCGTAACACATATTCTGCTCCCACGATGGCAAATAGGTAGGATTTTGGATTGCGGTTGATGGTGCTCATCACACAAATGCCGTTTGGTTTGAGCAGTTCAAAACAGGCGGTAATGATGGATTGGGGATTTGGGACGTGTTCTAGCATTTCCATGCAAGTAACGACATCGTAGGTGCCTGCTTGCTCTTTGGCGAGCTCTTCAATGGCGATACAGTGAAAATCTACATTGTCCACCCCTGTTCTTTGAGCATGGATTTGACCTGCTTGTAGGTTTTCTGCACCCAAATCTACCCCCAAAACTTCTGCCCCACGCACTGCCATGGCGTGTGATAAAATGCCACCGCCACAGCCGACATCAAGCACTTTTTTGCCGTTTAATTTTGAGCCAAAAAAGGCATGCGTTTGGTCTTCTATCCAGTTCAATCGCAAGGGGTTAATGTCGTGCAAGGATTTAAAAGCACCGTTTTTGTCCCACCATTCGTCCGCAAGACGGGTGAATTTACCAATTTCATCAAAATCTACATTTTGTGTGGTCATGAGCTATCCATTTTTATCAAAACATGACTATCTTACCATTTTTTGATGAATTTTGCCTGTTTTTAAAAATTTTTACATAATACAACGGTTCATTAATAATTCTATTACCTATTTTTGTCAAAAATAAGTTAAACTATGCCAACTTATTTTGTTTTTAATTTATCCCTTTATTTTAAGGAAAATGCCATGAAAATCATTCCTACACTCACCGCTTTGGCTTTTGCAGTTGGTTTGTCTAGTGTTGCTCACGCCAATTTTGTAGAAGGTCAAGATTACCAAGTGCTACCCAATCCAGAAAAAATCGCAGGTGATGTCATTGTGGTGCGTGAGTTTTTTTGGTATGGTTGTCCGCACTGCTATGCCTTAGAGCCACATATGCAGGCGTGGGCAAAAACCCGTGCCAAAGACGTGGCATTTTTTCGCACGCCTGCTGCCATGAATCCAGTTTGGGAAATCACAGCTCGTGGTTTTTATGCAGCACAGCTTATGGGCTTTGAAGAAAAAACTCACCAAGCCCTATTTGATGCCATTCACAAAGATGGCTTAAAGGTTGATCGCTCGCCAGAAGCGTTGGCGGACTGGTATGCTTCGCAAGGGGTGGATAAAGCCAAATATACCAGTTTTTACAACTCTTTTGGTGTCAATGCCAAGATTGAGCGTTCCAAACAAGGGGCAATCCGCTATCAACTGACTGGCGTACCTGCGGTGGTGGTGCATGGCAAATATGTCGTTACAGGCGAAGATGCCAAAGTTACCCAAGTGGTTGATTTTTTGGTTAATAAAGTGCGTGAAGAGAAAAAATAATTTTGGTGTATGAAGCCACAAATAAAACGCACTTTTTTGGTGCGTTTTTTATGTTGATGTTGTTAATGGCTTTTAGCGAGTATTAATTGTTTGTCATGAAATTGATGTAGTGTGCCACGATGACCAACACTGATGATGATGGCGTGTGGTAGGGTTTGGTGTATGAGTTGATAAAAATAATGCTCGGTTTCTTCATCTAGGGCACTGGTAGCTTCGTCCAGATACAGAACGTCAGGGCGTGCAAGCATGACTCGCACAAAGGCGATACGTTGTAATTCACCCAGTGATAGACGATGTTGCCAATCTGCCATTTCGTCCAAATGTGATGTCCATTTATCTAGTTTGCAGACGGACATGGCGTGTACCAACTGCCTATCATTTGCTATTAAGTTTGGGTAACACATTGCTTGTCTTAGCGTGCCTTGTGGCACATAAACTCTTTGAGGAATGAATAAATGAGTGCCTTGCGGTGTATGTAATTCACCTGTGGTAGCAAAAGGGCAAATACCTGCTATGGCTTTTAATAACGTGGTTTTGCCTGTGCCTGATGCACCTTGTATGAGTAGTCGCTCACCCTTTTTGACTTTTAAACATACTGGCGTGATGAGTGGTTTGTTATCAGCCCCCATAATGCCAAAGTTTAGCAGTTCAACCCAAGCATCTGTTTGTATGGTTTGCGTGGTTTTTGGGGCAGTCTCACCCAGTGTCTCCATGCGATTTAAAAACCCATGCAAACGGTTGAGTCGTGCTTGATATAGTGTAAAAGTTTCATAAAACAATCTAAAAAACGACAATGCTCGCATAAGACGGTTGAAAGATTGTACGGTTTGGTGCATATCACCCAATTTAATCTCGCCTGCAAAAAATCTAGGGGCTTGGAGCATGAGTGGCAACAACATGGCAAATTGTGTAACACCTGTATTAAAGCCGTCTAGCCCTAGCATTCGGCGAACAATCGCCCAGCGATTGCTGATAATGGCGTTAAATCGCACTAATAAATGATGTTTTTCTTGTTTTTCGCCGCCATAAAAAGCAATGCTCTCAGCATGGTCAGCCACTCTGATGAGTGAATAACGATAATCACCATGCAAGCGTTCTTTGTCAAAGTTAAGTTTAATCAAAGGCTTACCAATCCACACCGACAGTGCGGTTGCTACGATGATGAATGTATAAATAAAAAATACCACACCCTTTGGTATGGATAGCCCAAACAACGATAAAACCCCAGACAGACCCCACAAAATGATAGTAAACTCAATAATACTCATCACCGCATTGAGTACGCCACGCATCATCTCAACGGTGGTGGCGATGAATTCTTTGGCATCTTGTTCAATACGCTGATCTATGTTGTCAGGTGTATGTGTATGGCGTAGTCGGTAGTAGTTTTTGTCTGCCAAATAGCGGTCTAAAAGTACAGTGTTGAGCCGTTCTAGCCATTTGATTTCAAAGGTTTCGCCAATAAACCTATCCACAACCTCCTGAAACACCTTAAACATCATTAAACTGGCGTTCAATAAAGCAAAAAACCAAAATGCCTGTGCATTCATGTCTTGCAATGAGCTGTATAATTTGTTGTAAAATTGGGTATTTAGGACGCTAATTTTTACTTCAAGCAGAACAAAAAAGATGAGTAGCCCAATCATGATGAGGGCATTGGTGGTGTTTTTGGTGTTAAGGCAAGGACGAGTGATGTGCCAAAATTTTTGCCCAAAGGCGGTGAATTTTAGCCCGTAGGCAAAGGCGGACAACGACACCGTTACCCAAAAAAATGCTTTAAATAGCCAAAAAATCGCCGTGATGAGTTCTGCTTGCCAATCCACGTTCGCCCCAGTGTTAATATTTTACAAATCGAACCCTTTTTCATCACGAAAAAGGGTCTTTGGTTGGTTTAGTATTTAAAAGTTAAAGTCGCACGTACGTTGCGTGGCTCACCATAAGAGACAAGCTGACTGTTTGGTGATGTACCAACCAAATAATCTTTGTCAGTAAGATTTTTTACCGCCAAGCCAACCCCCCAGTTTTTACTCTCATAACCTGCCTTGGCATCAAGCACGGTGTAGGCAGGCAGGTCAATAAAACTGTTGCCACGCCATGCGGTGCGGTCGCCTTGATAACGAATGCCACCACCAACATACCAGCCTAGACGGTCAGGGCTAAAATGGTATTGGGTGGAAACAGATGCAGAATGTTTGGGGATTTGGCTGATACGCTGTCCGATGTCAGTTGTGGTTGTGGATTGGAGGATTTTTGCGGTTGGAATGTAGCTGTATGAACCTGAGATGTTCCACTGGTTGTTCATCACATAGGCGGTTTCAAATTCAAAGCCTTTGGTGCGTTGTTTGCCTACGAGTGCCGAATAGTTTAAAGAGTTGCCATTGGCATCATAGACGGTCTCGGCGACATTTTTGCGAGTGATGTCATAAACAGATGCATAGCCTTGTAAACGGCGGTCAAAACCTTGAAATTTTATGCCAATTTCGGCATTTTGACCTTTTTCTGGGTCAAGTACGTTGCCGTCCGCCCCAACATCAGTATTTTGTAAAAATGACGTACCAAAACTGACATAAGGAGCAAATTTGCCTTGATAATCATACATGGCAGATACGTTACCAGTTATGGCAGAATCGGTGGCTTTGGCAGTTTTACTGACAAGATTGTCTGTTTGCTTGGTGGTTGCCCAGTCATGACGAAGGGTCGCCCCAAAGATAAAATCATTAAAACGCATGGTGTCTTTTGCGTACAGACCTGCATATTGGGTATGTGTGAGCCAATCACGAGTGGTCGTTACTCTGCCTGTACCTGAAAAATCATATTTTGGCTCGTCTGCATCAAATCTTTCGTTGGCGTTGGCACGAGTAATCACATAACTACTTTTTTCACGCAACAAATCAAGACCAACTGTCACATCGTGGTTGATGTTTCCTGTGCTAAAATATGCCTCAATGCGATTATCCATGGTCAGCATGGTGTCGTTTTTGTCTTGGGTATTGACTTGGCGAGTGATGAGACCGTCCCTATAAAAGTTGGCATAGTTATTTGCCAATGTAGGGTTGCCGTCTGTGTCGGTTTTGGTATAAGCAAAAATGGATTTAAAAGTATAGTTGTCATTGATGACATGCGACAAATCATAACCTAAACGCAAGGTGTTTTGTTTATCCACATTTTGTGGCAAGCCAAAAAAGGTGCTAGGCGGATATTTTTGGTGGGCATTACGGATTGTTTTTTCGCCTGTCAGTTGATTTATGGTGTTGTTGTGTGGCAAACCTTGCTGGCGAATATACTCACGCCATTGGTAACTGCCTAACAGTGTCAAATTGGTTTTGTCGCCCAAGTCAAATGTATAGCTTGGTGCGATGTAATTGTCCTTAAAATATACATGGTCGGTAGCATCATCACGGTCAGCAAAACGTCCATTGAGGCGAAATGCTCCCTTTTTACTTGCATTGGGGGCATAGTTGAGATCATAAGAGAACTCTTTGGTGTTAAATGTACCAAGCGAGATTTTACCTTTGGCAAAAGTCTCATCATCAGGGCGTTTGGAGGTGATATTGACGATACCACTTGGCAGTGCCATGCCATAGCCTGTGGTGGTCGTGCCTTTGATGACTTCAATGCTGTCCGCTCCTGCCACGTCCCATGCACGTAGGTTATTTGATGACATTTGTACACGCATGCCGTCCACGTACATCTGATTGGACGATACTTGCCCACGAATGATAAAGTCGTCCCAACCACGTCTGCCCTGCACACCTGACGATACGCCTGCCACGTTTTCCAAAAGCTCGGCAACAGTGTTGGCTTGTTTTTGTTCAACTTGGGGTGGGGTAAATACGCTCACCGATTGGGCGGTGTAATACAAGGGTGTGTTGTCTTTTAGAGAGTTAGGTTTAATGGCGACATATTTACCTGCATCTCTAGAAATGCCAATGGTCATCGCATCTAGCTGAACTTGGGGGGTGGTGTTGGCATGGGCAAAATTGGCAAAAATGGCAAATGCTAAGAAAGAGGGGGTAAATTTTAACATGGGTCATGCTCAAAAGTAATGATAAAACGCCCAATTATAACATGGGGTGTTAATGCAATACTATTTCAAAAGAGAATTTTTATCATTTAACTTGTTGAGTGGGTGAATATGATTTCACCCTATGATACACCTTTTACCATATTCACAACGACAAAATCGCCACTTCTTTGACATAGCTTTCAAAATCTGTTTGGCTTTCTGTGAGTAACTCGTCATCACCCAAATGCTTGGCGTAGGCTATCCACAGTAGAAGCTGGTAGATGCTGTTGTATTCAGCTTTGCTGTATTGTTTGACAAATTGTTTGATTGTGCTGTCGTCAGTCAGTTGCAGGCGGTTGAACCACGTTTGGATTTTGGTGCGTTGCTCGGGCGTAAAAATAATCTCAAACAACGCCTGCGTGAGTTCGTGGCGGTCTTCTTCAATGATGAGTTTACCCACTCGTTTAATTTGGCGGTTTTTGGCGGCGTGGCTACTGATTTGGGTGAGATGGCGTAGCTCGTCCAAAAAGTATTCGCTTGCTGGTAATTGGTCCAGTTGTTTTTTAGAAAGTTTGGATAGGGGTTCACACAAGGCTTGTAGGCGTTCGTGCGATTTTTTGATTTCGGTGCGAGAGACTCGCATGTCTTGTTTTGACCAGTCAATGTTCATAAAATACTCAAAAATTAATAAATAAATTACCAGTACCGTTTTTCACGGTGCTTGACGACAATTGGCATATTGGTAGGCAGGCGAGATTTGAGCAATTCACCGACTTTTTCGGCGACATAGACCGAGCGGTGCTTGCCTCCTGTACAACCAATGGCAACAGTAACCAGATAGCGGTTGTTATGCAAAAATTGTGGTAACCATTTGCCTAAAAAATCACCAATGTCGCTTGCCATGTCGTCCACTTCTGGGTAGTCAGCAAAAAAGGCTTTTACCTCATCATCACGCCCTGTTTTGGCTCGTAGAGTTTCTTGCCAGTGAGGGTTTGGCAAAATACGTACATCAAAGGTAAAATCAGCATCAATGGGTGTACCATGCTTAAAGCCAAACGATAGGATATTGACCGTAACGATACTGTCTAATCCTAGATGTTGGCGAATTTGTTCTTTGAGTTCGTGGATATTTAGGGTGCTGGTGTCTATCTTGATGTCAGCATGAATAGCAATGGGTTTGAGTAACTCAATCTCACGAGCTAAGGCATTGGGCAGATTACCTGCGGTGGGTAGTAGGGGGTGAACCCGCCGTGTCGCTCCAAATCGTGCAACCAGTACGCCTTCTTGGGCGGTAACATATAGGATTTTGACAGCGTTTTGGTAGCGGTCAATCAAGGTCTCATACACGCCTTCAAATGCAGACAAATCAGCATTGGGGTTTCGCACATCAATGCCTAAGGCAACTTGTTTGACGTTGTTGGCAATCAGGTCATCAACTGCTTGATTGATGAGTGATAGGGGCAAATTATCAATGACATAATAACTAAAATCTTCTAAGATATTAAGCACTGATGTTTTACCAGAGCCTGACCGCCCTGAGACGATGATGATTTGGAGGGGGTTATCAGGTGCAAATGTAGTGTTTGTCATAAGGATTCCGTGATTGTTAGTCCTTTCATGTCATGTGACAATGTTAATTCGTTGATTTTTTGACCATGGATAATGAGTGTGTCATCAAGTTCTAAAAGTGGCACTAATACAAAATTACGCAACAAAATCTCTTGATGTGGCACAGTCAAGCGGTCGTTTTGGATGGTGTGGTTGCCATAGAGTAAAATATCTACATCAAGACAACGTTCACCCCAATGCCGAAGTCGCACTCGCCCTGCACGATTTTCTAGGTTTTGACAAAAGTCCAATAAATCAAGCGGCGCTAGATTTGTGTCTGCTTTTAACACTGCATTGATAAAATCAGGTTGGTCAGTTACGCCATAAGCTTTTGATGAGTATAGTGATGATGTGGCGACATTTTTAAAATACTCACTGTTTTTAAAGGCATTTATGGCATTTTTTAAATGCTCTTTGGGTGTGCCGTGCTCGTTGGCGATATTGCCTCCAAGTCCGATATAACAAGTCGTCCAGTCCATGCCTATTCTCCTGCTCGTGGTTTGGCATTGGATTTTTTGCGTTTTTTGGGCTTGTCGGCTTTATTATTTTTTTTGACTTTATCTGTTTTGGTTTTTTTGGGTTTTGTTTTATCGGCTTTGGGTGTCTTTGACGTTGCTTTTTTGTTTTTTGGTTTATGGTCTTTTTCACCTTTTGCTTTGTCTAATTTATCCTTTTTGGCTTTTTTGGGTTTATCGGATTTGGTGCTGTCCGTGTCTACTGCCGTAGCTGGCAAATTGTCAGTACCTTGTTGCTCTTTGAGAGAGAGTGTTGATGATGGTTGACGTTTGCGATAACGTTGGGCAGGAATGTATGGCTCATCATTAGCAAGCAATCGCAAAAAGTCCGCTTCGGTATGGCTAACAGGGGCAAACACTGGCACATCAATGGCGTTATTTGCAATTGGTGTTTGGCGTGGGCGTGGTTTGGGTGGTGTGTTGTCAGGGTCAGGCATTGTGATTGGGGTGGTTTCGGGTTCAAATACCCCAAAATCCACTCTGACACGGCGGTTTCGGCGAGTGGTTGGCGCGCCCTTGCCCTCACCAAACTCCTCTATCATCATCGCTTTGCCTGTCTGGCTTTGTACTTGGTATTGTTGCCACCATGCTCCCATGCTGTTTGTCGGTTCGGATAATGCACAGTCGTCATGATTTTCACGCATGACCAAAAAGTCAAATCCTGCACGGAATTTGGCGTGAGTGGCAAGCGTGGCGATTTCTTTGAGTTTGGGGTTGACAAGTTTGGGTTGAAATAGCCAAATACCTGCAATAAAATCTTCGGCAAACTTGGGAATGGCGGTTTTGATGCGTTGGTCATTCATGACTTTTGCGACTGCTTTGGTTTGGGCGTCAAAAAAGTGCAAGCCTTGCTTTTTAAATTTTGCCAACGCGTGCAAATAATTTTCCCACAACAATACCGCATAAAAGAACGCAGGATTTGCCCCTTTATCTTGGTTAATCCGCTCATCGGTGTTTTTGGCGATAGCCGTCATTAGGGCGGTAGGAGCAGTTGGAGCGTGGTTCATGAGGGTTTGCATTGCCCCATACTCAAATAAAATGGGCAACAAGGGCGACAAGTAGCCACCGCCAAACATCTTTTGGCTCTCGTCATATAGGCGGTGAGCAGAGACTTGCTCTAACAAAGCCCAGTTGGTATCGTTGAATTGTTTGGCAAGAGATTTGTCAAAATCAAATCCAAGTTTAGCTTTGAACCGCAACGCTCGTAATAGACGGACAGGGTCTTCTTCTATGCGTGTCTTGGCATCACCCAAAAGCCGTAATGTGCCGTTTTTAATGTCATTTACCGCCCCACAAAAATCCAAAACCTCGCCTTTAATGGGTTGATAATACAACGCATTAATGGAAAAATCTCGGCGAGCAAAATCCTGCTCTATCGTTCCCCAGACGTTATCACGGGTAATCATGCCTTCATCGGTGGTGTGTGTGTCGTCTTTGGGTGGGGCTCTAAATGTCGCCACCTCAATCAGCTCACGCCCCGAATAGACGTGAGCAAGTTGGAAACGTCTACCGATAATGCGACACCGCCCCCCAAAAATCGCTTTAATCTCGTGGGGGCGTGCATTGGTGACCGCATCAAAATCCTTAGGAGCAAGTCCCAAAATGCCGTCTCGCACTCCACCCCCTACAATGTATGCCTCAAAACCTGCTTTGGTGAGGGTGTTGATAACTTCCACAATGCTATGCGGTAACGAAGATTTGGACAGTCCAAGTGATTTGGCACTATGGCGTGTGGGTGTTAATTTGTGTTTTTTGGGTAAGCGTGTCGCCACCGTTGATTCTCCAAATGTTTTTTTAAATATTATTTTAGATTGGTTTATTGTACCTTGTCTTTATCAAAAAAGCTAATATACTGTGAGCCGATGTCGGTTTTTTTCTAGGGTTTTTTGACCTATGCCTTTAACTTTTGTCAAATCATCTACACTCTCAAACCGCCCAAACATTTCACGATAGTTCACGATAGCCACAGCAGTTTTTGCACCAACACCTGTCAGTGTCGCAAGTTCACCCACGCTGGCGGTGTTGATGTTTACTCGCTCGCCACGCACTTTTTGGGTGGTTTGTTCGCTGATGAGTGCTTGATAGGCGAGTTTGGGGTCAGCGTAGCATTGGTTGGCGTGGGCATGGTTTATCATCATGCCAAAGATAAGTATGCCAAGAGATTTATGGAATTTCATCATCAGTATCATCATAAAGGGCGATAAAAAATATCGCCAAATTCGGTGTGTACTGCTACTGCATACCAAAAATGGTTGTTTGGTAATTGTGATTTATCATCAACGGCTCGCCATGCTTTATTGGCTTCGTCATAATAGACCCATTTAAAAGAAATGGCTTTAATCTCAAAACCATTTGGGTGCGTTGTGAGTAATTCTTTATTATTGCCATTGACAAAGGTTTCATTATTGGGGTTGGCAATGATGTTTTTGTTAAAAATATGAGCAAATTCTTCCAATGCCAACAAAGGTGTATCGGTTTTTCTGTCAATCATATATAAATATTGCTCATTGCCCCAAATACGGTCAAATTTGGGCATTGCCAGTACATAATAATCCGATGAACACCATAAATGATAACTTCTCAAATCATGATGTTTGTGTTTAAAAAATCCATCATTGATATGAATGTTATCACCAATCACCTCAAAATGACAATCGCTGTTTTTACCGCTTTTATGAAAGGGTGAATTTTTACTAAAAATATTAGTTAATTGTTCATCTTTTAACGCATTGCTTGCTCGTCTTTGTTCTTTGGTGAGTTTATTGTTAAATTCATCATCATGTATCACGATGTCATCATGGCCGATGAGTAAATGATGATAGAGTTTAAATTTATCTTTTATCATGTGATGATAATCGGGGTGAAATTCTTGGGTTTTATTATAAAATTTGTCATAAGTATCTATTTTATGACTGCTGGCACGCCAAAGACTTGCTTTATTTTCGTCCAATAATTCATAATCAATCCGTGTGTCGGTGCGATTGATGTTAAGATAATAATTGGGCTGTTTTGCTAAGGATTGTTTTATCATGTTGGGACAATGATACTTAAAACAAACGTCATAATGACGATATAGAAATCCATTCACCTGATAATTTTGTAAAATATCAACATCATCAGGCTCTACGGCTGGGTTTTGATTAAGTTCAATGACAGTATCGTAATCCACCTTAACATCAGGCAATGGCACATAAGGAATACCAGATGGTTGATGATTGGTATATAAAATATACTTATTAAAATATTTTTCTTTTTCTAATTCATTGGCGGTTAGGTATTTTTGGTATTGCAAATAACCAATTGCTCCATATCCCAACACAAATAACACAATAAATACACGATAGTTGATTTCAATTAAAAACACTTTTAGAATATGATGAATAGGCAAAATAACAAACGCACAAAAAATCCAGTAGTGCGAATGATAAATGTCATTGCCAAAATACTGTTTAAACTTCCAGTCAGACATTGTTGGAAAAGCGTGGATAAAGAATGCAAACAACACAAATGCAAAAATAATTGTCATTATGTGCTTTATGTCATGAATTGGACTGCAATCATCTTGATTGACTAGACCTAACAATAACAAAACAGGATAAATATATAATCCCAATGACAAGATTGCTAATAAGATATATCCTTCCCACAACATCTGAAAAGCAAGAACCATTGGATAAAATGCAGACATCGAAATTATGTCAAAAGCCCAATCTTTTCCTTCCAACAATAATAAAATATTTGGCAATAACATGCCTATTAAAAACCAAAATAACGATATTAATGCCACTGCTAAATTATTGTTTTTATTTAGGTGATTGTAAAATTGTTTAATGGTGTTATTTGGCATTTTATGTCTCCTAATTATTTCTCCAATTCCTTTGCCATTTCCCAAAACTTATCCATTTCTTTTAAATCCACTTCATCAAAACTTTTGCCACTTTCAATCAAAGATGTCTCCACAAAGGCAAAACGTCTTTTAAATTTGGCATTGGCGTTTTGTAATGCCATTTCAGCATCCACGCCCACATGACGAGCTAGATTGGATAGGACAAATAACACATCGCCCAATTCATTGGCGATTTTGGCTTTTTGGGCGGTGGTCAATTCATCGTGTTTATATTGAAAATCATTCGGGGGTAATTCGGCTTTTAATTCGCCCAATTCTTCGTTTAATTTATCCAATACCCCACCCAGATTATCCCAATCAAAACCCACTTTGCCTGCTTGTTTTTGTAAATTTTGGGCGGTCATGAGTGCCGTGCCTGATTTGACTTCGGACAATAGGCGTTTTGGGCGGTCTTTGTTTTCAAGGGCTTTGATTTCGTCCCAGCGTTTTTTGACGTCTTCGTCCGTACGCAGATTTTCTTTGTCAAAGACGTGGGGGTGTCGTCTTATTAATTTTTCCATTAAAGTATAAATCACATCGCCCATGTCAAATCGCCCTTGCTCACAGTACAGATGTGCATGAAAAACCACTTGCAGTAACACATCACCAAGCTCGCCTTTGATGTCGTCTGTGGCAAGCAAGCTTTTATCATCATTAGCAATGGCATCTACAAGCTCAAATACCTCTTCAATGGCGTATTTTTGCAAACTGTTGTTAGTCTGTTTGGCGTCCCATGGGCAGTCGGTGCGTAGGCGTGCCATGAGTGTGAGTAAGTCGTGGAAGTTGTGGCTGGGATTCATGTGTATTTGTGTTTTGAAAAGTTTTAAAGTTTCATTATATCATGATGTAATAGCAAAAGACCATTTGATTTATTTGGAGATGGGCATGAATAATGAAGCTAATTTGTATTTGATTTTTGAAACTTTATTTACTCAAAAGAAATATGCTGAATATATTCGTTATTTTGTAGAAAACCAAGAGCAATATAAGCGTGCCACCACTTTGGATAATGAAAAAAAATTACAAATTCTTAATTGGTTGGCAGAGTCATTTATCCAAGAAAAGGATTTGGTGCAAGCCAAACGGTTTTTTGATTATTTGATTAAGGTTGCCCCACATGATAGCCGTGCTTATTTGGGCTTAATAAATCTGATGAAAGATGAGAAAAATTGGCAAGAATTAATTGGGGTGTGTCAGTTGACTCAAACGTATTGCCCAAACCTTTGGCATTCCTACTGGTGGGCAGGTCATGCTTATAAAAGTTTGTGTGAGTATGATAAGACAGAAACTGAATTTAATCGTTTGATTGAATTGTTTCCCAAAAATCCCAAAGGGCGTGAAGGTTTAACCCAGCTTGCCCAATCTCAACAAAATAACAATAACTAATGCACCTTCTCCATTTTTTCGGTATAATCATCTGATGTTTATCAAAAGGAGCAAATCATGACACTAAACATCGCCATCATGGGTGCGTCAGGTCGCATGGGACGTATGCTTGTCCAATCCACCCTTGAAAATGCCAAAACCAATCTTTCGGGGGCTTTTGTGCGTTCGGTATCTAGCTTGATTGGGGTGGATGCTGGTGAGTTTGTTGGTATGGGTAAATGTGGTGTGGCACTCTCCACGCTTGATTTGTCAGGTGTGGATGTACTTATTGATTTTAGTTTACCCGATGCCCTAGACGAAGTGTTACAAGCGTGTATCAATCATAAAGTACCACTTGTTATGGGAGTAACAGGGTTAAGCGAAGCCCAAGAAGCCAAGCTTTATGAGGCAAGTAAACTCATTCCTATTGTCTATGCGGGCAACTATTCTACGGGCGTAAATTTATCCCTAAACCTACTTACTACCACCGCCAAAGTTTTGGGACTTGATGCTGATGTTGAGATTGTGGAGCATCATCACAAACACAAACTGGATGCTCCGTCTGGTACAGCACTCATGATGGCAAATGCGGTGGCGACCGCTCGTGGTCAATCACTCAAAACATCAGCCGTCTATGGGCGACACGGTCAAGCCAAACGTGGTGAGGGGCAGATTGGCATTCATGCAGTACGTGGTGGTGAGATTGTGGGTGAGCATACGGTTGAGTTTATCATGAATGGTGAAATCATTGAGATTACACATAAAGCCCAAAGTCGCATGACATTTGCTAATGGGGCGGTGCGTGCAGGGATTTGGCTTGCCAAGCAACCTGTGGGAATGTACGATATGCAGGACGTGCTTGGTTTGAAATGATTTGATTATTTATGCCACCATATGATAAGTGTGGTGGCATGTTTTTTTGATGATAATTTTATGAAAAAATCTTTTCTTATCGTTTTGCTCTCTTTGTCTGTACTGACACACGCCCAAGACCAAAAAATCTATGTCATACACACTTATGGCGACCCTGCCATTTTAGACATCGTCCAAGACGAGCTTGGAGATAGGGGCGTGGCACGACTGTATCAAGACAGACTCATCATCAAGTCAACCTATGATGATTATATGCGTGTGTCGGCATTGGTTAATCAAATAGATGTTGCTCCCCAACCTTTAACGGTGTCATTGGCACTTGACAATAAAACCACCCAAAGCAATCAAGGTGGTTATGTCAATGTAGGTATTTCTCGGCAAGTTTGGGTTAATGGGCAATATCATAACGCTCAAAGCCAAAGTGCATCTACCCAAAATTATACCGTCTCAACCTTGTCAGGTTCGCCTGTGTCTATCGGTCAAAGCACGCTTATGGGGTTGGCAAATTGGCAAACTTACCAACGATATGGCAGACTGTGGGCAAATTTTGGGACGACTTGGGTGGCGTTGAATGATGGTTTTTCTGCCAAAGCAACCATCATGCCAAACGGTCAAATCCGCATTAATGTCAGCCAATCTACTCGCACAGGTGATTTACAAACCCAAAACTTATCCAGCGACATCATGGTCTCTCGTGGACAATGGGTAAAAATTGGTGAACTACGCACTGACAATGCCACAACTGGTAGTTATGGTACACGTCAGTACACTCAAACCATGCCAATTTGGATAAGGGTGGATTAAAACGGATAAAGTATCCATATATTGTAATATATTGTAAAATAACGCTTATTGATAAGTATTTTCTGTTTTTTTATCCAAAAACACTTGTAACGTTTCACCAAATGTGGTTTAATATACACGTTTTTATCATTTAACTTTAACTTGCCCAACCACATACCTAAGTCTGTGGTTTTTCGCTACATCTGATGTAGTGTGGGCGATATGTATCGGAGACTTTCCATGCCACAATCTCAATTCAACGTAACCGTTGCTGACCAAGCTGCTGCTGACGCCCTTGTTGCCAAGACCGAAGGTGTTGCAGGCGTTAAATTCGTTAACGTAAACCTTGATAAAGGCACTGTTGTTGTAACTCACGGTGACGACTTTGACGAAAATGCTTTTAAAGCAGCTGCAGGCATCTAAGCCATGCTATTAAGAGAAGCATCCAGTTTGGGTGCTTTTTTTATTTTAGGGCGAGCGAGCATAACGACCGCCAATCACATGAATCACGCCAAGCATTTCTAATTCCAACAAGCCTGCCAAGAGGTTGCCTATGTCTGTTTGAGCCACCAACATCAAAGAATCCAAATCGGTAGGGGTGTTGGTTAGGGCATCAAAGATGGTTTGTAGGTGTGTTGGTATTTGGTTTTGGGTTGATATGGTTTTGGGCTGACTGGCGGGTAAATTGGGCGTTGGTGGTGTGATTTTTACCACGTCATCAGACATGATGGTTTGCAAATCTTCTATGATTTGACTGGGATGGTAGATGAGCGTTGCTCCTTCTCGTATGAGGTGGTGGCAACCTTCGGCATTGGCATTATCAATGCTACTTGGGACAGCAAAAACCTGCTTGCCCTGCTCAGCAGTAAGTCTGGCAGTAATGAGTGAGCCACTTTGTAGAGTGGCTTCGGTAACAACGGTGGCGAGCGATAAACCAGCAACAAGCCGATTGCGTCTTGGGAAGTTGTGCTGTGTGGCAGGCGTGGCGGGCAGTAGTTCGCTTACCAGTACACCGCCATCAGCGATGATTTGGGCGTAGAGTGCGTGGTGGTTTTTGGGGTAGCACACATCAATGCCTGTCCCCATGACACCCACGGTGCGTCCTGTCTCTGGGGCGGTCAAAGCCCCCATGTGGGCAGATTTATCAACCCCAATTGCCAAACCACTAGTAACAGTAAAGCCTTGGTAGGCAAGGTATTGAGCCATGTCAAAGGTGATTTTTTGGGCGTGTGCGGTGGGATTTCGGCTACCTACGATGGCGATTTGGGAGTCGCTTAGGCGTTTGACATTGCCTTGATAAAAAAGCACAGGTGGTGGGTCGTAAAGTTCAAGCAGTTGGTGTGGGTATGATTCATCATCCACAAACAAGGTATCGTAGATGCCACGCTGACGGTCATTTTCTACTTTTGCCACAAATGCCAGCACATCATCACCATCTAGTGAACGAGCAATGTGGGCTTTGTGAATATTGAGTGTTTGCCAGTCATCGTGCTGACATAGGGCAGATTTGACATCACCATAATGAGTGATGAGTTTATAAAATGCGGTCAATGAGGTGTTGACCACATACCACAAAGCGAGGGTGGCAGATTTTTTGTCTAAATGCTCGTAAATTTTCATAAAAGTAATGGAAAAAATTGCCAATACATCGTACTGGCAATTTTGCTATAAGGATTAAAGATAGGGCGGTGCAAGCAGTTGGTCGCCTTCGCTGATGGGCATATCAGAAGATAGGACATAGGCATAGCTGATGTTGTCAAATACTTTAAAGACAAGGACTTGACCTGATTTTTCATTGGGCAAACGAATGGGCGTGTTATTGTTTTTGTGGTCAAGGATTAATGCACCTTTTTGATAAACATCTAACACATGACCTGTTCTAGCACCTTGTTTGGCACCAATATTGATGGCGATAACACCATTTCTGCCTGTTGTGTTCATGTCGCCCATGACACGAGCAACTGTACCGCCACGAGTGATTTCGGCAGGAGCGGGATAGAAAGTTTCTGGTGTTTGGGCATCAAACTCAACAAACACTCGGTCGCCTTCATGGACAACGGTATCAAATACTTGGGTTAGTTGTATGCTAGTAACGCCATTGGCTGCGATGTCAGTAACGATACCACGAGCCACTTGAATGGCTTCTAGCCCAACCACTTGATTGGTTCTGGTGTCTACATAAGGGTTGGATTTGTGATAAATACCATAGGTTTGACCCAGGTTAAGACCAGTACCTTTGACATAAATCTTGTCACCTGTGGCGGTAAGTAAGTTGCCTTTTTTAGAGGCGATTACATAGGGTGTGCCCTCAAAGTCAGCAGGATTGACAATGATGGCACGGTCAAGCCAATGACGAATGGTTGATAGCGGTATTGGGTCAATGCTACCACGTGTTGGATTGACTTTGATGGGGGCGGAGGTTGCCTCCATGTTTCTTTCAATGCCTGCACAACCTTCGCCTGTGTCCACGCCCACCAAAGTTTTGCCTTTGATGATACACATGATTAATACATCATTTGGATAAATCAAATGAGGGTTTTTAAGTTGTTTGTTTACCGCCCAAATCTCACGCCATCTGTGGGGAGCGTTTAGGTATTTACCAGAAATACCCCAAAGTGTGTCGCCTTTTTTGACGATATAGCGGTTAGGAGCATCTGCTTTAATGGTGGGTGGGGGGTTGCCCGCAAAAGTAGCGGTTGAACCTGCCAAAACAAGCCCAGCAACAATCGCTTTTAAAGTGTGTTTCATCATATTTTTCCTTCATCAATAAGCCGTTTGGGGCTGTTTGTCTATGCATAAGAAAACTATGCTTAGCATACCACAAAACTGGGCAAATTTTAAGCCCCAAAAGGGGTTTGTGGTAAAAATATTCCGATAAAAGTCTAAATTTTTAGAGAGTTATCAAGAATATTGGTTGGATTTTATGATGCTTTTTACAAACAAAATCAATGACAAATCATTAATCATTTGTTGGTATTTAATTAAAATAACATTTATTAATTTTAATGAAACCATATTGTCAAAAAGCCATTCTCTTTTTTTAAGAAAATGGCTTTTTTTAATTATAATTTGGCTTTTTAATTATAACTTAACTTTTTGTTCAATTAATTCTTTCACAAGCTCGGCTTTATTATCAAGCACCACCACTCTTTGTGGCAAGCCCTCAATGTCTTTGGTATGCTCTGGTCTTTTTATCTCAATTTGTCCGACTGCCTCAACAATCGTATCGCTAAATTTGACAGGTAGGGCGGTCTCGGTAACCACGATGGTTTCACTCGGCAATCTAACCTCTCGTGCGACTTTGATACCGTCAGCAGTATGAGGGTCAATTAGGTCATTATCACTTTCATAAACCGCTTTAATGGTGGCAATTCTATCAGCGTGGGTAGATTTACCAGACACAAAGCCGTATTTATTTTGAGCATCATTTAAAAGATGAGATAAATCAAAGCCCTGACCGCTATTCACATCATTCCATAATTCATTTAATTTTTGGCTATCTTTACCAACCAATAAATAAATAAAGCGTTCAAAATTAGAAGCCTTTGAAATATCCATTGATGGGCTTGATGTTACATAAGTCTGGCTTGCCTTTCTTGGAATGTATTTACCTGTTTTAAAAAATTCATCTAAGACATCATTTTCATTGGTAGCGACAATCAATCGCTCAATCGGTAATCCCATTTCTTTGGCAATATGACCTGCACAAACATTACCAAAATTACCAGACGGCACACAAAAGCTCACTTTTTGGTTATTATTATCGGTGGCATTAAAATAGCCTTTAATATAATAAACGATTTGGGCAAGAATACGACCCCAGTTAATAGAATTGACCGTACCCAAACTGTATTTTTCTTTAAATGCTTTATCTTGTTGCAGAGCCTTGACAATATCTTGACAGTCATCAAACATTCCTTCAATGGCGATATTGTGAATATTATCGTCCATTAAACTATACATTTGAGCCCGTTGAAATTCACTCATTTTACCGTGTGGCGACATCATAAAGACTTCAATATTTTTTTTACCACGCAAGGCATATTCGGCAGCAGAGCCTGTATCGCCAGAAGTTGCTCCAATGATGGTCAGTCTTTGTCCTTTTTTAGCCAGCACATATTCAAAAGCATTACCCAAAAATTGCATTGCCATATCTTTAAAAGCAAGGGTAGGTCCATTAGACAACTCTAAGATTTTTATCCCATCTTTTAGCGAACGCACAGGCGTAATGTCATCACTATTAAATACCGCTTTGGTATAGGTTTTATCAATTAACGCTTTTAAATCATCTTTATCAATGTCGGTAGCAAATAAAGACATCACTTCAAATGCCAAATCAGGATAATTTAAGCCACGCCACTTATCCAAAGTCGCTTTATCAATTTGTGGATAGCTTTCTGGAAGCATTAAACCGCCATCAGGTGCAAGCCCCATCAAAAGAACTTCGCTAAATGGCATTTTTGGCGTGTTACCACGAGTGCTGATATATTGCATAATTGTTACCTTTAAAAAATTAACTCGTCAGGTGCATATAATGCACCAGTGAATTTATTTGGTGCGTAATACACACCTTACGGTTATTGAAATTTAATGAATTAAGAATAATTCTTCTTCGCTCATTTGCCAATCATCAGACAATTTAAAACTTCCTTTACCTTGATATAATCCAAATTGGCGTTTACTACTATTATTAACTTGACTTTCTTGATTTTTAATTTGGTAATCAAGCATTACCAAATCAATATAATCAAAAATAGATTGTTGTTTTTGAACAGGTAACGCTTGTATATGCTGTATTGCCTGTTCAATCGTTGTGGTTGCAACCAAATTCATTATTTCACTCCTTGATTGAACTTTTTGTAATAGTGCATAATAAACTTCCCGTTACTACATCATTATTAAGTAGCAAATATCAAACAACCAATCTTTTGTTTGGATTGATTAAGATGGTGTGGATTAAAGGTGTTGTTAAAATTTACCACAAATGATGTGTTGTGTACTGACATCAGATATCTTTTGGCTTGTTGTGAGTTTTGCCTATATTGTCAAGTTTGCCCCCAAAAGTCAAGAAAAAGCGTGCTAGGGCGGTGATTTTTTGTAAAAATGGCTAAAATTTGGGCGGTTTGGGGATTTTGTTTACTTAAACGTTGCTAAAACCTTGATTATTCTTTAAAATAGTACAATTTTGATAAGCAAAAGAGCCATACTGTGAGTGAACTCATTTTACCAACCTTATCCGATGACTTGACTGCCTTGACAGCAGAGGATTTTGCCCAATTTGGTGATGCGGTGATTGTGCTGATAAATCAAGCCAATGACCAAAATACCCTTGCCCAACTACGCAGTAACCTGCAAGGCAAAAAATCGCCCACCACCGCCTTGTCCAAACAAATGGGCAAACTTGATGGTGAGGGCAAAAAAACCTATGGGGCGTACCTGCATGAGTTACGCACTCGCATTGCTACCGCCCTTGATGAGCGTGGCGACATTTTGGCAAAACAAGCTCTAAACGCCAAACTGCTTGCCGAACAAATTGACATCACGCTCCCCCCACGCCACCGTCCCACAGGCGGACTACACCCCATCACGCACACCACACAGCGTATGAAACAGTTTTTTGTACAAGCAGGGTTTAGCGTGGCGACAGGTCCTGAGGTGGAGAGTGATTATTATAACTTTGAGGCACTCAATATCCCAAGCCATCACCCCGCCCGTGCCATGCATGACACTTTTTATTTTGATGCTCATTATCTACTGCGTACACACACCTCTGGCGTGCAGATTCGCACGATGGAAAAATCAGAGCCACCACTTCGTATCATCTGCCCGGGTCGTGTCTATCGCTGTGATAGCGATCAGACGCACTCGCCCATGTTTCATCAAATGGAAGGCTTGATGATTAGCAAATCATCAAATTTTGCCGAACTCAAAGGTGTGATTCATGAGTTTTTGAATGCCTTTTTTGGTAAAGAGATGACCGTGCGTTTTCGCCCCAGTTTTTTCCCTTTTACCGAGCCGTCTGCGGAGGTGGATATTTTGTCTGACAATGGTAAATGGCTAGAAGTGTTAGGCTGTGGCATGGTTCACCCCCAAGTGCTACGCAACTGTGGCATTGACCCTGACGAATACACAGGCTTTGCCTTTGGGCTTGGGATTGAACGCTTTGCCATGCTGTATTATGGCATTGATGATTTGCGAGTATTTTTCCAAAATGATGTGAGATTTTTGGGGCAGTTTGCTTAATGATTAGGGAGGGCAGTCATGCTACAAAGTTATCAAGCAGTCATCGAGCAAGGTCAATTAAAATGGCTAGATGCACCACCGCAAGTGCAAAATGCTCGTTTGATTGTTACGCTTTTGCCTGATGATTTGGCATTTAACCAATCTGAAACCTATGATTTAAATAAAAAAGGTGAAAGACGATTTGGTTTTATGCAGGGGCAAGGTGCTTTTCCTGATGACATCAACAAATATGATGATGAAGTAGCGAAGCTTTTTGGTGTAGAATAATGTATTTATTAGATACACACATTATTGTATGGCTTGCCAGAGAGCCTCATAAACTTGATGAACGCATTAAAACATTGCTGTTGCAGAAAAATGCTCGCATTTATTTTAGTGCGGTCAATTTGTGGGAAATTGCCATTAAAAATGCGTTAGGTAAAAAAGATTTTAATATCGATGTTGAATTGTTGTATCAACAATTGATTGAAAATCAATATTTACAATTGCCTGTTTTATCAAAACATTGTTATCCAATCAAAAATTTACCCCTACATCATAAAGACCCTTTTGATAGAATGTTAATCGCCCAAGCAATTAGTGAAAATCTTACATTGATTACCGAAGACCATTATATTTTACAATATCCGCATGTAAAAATTTTTTAAAAACAGTTAATTTTGAGAAACTTATGAAAATCAGCGAAAACTGGCTTAGACAATGGGTCAATCCTGCCAACACCTCTGCCGAGCTTGGCGAGCAACTCACCATGCTTGGGTTAGAATTAGATGATATTATTCCCATTGCTCCCGATTTTAGTGGCGTGGTGGTCGGTCAAGTCATCACTTGTGATAAACACCCCGATGCCGATAAACTCTCCGTGACTACTGTCAATGTTGGTGCAGATGCTCCTTTACAAATCGTCTGTGGAGCAACCAATGTGCGAGTAGGATTAAAAGTAGCAGTAGCGACTGTTGGGGCGGTATTACCCCCCATTGATGGTAAAGAATTTAAAATCAAAAAAGGCAAACTGCGTGGTGTAGAGAGTCAAGGCATGCTGTGCGGTGCGTCCGAGCTTGGACTCATTGATGAGATTGATGGACTGTTGGAGCTTGATGATGATGCACCGATTGGCGTGAATGTGCGTGAATATTTGGGATTGGACGGTCAGATTTTTGATGTGGCAATTACCCCCAATCGTGGCGATTGTTTGAGCGTATTGGGTTTGGCTCGTGAGATTGGCGTGATTAATGGCTTATCCCTAAACCGCCCAGAAATCACCACCACCGCCCCCACGCTGGATAAAGCGGTAGCGGTCAAAGTAGAAAACCCCACCGCCTGCCCACGCTATCTGGCTCAGTACATCGGAGACATTGACCGCACCATCAAGACCCCAAAATGGCTAAAAGATAACCTTGTCGCAAGCGGACTTCGCACCCATAATTTTTTGGTAGATGTTACCAATTTTATCTTATTAGAACTGGGTCAACCGCTACATGCCTTTGATGCTGACAAAATTGTCGGCGGTATCACGGTGCGTCTTGCCCATGCAGGCGAGACGGTGGAACTCCTAAACGAACAAACCATTACCCTAAGCGGTGACGAGCTTGTCATTGCCGATGACGTGGGCGTGCTTGCTCTGGCGGGGATTATGGGCGGGGCTCGCTCGGCGGTTACTGATGAGACGGTAAACATCGTGCTAGAATCTGCTCATTTTAATCAGCTTGCCATCGCAGGACGAGCCAGACGCTTTGGCTTGCACACGGATGCCAGTGCCAGATTTGAACGAGGGGTAGATTTTGAATTACCCAAAATCGCCCTAGACCGTGCCACAACATTGATTGCAAGTATTGCTGGCGGACAAGTGGGACAAATTACCCTAGCGAAGAGTGTGGCAGATTTACCAAAACGCAACACCATCAGTGTGCCATTTGCCAAAGTAGAAAAACTGCTTGGCATTAGCCTGCCAAGCGATGAGATTATGGAGCTATTAGACCGCCTAGAAATCTATACCACCTTTGACGGCACGGCATTTACCTGCCAGCCCCCAAGTCACCGTTTTGACCTTAATATCAGCGAAGACATCATTGAAGAGATTGCTCGTGTACATGGCTATGCCAATATCGCCCCACGCCTGCCCGAATTTGCGGTAGATATGAGCTATGATGATACGGCGGATTTGACACATATGCTCAAACTGACCCTCGCCAAACAAGGCTATTTTGAGGCGGTGAGTTTTAGTTTTTGTGATGAAAAATTAGAAAAACTGCTTCACGATGACAAACTGGGCGAGATATTACCTCTTGCCAATCCCATCTCATCAGAGCTTGCGGTGATGAGACGTACCTTGTTATCAAGCCTACTACCCATTGTTGGTCACAACCTAAACCGTCAGCAGGCAGATGTGCGGCTGTTTGAAGTGGGTTTGTCGTTTGTGGGTAAAGATGTGGCAAGCCTTGCTCAAACCCCAAGCCTTGCTATTATTGCCACAGGACGAGCAACTAACAGCATTCATGGCGTGCGTGATGTGGATTTTTATGACCTAAAAGCCGACATTGAGAGTCTTTTGCCTGCTCATATCGTGCCAAGCTATGAGCGTGCGGATTTGGCGTTTTTGCATTCAGGGCAAAGTGCCTATTTGGTGGTAAATGGTGAAAAAGTGGGTTACTTTGGACAGCTTCACCCCAGTATTGCAAGCGTGCTTGATTTGCCGATTGTGTGGGTGGCTCAATTTGAGCTTGATAAACTCATCAACTTGCACCGCACCATGTCAGCGGTTAAACTGCCAAGTAAATTCCCAAGTGTTCGCCGTGATTTGGCGTTCTTTGTGGATGAATCTTTGACATGGCAAGAAGTTGCTGATACCGTGCGTGCGTGTGCAGGCGAGTATCTGACAGATGTAACGCTCTTTGATGTCTATACAGGTGATAAACTGCCAGAGGGCAAAAAATCGTTTGCCTTTACCATGACGCTTGAAAACCGCTCGGCTACTTTGTCTGATGATGAGATTAAGGCACTCATGGATAAAGTGGCGATTGCTTTGATGAATGAATTTAATGCCAAACTTCGTGATAGCTAGGATTGTTCCAGCCAACACTAAAAAACAAAACTAGGAGACAACATGACAACACTTACCAAAGCAGATATGGTCAATCACCTGACCATTCGTCTGCGTATGAGTCGCCAAGACGCACGCCTGTTGGTGGACAAATTTTTTGATGAAATGAGCCAAACGCTCGCCTCTGGCACCGAAGTTAAATTATCAGGTTTTGGCAATTTTGAACTTAAAAACAAAAAATCCCGCCCCGGTCGCAACCCTAAAACAGGCGAAGTCGTCCCTGTCAATGCTCGCCGAGTCGTTACCTTCAAGGCGGGACAAAAGCTTAGGAGTGAAATCAAACCCTAAAATTTGTAAAAAACTACAAAAAAGACTTGCATTGTGGCAAAATCGTGCTATAATATCCGCCATATTTAGCACGGTGAAATGGGTGAGTGGCTGAAACCGCACCCCTGCTAAGGGTGTATACGGGAGACTGTATCGAGGGTTCGAATCCCTCTTTCACCGCCATTTATTTTTATCTTAATGATAAAATAATGTGAAAAAGGCTTGACATACTGATAAAATCCTGTATAATAGCCCACCACAACATTAGTTGTTTTGCACCCGTAGCTCAGTTGGATAGAGCACTTGGCTACGAACTAAGGGGTCGGGAGTTCGAATCTCTCCGGGTGCGCCATATAATAAAACCCAAAACTTAATAAGTTTTGGGTTTTTTATTTTCAAAACTCCGACCAGACACGTCCGTGTGATAAATTTGGGTTTTTTGCCATTTTTTAGGTTTATTTGTGTTACAATAAATAAATTTTTCATCAATTACTATCATGTCAAAAAACACGCCCCAATCAACCACACCTCCTCATCAACACCCCACAACCAACGATTCAGAGACGCTTGTCATTGCCAAGCCTGTGGTGCGTCTTATGGCAGTTGTGTATGATGGCATGCTGATTTTGGCAAGTTTGTTTTTGGTGGGGACGATTTTGTCGGTGGTGGGGACAATTTTGCTCATGGACGTGGGTGAGACCGCCCAACAAGCAAAAAGATTGCCTTTGTGGTATCAAAACGGTGTGATGACACCTGCTTTTGTGCTGACGCTTGTGGGTTTTTATGGGTTGTTTTGGCGAAAATCAGGGCAGACACTTGGTATGCAGACGTGGCGATTGCAGACAGTAACGAGTGGTGGTCAGCTTTTGACGTGGGGGCAAAGTTTTCGTAGGATTTTTAGTGCGTGCCTACTTCCGCTACTATGTGCGACTGTTGGTGGGGTGCTACATGGTTCACGTTTGTCTATTTTGATGAGTGCATTTTTGGGGTTTTTGTGTAATTATCTGTTTTGTATATTGAACCGTCAAGGCTTATCCGCCCATGACATCATGTCAAATACCATGACACTCAAAATTCCCAAACATCAACACGCAAGTATTTTTGAACGATTTAAACGCAAATAACTCAAAATAAATAAAAGCCCATTTACCAAGCGATAAATGGGCTTTTTATGGGGTGAATTACTGGGGATTTACCACAACATTTTGGCTACCTTGAATGATGATTTCGGCAGGACCATCAACAGTAAAGCGAGTTTCATTTGGACTCATGTTTTGACTATTGATATAATCATCATAAGCACCAGTACAGCCCACACAACGTTTTAGGTCTTCCCAAGGTTGGCGAACAAGCAAGTTGGCAGAGCTTTCTGCACTGCCCGATGCCAACGAAAATGGCAAACCAATCAAGTGAATGGCGGTGCCAGTTACAGCTTTTACAACTTGAAATGGCTTAACCAAAGCCACATCGGCTGCTACGGTGGCGTAGGTCGGTCCAAAGTCTGCTTCATCAACTTCAACGGCAGCGTGAGCCTGAGTACCGATGATGGCGGTTGCAAGTAGGGCAATAAGAGTGTGTTTGATTTTCATAATAAATCCTTAGCAGGTGTACCACCAAATTTTGGCGACAATTTTACACTAATATAAACAATTTTATCAATCTTGGCAAGATAATTTGCTAAAAAAGGCTTGGGCGGTGTGTTTTTCCGACAAAATACCATCAGGATTCATGGTTTGGTATGGTTGGTTTGACCAAAGTTTTTGCCATAAGCAATCCAAATTCAAACAAAATACACATTGGTATGGCAAGCATGAGCATGCTGGCTCCGTCTGGGGGTGTGATGATGGCGGATACAAAAAAACAACCCACAATGATGTATCTGCGTTTATCGGCGAGCCATTGGGGACTGACGATTTTCATCAGTACCAATAATAAAGTAGCAACTGGGATTTCAAACATAAGCCCAAATACCAAAAATAGCTTAACAACAAAATCAAGATAGCTATCAATATCGGTCATGGGCAGGACGTTATCAGGGGCAAATAACACCAAAAATTTAAGGGCTGGAATCAGAACGACAAAATAAGCAAATGCCACGCCCACATAAAATAAAATAATGGCTGATAATAATAGGGGAATGACGGTTTTTTTTTCGTGTTTGTAAAGTGCAGGTGAAATAAAGCCCCAAAGCTGACCGATGATGAGAGGTACACAAATAAAAATCGCCACAAAAAAGGCGAGTTTGATGGGGGCTAAAAACCCAGAAGTTACTTGAGTGGCGATAAGGCTGGCGTTGTTTGGTAAAAGGGACACCAACGGATTGGAGATGATGTCATATAATGGGCGACTAAAATACATCAAGGGCAAAAACACCACCAAAATACCCATAAGTATGCGGATAAAGCGTGTGCGTAACTCGGCAAAATGTGCCATGAGTGGCATATCGCCGTCTTTATCTGTTTTGGGGGTGGGTAGATGATTCATTTGTTTGTTTGGTATAAAAGTTGGTCTGCTTTATAATTGGGCATAAAAGGGGCGGGTGGTAGGCGACGTTTTTTGTCGTAATCGCCAAGCAGAAAAAATTGGTTGGTCATGGGTAGGGTAGGTGTGTCGCCATTTTGTGTGTTTTGCCAATCTGATAGCAGGGCATTTTGGCTGGTACGTGCTTCATGCTCGGCTTGTTCAATCTTGGTTTGCAATTCTTGTACTTGAGCCCTCATTTTGGCTTCGGAAGCACGAATTTCAGCAATTTGGGCTTGTAATTCATTTTGCAATTCGGTGAGTTCAAGCTCGCTCACAAGCTCACTTTGTAGTCGTGCAGACATACGGCGAAACTGACCGTACCATTTGCCGAGTGTGCGTGCAGTGATGATGAGTTTTTCAGGACCTAAAATGATAAGTGCGATGATGCCAAACAGTCCTAGCTCAAACAACCCAAGATTAAACATGGTGGATTAAATCAAACCGTTTCATCTTTTTTGACTTTAACTTCTTCAACTTTGATTTCTTGAGCTTGGCTAAGAGCGGGCTTTTCTTCGTCTTTGACGGCATCTTTGAAGCCTTTGACGGCTTGCCCTATATCTTTACCTGCATTTTTAAGTTTGCTTGTGCCAAAAATGACCACTACCACCACCAATAGGATTAGCCAATGTGCGACTGAAAAACTGCCCATAATTTACCTTTCAAAATCAATAAACAATATCTCTAAATCCACAATTTTGATTTATCAATAATAGGTTTGTTCTGATTGTATTGTTCTATTATTTTAGAATCAATCAGTGGATTGTACAGAGAACAAGATGAGAGAGTATTAGTTTAACATAAAAACCCAATAAAGTAATCTAAAATTAATCTGTTTGTATGGGGGTTCGGCTTAATTTTTCATCAATACCAGACAATCCAAAACGCCGTGCCAACTCATTTAACACATCATTGCTAGATAATCCTAAGTGATGTAATGCCACAAGGCTATGAAACCACACGTCTGCAACCTCATATACCAAGTCTGCTTTGGCATCTGTGTCGTTGTCGCCACGACTGCGTACTAGTTCTAGCTCTTTGGCGGAAATGATGGTTTCGGTGGCTTCTTCGCCGACTTTTTCTAGGATTTTGTTGAGTCCTTTGTGGTAGAGGCTGGCGACATAAGAGCTGTCTTTGTTGGCAGATTTACGTTCGGTGAGAATTTTATCAAGTTCACCCAAAATATGGCTTTGGGTTGGTTTGGGTTGGGTGTGAGAGCTTGGGTTGTTTTGTCCATAAATCTCATCTGGGTCTTTGATGACAGGGGCAACTGACACCCAATCTTGTGCTTGTGTGTCTAGGCGTTCATAAAAGCAGGATTGGCGACCTGTATGACAAGCGATGCCACCGATTTGGGTGATGTGTAGCACAATGACATCTTTGTCGCAATCGGTATAAATGTCGTGGACGATTTGGGTGTGTCCACTGGTTTCACCTTTGTGCCACAACTTGCCACGAGAGCGACTAAAATACACTGCATGACCTGTTTTGACCGTCAGCTCAATCGCTTCACGGTTTTGCCATGCCATCATCAAAATCTGCCCTGTATCACGGTCTTGGGCAATGGCAGGAATTAGTCCGTCTTTGTCAAATTTTAGGGTGTCAAGATAACTCATCATCAGCTCCAAATTTTTGGTTATTGTAGCATAAAATGAGGCGTTTAGGTTTTTAAATGATTAAAAACTCATCAACAAATACCCCATTTTATCAACATAGAAACGATCATTGGCAACTGTTAAATTTTGATGGATTAATTGACAACTTATCAAACTCATTGGGGTTAAATATAAATTATGATTCATGTGATGATGTTTGATATGCCAATGCCTTTTTATTTGATTTAAAGTATAGGGAAATTATTTTAAAAAATAATTTATCTTTGTCATTTTTTAATAAAATTAGTTAAATGGTATTGGTAAGGGTTGATAAGGGGTTGTGATTTTATTTATTATCCCCAATGAATGGGATTGCCTGTTTCAATGGATGCTTTGGCAACCTTGATTAAGGGCGTAACAATATAAGTAAAATCTTCAGAAATTAAAACTTGTTCTTTATTAACAATAAACTCACTTTTTGATTTATCAACAATACCATAATGACAATGAAAATTTTTGCCAGTTTTAATATCGGTAAATATAAACTGATTATTACCTAATTTTTCTTGATAAAAATGCAAACTTTCAAAAACAAGATAATCTTGACTATCGCCAATAAAAAACCCACGATTGCCAAGATAAAAATAATAAGTTGGTTTTGAAGTCAAAATAAAAAGTGTTTGAGTATTGATGTGCGTATGGGTAATATAGTCATCTTTTCCTACTTCTTTTAAAACGATTTTTTCGCTGGTGTCTTTTCGGTTTTGAATGTGGGTTAATTCTTGTAGTAAATTTTTTGCCAAATGAGCTGGTACTGTTCCGCCATTCACAGTTGGTAAATATTGGTGTAAAGTAGGGTAAATATTTGAATGATTGGCAACAAATTGGCGAAATTCGCTCATTGCCGAAATATTGCCAATCCATTCGTTTACCAAATACATTCCCCTGTGCTCACAGCCATTTTCAAGCCAATCATAATAAAAATCGTTTTCTATCTTGATTACTTTGTCTTTATTATTTTTTATGTCATTTGGCAAACATAGGGTTAAACCATCTTCATCATAATCATAACAAATATAATCGGCAAAATAAGGGCGTGGAATTTTACCGTCTTGAAAACAGCGACAATGTACAAAAGCATTATATCCCATTTTTATCCTTATATTTTTTGGTGGTAAGGTGCGTACAACGCACCAGTTTTACTACCTACTTTCTCGCACCCATAAAAAATGAATATTTTCATCTTTATCTATCCAAAATGTCAATTTGGATAATTCGTCAATCGGGTCTTGTATTTGGTCTAAAATAGCACTTCTAAATTTTTCTCGGTTTAATTCAAAGGTGTAAATTTTATCAACTTCATTTAGTTTTTCTAGTTGCCCATTTAAAATTTGTTGTAACAAATGATGATTGTTGGTTTGATTTTCTGCATTTTGAATTTCTTGAATGGCTTCATTGATGTGATTGCTTAATTTTAATGGGTAACCTTCCTTAAATCTATAATAATCAAACCAAGTGGGTAATGATTGCAAAAAGTTTTCACAAGATTTAAGAATAAGATAAATGTTGGTTTCTAAATCAAAACGATAGCAATTCATTTGACAATAAATAACATAACCATCTGGATAATGTGTTATCTCATTGTAGCAATATAGTTTTAAAAAACTTTCTGAAAGATGGAGTTCTGGTTTCTTAAAATGCTGAGTAACTTTTGTAATATCAATCATCGTTATTCCTATAAATAAAACCCCAAACACCAACCGATATTTGGGGCTTATTTTATCAACCAATCAACTTCTTCAACAATTCATTGACTTGTGCTGGATTGGCTTTTCCTTTACTGGCTTTCATTACTTGTCCGACCAGTCCATTAAAGGCTTTTTCTTTTCCGCCTTTATATTCGTCCACCATTGCTTGATTATTAGCAAGGACTTCTTTAATAATCGCCTCAATCGCCCCTGTATCGGTTTCTTGTTTTAAACCTTTTTCATTGATAATCTCATCGGCACTTTTATCAGATTCCCAAAGATAATTAAAGACTTCTTTGGCGATTTTACCGCTAATGGTATTATCCAAAATACGAAGAATTAAGCCTGCCAAGCGTTCGGCATTGATGGGAGATTTATCAATGGTCAGTTCGTTTTTATTGAGTGAACCCAATAAATCGCCCATAATCCAGTTAGCCCCGATTTTGGCATTATTTTTACCAACTTTTTCTACCACTTCTAAGAAATAATCGGACAATTCACGACTGCCATTTAATACATTGGCGTCATAGTTGGATAAGCCAAATTCACTTACAAAGCGTTCTTTTCGCACACTTGGCAATTCTGGCATTTTATCTTTAATGCTTTGCAACGACTCATCAGAAATAATGACAGGCAATAGGTCAGGGCAAGGAAAATAGCGATAGTCATTGGCTTCTTCTTTGGTTCGCATTGCCCGTGTTTCATCTTTTTGGGGGTCATACAGGCGAGTGGCTTGCACGACTTGTCCGCCGTCCTCAATCAAGTCAATTTGGCGTTCAATCTCTGATTTAATCGCCCGTTCAATAAAGCGAAATGAGTTTAGATTTTTGAGTTCACAGCGAGTGCCAAAGGGGGTGTTTGGCTTATGCACCGAGACATTGATGTCGGCACGAAATGAGCCTTCCGCCATAATCGCATCGCTAATGCCAAGCCAAGTAACCAGCTCGTGAATGGTCTTGACATAGGCGACCGCTTCGTCCGCCGAGTGAATGTCTGGCTCTGAAACAATCTCAATGAGCGGTGTGCCAGCACGGTTTAAATCCACGCCTGTCATCTGGGGGACGGCATCGTGTACCGATTTGCCAGCGTCCTCTTCTAGGTGGGCACGGGTGATACCGATTCGTTTGGTGTATTCATCTTTTTGCCCTGCGTTCACCAAAATGTCAATATAGCCCTCGCCCACGATGGGGTGTGCCATCTGGCTGGTTTGATAGCCTTTGGGTAAGTCTGGATAGAAGTAGTTTTTGCGGTCAAAGGCGTTCATTTGACCGATTTTGGCATTCACACCCAAGCCAAATTTGACCGCCTTTTCAACAACCTCGGCATTCAAAACTGGCAACACCCCCGGCATTGCAAGGTCAATGATATTGGCCTGTGTGTTGGGTTCTTGCCCAAATTCGGTACTGGCAGGGGAGAAAATTTTGGTGGCGGTATTTAATTGGCAATGGATTTCAATGCCGATGACAACTTCATAGCCGTCAATAAGTAAGTTTGGGGTAGTCATAATGGGTCTCTTTATTTTAAGTTAATTGATTTACGCCTTGTGTTTTGGATAATTTTTTATCAAATGTCCAAAACGGATAATTGTGATGATTGGTATTGGCAAAAATTAAATAATCAGAAAAATCTGCTGTGCCATTTTTAAATAAATTTAAAGCGGTTTCAAAATGATTGGCTTTTTCCAAAATAAAGCTATCATTATTATTTAAAATTTCTAAAATAACAATAACCTGCTCTTTATTAAAATCATAACTGCTTTCTAATACCCATATCAGTTCTATTTGCACCATTTGACTGATATAGATATGGGTTTCATTTTTTAATAAATTTTTGACAAGGTTAATTTGTTTTTGGGCGGACGGTTCATCAACAAACAATCTTACCAAAATATTGGTATCAACTGCTATCATAATTGACCGCCACGCATTTTGATTGCCTTATCCATATCTTCAATGCTTACGGATTTATCAGATTTTAATACACCAAAAAAATCATCAAATGCTCCCTTGCTTTGGGTAACGGTTAGGCTTGCATTTGCATCTTGGCTGTTTTCGTCTAGCCAATCATTAAAATCCATTTCATCATCAAAATCGTCTGGAATATAAAAAGGTTTTGCACCGCCAATTTTTTGATAAGCAGGCGGTAATTTTTCTGTGTCTTTACCATAATCATTGATAAAGTTAAAAAAATAGCGTGCCACATTTTCTTTGCCAATTTTATCGGTAAAATTTTGATAAACACTGTCGCTTATTTGAAAAGAAAATGAAAGGGTTTGCATAATGTTTTCCTTTTAAATCATATAAAGATTTAGATTGGGATATTGCTCAATTTTTTCATCAGCCGTCATTAAAATAAGGTTTTCACTCATTGCTTGGGCGATTAACATTCTATCAAAAGGGTCTTTATGGATTAAGGGTAAATCTTTGACCGCTAAGGTGTGATAAGCGTTAATGTCAAGTTGCTTGTAATTTCTTTCCAATAACGATTGATAAAATAAATTTGGCTCTATGATTTCTTTTTGAGCATCGCCTTTTTTGTGTTTGATAGACATTTCCCAAATATTAACCACACTAAACCAAATCTTATTTTGTGGGTTTAACAAAATACTTTTGGCTTCTTTATTTAACTTTTCGTGATTTTGAATAAGCCATAAAGCGATGTGCGTATCTAGCAAATAATTCATTGGCTAAAATCCGTCATTTCATCATCAAAATTCTCTGGAATTTTAAATGGCACAACACCGCCCAAACGATGATAAGCAGGCGGATATATCTCATCGTTGCGAGAAAATTCGCTGATGAAATTTTTAAAATATAATGCCAAATTATCTGTACCAATTTTTTTGACAAAATCTTGGTATTCATTGTCGTTTACTTCAAAGCTAATCGTTTGCATAATACTTTCCTTAAAACTCAAGCCTTAATTCTTGCCATTGTATAGGCACTCACAAACTCGCCATTTCTAAATGCAAAAGCTTTGTGTTCGCCTTCAATGACAAAGCCAAATTTTTGATATAGGCTAATGGCTTTGTCATTATCGGTATAGACAGTTAATTCCACCCTTTTTAAATTAAGCCAATTATCCGCCAAATCAATGATGGTCGTCATTAACGCCTTGCCAATACCTTGCCCTTGAAATTCATCAGAGACTGCAATGACAAAATTACCAATATGCTTTCGCCGTTCATTGGTTTCAATTCTTAGAGCAATATTGCCAACAACAATGTCGGTATCGTCTTTTTGGATAATCGCTACAAAAGAATGGACATTATCAGGAATATTGCTAAGCCACTTTTTCCAATTATCGTTTGATTGGCTTGGCAAGTGCAAAGTTTGAGCAAAAACACTAGGATTGCTATACAGTTTTTGCATTCCGTCTGAATGTTTTTGTTCGGTGCGGACAATATGAATACTCATTGTTATTCCTAAGTATATAATTGATAATATTTCATCAATTTATCATCAAGTGTCAATAAAGCTAATTGATGGGTTTTTGCCGTTGCCAAAATTAGGGCGTCTGGCAATTTAATTTTATACCTTTGGCGAATGGCGATTGCTTCATCGCGAATAGGATTATCAAGTGGATATTGTGTGAATTGGTTGGCAATGTATTTTAATTGCTCACAAGTTTCATTATCCACGCCATAAAAACCAATAAACTCAATATAAGTAATGACGCTGATGGCACATTGAGATAAATAAACCCCTTTTTGTGATAATAAATTAAAACTTTCAGGTGTTTGTTTTTGTAAACCAATCAGCGCACAAGTATCAAGCAAATATTTACCACTCATCACGCATTGCTCTTTGATATGCCACAGGGTCAATGCCATTAAATGCTTCTATGGGCGGTTGTTTTTTAAAAAAGTCGGTTAATAACACATCGTCTTTTTTATTTTCACTCGCCCATTTTTCAATCAACTCTATAACGCTTAATTGCTCACTTTGAGCTTTGGCGATAACCAGCTGTTCAATATGGGGTGGCAGTTCTATTAACATCATTACTCCTTAGATGCCATTATGAAGTAGTATTAAATTTTTATCATTTTCTACTAATACACAATAACCAATCAATGTATCTAATTGAGCCAATAACTCATCACGACATACGGTGATTTTTTCATAATCGCCTTTAAAATTATCATTGCCCACAATTGTAAAATAACTGCCTGTTAAAATAAACTGATCAGGGGTATTGGCAAATACCGCTCGCCAAGCGATGATTAAGTTTTTAAAGGGTGTAATCAGCGATTGATTAAACCCTGTAATGCCATAATAACACAGTCCTTGAATGGGCTGTTCTGTATCACAGTGAGCTAGGGCGGTTATCCAGTTTAAGCTATCCATTAGATATTGAATAATGTCATCGTGGATAGTTGCTTTATTGGGATTGTCATTATGTATAAAAGTGTCGCCATTATTGGCAATCACCGTAAAATAATGGGTTAATCCGCTCATTTTTAATTAGCCCTTTTTAGCTTTTAGCGATTGGCGATAATTCTTTATGAAACGCTGTCGCCCCTTGATAGGCGTGTGTGGCGTTTAATAGGGTATTTTCCGCCCAATGTTTGCCAATCAGTTGCAAGCCCACAGGCAAACCGCCGACAAAGCCCACAGGATGCGACAAACTTGGCAAACCTGCCAAATTAACCCCAATGGTATAAACATCGCCCAAATAAATTTCGGCAGGGGTCAAACTTGCCCCAATCGGATAGGCGGTGGTCGGAGCGGTGGGCGTGGCAATCAGGTCGCAACTTTCAAAGGCTTTTAAAAAGTCGTTTAACACCAGACGGCGTACCTTTTGAGCCTTGACATAATAGGCATCAAAATAGCCTGCCGATAGGGCATAAGTTCCCATCAAGATACGGCGTTGCACTTCTGCCCCAAAACCTTCACTGCGTGAACGAGTGTACAAATCTTGCAAATCCTTGGGGTTTTCACAGCGATAACCATAACGCACGCCATCAAATCTTGACAAATTGGAGCTGGCTTCGGCAGGGGCAAGCAGATAATAAGTGGCAAGGGTAATTTTGGGGTCGGTCAAATTGATGTCCACCAGTGTCGCCCCAAGTTCCACATAGGTTTGTAGGGATTTTTCAATGACGGCTTTGACTTCATTGTTTAAGCCTTCGCCAAAATACTCTTTTGGCACGCCAACTCTTAGCCCTGTAAGCGGTTTGTCGCCATCTATTTTATCTAATTCGCCAAGCCAGTTTGGCACATCTTTGTTTACGCTTGTACTGTCTTTGGGGTCATAGCCACTCATCGCCTGCAATAGATAGGCACAGTCTTGTGCTGTTCGCCCAAATACCCCTGCTTGGTCAAAGCTGGACGCATAGGCAATCATACCAAAACGGCTAACACGCCCATAAGTTGGCTTAATGCCTGTAATGCCACAAAATGAAGCTGGCTGACGAATAGACCCACCTGTATCCGAGCCAGTAGCAACAGGCACAAGACCGCTTGCGACCGCCGCCGCCGAGCCACCTGATGAACCACCAGAGACACGACTTAAATCATAGGGGTTATGCACCGCCCCAAAGTAGGAGCTTTCATTGTCCGACCCCATAGCAAATTCGTCCATATTAAGCTTACCAAGCGAAATAAACCCAGCATTGGCAATATTTTCCACCAAAGTGGCATTGTAAGGGGCGACAAAGTTTGAGAGCATTTTTGAACCACAAGTGGTCAAAACGCCTTGTGTGCAAAGGTTGTCTTTGTGAGCCATTGGCACGCCAAGTAGGGGGCGAGTGTCGCCCTTAGCACGCAACTCATCGGCAAGGCGAGCCTCTTTTAATGCCAATTCAGGCGTTACGGTAATAAAGCTGTTGATATCTTTATCCAGCGTGTCAATCCGCTTTAAAAAATGCTCTGTCAGCTCCACCGAGCTAAATTGTTTGTTTTGTAAGCCGTCAGCGATTTCACGGACGGATAGGGTGTGGAGTTGGGTCATTTTGTTTTCTCTGATTTTAAAATTTACGGTTTAAATTTTGGGTTGTTGGGATTTTGCCACAACTTGTCAAATTCACTTTGGCTAATTTCGGTGTTAATAAATTCATCATTATCATCATCACAACCTAACACATCATCAATCGTGGTGTTATAAAGCCAAGTTTCATCAATTCCTTCTTGGTTGGTGTGGTCAGCGTACAAGATTTTGCCTGATGTAAACACTTCAATGCGTTGCACTTCATCGCCCTTATCATCAAAAGATGAATAGTAAAGGCTTGGAAACTCATCGTCATCATCGTGTAGCCATTCGGTTTTGATGTATCGCATTTATTACTCCAAAATTAGAAAATGACGATTATTCAATCACTTGTGGCACAAGGTATAATCCGTCCTGCACGGCAGGGGCAATCGCTTGATTTAATTCACGATTGACCGCCAAACCATTTAAATCCACCACATCAGGGCGAAGCACTTGCACGCCATCGTGGACATTGGTCAAAGGCTTGATGTCATCGGTATCCACAGACGATAACACTTCCATCATTGATAAAATCTTGCCAATGCTATCGGCATAAGCACAGCACTGAGTTTCGTCCACCGCAAGGCGAGACAGATTGGCGATTTTGGCAAGTTCTTGGGGGGATAGGCTCATCATTATTTCCTAAAAATAAGTATTCAAATCGCCCCATTCTATCATATTTTGGGTGGATACGCACGGCAAACGATGAGGGAAAATTGCCCAAAAAACTTGCTAAATTGATAAAATTTGGTAACGCTTTGTAAAAATGACATGATTTTTTAACAATTTTGCCATTATGGTGCATTTTGTTGCAAAATCGCCATGATTTTTTTTTTATAAATGGTATAATTTATGGCAATTTTGTAAATATTGGCATTTGTATGATTTTTAACCAGATAATTTTTAAAAAAGTTATGATGAATGCCTGACCTGATTGGAACATGAACTCATGAATTTGCTTAGATTTTTATCCACCAACATTGCCATTGATTTGGGCACGGCAAACACGTTGATTTATTCACCCGGCAAGGGCATTGTCCTTGATGAGCCGACTGTTGTAGCACTTCGCAATAACCGCTCCCAAAATCAAACGGTGGCAGCAGTGGGTCTAGATGCCAAGCAAATGCTGGGTCGTACTCCTGAAAATATCACTGCCATTCGTCCCTTACGAGATGGCGTAATTGCTGATTTTGAAGTAACTCAGCACATGCTCAAAGAGTTTATTAAAAAGGTCAAAGTCAAACGCTTTTTGGCTGACCCCAATGTCGTGGTCTGTGTACCATGCAAATCTACTTTGGTAGAACGCCGTGCCATCGAGGAGGCGGTACGTTCTGCTGGGGCAGGTAGTGTACATCTGTTGGAAGAGCCGATGGCGGCGGCGATTGGGGCAGGATTGCCTGTGCATGAGGCGGGCGGCTCTATGGTGGTTGATATTGGTGGTGGTACGACTGAGATTGCGGTGATTGCGTTGTCTGGCTGTGTATACAAAGAGTCTTTGCGTATTGGTGGTGATGTCTTTGACGAAGATGTTATCAATCATGTTCGTAAAAATCATGGCTGTTATATTGGTGAAACCACCGCCGAGCGTATCAAGATTGAGGTTGGTTCTGCCATTTATGATGAAAAAGAACTGGGTAAATTAGAAGTAGAAGTGCGTGGGCGTAGCATGGCAGAGGGTATGCCTCACACATTTACCGTCAATGCCAAAGAAATCCAAGAAGCATTGGCAGAGTCGGTGGCGGTGATTGTTGCTGGTGTCAAAGAGGCATTGGAGCAAACCCCACCAGAGCTATCATCAGACATTGCTGAACATGGCATTGTTTTGACAGGTGGTGGTGCGATGCTTCGTGGGCTTGATAAGCTCATCTCAAAAGAAACAGGTTTGCCTGTATTTGTTGCCGAAGATCCCTTGACTTGTGTGTCTCGTGGTGGTGGTAAGGCACTTGATTTTATTCATGACAAATCACTTAACATGGTATTTGTTTGATAGTATGATGACACCAAACACAATGGCGGTAATTTACCGCTTTTGTGCGTTTTTGGTTGTTGATATTTAAGGTATTTTTTTGGTTTATGTTGCCCAGTATTTTTTCAAAAAAACCACTCTTTGTTCGCATGACCATTGGGTTTTTGGTGGTGGCTTTGATATTGATGCTTCTTGATGGCAAAAACCCAGCAAGATTCATGTTTTTGCGAGATATGGGGCATGCCATGATGCAACCTGTTTATCAGTCATCGGTAGGTGCATCTCATGTGATGAATTATGCCGAAAGTTCGGTTTATTCCAAAGAATCCTTACGCCGTGAAAATATCCGCCTACAAACCGAGCTGCTTCAAGCCCGTGCCAAATTACAAGTGCAAGATTATATTCTTGCTCAAAATGCTCGTTTAAATGGTATTTTATCCACAACCAGTGCTGACCGTTATGACATGACATTGGCTCGGGTGATTGGTACAGATTCCAACCCCCTAAAACAAATGGTGGTGATTGATAAAGGTGAAAAAGATGGTGTATTTATCGGGCAGACAGTGATTGATGAAAAGGGGGTGTTAGGACAAATTTTAAACACTTCCGCCAACACCAGTCGTCTGGTTTTTATCACTGATGAACAACAATCAGTAGCGGTGATTGTGGCTCGTACAGGACAGCGTGCGATGGTTTCAGGTGGGGGTACGCCTGACAGTTTGAGTTTGGATTATATTTTCAAATCAGCAGACGTGCAAGTGGGTGATGAGCTTATTTCATCAGGGCTTGGCGACCGTTTTCCAGCTGGCTATAAAGTGGGGACAGTCTCGGACATTGATACGACTCGTACTGATAACTTTGCCGACATCAAAGTTACGCCGTCCGCCAGCTTTTTAAACAGCAGTTACGTGCTGATTTTAAGACCTAAGCCCACCCAAGAGAAGCCCGCCTCCAAACCCACTAAGTCTACCAAACTCACCAAACAATCCACACAATCATGATGAACTCCAAACCCTTTCTTATTGCTGGTATGGTCATCAGTTTTGTGATGGCGATGGTGCTAAGTGTGTTTCCGCTCAAATACACCCTTGCCAGTATTCGCCCCATGTTTATGGTTATGGTATTGGCGTTTTGGGTGCTTTATCGCTCAACCATACTTGGCGTGTGGGTGGTGTTTTTGGTTGGGATAGTGGCAGATATTTTACTGGGAACACATTTAGGTCATCAGGCTTTTTGTGCCACACTCATGGCGTTTGTGTTACGTCTATTTTTGATTTATGCCAAACAACTAAGTCTTATGCAGGCATGGGTATTTGCAGGCGTGGGACTTGTTGTTTATCAAGTAGTTTTGTGGATTTTGCAGGCATTTTCTTATTATGATTTTGTGTGGACGGGTTTTGGTTCACTCATCACAAGCATTGCCCTGTTCCCACTTGTGTGGTACCCCTTGTATTGGGTGAATCACCAACACAAAGAGCGAGCTTATTGATGAATACACCAATCCTAATTACATTGGCGTCCACCTCCCCCAGAAGACGTGAGTTATTGGCAAATCTGGGTATGCCTTTTGAGGTCAAATCGGTGGCAATTGACGAAAATCCTCGTGTGGGTGAAATACCTCATGATTACATCATGCGTATGGTTCGTGCCAAAGCTGATACAGCGTGTCAAGATGTTGCCTGTGGCATTATCATCACGGCAGATACGATAGGGGTGATTGATGATGAGATTTTGACCAAGCCCATTGATAAAGCTCATGCTTTTATTATGTGGGATAAATTGTCAGACAAAACGCACCAGATTTGGACGGCGGTGTGTGCCACGGCGGTAAAAAATAACCAAATCATTTACCAAAAAATCATCAAAGTTAGCACAGATGTAGAGTTTGTTGCACTCACTCATGCACAAAAAGAGCGTTACTGGGCGACAGGTGAGCCTATTGACAAAGCAGGAGCATATGCCATTCAAGGTGGGGCAATGTCGTGGGTGCGTGCCATCAACGGCAGTTATACCAATGTGGTGGGTTTGCCACTGGCACAAACGGCAGAATTGATTGATGAATGTCTGGGGTATTTTGGATAAAAGCAAATTTAGCATCCAATACATCACCTACCATCTTGGGTTATTTATGGTATCTTTTACGCCATCTTGTTAAGCACCAATTTTTGTGGTATTTTTAATTTTTTGACAAGATGTTAAACTTCTTGTAAAACTTTGAATATCAAGAAAACCATTTGTGGTGAGAAAAGTCAAACCATAACTTTCTACCATGTGTAGGCAGGCTTGTGGTGAACAGAAAGTCTAGCATTGCAGGCAACTTATTCAATTTTAAACATCTCAATCCAATACCATTCATTTTTTATGAAGCAACTACTCATCACCAATCTATGCTACCCCCAAGTTGCCATCATGCGACAAGGGCGATTATGCCGATTGGTATCAGACAGTGAAATGGGGCAAGCTGGCGATATTTATTTGGCGAAAGTGGTGCGAGTATTGCCTGCGTTGGCGGTGGCATTTTTGGACATTGGTGAGGGCAAAAATGCCATATTAAGTTTGTTGGATATATCCATTACAGTGGGGCAACTACTCATCGTTCAGCTTAGCCGCCCTGCCCATGCCCAAAAAGGGGCGATTGCTACAACTGCCATCACATTATCATCACCTTATATCGTCTATAAGCCACAAGGGGCGGGGATAGGGGTGTCTACCAAACTTCCCAAAGATAAGGGAAATTTTTTAAAAAAACACCTAACTGATTGTTTAAAAAATTCATCCATTAAGGGTGGTGTGGTTGTTCGTACGCTCGCCCAAGACATTGATTCTGCGGTGCTGGTGGCACATATTTTATATTTATATGAGTGTTGGCAAGGTGTTTTGACCGCCAAAAGTATTAGTAAAACCCCACAGCGTCTATACCGCACGCCCTTGCCATTGGCGGTACTAAATGACGAAACGGGCATTACATCTTTACTCATTGACGATAGGGTGATGTATGACGAATGGCATACTTTTGTCAAACAGTATCTACCCAGTATTGACAGCGTAACCTATCATACCCCTAGCCTTTTTGATACATATCATGTATACACGCAGTTAAATAATGCCCTAAATGTTAGAGTGGATTTACCTTCGGGGGCATATTTGGTAATCAATGAATGTGAAGCAATGACGGTTATTGATGTCAATACAGGTTCGCTCACTAATTCATCAAAAAATATCATATATCAAGCCAATTTAGAAGCGGTACAAGCCGTTGCTGATGCGTTGATTTTGCGACAAATTGGGGGGTTGGTAGTGGTGGATTTGATAAACATGAAAAACCTAGATGACCAAAAGGCGATTTATCAAGCCTTTCAACAGGTCTTGGCTGATGATACCGCAAAAGTTGTGTTGGCACCGATGAGTCAGTTTGGTTTGATTGAGCTTAGTCGTGAACACCGATTATCCAGTTTATCTGATAAATATACTCATGATTGTTCCACTTGTCATGGTGTGGGCAAGGTCAAAACTCTACCAACCATTGCCCTTGCCATTGTTGCCAAATTGACGAGTCTAAGCCATACACTGACTGTCAAAGATGAGCTCATATTACGAGTTGGTGAGCGGTTGCACGCATTTTTAGCCAATGATGACACATTTAAAAGAACAATTGTAAACCTATCATGCTCATGTCATATCAAAATCATGGTGGATTATGCTGATGATAAATATGACATTTTGCAAAATAAATCCAGATAAACCCTTGCATTTGTAAGTTTTTCGTGTATAATACACCCACATTTATGTTTAGCGTTGCCATCATGTTAATGATATGATTAGATTTATGCAACGCCTACAGCCGAAGCATCGTTTTTGGCATGATAATTTAATGACTCTGTTGCTATCTACTCAGATAATGCAAACAGGGGTTGTTATTTTGCCTAAAAAATCTTGGCAACTTAAAACAGATGACTGACATCTTTTAGATAGAAGTTGAAAAAGAACTTAAATTTAGTAGGAGCTAGTTGGCATGGCTAACCAGAGAATCCGTATCCGCCTGAAGTCATTTGACCACCGTTTAATTGACCAGTCGGCACAAGAGATTGTTGATACGGCAAAGCGTACAGGAGCTCAAGTTTGTGGACCTGTTCCCTTGCCGACTCGTATTGAGCGGTTCAACGTATTGACATCACCACACGTCAATAAAGATGCTCGTGACCAGTATGAAATTCGCACCCACAAACGCATGATTGACATCGTGCAACCTACTGACAAAACAGTAGATGCACTGATGAAGTTGGATTTGGCAGCTGGTGTTGATGTTCAAATCGCCTTAGGCTAATTGAATCAACTGGTTTAATATAAACGATTAAGAAGTAAGAGGTCTAAAATGGCGATTGGTTTAGTCGGTATTAAGCGTGGTATGACCCGAATCTTCACTGAAGCAGGTGCATCTATTCCTGTAACAGTGGTTGAGGTCAACGCAAACCGCATTTCGCAAATCAAGACAGTAGATACTGATGGTTACAATGCAATCCAAGTTACCACTGGTGAGCGTCGTGAAAGTCGTGTAACTTCTGCTCAAAAAGGACACTTCGCAAAAGCTGGCGTACAAGCTGGTCGTGGTGTTTGGGAATTTCGTGCTGATGCAAACGAACTAGAAGGTCGTGAAGTTGGTGCAAGCTTTGGCGTTGAGACTTTTGAAGTTGGTCAAATTGTTGACGTAACTGGTCAATCCAAAGGTAAAGGTTTTCAAGGTGGTGTAAAACGCCATAACTTCCGTACCCAAGACGCGTCACACGGTAACTCTGTATCTCACCGTGTACTTGGTTCAACGGGTCAAAACCAGACTCCAGGTAAAGTCTTTAAAGGCAAAAAAATGCCTGGTCAAATGGGTAATAAGCGTGTTACCGTACAAGGTCTAGAAATCGTATCTATTGATACAGATAAAGGCTTGCTTGTTATCAAAGGTGCATTGCCTGGTGCTAATGGTGGCGATGTTATCGTCCGTCCGTCAGTGAAAGCCTAAGGGGATTTAACGTGAATTTAAAAACTGTTACAGGTGCGGCGGTTGAGCTATCAGAGACCACTTTTGGTCGTGCGTTCAACGAAGCGTTGGTACACCAAGTCGTAACTGCCTATTTGGCTGGTGCTCGTCAAGGTACTCGTGCCCAAAAAACTCGTGGCGAAGTATCTGGCGGTGGTAAAAAGCCATGGCGTCAAAAGGGTACAGGTCGTGCCAGAGCGGGTTCTATCCGTGGTCCAATCTGGGTTGGCGGTGGTCGTGCATTTGCAGCCAAGCCACAAGACTGGTCTCAAAAAGTAAACCGTAAAATGTATCGTGGTGCGATGCAGTGTATCCTAGCAGAGCTTGTGCGTCAAGAACGTTTGGTTTTGGTAGATAGCTTGACTGTGTCTGCACCAAAAACCAAAGAGCTTATTGCAAAACTTGCTGAGTTAAATGCTCCACGTGCATTGATTGTTAGCCACGAAGTTGATGAAAATCTATACTTGGCAGCTCGCAACATTCCACATGTGAATGTGCTTGGTACTCGTGAGGTTGATCCAGTAAGCTTGGTTTCTTTTGATAAAGTTATCATGACTGTAGAAGCTGCTAAGCAATTTGAGGAGGCACTAGCATGAGTAACGCAAGACTATATCAAGTGTTAAGAGCACCTGTCTTCTCTGAAAAATCCCAACGTCTTGGCGACAGTCTTGGTGTGCAAGTTTTCAAAGTTGACAGCAAAGCTACTAAACGTGAAATCAAACAAGCGGTTGAACTGATGTTTGAAGGTGTTGAAGTGGTAAAAGTAAATACCTTGAATGTTAAAGGCAAAACCAAGCGTTTTGGTAAAGTTGTCGGCAAGCGTTCTGACGTGAAAAAAGCGTATGTAACCCTAAAAGCAGGTTCAGACGTACAAATCGGTGCTGGTGAAGAAGCCACTGGCGAAACAGCGACTAACGAATAAGGATAATTATCATGCCTATCGTAAAAGCAAAACCTACCTCACCAGGCCGTCGCTTTGTTGAAAAAGTGGTGCATCCACACCTTTATAAAGGTCGTCCTTATGCACCACTTGTAGAATCAAAAGCTAAAACTGGTGGTCGTAACAACAACGGCCGTATCACTACCCGTCACATTGGTGGTGGTCACAAGCAACATTATCGTCTTATTGACTTCAAGCGCAACAAGGACGGTATCATTGCAACTGTTGAGCGTATTGAATATGACCCAAACCGTACTGCACATATTGCATTGTTGAAATATGCAGATGGTGAGCGTCGTTATATCATCGCACCTAAAAAATTGGCAGTAGGCGATCAGGTTCAATCTGGCGAAGGTTCTCCAATCCGTCCAGGTAACTGTTTGCCACTTAAAAATATCCCAGTGGGTACCACTATCCATAATATTGAACTTAAAATCGGTAAAGGTGCACAACTTGCACGTTCTGCTGGTGCTGGTGTTCAATTGCTTGGTCGTGATGGTGCTTATGTGATTGTTCGTTTGCGTTCAGGCGAAACTCGCCGTATTCATGCAAACTGCCGTGCGGTTATTGGTGAAGTATCTAACACCGAAAATAACCTAAGATCACTTGGTAAAGCAGGTGCGGCACGTTGGCGTGGTGTTCGTCCTACCGTTCGTGGTACGGCGATGAACCCGATTGATCACCCACACGGTGGTGGTGAAGGACGTAACTTTGGTAAACATCCAACGTCTCCTTGGGGTCAGAAAGCTAAGGGTCTTAAGACTCGTTCTAACAAGCGTACTGACAGCATGATTATCCGTCGCCGTCGTGCCAAGAAATAAGGAATAAGTTAATGCCTCGTTCGTTAAAAAAAGGCCCGTTTATTGACGCACATCTGTTTAACAAAGTTGAAGATGCTTTGGAATCAAACAGCCGTAAGCCAATCAAAACTTGGTCTCGTCGTTCTATGATTCTGCCACAAATGGTTGGTTTGACCATTTCTGTTCACAATGGCCGCACCCATGTACCAGTTATTGTGAGCGAGCAAATGGTTGGTCATAAACTTGGTGAATTCGCTCCGACCCGTAACTATCGTGGTCATGGCGTTGATAAGAAATCTAAGAGATAAGGTGTACCATGGAAGTAACTGCAAAATTACGTGGTGCCGCTATTTCGGCACAAAAAGTAAGATTGGTTGCGGACGAAGTTCGTGGTAAGCCAATTGAGCGTGCTTTGGACATTTTGACCTTTAGCAACAAAAAAGGTGCTAAATTGGTTAAAAAATGCCTACAATCAGCCATTGCTAATGCTGAGCATAATAATGGTTTGGATATTGATACTTTGCGTGTCTCTACCATTTATGTTGATGAGGGTATTACTTTGAAGCGTGTTATGCCTCGTGCCAAGGGTCGTGCTGACCGTATCAGCAAGCGTACTTGCCACATCACTGTTAAAGTAGGAGCATAATCATGGGTCAAAAAGTTCATCCAATCGGTATTCGTTTGGGCGTTATCAAAAAGCATAATGCTAACTGGTATGCCAACCCAAAGCAATACTCTGAATATTTGCTAAACGACTTTAAAGTGCGTGATTTTTTACGCAATAAACTAAAAGAAGCGATGGTTAGCAACATTAGCATTGAGCGTCCTACAGGTGCTGCGAAGATTACCATTCATTCAGCTCGTCCAGGTGTGATTATTGGTAAACAAGGTGCTGACATTGAAGCACTACAAAAAGACCTAACCAAGCTCATGGGTGTACCTGCTCAAGTAAACATCCAAGAAATCACTCAGCCTGATTTGGATGCTCGTTTGGTTGCAGTAGGCATCGCAAGTCAACTAGAACGCCGTGTGATGTTCCGTCGTGCGATGAAGCGCGCTGTACAAGGCACCATGCGTGCTGGTGCTGGTGGCATTAAAGTTGAGCTTTCTGGTCGTTTAGGTGGTGCTGAGATTGCTCGTACCGAATGGTATCGTGAAGGTCGTGTGCCACTACATACTCTGCGTGCTGACATTGATTATGCAGAAGTTCGTGCAGAAACCACTTATGGTACCATCGGTGTGAAAGTTTGGATTTTCCGTGGTGAAATCCTAGACGGCATGAACAGCGTTTACAATCCAGTTGCAGAGGACAAGACTCGTGCGCCGAAGCGTCGTGGTCGTACCAGCAACCGTCGTAATTCAGACAAGGGGTAAGCCATGTTACAACCAAAACGTACCAAATTCCGCAAAATGCACAAAGGTCGTAACACAGGCCTTGCCCAACGTGGTAACACTGTTGCATTTGGTGAGATTGGTCTAAAATCTATTGGTCGTGGTCGTATGACTGCTCGTCAAATTGAAGCAGCTCGTCGTACCATCACTCGTCGCATTAAGCGTGGCGGTAAAATTTGGATTCGTGTATTTCCAGATAAACCAATTACCGAAAAGCCTTTAGAAGTTCGTATGGGTAAAGGTAAAGGTCCAGTAGAGTACTGGGTAGCGGAAATTAAGCCAGGTAAAATGCTTTATGAAATCCAAGGTGTAAGTGAAGAACTTGCTCGTGAAGCATTGACGTTGGCTTCAGCCAAGTTACCTTTTAAAACCACTATTGTTAAACGGACGGTAATGTAATGAAAACAAGCGAATTACGTGAAAAATCAGTAGAAGAGCTGGCTACATTGCTTGACGAAAAGCAACTTGATGCGTTCCGTCTACGTATGGCAAAGGCAACAGGTCAGTTAGGTAATACCCATGAAGTCAAAGCAAACCGTCGTACAATTGCAAAAATTTTGACTTTGCTTAACGAAAAACAAAGGGGCGACGCATGAGCGAAAATACCCAAACCCAAGAAGTTGGCGTTGTAACTGGTAAAGTTATCAGCAACAAAATGGATAAGTCAATCACAGTCCTTGTTGAGCGCCAAATCCGCCATGAAAAGTATGGTAAGCAAGTTCGTCGTTCTACCAAGCTAAAAGCTCATGACGAGAACAATGTTTGCCAAGAAGGCGACATCGTACGCATTAAAGAAACTCGCCCAATTTCAAAGACCAAAACTTGGACTTTGGTGGACGTGGTGGAAACTGCGGTAAAAATTTAAGTTGTTTGCATTAAAAGTCATTTGCTAGTATAATAAACGTTTTATGATGTTTATCTATCAAATTTATGTAAAATGCATGAGTTTGGCAAGTGACTTTTATTGTATATTTATTTATGGAGTCATGCGATGATTCAGACTGAAACAATGCTGGAAGTTGCAGATAACAGTGGTGCAAGACGTGTACAGTGCATTAAAGTACTGGGTGGCTCGCATCGTCGTTACGCATCAGTTGGCGATATTATTAAAGTAACGGTTAAAGAAGCTATTCCACGTGGCCGCGTTAAAAAGGGCGATGTGATGAATGCGGTTGTCGTACGCACCAAAAAAGGTGTACGCCGTCCTGATGGTTCTGTTCTACGTTTTGACGATAATGCAGCAGTTATGCTAAATAACAACAAAGCTCCTATCGCAACTCGTATTTTTGGACCTGTTACCCGTGAACTACGTGGTGAACAATTCATGAAGATTGTTTCACTAGCACCAGAAGTACTGTAAATTCAGAGGCTATCTATGGCAAAGCTACGCAAAGGCGATACCGTGGTTGTGATTGCTGGCAAAGACAAAGGCAAGCAAGGCACAATTTTGGCGGTTAAGGCGGATCGTGTAAAAGTGGAAGGTATTAATATTGTTACCAAACACCAAAAACCTAACCAAATGTTGGGCAAAGAGGGTGGCATTATTAAGAAAGAAGCATTTCTACACATTTCAAATGTTGCGATTTATAACGCAAAAACCCAAAAAGCAGATCGTATTGCTTACCAAGTAAACGAAGAGGGCAAAAAAGTCCGCATCTATCGTTCTACTGGTGAAGTAGTGGCGACTGCATAAGAAGCTAAGGGTATTAGTAATGGCAAGATTAAAATCTTTATATAATGAAAAACTAAAACAGCAAATCAAAGATGAGCTGGGTTTAGAAAATGTAATGCAAGTGCCAAAAATCACCAAAATTACCCTAAATATGGGTGTAGGTGGTGCTGCACAAGATAAAAAACTGCTTGAAGGTGCATTGGCTGATATGACTGTTATTGCTGGTCAAAAGCCAGTTGTTACCAAAGCTCGCAAGTCAGTTGCAGGCTTTAAAATCCGTGAAGAGTGGCCAATTGGTTGTAAAGTTACTCTTCGTGGCGACCAAATGTATGAATTCCTAGATCGCTTAATTGCCATTGCAATTCCTCGTATCCGTGATTTTCGTGGTTTTTCAGCCAAAGCGTTTGATGGTCGTGGTAACTATTCTTTAGGTATTAAAGAACAAATCGTTTTCCCTGAAGTGGATTTTGATAAGATTGACCGCATTCGTGGTCTTGACATCACCATCACAACGACTGCTACCAATGACGATCAAGGTCGTGCATTGCTAAAAGCATTCGGTTTCCCATTTAGATAAGGTAAACGTTATGGCTAAAATGAGCATGATTAATCGCGAGCTAAAACGCGAAAAATGTGTGGCTAAGTATGCCGAGAAGCGTGCAGCCCTAAAAGCAATTATCAATGATTCTAAGGCGAGTGATGAAGAGCGCTTAGAAGCGATGCTAGCACTTCAAGCATTGCCACGTAATTCATCACCAGTTCGTCTACGCAATCGTTGTGGTTTGACTGGTCGTCCACATGGATTTTTCCGTAAATTTGGTTTGTCACGTAACAAATTGCGTGAGCGTGTAATGCAAGGTGATGTACCTGGCGTTCGCAAAGCGAGCTGGTAAGGAGTGTCGCAATGAGTATGCAAGATCCAGTTGCTGATATGCTAACCCGCATTCGCAACGCACAATCAAGAAATAAACCATCTGTCAGTATGCCTGCTTCAAAACTACGCAAATCTATCGCTGACTTATTGGTTGCTGAGGGCTATTTGACCTCTGCCGAGTTAATAGAAGGCGAGAATGGTAAAAAGCTTCTAAATATTGAACTAAAATACTACCAAGGCAAAGGCGTTATCGCTCAATTGAAACGTTATAGCCGTCCTGGTCTTCGTCAGTATCGCAGTAAAGATGATCTACCGAGTGTTCAAAAAGGTTTGGGTGTTGCCATCATCTCTACCAGCAAAGGTTTGATGAGTGACCGTGCTGCACGTGCCGCTGGCATTGGTGGTGAAGTGATTGCGTTAGTTGCTTAATTACTAACAAAAATTACATAAAATAAAAAATCCTTAGTTTACTCTAAGGATTTTTTATGGTATAATAAAAAACTGTTTTGAATGTAGTTTTTAAACATTCAATATTGGTCATATTACCATTTTGGTAATTATTGTAATTGTTAAGGAATTTCCTATGTCTCGTGTGGCTAAAGCCCCAGTAACGCTACCTGCGGGTACTAGTGTTACTTTGAACGGTCGGCAGGTTGAAGTTAAAGGCAAGAATGGTTCATTGTCTTTACACCTGCATGATTTGGTCGAGCTCAAGCAAGAAGATAACATTGTTACACTTGCTCCTGTTAAAGATACCAAAGAAGCGTGGATGCACACAGGTACTGTGCGTGCATTACTAAACAACATGGTGAATGGTGTTACTAATGGTTTTGAGCGTCGCCTACAACTGATTGGTGTTGGTTATCGTGTACAAAACATCACTGGCAACCAAATCACTCTAAGTCTTGGTTACTCTCACCCTATTGAATACACTCTTCCAGAGGGCGTGACTGCTGAAAACCCAAGCCAAACTGAAATCGTGCTAAGATCTAGCGATAAACAAAAATTGGGTCAAGCAGCAGCTAAAATTCGTAGCTTCCGTCCGCCAGAGCCTTATAAAGGTAAAGGTGTTCGTTATAGCGATGAAGTAGTTCTTCGTAAAGAAGCTAAGAAAAAATAAGTAAGGTGAGCAAAAATGTTTGATAAAAAATCAGCTCGTCTTCGCCGAGCAAAGAAAACCCGTGCACATATCCGTCAATTGGGTGCAAACCGTTTGACTGTTACTCGTACACCACGTCATATCTATGCACAAGTAATTTCGCCAACAGGTGGTATTGTACTTGCACAAGCATCTACTTTAGATGCCAGTTTGCGTTCTGGTGCAACAGGTAATGTTGAGGCAGCTAAAGCAGTCGGTGCATTGATTGCAGAGCGTGCAAAAGCTGTTGGTATTACTAAGGTTGCTTTTGACCGTAGTGGTTTTAAATATCATGGCCGTGTTAAAGCGCTTGCTGACGCTGCTCGTGAAAACGGATTGGAGTTCTAATCATGGCAAAAATTGAACAAACTGATGGTTTGGTAGAAAAGTTGGTTGCCGTTGACCGTGTTGCTAAAGTTGTAAAAGGTGGTCGTATTTTTTCTTTCACCGCTTTGACAGTAGTTGGTGACGGTAACGGTCGTGTGGGCTTTGGTCGCGGTAAGGCTCGTGAAGTGCCTGCTGCTATTCAAAAAGCACTTGAGGCTGCCAAACGTAATATGATTACCGTTGAGCTTGCAGGTCATACTCTACAACACCCAATTCATGCTCGTCATGGTGCTTCAAAAGTATATATGCAACCAGCCTCTGAGGGTACTGGTGTTATTGCTGGCGGTGCAATGCGTGCTGTGCTTGAAGTTGCTGGCGTTCAGAACGTTTTAGCAAAATGTTATGGTTCAACCAATGCTGCCAATGTGGTGCAAGCAACTTTTAAAGGTTTGCGTGATATGGTTTCACCAGAGCAAGTTGCTGCTAAACGTGGTAAGTCTGTCGAAGAAATTTTGGGCTAAGGAGTAGGTGAGTTTTATGAAAACTATGAAAATTACTCAAACTAAGTCTAGTTCTCACCGTTTGGCAAGCCATAAAGCCTGTCTAAAAGGTTTGGGGCTACGTCGTATTGGGCATACTGTTGAAGTTGAGGATACTCCTTCTACTCGTGGTATGGTGAACCGTGTAAATTACATGGTTAAGGTGGAGGAAGCGTAATGGGTCTTCGTTTGAATGAATTGGCACCTGCCATCGGTGCAAAAAAGACCGCTCAACGTCGTGGTCGCGGTATTGGTTCTGGTATTGGTAAAACTGGTGGTCGTGGTATTAAAGGTCAAACCTCACGCTCTGGTTCTAGTATTCCAGCAGGTTTTGAAGGCGGTCAAATGCCTATCTATCGCCGTCTACCAAAATTTGGTTTCACTTCACAATTGGCTTTGGAAACTGCCGAAGTTCGTTTGTCTGAATTGAACAAAATTGAAGGCAACGAAGTAACTGTTGAAACGCTAAAAGCTGCTAATATTATTCGTGGCGATATGAAGCGCGCTCGCATTATTTTGTCTGGTAAGGTTGATCGTGCCTTAACTTTTAAGGGCGTGAAAGTTACTAAAGGTGCAAAAGAAGCCATTGTTGCCGTTGGCGGTAGCGTTGAGGAATAATCAATGAGTAAGCAGTTGGCGTCCAAAGCGGGCATACCGCTAAATCCATTAGCATTTATTCGTAAATACGATGAGCTGTGGAATCGTATGTTGTTTTTGCTGGGGGCGTTGATTGTTTATCGCTTTGGATCACATATACCAGTGCCGGGCATTAATCCAATTGAGCTAGCTGCCTTTTTTACTAAAGGTAAAGATACTTTTTTAGGCATGTTCAACATGTTTTCAGGTGGCTCTTTAGAGCGTATGTCTATTATGGCACTGGGGATTATGCCCTATATTTCTGCATCAATTGTAGTGCAAATGCTTTCAGCCATCATACCTTCTTTGGAAGCATTAAAAAAAGAGGGTGAGGTTGGTCGTAGAACAATCAGTAAATACACAAGGCAGGGTGCTTTGGTCTTGTCTTTTGTGCAGGCAGTGGGTATGTCCACCATGTTGCTGTCAGGCGGCATGACCTTAACTACGGGGTTAGCGTTTTATATTCCTGCTGTCAGTTCATTGGTTGCTGGTTCTATGTTTTTGATGTGGCTTGGTGAGCAAATTACCGAAAGAGGTATTGGTAATGGCATCTCGATGTTGATATTAGCAAGCATTGTTGCCAGTGCACCAACAATGATTTCTCAGGCATTTGGTCAAAATAGTAACTTGCTTGTGATGTTGGTTTTTGGATTGGTTGCTATTGCTGTTGTAGCGGCAATAGTATACATTGAGCGAGCTCAGCGTCGTGTACCTGTCAATTATGCTCAAAAGCAACAAGAGGGGCGTAAAGTTTATGCTCAACAACAGTCACATTTGCCATTAAAGTTAAATATGGCTGGAGTAATCCCTGCAATTTTTGCTAGCTCTTTGCTATTATTACCTGCAAGCCTTGGGCAGTTTGGTGGTTCGTCAACAGAGCCTACAAAATTTCAGGTATTTTTACAAAATGTCTCGTTGGTGTTGCAACCGGGTAGTCCTTTATACCTACTATTATTTGGTGCATTAATCATATTTTTCTGTTATTTTTATACGGCTTTAATGTTTAATCCCAAAGAAGTGGCAGAAAACTTGAAACGTAGTGGTGCATATATCCCGGGCATTAGACCTGGCCAGCAAACAAAACGTTATTTGGATTTTGTTTTAAATCGCCTTACCTTTATTGGTGCGATGTATATGGCAATTATTTGTTTGATGCCAATGGTGGCTCAATCATCATTTAACATGGCAATTCCATTAGGTGGCACATCTTTACTCATTATGGTTGTGGTTTTGATGGATTTTATTGCTCAGTTACAAGCCCACCTCATGACGCATCAGTACCATGATCAAACATTAATTAAATCATCTTAAAGATGAGTTTTAGGAGCATGAAATGAAAGTTCAAGCATCAGTAAAAAGAATTTGTGGCAGTTGCAAAATTGTACGTCGCAAAGGTCAAGTTCTTGTGATTTGCAGTTCTGAACCACGTCATAAGCAACGTCAGGGTTAATTACAAATTAACACTTGAAAAAATATGGCGAATGATGTATCATCTCTCGCCTAAACTGCCATGATAATTGGCAAATATCTTGATGCAAATATTTATATTTGTAGTAAATGGAGAAAATCAATGGCTCGTATTGCCGGTGTAAACATTCCGGACAACAAACACGCTGTGATTTCATTAACTTATATTTTTGGTATTGGACGTACTACTGCTAAGGCTATCTTGGCAAAGGTAGGTATCCAAGAAACAACAAAAATTGGTCAGTTAGATGATGCACAGTTAGATGCTGTCCGTGCAGAAGTTGCAAATTACACAACTGAGGGCGACCTTAGACGTGAAATTTCAATGAATATTAAGCGTTTAGTGGATTTGGGTTGCTATCGTGGTCTTCGTCACCGCCGTGGTCTACCTGTCCGTGGTCAACGCACTAAAACCAACGCGCGTACCCGTAAAGGTCCACGCAAAGCAATTAAAAAGTAATTAATTAGGAAGCTAAAAGATGGCAAAAGACACTCGTAGCCGCAAAAAAGTGGCTCGTCGTTCGGTATCTGAGGGTATCGCCCACATTCACGCGTCTTTTAATAACACCATTGTAACCATTACTGATCGTCAAGGTAATGCATTGGCTTGGGCCACTTCAGGTGGACAAGGCTTCCGTGGTTCACGTAAATCTACGCCATTTGCCGCACAGGTTGCAGCTGAGGTTGCAGGTAAAACTGCCCAAGAAACTTATGGTGTTAAAAATATTGATGTCTTGGTAAAAGGTCCAGGACCAGGTCGTGAGTCTGCGGTTCGTGCATTAGGTTCATTGGGTTATAAAATTAACAGCATTAGTGATGTAACACCAATTCCACATAATGGTTGTCGCCCACCTAAGAAACGTCGTGTTTAAGGAGAAAGATTCATGGCCCGTTATATTGGTCCTAAATTAAAATTATCACGTCGTGAAGGTACTGATTTACAATTAAAATCAGGCGTTAAGGCGTATGATGTAAAAACAAAAAAATCAGGTCGTGTACCTGGTCAGCATGGCAACAGCCAAAATAAAAGCTCTGAATATGCATCTCAGCTTCGTGAAAAACAAAAAGTTAAACGTATGTATGGTGTATTGGAGCGTCAGTTTTCTAACTATTATCAAGAAGCTGCTCGTCTACGTGGTGCAACTGGCGAAAACTTGTTAGTTATGCTAGAACGCCGTTTGGATAATGTTGTTTATCGTATGGGTTTTGGTGCTACTCGTGCTGAGGCTCGCCAACTTGTTAGTCACCGTGCTGTTTTGCTTAAAAAGGCAGGTCGTGATGAGTTTGTACGTGTAAATATTCCTTCAATTCAAGTGCAAGACGGTGATGTGATTGCTATTCATGAAAAGTCAAAAGAGCAATTGCGTATCAAGAATGCTATTGAATTGGCATCTCAACGTGGCATTCCAGAGTGGTTGGAAGTTGATCACAGCAAACTACAGGGCACTTTCAAAACTGCACCAGAGCGTAGCGAATTGCCAGCTGAAATCAACGAACACTTGATTGTTGAGCTATACTCTAAATAATTAATGAACTAATCGAGGTGACACTATGACAAATGCAACAGAGTTTCTAATACCAAACACAATCAGTGTTGATTTGGTCAATGAAACAACTGCTAAGGTCACGCTCGAGCCGTTAGAACGTGGCTTTGGGCATACACTGGGTAATGCTCTACGTCGCATTCTACTTTCTTCACTTTCTGGTGCTGCAGTTGTAGAAGCTGAAATTGAAGGTGTGAATCACGAGTATTCTACCTTAGAGGGTCTACAAGAAGATGTGCTTGATTTGTTGTTGAACCTGAAAGGTTTAGCGATTGTTTTGCACGATCAAAATGAAGCATATCTAACTGTAGATAAACAAGGTCCTTGTATTGTTACTGCTGCCGATTTGGAGTTACCACATAATGTTGAGATTGCCAACCCTAATTTGGTACTTGCAACATTGAGTGAGCGTGGACATCTGAAAATGCGTCTACGTGTGGTGATGGGTCGGGGTTATGAACCAGCTAATCAGCATCGTAGTAACCATGATAAGGCGATCGGGCACTTGAAGTTGGATGCAAGTTTTAGTCCAATTTTGCGGGTGGCTTATGACGTAGAAAATGCCCGTGTTGAGCAACGTACTGATTTGGATAAACTTATTATTGAGCTTGAAACCAATGGTACGATAGATCCAGAAGAGGCAATTCGTAAAGCAGCAACTATCTTACAGCAACAGATTTCTGTTTTTGTTAATTTGGAAGCTGAAGAAGCTCCCGAGCCAGTGAAAGAGAAAGAAGAGATTGATCCTGCACTACTTCGTCCAGTAGATGATCTTGAACTAACGGTTCGTTCAGCAAACTGCTTAAAAGCAGAGAATATTTATTATATTGGCGATTTGGTGCAACGCTCCGAAACAGAGCTTCTTAAGACACCAAATTTAGGTAAGAAGTCATTAACTGAAATCAAAGACGTGCTTGCGTCTAAAGGTTTAGAACTTGGTATGCGCCTAGATAACTGGCCACCAAGTGATTTGCGAGTTGATGATCGTTATTCTTATCGTAGCCGTTAACCTAAAGGATACTGACCATGCGACATCGTAACAGCGGAGTCAAGCTAGGCCGTACTAGCAGTCATCGTAAAGCCATGTTTCAAAACATGACTAACTCATTGTTTGAGCATGAGCTTATTAAAACTACTTTGGTAAAAGCCAAAGAATTGCGCCGTGTAGCTGAACCACTCATTACATTGGCAAAAGAGGATAGCGTTGCAAATCGCCGTTTGGCTTTCAATCGCACTCGTAATAAAGCCATTGTTGGTAAACTATTTACCGAATTAGGACCTCGCTACAAAGCTCGTCCAGGCGGTTATCTGCGCATCATCAAGTGTGGCTATCGTGATGGCGATAACGCACCTATGGCTTATGTGGAGTTGGTTGACCGCCCATAATTGGCAATTCAATCAAAAGCAAACCCTAAACTGATTTAGGGTTTGCTTTTTTATACTTTAGGGGAGTTGTAAGTGAGTGATGTTGATTGCTCTGTAATTATGGATTTGTAATTATTTTTTCTGACCAATACCAAAATAATCACCAGTAAGCTGAGCGATGTCTTTATTACTGAGTATGTTTTTGGCATCAAAGATGGGAATACTGTATTTATTTAGTTCATGAATATTGGGCGGATTTAGTTCAGACCAATTGATGATAAATAAACCATCAATATGATTGAGTTGATAGGGATTGTCAGTAATTTGTAATAATGACTGATTTTCGTAAATTTGTTGAAACTCTGATTTTGTATTGCTTAGATAAAGCACGGTCTTAATATCATAAGACCAGAGTAATTTTAACAGAGGATGAATGGCAGAATTGGTGCTAAGTCCCGCACCAGTGCGATAACCTGCTCCCCATATCATGACGGTTTTTTGTTCGATAAAGCCGTTGAAATATCGCCAAAATTTACGGAAAATTAATTCTTTTTGGTCTTCGTTAATCATTAAAACCGCATTTAATACATTGGATTTGACGTGTTGTGCATCAAATTGTTGTTTGAGCAAATGAAGCTCATTGGGTAAGCTTTTGCCTCCAAATCCCCATCCTGCTCCCAAATAAGCTGAACCAATGCGACTGTCCGAACCTATGATTTTCTCAATCTCTTTGATGTTGATATCTTCTTTATCGGCAAGGCGTGCGATTTCATTTATGAATGATACGCGAGTTGCTAACATTGCCATAATGCTAGAACGAGCAAATTCGATAGTTTTTATTGTATTGATTTGGCATTTTTTAGCTTGGGATTTGATGAGTGATACAATTTCACACTGTGTCACACTATTTGGTGTTTTTTCACCAATAATCACCAAGTCAGATTGATAAAAGCTGTTAAAATTCGCTCCATCTTTCATGAAGATGAAAGGTAAGTAATACACCCATTTACTCACCAACTGATTGGCGATGGCTTGCATGGTGCCGATGGTTCCCATGCCACTTAGAATGATTTGGCTGTGTGGGCTGTTTTGGTGATGAATGAAAGCTTTTAATGTTTCGTCATCTATATCGTCAATAAATAGCCAAATTAACCCTGCTTGTACTTGATTAAAAGAGTTGATTAAATCATTGCAATTGTAATGATGGATTTTTTTGGCATTGACATAGAGTGACCAAAGGGCGTTAATCTGTGGGTCAAACCTATAATGAGACAAGGTGTCATTAATAGTATTTTGTTGACCAAAAAAATGCACATTTTTACCCAGACTGGCAAGTAAAATGCCTGCGTTAATGGCTTCGTGATTGGTGCCGATGATATAAGCGCTGTCATGTATTTTCATTAAGTCATCTCTTGTTGGTTGCCGTCACTTGCCTTTAATTTTATTTAAAAGGGTGTTGGTTGAGGAATCAAATACACCAACCATTTCATCATGATATAATGTGTCATATACTTGGTTTGCCATCACTTTACCCACTTCCACACCCCACTGGTCAAAGGGGTTAATATCCCAAATGACACTCATTACAAAGACTTTGTGTTCATACAAAGCAATCAAAGCCCCCAAAGTTTTGGGCGAAAGGGCTGTTAAAAGTAGTGTGGTGGAGGGCTGATTGCCACGATATTGTTTAAAATGACGAAAGTTATCATTATTATTTCTTAATTCATCAGGCAAAGCCTCATTACCAAAGGCAAGCACTTGGCTTTGGGCAAGACAGTTTGCCAAAGACAATTTATGCTGATTTTCCAAATACTTATCGTGAACTTGCCCACTGTCATAACGGCGAATGGGCGTGATAAAATCACACGACACCCGTTGAGTGCCTTGATGTAGAAGTTGATAAAACGCGTGCTGGGCATTTGAGCCAATGTCGCCCCACAAAATCGGACAGGTGGCATAGCCAACCTTTTGCCCATCTCGTTTGACCGATTTGCCGTTGGACTCCATTTCAAGCTGTGTTAAATAATTGGGGAAAAATTTAAGCCGTCCATCATAAGGCAATACTGTATGAGCGTTAATCCCCAAAAAAGTAGCATTCCACACGCCAATGAGTCCTAAAAGCACAGGCAAATTTTTTCCAAATTCAGCCGTAGCAAAATGCCTGTCCATTTGATTTGCCCCAGCTAAAAGCTCATAAAAATTGTGCATTCCAATCTTTATGGCAATGGCAAGTCCAATGGCTGACCACATACTAAATCGTCCACCCACCCACTCCCATAAAAGAAGCTGATTATCGACGTGAATACCCCAGTCTGTCATCTTATCAGGGCGAGTAGAAATGCCGATAAAATGGCGATGTAAAATGGTGGGTTTATGATTGTGAGTGGATAACAGCCATGCCAAGGCGGTCTTAGCATTGGCAAGGGTGTCGGAGGTACCAAAGGATTTTGAGGAGATGATAAACAGCGTGGTTTGGGGATTTAGGGTTTTTAGGAGGGTGTCTAGCTGTGTGCCGTCCATATTGGAGACAAAATGCACACGAATGTCGGTATCTGCCCATTCATCTGTCGACCACTCGCCTGATGCCCACTCATCAAGGGCAACACTTGCCATCAAAGGCCCAAGGTCAGACCCACCCACACCGATATTGACGACATCGCTGATTGCCTTGCCAGAATAGCCACGCCAAACTTTCTCTCGAATGCGATTGACGATGTGCTTGGCACGCTCCAAACTATCGTGAACTTGGGCATTGACATCAACACCGTCCACGATAAGCGTTTCGCCTTTTGGGGTGCGTAAGGCGGTGTGTAGAGCTGGACGGTTTTCGGTGTCGTTTACTTTTTTTCCTGTAAGTAAGTCATTGATTTTATTAGATAAATCAAAGTTATCGGCTAACTGTAATAGCTCTGCCAAAATCTTATCATCAATCGCCTGCTTACTAAAATCCATATAAATATCGCAAGCACTTGCCGTCAGTCGCTCGCCACGAGTGGAGTCGGATTTAAACAGGGTGTTTAAATCTGGGGGGGTTTGGGCAAGGGTGGATAGGGTTTGCCAAGTGGAATTTGTCATAAAAAATTCCTTATTTATCAGACAGTTGCCTTTGGGCAAAATACATAAACGCACGCATATAGCTTGTCATATCGCCCGCATCAAAGCTATTGCCTGTCATTGTCACCACATCCACACCCCGACTGCCAATCAAGGCGTCAATGGCGTCGGTCAGCTGAATCTCACCGCCCACGCTGGGGACGGTTTTGGCAAGGTAATCAAAAATGGCATTGTCAAAGACATAGCGACCCACCACCGCAAGGTTTGACGGAGCGGCCTCTGGTTTTGGTTTTTCTACAAAGCCTGTGACGGCAAAACTTCTATTATCACTTGATTTTTCTAGGGTTTGGGCATTTTCAAGTTTGGCAATGCCATATTTATCAATGTCTTCTTTGGTAACTGGATCTACCAAGATTTGCGAGCGACCTGTTCTCACAAATTCATTCATCATAAACGCCAAGTTTTGACTGGCATAATCGGTCTCATAAGGATTTAGCACGACATCAGGGAGTAGAACTACAAAATCTCTAGCTCCCACAATTGGTCGGGCAGACAAAACAGCGTGACCAAGCCCCAAAGGTTTGCCTTGACGAATACTAGATATAGTAACAGTGCTTGGCAAAATATTTAAGCTATCAGCCAGTTGATTCTTGTTTTTTCCCTCAATTGAGCATCCAGTTCATAATTAGTATCAAAGTAGTTTTCAATCGCTTGCTTTTGTTGATGTGTTACCAATACAATATGCTCAATACCTGCTTTTATCGCCTCATCAATCACATAATGAATTGTAGGGCGATCACCCAGTGGCAACAGCTCTTTTGGCACGGCTTTTGAGAGGGGGAGCATTCTTGTGCCAAAACCTGCAACAGGAATAACAGCGTGAGTGATTCTTTTCATAACAATTATCTTATGATGACCAATGATGATTAAGATTATACAGAATATTGCTTCTATCCACAACCAAAGAATGGGGGATTTCAAATATTTTTTGGATTGTTTGCTCTTGAATGTCAGGCATTTTTAAAGGTTGTTTTTTTGCCAAACAGCCAATGTGCCATAATTGCCAATTTTCCCAATAGTCCAGCCGTGTTAATGCCGATTGTCGGTTATGTATGCCAAATTTATCCGAATTCATCAAAGAATCCTTATGATGACTGGCAAAAGTTAAAGGCTGTTTAATGGGCAATATTTTGTCATCACCATAATACAACTTTAATCTCGCCCAAAATTCACTGTCTGCACCTGTTCTAGCAATATGCCAAAGCCCAATTTCATTTTGGATTTTTTGACGGCGAAATAAGGGTGATGCAGGATTTTGTCTCAAAAAAGGATAATATTGTCTTGCATAAAAATTACCATTATTATCTATTCTAAGCCAATAAGAAGTTGTAGCAACCAAATGTTCATTTTTTAATAATGGTTCAACTTGAATGGCGATTTTTTGGGGATGAGCAAAATCATCAGCATCTTGACAAGTTAAAAATTCGCCAGTAGCATACATTACTCCAATACTTTTGGCAACAAAAGTCCCAGTATTTCTTGGCAAATCAATCCATCTGATGCGACCATCTTGTCTTGCCAAAGTTTGAATGATGCTTAATGTATCATCATCACTATGATCATTGATGATAATAATTTCTAAATTAGTGTAAGTTTGATTTAATAGGCTTTGAATACAAGTTTTAATGGTGTTTTGGGCATTATAAGCTGTAACAATCACACTCACCTTTGATGAATGCTCTTGTGTTTTATCAATATTGGACGATAAGGAATTAACACAAAAACAATCATTGTTTAAAGATAGTGATAATAACTGATATTCTGATAAAATATGATTAAGTTGAGTGATTTTCTTATCATTGGCATTTAAATAAATATTGGCATATAAGCATTGCTTATCAATCGTATCAAAATTCTTAAAAAATTCATCACATTCTGATTTAAAATCCTCCAAAATGTTATTATCATTAGCATAGGATAATACCAATCCTAAATAATATTGATCACTAAGCCATTCTCTATGATTTAAAAAATATTCTACAAAAATTTTAGGGTATAAATAAAAAGTTTCCTTAATAAATTCTTTGTGATATTTTTTCAAATTATCATTGGATAGTATTTGCCAAATCTCTATTTGCAAATATTCATCAGAAATAACAAAAAGTTTTAATTGAGCAATTTTTTTGGCAATGAATGATTTTTTTGTTTGAATAATGGGTGTATTATTTAAAACTGTTTGATAAAGTCCTGATTGCATTGCTTGCCATATATTGTTGAGCAAACGATAGCGGATCAATGTTGGAAATTTAGCCAAATATTCATTATTATTTTTAGTTTTCATTTTTCCCAAAATTTTCCAAGAATTTTTTCACACTACCAATATTGCTTAGCTCTCTTATAAAGTCAAAAGATTTTTTAGGGTCATAAGATGAAATATTTAAATCATTGACAATCTTGTCAATAACTGGACTATATGTTTTTGCACTAAAGTTCTCCAAAAAATATTGATATTGGCTTGCCGAATTTTGGGAATCATTATTTTGTTGCAAATAATGTTTTAAATATTCACCCAAGTTATTTTGATTTACAAAGTAAATATTGGGAGCAGATATTAAATGTTCTGTTGCAGGTGTTTTTTGTAAAAAAACAGTCAAGCCCATTGCCAAAGCATCAATTAATTTTGCAGGCAATTGATATCTTGCTATCTCACTATGCTCATCTTGCATTAAAATACACATATCGCCCATTGCTACAATGTTCTTTGCTTGGTCATAGGGTTGATTGGGTAAAAACATATATCTAACATTATCAATCGCCAATAACTCTTCTTTTAATGCCAACTCTGGAAAATCTCCAACAATCAAAAAAAGTAATTCTTGACAACCAATCTGCGAAATCGCTTTTGCTGTTTCCAAAAGCCCTTTATGGCGTTTCGGTGTCCCAAAAAATAATACAACTTTATCCGTCTGGTTAATGCTATATTTTTCTCTATTTTGAGCCTTTAATGTCTGATTTGGGTAAAATATTTTTTCATTTCTAATGTGCGGAATAATAGTTCCGCCATATTTATGTTGCAAAGCAGGATTTGAAACTGTAATTGAATCAAAAATATCATATAATGAAACAGAATAATTTGTCCAATAATCGTCTTTAATGTTATTAGAATATTCAAAATTGGATTTTTTCTCTTTTAAAAAAGCCAATTCCTCATCATCAATATCTAAAATTATTTTTGCTCCCCAAATATGACGATACAATATTCCTAAGATAATATTGGTAATTCTGGGTTTTGAAAAATGTACAATACTGTATGGGTTTTTAATAACAAAATCAATGGCTTTTGGCAACAAATCATCAATATCAGCTTGGTTTATTTCAAAAAAATTATAAATAATTTGACTATCATTTAACGGCTGCCAAACTTTTTTATGATTTTTTGCATTATTTTGAATCATACAACCAATTAAATCAACATCATACTGTGTATATCGATACAAATCAAACAAAGTTGTCGCTCGCCCAACAGCATTATGAGAAAAATCCCAAGATGAGACGGCGATTTTTGACGGCACATCATCAGATACCTTGTTCAATAATAATTGCTCTATACTAGAACTATATTCACCACCAAAATACAAATAATGCAAATAATGCCGATATGCCATTCTGAAATCATTTGCTTCAATATGTTTTTTGACTTCCTTTAAAGGAAACAAAATAGAAACCATCTTATCAATCAATGACATATTAACCTTTTATTAACTGTCGCCAAAAATATCTCTAGTATAAACTTTATGCTCAACTTCTGCCAATTCATCACTTTTGCGATTGGCGACGATAATGTCAGGCTTTGATTTAAAATCGGCCAATTCTTTAATGACAGGACAACCGAAATATTCGTTTTCAGATAAATTTGGCTCATAAATAATGATTTGCACTCCTTCGGCTCGCAAATGTTTAATCACATCAAAAATCGCCGAATCCCTAAAATTATCTGAACCAGATTTCATAATCAATCGGTAAATACCCACTACTTTTGGCTCTTTTGCTAAGATATCATCTGCAATAAAACGCTTGCGGGTTTGATTGGATGATACAACTGCTCGGATAAGATTTTGTGGAATATTTTGATAATTGGCTAATAATTGCTGAGTATCTTTTGGAAGACAATAACCACCATAACCAAAAGATGGGTTGTTATAATAATCGCCAATTCTTGGATCTAGGCATACACCCTTAATAATTGCTTGTGTATCCAAATTATGTACAGATGCATAAGTGTCGAGTTCATTAAAATAAGCAACCCTAAGTGCTAAATAAGTGTTGGCAAATAATTTAATTGCTTCAGCTTCTGTATTGTTAGTAAACAATACATCAATATCTTTCTTGATGGCACAACTAGCTAGTAAACTGGCAAATGTTTCTGCTTGTTCACTTTTTTCTCCAACAATAATGCGAGATGGATATAGATTATCATATAGTGCTTTACCTTCTCGCAAAAACTCTGGCGAAAAAATAATATTATTCACACCCAATCTTTTTTTAATACTCTCAGTAAATCCAACTGGGATAGTAGATTTAATAACTATTGTCGCAGTTTTATTGACCAACAATATATCATCAATGACTTCTTCAACACTAGAAGTGTCAAAAAAATTAGTTTTTGGATCATAGTTGGTCGGTGTGGCAATGATAATAAAATCCGCATTTTGATATGCTAAATTTTTATCGGTTGTTGCCTTTAAATTTAATGATTTGGCTGATAAAAATTCAGTAATTTCTTTATCGTCAATTGGGGATTGACGATTGTTAATTTTATTGACTTTATTTTCATTAATATCTAGGGCAATGACGGAATATTTTTGCGATAATAATACCGCATTGGATAAACCAACATAGCCTGTACCTGTGATAGTGATATGCATAACAATCTACTCCGTCTTAAAAGATGTGATATCCAACGCTTGAGGGGAGTAAGGTGTAATTTCGTTTTTCATATTCTTGATATTGTGGATGGCCTCAAGAATATTGGAAAAATCTATATTTTCTAAATCCCATATGCCATACTGCCACCATTTTATAGATAATAATTCATCTATAATAATCTCAGGAAATCTATACTTAATGATTTTTGCTGGCACGCCCGCGACAATTGCATAGTCAGGTACATTTTTTGTTACAACGGCTCCTGCGCCAATAATAGCACCATTCCCTACTTTGATACCAGGCATAATAATTGCTTTTCTTCCAATCCAAACATCGTTCCCTATTATTGTCTTGGGGGAGTTATCAAATGATAATATCGCTCTTTTATATTTGGTTGTTAATTGGTGTGATTTTGCGTAAGAGAACCAGCCCCAAGGATCTTCTCTGTACTGAAATGGAGCGGTTGATAACCAATCGGTAGGGTGCTTAGTAGCCCCTACAACTATTTCTTCAGCAAATGAGCAATACCTTCCTATCTCAGAATTGACAAAAGATCCCCCTTGAGTATAAGAAAAGGCTCCTATGCTTAGATAGTGTGTAGGGGCGATGTTGCCAGCAAACACAAAAGGTGGTTCCAAATATGACTGACTATGCAAGTTGGATACACCTCGAAGTACAGCTCCCATTTCAGCGAGTTTTTTTTCATTAATTTTTAGTATCATACAAATAAAACCATTTTTAAAATTTGTTGGTACACAAGCAATCGTAGTATTGTTTTCCTATTTTCTCCCAAGAAAATTTATCCATCACTAAGCTACTTCCTTCTTTATTGTCAGGTAAAGATTGATTAACAATATTTGATATATCAGTCAAAGCAGATGCTATTTTCTCGATATTAGGTTCAAAATAATAAATGCCCTTTTCAGCATACTGACGCCCTCCGCCTGAAGATCTATCATCAAAATTATAATCAATGAAAGCTTGTTGGTGACTTGGTATAATGTATGCACGAGAGTAGCTAGCCACATACTTAGATGATCCTATGTGCTCTGATAGAATAACAAACTTATTATGCAATATTGCTTCCACCACTGGCATTGACCAAGTTTCCCCCCTAGAAGGGCATAGGACAACATCTGATCTAGAATAAAAAGGTGAAATATCATACTCTTGATACATATCTAAAACAATACGCTTTTTAAAGTTAGATTTAATGCCAAAATCCAAATCTATTACATACATTCCATCTGAAACAAAGGATAGGTCAAAAATTCCTTTGCAATTACACATCTCAATGTATGTATTAATACAAGATATGAAGAGTTCCAAGTGAGATATGAAATTTTTATACTCTTTGTAGGAAAGTGATGTATTTCTATGATAAATTCCACATTTTAGCAAAAGCGTAGAGTCCTTCTTAATATCAGAGAGAATGAAAGATTTGATTGCAACATCAACTCCTTTCCAATAATTAAAGGTTCCAACAAACAACAGATTGAGACAATTATCAACACCAAAGCCAATAGAGTTTAGAATTTTTGATAAATATATCTCTGAATGCCCTTGATTAAACCTATCAATATCAACCGGTTGCGGCAAATCAAATCCTAGGATATTTAAAAAATTCTTTTCATCCACACTACCGCTATAAAAAACAGCATTGTAGTCTTTTATTTTTTCTAAGTTGGAGTGCGTAATTCCTAAAAAAGGAGATCCTGTTATTAAGATCTTCTTTCCAAAAGGTAGGATATTTTTTACATCTGGAATATTGTTAATGCTAGTAATAACCAACTCAAAATCAATGTCTTGTTTTGATATATCAGTAAGCTTTTTTATATTTTGACAATTAGTGATTAATTGATTATATTTGCTACTTGGAGATTTTTTTTCGTAAACATCATCTCTAATAAACACATTTGCTCCAGAGAGTGCTAAGCCTGCCGTGATGCCTCGAGAAAATTCAGCATAACCACCGTGCATTAAACTTCTTGCTGAACAATTTATGTAAATATTCATAACTAATCCTAAAAATAGTGAATAACAGATGCTATGTTTAAAAATAAGTTTACTATAATCCTTCTCCTTCTAACTCTAGGATCGGATGAGAGTAGTTTTTTAGTAAAAATTTAGACTCAATCAAATGGCGTGCTTTTTTGGATAAAGAATCTCTCAGTGACTTAGATTCTATTAAACGACTTAATGCATGAATCCACTCCTCTGTTGTGTTAGCCACTAAGGCATTCTGTTCATTCATAGCTACTGATTCGTATACACTATGATTACTTACTACTACCGGCAATCTCAAAGCACTATACTCTAAGAATTTCAAATTGCTTTTTGATTGATTAAATTCATCCCGACACAAAGGAATAATGCCAATATCCCAATTTACTCTTTTTTGTAACCAATTAACAAAAGATATGTAATCCGTTGATTTTGGTAGAGCAATTCTCTTGCCAAAAAAAGGTTCTGTATTTTGAAAAGCACCAATTATCTCAATCGATACCAAATTACCATATTTTTGGCAAATGGCTTTTATGGCATTCTCAATCTCTTTTAAATCACTAAAATGAGTTGAAGTGCCAATATAGCCAATTCGAACAACATTGTCCTTGGATAAAGGAAAGTTTTTGTCCAACAATTCCTCTCTGGAGCTGTCAAATTTCCATAAATTTTCATCTAAAAGATTAGGTACGACAACTACATTCGTATTAATATTCTTGAATGTTTTAAGCAACTCTCTTGTGGATACATACACCTGATCTGCATGCTTTGCCAAAAATAAAACCTTGTCTCTCAAAGAAATAAAGTCACCTTTAAAGCCTCGAGATAATAGCCCTGGCTCATCCAAGAGATTGTCATCTATTTCATAGATTAGAGTTTTTTTCTCCTTTTTGAGTTGGTAAACCCAATCTTTTATCTGATTAAGAGTAAAAGTTGGCATGTCTCTTTGAGCAAGAGCTATGTCAAAATCATTAATGTTTGGTAGTGAATTATATACTTTTACATTGTATTTTCTCTGTATGTTTGCATGTGTATAGGGTAATACTACTCTTACGTATCCTGACCCTGCTGGAATACCATCTCTTCTCATGGCTGGCACCAAAGCTAATGTTTTTTTCTTAATTTTTTTATGTTTTAAGAGATGGGTGGTTAGGGATTCTGCAAAAAAATTTAATTCAGAAATAGCAGCTCTATGAATACTGAACTTAGAAGCTGTTATTGCTGCATTTCTGCGTAGCTGATTTAATAATTTTTCATCTTTAATTAGTCTAGAGATAGTGTTAAATATCTCATCTTGATCGTACGGATCGACTAGTAGGCAATTCTCTTCATGCTTTGCGTACTCATACACCCCTCCATTCTTGGTGCTAACTACAGTTGCACCAGAAGCCATCGCTTCCAGCCCAGTCCTTCCAAAGGCCTGATAATCTGATAAGTCAATAAATATATCACTATTTGATAGAACCTCTGCTACCTGCTCCCGATTTAATATTCCTTTGTTCTCAAAAAAACTGCTAGTATTCCAATTATTGAAGAATTCATGACTTGGATCACAGCCAAAAATCAAAATTTTTACACTTGGGTAATGTTGAGTTATTTTTTCTAATGCCAACATACTCCGCTCAGCCCCTCTGTATGGGGTCTGTGGTCTAATCATAGCAGATATCACCATCGGCAAGTTTGATCTGTCCCTTAAATAGTAAACAGAATGGTCAATACTTGGCTCAACTTTGGATACTGAAATGCCATGGTTTTTATGTACCTCTTCACATATCCAATGAGTTTTAGCAAAAGACTTTATATTTGGGATTGCAGTATATGAATTGTAAGCTTCCTCCCATTCTTTTGTGCCTTCCTTGAAAAATTTTGGCTCGTAGTCTTGAATATAATAAGCAGGCATAATATGATTATGAATATTGATTATATTTTTCAACAATCCAACAGATTTGTATACTGTTGCTACAACTATATCAGCAGACTCTGTAAGTGAGATTAAATCTGGTAATTGCTGAAAACCTACAAAAACATCTTCCTTGGCTTGCAAATTTGGATACATATCAAAAAATCTATGGAGATTTGATTGATTGACTGCAATTTTGGCATCCACGCCCAACCTACGCATGGCGGATACCTCCTGAACCACAGAGTGACTGCCTCCACCGCCACCCTTCACAGGCAATAAAAATACAATACTAAAATTAAATAGTTTGGTTAAATCTTTTGTAGTCATTAATCTTGTTTTAATATTTTTTCTTACCAAATCAAGTTGTGCGGTAGCCTTTAATTGGTTGACCAATGCATTATATTTTTCCACCCCATGCTTTAATCTCAAATTTTCAGATCCCTTTTTGGACAGTTCTGTTTTTTTGTTTTTGCCAAAACTCTTTGATTTTGCATGAAATACAAATACATCATCAGCAACTGCTAAACTATAACCCAAATCTAAAACCCTAATACATAAATCATTTTCTTCCCCATAACCATAAGGAAAACTGACTTCATCTAAGTAGCCAATTCTTTCTAAAACCTCACCTCTTATCATAAAACAAAAACCATTAATAAAAGGTAGTCTTGGGTATAATTTTTGACTGGTCTCTCCAATAAGTTTGGAAAATTCATCAATATTGTATCCGCTCGGAATTTCGTTAATAGCAAATTCTCCACTATTATCAAACAAAACAGGAACATTTTGCCAACTTGCAGCGTTTGATAAGGGACCGACTACTGCTAATTTGTCATCGCTATCAATACATCTCAATAAGCCTTTTAACCAATCTTTGGTTACAATGGTATCGCTATTTAAGGTAACAAGGTAATCAAACTTTTTGTATCTCAATCCCTTATTGACAGTTTTTGTGTAACCAATATTGTAATCATTTTCCAAAAGCACAAAGATTGATTTATTTTTTTCACAAAAATCCCTCAACCAGTTAGTAGTTTCAAGATCTGAGCCATCATTAACCACTACTACTGTTGTAAGAATGGATTTGTCGTAATAATCTTTAATAGATTGCAAACATTTTTTTACATCTTCTAATGCATTAAATACAGGAACGATAATTCCTACACTTTGATAATAAGTGCAAACTTCATTTAGTTTTTGTTGGGCGAGTTTGATGTTAAAGCTTAATACTTCCCTTAAATCAGGATGTGCGTCTATGGATTTGTTAAAAAAAGAGATGGCTTCATCATAATTACCTAATCGCATTGCCTTATTGCCTTCAGTTAAATAACTCATCTTTTACTCCAAATAATCTTGCGCTCTTATATTTACTAAACTAGCGATGGATTTCCATTTTAAGAAAATATATTCTTAAGAAATGGGGGGGCATCTGAAAATAATAAACCAGCCCCATCTTTCTCAGACAAAACCACCTCACAATCAATTTGAGGCCACTCAACCCCCACTGTTTCATCATTCCACAGTAAAGAATATTCATCGCCAGGATTATAATAATCGGTACATTTATAAACAAATTCAGCACTTTCACTCGTTACCAAAAAACCATGTGCAAACCCTGGTGGTACCCATAACATTCTCTTATTGTCAGCACTTAGATATGCACCCACCCATTTACCGAAGGTGGGAGAACTTTGACGCATATCTACTGCTACATCAAAGACTTCACCCTTAACCACTCGCACCAGTTTTCCCTGTGGTTTTTGGTGCTGGTAATGTAAACCACGTAAAATTCCCTTTGTGGAACTACTATGGTTATCTTGCACAAATTCATAATTCCCACAATGTTTTTCAAATTCAGATTGACGAAAGGTCTCCATAAAAAACCCACGCTCATCACCAAACACTTTTGGTGTTAATAATACCACATCAGGAATGGCTAATTTTTGATATTCCATTTTGACCTACTTTAACAAACTAAGAATGTATTGACCATATTGCGTTTTTTTCAGAAGTTCGCCTTGTTTTTTAAGCTCATCATCGCTTAGCCAGCCATTTCGCCAACCAATCTCTTCCAAACACGCTACCTTTAAACCTTGACGATGTTCTACGGTTTGCACATAACTGCTCGCTTCCAGTAGCGAATCGTGCGTGCCAGTATCTAGCCACGCAAAGCCACGCCCCAACCGTTCTACACTAAGTTCACCCATATCAAGATAAGCATTATTAACCGAAGTAATTTCAAGCTCACCCCTATCAGATGGCTTAACATTTTTGGCGATTTCTACCACACGATTGTCATAAAAATACAGACCCGTTACCGCATAATTGGATTTTGGCTTGCTTGGCTTTTCTTCTAGAGAAATTGCCTTGCCCTGTTCGTCAAATTCTACCACACCAAAGCGCTCTGGGTCTTGTACCAAGTAACCAAATACGGTTGCTCCAGATTCTTGCTGACTGGCATTTTTTAACAGCTCTGAGAAACTGTTGCCGTGAAAAATATTGTCGCCAAGTACCAAACACACCGAATCTTGACCAATAAATTCTTCACCTAAAATAAACGCTTGTGCCAAACCATCTGGGGACGGTTGAATCACATAAGAGAATCTTACCCCAAACTGTTCGCCTGTGCCAAGTAATTTTTGGTAACTTGGCAAGTCGTCAGGGGTAGAGATAATCAAAATCTCTCTAATCCCTGCCAACATCAGCACCGAAATTGGATAGTAAATCATTGGTTTATCATAAATGGGTAATAACTGCTTAGATACACCCATTGTGATTGGGTGTAGGCGTGTGCCTGAACCCCCTGCCAATACAATACCTTTTCTCATCGCTACCCCGCTTAATCTTGGTATTCCAACCATTCAGCAAAAGTCAGCTCTAATTGACTTTGCCAAGTTGGTAAGGTTAAATCAAAAGTTTGTTCTATTTTTTTGACATTTAAGCGAGAATTTTTGGGGCGTTTAGCGGGCGTTGGATAACTCTCGGTTGGAATGCCATGAAAATTTTCATCTTTTAATGCTAGCTCCATATTTGCTTGTCTTGCTAACTTAAAAATCTCGCCTGCATAGCCATACCAACTGGTTGTGCCTTGTGGCGCCAAATGATAAACGCCACTTAATTTCGCCTTATCATCACTTGTTAACATCTTAACAATGGCAATCGCACTCACATCAGCGATTAGTCTGGCTGGCGTTGGCGAGCCAATTTGGTCATTGACAACATTAAGGTTTTCTTTACTTTGAGCCAACTTTATCATTGTTTTCATAAAGTTATGCCCACGTGCAGCATACACCCAACTGGTGCGAAAAATCAGATAATTTTGGCAATTTTCCATAATGGCATTATCTCCTGCCAGTTTGGATTGACCATATACCGACAAGGGCGCAACAGGGTTATTTTCCTGCCAAAAATTCTCGCCATCGCCCTTATAAACATAATCGCTAGAATAATGCACAAGCAACGCACCCAGTGTATTGGCAAGTTTTGCCAGTTGTTTGGGCAATTCAGCATTTAATAAAAACGCCTGTTCTGGCTCACTTTCCGCCTTATCAACAGCTGTATAGGCAGAAGCATTAACAATGATGTCTGGATTGACATTCTCAATCATTGCCATAAGTTCGGACAAATTGGTAAAATCAACTTGCCCTCGCCCAATCGCAATCACTTTACCCAATGGCGATAACGCTCGATTTAATTCAAAACCAACTTGCCCTGTGGGTGCTAACAATACGATATTTTTCATACAGTAACCTAGCGATAGTTGCGATAGCTGTTGTTAAGAATGGCTTGCCACCAGTCTTTATTATCCAAATACCATTGAACGGTTTTTCTAAGTCCAGATTCAAAGGTTTCTTGCGGTTTCCAGCCAAGCTCTCGCTCAATTTTGCTGGCATCAATGGCATAACGCACATCGTGTCCAGGACGGTCAGTAACATAAGTAATCAACTCTGCATAATATTGCACACCTTCTGGCTTATTGGGAGCAAGCTCTTCTAATAACGCACACAAAGTTTTAACCACTTCAATATTTTGTTTTTCGTTATGTCCGCCAATATTATAAGTTTCACCAATTTCGCCTTTGGTTGCCACTTGAACCAATGCACGAGCGTGGTCTTCTACAAATAGCCAATCACGGATTTGTTTGCCATCGCCATAAACAGGCAAATTTTTGCCTGATAGGGCATTTAAAATCATCAATGGAATGAGTTTTTCGGGAAAATGGTAAGGACCATAGTTATTGGAACAATTAGTAACAATCGTTGGCAATCCAAAAGTGCGAAGCCACGCTCGCACCAAATGGTCAGAGCTTGCTTTTGTTGCTGAATAAGGCGAGCTGGGTGCATAAGGTGTAGTCTCGGTAAACAGATCATCCGTGCCGTGCAAGTCGCCATACACTTCATCGGTTGAGATGTGGTGAAAGCGAAAAGAAGACTTTTTGTCATCACTTAAATTCGCCCAATAGGCACGAGCCACTTCCAATAAAGTGTAAGTTCCCACCACATTGGTTTGAACAAACTCACTAGGACCATTGATAGAGCGGTCAACATGACTCTCTGCCGCTAAGTGCATTACCACATCTGGCTGATATTTGGTAAAAATTTCTGCTATTTTATTTTTATCACAAATATCGGCTTGTTCAAAATGGTAGCGGTCATTACTCTCTACCGATTTTAGAGACATCAAATTACCCGCATAAGTCAATTTATCCACATTCACCACTTGACAGTCAGTATCATTAATTAAATGACGCACAACCGCAGAACCAATAAAGCCCGCCCCGCCTGTTACCAAAAATACTTTTGACATTATACACCTGTAATTAGTTTTTATTAAACCCAACAATCTCCCTACCCATCTTCACAGGCAGGTCCAATACTTTCTTTGATTTCACCCCATCCACCAACGTTTTACCTAGCCGATACGACAGATGTTTTTTTACTTTCTCCGCCTCGTGAGCATCTTGATAATCTTCTATCGCAGGTAGTTCATCAGAGGGTTTATGTTTTTGAAAATCACGATATTCTTTAACCAAGGCAAATGGCAATGTTGCCAAATCTTTGGTGGATTTAGAATGACTGACCATAGTCGCTCCCAGACGATAGGGGAGATCCTCTTTGACTCTATCTGCCGCCCCATAATAAACGGGTTTGGGTGGTTCTTTTTTTTGCTCAGATTTTAACTTTTGGTTTTCTAGATAATACCGTTCCAATTCCTCCTGGACTTGGTGAAGTTGAGAGATCAAAAGCTCATTCTCTTGCTTACTATGTGATGACTCTTTTTGTGATTGCTCCAACTTTTGCAAATCTGCTTGTAATGTTTTTAGCTTGGCATTAGCTTGCTCGGCTTGCTTTTTCTGCTCGTTGGCTTGTTGCTCCGCCTTTTGCTTGGCATCTTTGAGTGTTGTTAATTCACTTTCAAGTTTTTTGTGGCTCTGAGTTAAATTTTCTGCCTGTTTTTTCTGCTCATTGGCTAAATTTTCCGCTTTTTGTTTGGCGTCTTTTAAAGCACTTAATTCGCTTTCAAGTTTTTTCTTTGTTGCACTATCCGCTTGCAAAGTTTTTTGCTTTTCTTCCAAAGACTTTAATTGTTCACTCGTCTTTTGGTTTTGTAAATAGTATTTTTCAAGCTCTTCTTGCACTTGGTGAAGTTGAGTGATTAGCAATCTATTTTCTTGCTCAGTCTGTTCTATTTTGGCGGTTTGTTCGGCATTGACTGAATTTTTACTCTGCTCAAGCAACAACACATTATCTTTAAGTTGTTGCTCTAACGATTGCTTTTCATTCATTAAAATTAATAACTGATTTTGTAAAAACTCATTCTGAGTTATCAGTTTTTTTTTTAATCTCTTCTTGCTCGTTAAATAAATTTAATGAGTCGATCAATGAGCTTAGGTTGCTCGTATTGGTGAGCTGTTTTGTTTTTAGACGAATGGTAGATTTTTCAATCAGCAAGTCATACAACGCCAAACAATCTGGATATTGTTTTAAGATTTCGGTTGCCACTATCTCAAACATGGGGTTGGTATCATCACTGTGAGGTGTGCTGACATCCTGTAATTGCCAGTTACTTTTTAATTTTAGATTGGTGGTTAATGCTTGGATATGTTCTTTGACGTTAGAGAGGTTGTTGATGATTAAATCACCTTCAACCAGTAGACAGTTGGTGGCAGAAGTTTCAAAAAACTCCAAAAGTTGTTGGTTGTAGTTTAGCCAATCTGATAGTGCTTGATGAACGCTTTCTTGAGTAATTTGTGTGCCTAATAACTTTTTTAGTAATAGTTTTGGAGAATCAAAGATAAGGATAAAACGTACGTTGTCATCCATTTGTTGCCAGTAGGGTAGGGTGCTTAGGTTGTTTTCGTCTGCCCAACCCCAGTCGTCTTGGTCAAGATTGGCAAGGAGTAAATCCACAATCAAATTATCAATGATTTTTGTGTTGATGATGGAGCTGTTTTTATTTAGGACTTTGGCAAGTTTTTCGGTGATTTCATGTGCAGAAAACCCATGTGTGTGCGAATTTATGGGAGAACCAAGCCCACGCTCGTACAACATATTCATCAGTGTATTGGAGTGAGAGGAAGAATGACCCGTCTGAATGATGATGCTCATGACACTATGCTCGTAAAAACAAAAATCTATAATGTTGAAATGCTTGTGATTATATCATAAATAGTGTGGTTTTTATTATTTTTTTGCATTCAAAATGTATGCAACGCCCATCATCAGATGAGCGTTGAGTGGGGTAAACAACTAAGTTAAGTAATGATTAACGCTTCTTACGCTGAATCGCATGGATAGCACGACCATCTGCCGACAATGCCGCCTCGTGTACCGCTTCAGACACCGTTGGGTGAGCAAAGGTCATCAATTGCAAATCTTCCACGCTTGAAACAAATTCAAGAGCAATCATACCTTGATGCACAATGTCGCCAGCTCCTACACCAACCATATGTAGCCCAAGCAAACGGTCTGTTTTGGCATCGGCAACCACTTTGATAAGCCCTTGACCCTCGCCTTGTGCTAAGGCACGACCGTTGGCGGATAGGCTAAATGAACCAGTTTTGACCTCATAGCCTTTGTCTTTGGCTTGTTGTTCACTCAAACCCACCCACGCAATTTCAGGGTGCGTATAAATCACGCTGATAATGGTGTCATAATTAACTTGGGCTTTTTCGCCGTGAATGCGTTCCACCGCCATCATGCCCTCTTCCATCGCTTTGTGGGCAAGCATAGGACCTCGCACCAAGTCGCCAATAGCATAGACGCCATCAAGATTGGTTTTGCATTGCTCGTCCACTTCTACCAAGCCACGCTCAGTTAGGGTAATGCCAGAATTTTCGCCCAAAAGTTTCTCGCTATACGCACGGCGACCTACGCAAACGATAAGTTTGTCAAAAACTTCAACCTTAGTTTCGCCCTTAACATCGGTGGTTACAACCACTTCACCATTAACCACTTCGGCTTTGGTAACTTTGGTATCCACACGAATGTCAAGCCCTTGTTTTTTAAGAAGTTTACCAGCCTCTTTGGCAATGTCTTTGTCGGCTGCCGCCAAAAACTCTGGCATTGCTTCATAGACTACCACTTCTGAACCAAGGCGACGCCAAACCGAACCAAGTTCAAGTCCGATGACCCCTGCACCAATGACCCCTAGGCGTTTTGGTGCTTCTTTAAATTCCAACGCACCTGTACTATCAACGATATATTCATCATCAATTGGTGCAACAGGAATGTTGATTGGCACAGAACCTGCCGCCAAAATGACATATTTGGCAGTGATGGTAGTTTCAGTACCGTCGTGGGCGGTAAATTTAACTTGTTTTTCTGCTCCCTTACCATCAAGCAAAGTACCCCAGCCTTGTAGCCAGTCCACGCCATTGCCCTTTAACAGACCTGCCACCCCTGCGGTTAAGCCTTTGACAATGCTGTCTTTTCTTTCTAGCATTTTGGCAACATCAATCGCCACCTCACCTGTGCTAATGCCGTGCTCGGCAAGCTCGTGGCGAGTTGCTTCATAGCGGTGTGAGCTGTCAAGCAAAGCCTTAGAAGGGATACAACCAACATTTAGGCAAGTACCGCCAAGAGCAGGCTCACCTTTGTGAATGCGTTTTTCAATACAGGCGGTAGAAAAGCCAAGCTGGGCTGCACGAATGGCAGCCTCATAGCCACCAGGTCCACCACCGATAACGACTAGGTCATAAGAATTTTTCATTGTTATTCTCTCTTTTTTAATAAAGAATGCCTACCTTGCGATAGGCATTTTGGTCAGACGAATTAAATGTCAAGGAGCAGACGAGCAGGGTCTTCAATCAACTCTTTAATGGTTACCAAGAATTGTACAGCATCTTTACCATCAATCAAACGATGGTCATAAGACAATGCTAGATACATCATTGGCAAAATCACCACTTGACCGTTTACTGCCATTGGGCGTTCGTTGATGGCGTGCATACCCAAAATGGCGGTTTGTGGTGGGTTGATGATGGGGGTAGATAGCAGTGAACCAAACACACCGCCATTGGTGATGGTAAAGGTACCGCCTGTCATTTCATCAATGGACAATTTGCCTTCACGGGCTTTGATGGCATAATCACGGATACCACCTTCAATATCGGCAAGCCCCATACTGTCGGTATCACGAAGCACAGGCACTACCAAGCCACGGTCTGATGATACCGCCACACCAACATCATAATAGCCGTGATAAATAATATCATCGCCATCAATAGAGGCATTGACTGCTGGGAAACGCTTCAACGCTTCGGTGGCAGCTTTAACAAATAGCGACATAAAGCCCAATTTGACACCGTGGCGTTTTTCAAACTGGTCTTTGTATTTGGCACGCAAATCCATAAGCGGCTTCATATTGACTTCGTTGAAGGTGGTTAGCATTGCCGTTTCTTGGGTGGCAGACAACAGACGCTCGGCGATACGTTTACGCAGACGAGTCATTGGCTCACGCTTTTCAATACGCTGACCGACAGCAGTAGCAATCACTTGACCGTTGTCGCCTTTTAGCGTTGGGTTAATCATATCTGATTTGGTTACTCGTCCACCACGCCCTGAACCTTGTACATCGGCAGGATTGACTCCTGTTTCTTTGGCGGCTTTTCTGACGGCAGGCGATTGGTCTTTGAACTCGCCTTCATTAGCAGTAGCAACAGGCGTAGCCACTGGCACTTCTGGGGTAGAGGCAGGGGTTGGCTCTTCGGTTTTAGCAGGGGCAGCGCTGGCAACCGCACCCACTTCAAAGGTGGCAATCGTTTCAGCAGATAATACAGTGCTGTCTACGCCTTTGACAATGCTAGTAATCACACCGTCATCAGGGGCGACTACTTCTAGTACCACTTTGTCAGTTTCAATTTCGGCAAGCAGTTGGTCACGTCCTACTTGTTCGCCTTCGGCAACGTGCCATTCTACAATCGTACCGTCTTGGACTGATTCAGGAAATACAGGGGCTTTGATTTCAGCCATGATAAACTCCGATATTTGATGATATTTAGATGTTTAAAGTTAAAAATCAAACACACAGGACAACCAGCCTGTGTGTTGTATGGATTATAGTTGCTCAACACTCACGTTCAAAGCCTGTGCGATTAAGGCTTTTTGTTGGGCGTTGTGGATTTTTGGCGAACCAGTTGCAGGTGCAGCAGCAGCAGGGCGACCAGACGCAGGCAAGAGTTTGGCACGGCTGTTGCTAATCAAGCGAAGTAGCTCAGGTAACAGGTAGTACCATGCACCTTGGTTTAATGGTTCTTCTTGCGTCCACATTACTTGCTCTAAGTTGGGGTATTTGGCAAGTTCTTCTAGGATGCGAGCTTCTGGCAATGGATAGAGCTGTTCGATACGCACAATCGCCACATCAGTAATGCCAAGTTTACGGCGAGTTTCGAGTAGGTCATAGTATACTTTACCACCGCACAACACTACACGCACTACGTTGTCGTTGTCAAGTGCATCAATCTCTGGCAGTACACTTTCAAATTTGCCAGTCGCCAATTCATCAAGCTGTGAAGTTGCTAATGGGTGTCTTAGCAATGACTTGGGCGACATTACGATAAGTGGCTTGCGAGCTTTTTGGACAACCTGACGGCGTAAGGCGTGGAAAATCTGGGCAGGGGTGGTTGGGGTAATGACCTGCATATTGTCTTCAGCACAAAGCTGTAAGTAGCGTTCTAGGCGAGCGGACGAATGCTCAGGACCTTGACCCTCAAAGCCATGTGGTAGAAGCATTGTCAAGCCTGATAGACGTTGCCATTTGGTTTCGCCTGATGAGATAAACTGGTCAATCACCACCTGAGCACCGTTAGCAAAATCACCAAATTGAGCTTCCCACACAATCAGAGCATTGGGTACGGTGGTTGAGTAACCGTATTCAAATGCCAAAACTGCTTCTTCTGATAGTAGGGAGTTGTAGGTGGCAAAACGAGCTTGACCCTCACGAATGTGCTGTAAAGGCACATATAGGCTACCGTCTTTTTGGTTGTATAGTTCGCTGTGGCGGTGCGAGAATGTGCCACGACCCACGTCTTCACCTGTAATACGCACAAGTGAACCTTCATCTACCAAAGAGGCATAAGCAAGTGTTTCGGCGGCACCCCAGTTTAAGGGTTCTGCCCCTGTTTGCATGGCAAGGCGTTGTTCTACAACTTTGGCAACTTGGCGTTGCAGTTCAAAGCCCTCTGGTACTTTTGCCATGGCTGCCGCATAGGATTTTAACTTCTCTACTGGCACACCTGTTTGTACATCATCGGTCAGACCATGACCCACATAAGGCGACCAATCCACAAATAGACTGCTGTCAGGTTCTTTGGCAAGTCCACGAGCTACGTCCTCACCATTATCTAGGGCGATACGATAAGCATCATCTACTTCGTTGGCTTGTTCAGCGGTCAATACGCCCTCAGCAACCAATTTATTGGCATATTGGGTGCGAGTGGTTGGTAATTTTTTGATGACTTGGTACATCAGTGGTTGGGTAGCAGACGGTTCGTCTGATTCGTTGTGTCCGTTACGGCGATAACACACGATATCAAGCACCACATCACGCCCAAACTTAGTGCGATAATCCAGTACAAGCTGGCTGGCAAACACCACCGCCTCTGGGTCATCACCATTGACGTGTAGTACGGGAGCGTGTACCATTTTGGCAACGTCTGTGCAGTATTCGGTAGAACGTGCATCATCTGGACGGCTGGTGGTAAAGCCTACTTGGTTGTTGATGACAATGTGAACTGTGCCACCTGTTTTGTAGGCACGAGTTTGCGACATTTGGAAGGTTTCTTGGTTTACCCCTTGTCCTGCAAAGGCGGCATCACCGTGTACTACGATGGGTAGTACGGTACTGTTGTCAATGTCGTAGCCGTATTTTTCAGAACGGCGAGCTTGTCTGGCACGCACCGAACCTAGCATGACAGGCGAAACAATTTCAAGGTGCGATGGGTTATAAGCCAGTGCCAAATGAAGTTCGCCACCTTGTGTGATGACGTTTGAGCTAAAACCATTGTGATATTTGACGTCACCAGAACCTACTGTGGGCTGGATTTTGCCATCAAATTCATCAAACAACACCGATGGGTTTTTACCCATGATGTTCACCAGTAGGTTTAGACGACCACGGTGAGCCATGCCGATAACGACTTCTTTTGCTCCTTGCGTGCCGACACGCTGAATCATCTCATGTACAGCAGGGATAAAGCTCTCGCCACCTTCTAGACCAAAGCGTTTGACCCCTGTGTATTTACGAGCAAGATACTTTTCAAGCCCTTCGGCTGCGGTAAGACGGTCAAGAATTTCTAGCTTTTTGTCTTTGTCAAACTTGATGTGACCTTGATTGGATTCAATATAATTTTCAATCCATTTTTTCTCAGTGGCAGTAAAGACGTGCATATATTCATAACCAATGCTACCACAATAAATGCGTTCGCAAATCTCAATGATTTCACGCAGACTCGCCTCAGACTTTCCAATACTCATGAGATTGGTTGGAAATACAGTGTCCAAATCGGCTTCGGATAGACCATGATATGCCAAAGTCAAATCCTCAATACCATCACGCTGTTGTAGTCCCAATGGGTCGATTTTGGCTTTACGGTGTCCACGACGACGATAGGCAGAGATAAGCTGTTGCACCGCCATTTCTTTGCCATTGCTACTTGTTGCACCACCGACATTGCCAACTACGATGGGTTTGGCGTTGGTTTGATTGCGTGCAAGGAGCAAAAACTGCTCTCTGATGGCGTTGTGGGGGGCATCGTTTGCTTGTTCATAGTTGGCAAAGTAAGTCCGCCATTCGGCACCAACACTGTCTTTGTCTGCCAAATACTCTTCGTACAACGCCTCAATATATGCTGCACCGTCCGCTGTTAATTCGGTGCTTTGGTAAGCGACCGTGTCTTTACTGCTTTTTGTCATGATAAATCACTCTGGTTGGGGTTGTTGATGGGGTTGGATTTTAGTTTTTGCCAAAAGATTTGTTAGCAAATATAAAAAAATAACCCCTCAACACCGTCTGTCATGAGAATATGTCCATTGTGCATAGTTTACGCCATTTGTGGGAATATAACAAGCCGAAAAAGACTGAAAATGTGGATTGTGGTGATTTTTAGTATGTGGGTTATTTTACAAAATTTTACATTATGAATTATAATAAAAATATAATGATAAACAAATTTACATTTATCATCCGTGTATGTGGCAAAATCTTGCCAAACTGACTAAAACTTTTGGCAAAGAAACATTTGATACTGTTGGTGTGGTTGGTTTGGGTTGGTCTATTGATTTGGTGTGTTTATGGTTTAAGTGATTGTTACAAAATAAATACAAATCTGCGATTTTTATTTAATTGGACATATCTCATTTTCAACTTAAAATCACAGCTGATTGATGTAAATGTATTTATTTTTTATATACATGGGTAAATTATAATTTGCCCTTATAAAAATCAAATACTTACATAAGTTGGGATTGGTGCTTGTATATTTTTAAGTATTTTTAATCAATTTTGATGGCTTGGGCATTTAAGTTTATCGTTCGTGGCGGTGATTTTTCTAAATGGTCTTTACACCATTTTGATGATGTGGGTAACAAGGTTGGTTGATTCAATCTAAACGTGCGGTGTGTTTCGTGTGATTTGTAAGGTTTTGTGATAAAAAAGGGTCTCTTTGTACATACTTTTTGCTTGCAAAAGTGTACAAAATCCATCATAATGGGAAGGTTTTTTTTTCGGGCAGGTTTGTTGCTCATCATGATATTGTTTTTTAATTATGTAAGGTGATTTATGAATCTATCAACCACTTCTTTGATTAAATCTGCATGTGTTGTTGGTTTGAGTTTTGGTTTATTTGCTTGTGGTGGAGACAAAACAGAAACTTCCCAACCCTCAGCAAAATCCGAAGTAGCACAAGGACAAGCCCCCATGAACGATGAGATTGTGGTGGCGATTACCCAAGACTTTGCTCCATTTACTTATTTGGATGAAAAAGGTGGTGTGGTTGGTTTTGATGTTGATATTATTAATGCCATTGCACAAAAGAAAGGGCTAAAAATTCATTATAAATCCACCACTTTTGATGACATTTTTACAGCTGTTGAAAATAAAACTGCCAACGTTGGTGCGTCTGGTATTTATGATAAAGAAGAACGTCGAAGCAAATATGGTTTGACCAAGCCTTATCACACAGATACGCCTGTGTATTTTTATCGTGCTGATAACGAAAAACTTAGCAAAGCCAACCTAAGTTCTGTGGCAGACCTCAATAGCCAAGTGCTTGACATTGCTGTGGTAGGTAGTGTTGATGGTTTAAGTAGCAATCACACCATTCATGCTGTCAAATCAGAATTTGTTGGTTTTACGGGTGTGTTGCAAGGCAAATATGATGTTGCTTTCTCCGATGCCAGCGTCCTTAGCCATGCCATCAAAAGCAATCCAGACAGTGCTAAGATTGAGCTAAAATCTGTGAAATATCAAGGCGATGTAGGCTATGTCATGTTGGTCAATAAAGAAAATACCGAACTTCTCCAAAAACTTAATGAAGGTATTGACGAGCTGATACAAAGTGGAGAGATGACACAAATCAAACAAAAATATGGTCTAAACCACTAAATCTCATAAAAATAAGGCGTATTTGGTACGCCTTATTTTATGCCCAACGAACTTAAAATCTACCACGAATCGTAGGGGCAAATTGCAATTACTCCTGCTACCAAAAAT
>NZ_BCYQ01000011.1 GCF_001598275.1 Moraxella oblonga NBRC 102422
AAGCTTGGGGTGAACGGTTTTGCTGTATAGTTTTGATATGAATTAAGTATAATTCATAGCCAAAAGTTTTTAACAAGATTATGTTAAATAAATTTTTCCTTAAAAACCTGCCCAAATTCTGCTAAAATACACCAAATTTTTAAAATTTTCCCTTACATATGACCCCAAACCGCAAAATTCTCCTCGTCAATGGTGCAAATTTACATTTGCTTGGCAAACGTGAACCTCACATCTATGGCTCAACCACCCTAGATGATATTGTAGGTCGCCTAAAAAATACTGCAAAAAAATACAATGTAGATATTTTACACATACAATCAAATCATGAGGGCGAATTGGTGGACAAGATTGGTGAACTTGGGTTGCTCGCCCCACCCCATGAGCAATTTGATGCCATCATCATCAACCCTGCAGGCTTTACTCACACATCAGTAATACTAAGAGATGCACTCACTGCCACAGGCAAGCCCTTTATAGAAGTACATCTTTCCAATATCCACGCCCGTGAGCCATTTCGTACGCATTCGTACTTTTCGGACAAAGCGGTAGGCGTGATTTGTGGGTTGGGCGATAAAGGCTATGACTTTGCGTTGGATTATTTTGTAACCCACCTTTATCAGGATAAAACATGATAATCGCCTATACAGATGGAGCGTGTAAGGGCAACGGTCAAACCAATGCTGGTGGTGGCTTTGGCTCTCACATTATCTACCCCAATGGCGACACGCTTGATGTTTGGGGAGGTGAACCATCCACCACCAACAACCGCATGGAGCTTATGGGGGCAATCACCGCTCTAGAACGCACGCCTGCCGATGTACCATTGCAAATTTGGACGGATTCTAGCTACGTCCAGAAAGGCATCAGTGAATGGATAAAAGGTTGGAAAGCCAAAAACTGGAAAAAGTCAGACGGCAAACCCGTACTCAACGTTGATTTGTGGCAACGCCTAGACGCCCTATGCCAAAACCGCCAAATAGACTGGCAATGGGTCAAAGGTCATGCAGGACATCATGGTAACGAAATCGCTGATTTGCTTGCCAATCTAGGCGTGAGTGCCAATGGCGAAAAATTCACCCAAAACAACCAAACAAAAAATACCACACAACCCACAACATCAGTCATGACACAACTTACCAACAATACCCCCCTAGCCACCACAGGCATCGAACGTCATAACCACCAAAACCCCGCCTATAATGGCGATACGTCCAAGCCCAACGCCGACTTTTGGCTTGTGCTACCTGACCCCATCAATCGTGGCAAATCTGAACGCCAACTCATCATGGATACCGAAACCACAGGCACCGAACCCCAAAAAGGCGACCGTATCGTGGAGGTTGGTATCATTGAAATGGTGGGGAGAAAATTTACAGGACAACAAGTCCACATCTACCTAAATCCCGACAAAGAAATGGACGAAGAGGTCATCAAAGTTCACGGCATTACCAACGAATTTGTCAAAGATAAGCCCAAATTTGCTGACATCGCCCACCATTTATATGAGTTCATGAAAGGTGGAGAACTCATCGCCCACAACGCAGGCTTTGACATGGGCTTTTTAAAAATGGAATTTGATAAAGTTGGATTGACTGACTTTTTGGACGTTGTTCAAGTTACCGATTCACTCGCTTTGGCTCGGCAAATGTACCCTGGACAAAAAAACAGTCTAGACGCTTTGCGTAAGCGTTTAGATGTTGGCAACCAAGACCGTACTTTTCACGGGGCATTGCTTGACTCCGAAATCCTAGCTGAAGTCTATCTTGCCATGACAGGTGGACAAATCTCGCTCTCCATGGAAGAAGAGGTGGTTGCTACCGAAGATGACAGCGAAATTACTTTTTCCAACCTTAGTGAGCTGGCACATCTGTTACTGCACTCCAAAGCCGATTTTGAATCTGATGGTGCTTGGCGAGCCAATACCATCAAGAATTCTTGACCTAATGATAACCATTTGTCTTGATTATGTTGATATTTGGTTATTTATGCTTGCAGTAACAAGATAAAGCAGTTTATAATAGGACATTTATTTTTACTCACTTTGACAATCCGAAAGGACAGCCATGACTCAATCAGCCTCAACCAATTTTGATTTGACCTCTCTTCATTTGTTGCGTAGCGAAATTAACATCGTCCTAAAAGATGCCGAAGTCCACTTGCGTGAGTTTTATGATGACCCAGAACAAGCATCATTTTTGCTCGATTCTGCCAACAACCTAAAACAATTGGCGTCTATTTTTGAATTGATTGCTTTTGATGGGGCAGATTTACTTTCTAGCAATCTTTCTGATTGCTATACCAAACTCCACAGCAACCTTGATGGTGACGAAGAAGAAAATGAACATCTAATGACGGATATTTCAGAAGCCGTCATGCTTCTTGATCGCTATGTGGAATTTGTCCTTTTAAAAGAAATGCCAGAGCCTGCACTACTTTTACCCATCATCAACAAACTTAACACCCAGCTTGGCAAACCTACCATTAGTGCTGATGACCTAAAACAAAATAGTAGCAGTGTCATCATCTCTGACCCAGCGAGTAACTATACATCTTTGAGTAGTTTGGGTCTAAACACCACCGCACTCACCCAAGCCTACCGTGCTGGACTATCCATCATTTTAAATTACAAAGAAGGCACTGTACTGTTTGAGCCAGACCGCCAAAAGCTAGACGGCATGGCAAAAGCCTGTGCGTTGGTCGCCCAAAAATCAGATACCTTATTTTGGCACGCAGCCGCCACCTTGACCCAAAACATTGGTAAAGATTTACCATTGAGCCACCCCAAAAAACGCATTTTGATTTATCTTGAACAGCAGTTTGGTGATTACTTACCCATCGAGGACAGACGCTTTGCTGAACTGGTGAGTTTTGCATGCAACAAAAACGCCAATTTTGCAAGCCTTGCCACCCAAAAATACTCCCTCAACAAAATCAGTCAAGCCAAATTTGAAGAAATGCAACACTTTTTGTTTGGTCCAAACCGTGAGATTACCGATACACTCAACGAACTTATCCAAACTCAAATTGAAGAAATTAAGCAAAAAGTAGACACCTTTGTACGTGCTGAAAACGACATTGGTAGCAACAGACCAGACATCAACGAAATCGCAGGAGAGATTCGTGCTTTGGCGAACACCATGAGCTTATTGGAACTTAATGATGCAAGCCTTGCTCTAAAATCCATTTCCACCCAAATCGTTAGTTGGCAAAACCCCACACTTGAAGACTTGGATAACTTCCTAGACAAATTGATGGTGGCTGAAAACGCTTCTATTTTCCTAGCCAAAACTCATATTCCCGGTGCGGTCAAATTGCCACTTCACAACCGTGAAATCTCGCTACATCAACTAGACACTGCCTATGAAACTTTGGTCAAAGAAGCTCGTAGCAACATCTCAGGCATTTCTGGCATCATCAGCACCTACATTGATGACCCTAATCGTGATAGAATGAATCTACAAAACACCCCAGAGATGGTTCGTCAAGTGGCAGGAGCGGCTGGTTTCTTGCGTATGCCAATCGCCAAACAACTTTACCGTTTGGCACACAAGTTGGAAACTGACCTATTAGACCTAATTCATACCGCCAACGAAACCCAGCTAGCACAACTCACAAGTGCATGGGCAGACGTGTTGGTAGCGGCAGATATTGAGCTTGAAAACTTTGAACAAAACCGCCCAAGCAACAAACAAACGTTGCTACTTAGCGAAAATAGCCTTAATAAAATTTTGGCTGCCTAATGTCAACTACCCCAACACAAACACCCAACCCCACATTGGCTTGGGTGTTTGATGGCGATAGCGTATTATGCCAAGAAGGAGTTCCTCACGCCATCACAGTTGATGATTTATCATGTCATGATGATGTATTTACACTATCTGGGCATTATCTACTGACTTTTACCCAAATTCAATCTTTGGGTATGGCACTGGTGGGTGAATTTGTCCCTTATCGTCAGTTGGTTGCTACGTTGACAGCTGATATGACCTGTCAATTTTCCACCGCCATTCAACTTCTAACATGGCAACACACTCATCGTTTTTGTGGTGTATGTGGCACACCTACTCAAATCGCCAATAGCGAATATGCCAAAGTTTGTCCAAATTGTCGCCATCACAGCTACCCCAAAATACAACCTTGCGTTATCGTTGCTATCACCAGAAAAAACCCTAACACCCAAAAACAACAAATCCTACTTGCCAAACACCATCGCCACGCCCACGCCAACATGTATGGATTGATTGCAGGTTATGTAGAGGTGGGTGAAAGTCTGGAAAATGCGGTGCATCGTGAGGTTTTAGAAGAAACAGGACTGCACATAAAAAACTTACATTATCTAGAAAGCCAAGCGTGGCCCTACCCCACCAATCTCATGCTTGGTTTTGTGGCGGAGTACGAAAGTGGCGTATTGGCACCCCAAGCAGATGAATTGGCAGATGTTCAATTTTTTGATTTGGACAACTTACCGCACATTCCAAACATAGGTACAATTGCTCGCAGGCTCATTGATTTGGTTTGCCTTCAACATTAAAAATCTACTTTTCTTTTAAAACACTCAAATACCCACCTTCATTCATGATATAATAAAACAAATCCAAAAAGAAAACCAAAAATGCATATCCGTAAACTCTTTAAATTTGAAAATGCCCACATTGTTAGAAATTGCAGTTCTGACCGCTGTAAATATTCTATTCACGGACACAGTTATCAAGTGGAGCTTATTTTGCAAGCGAACGCTCTGGATAATGGGCAAATGGTCTATGATTTTGGGCTATTAAAGGGGCATATCAAGGATTTGATTGATAGTTTTGACCACGCCATTACTTTTTGGGATAAAGATGACCCTGACTATATCAAAGCGTGCCAAACCTTTTCATCTCGCTGGGTGTCATTGCCTGTTTCACCCTCTGCCGAGCAATTTAGCCGTGTGATATTTTTTTGGGCAAGTCAAATTTTAAAGCAAACAATAATGCAAAATGGCGAAGCGGACATATCGGTGTATTCGGTTATTGTTCACGAAACTGCCACAGGCTATGCCCAATGTTTTTATGAAGATATTATCAATCCACAAATGGGATTGCTTGATTTAAACGCCTTTGAATTTAGCAATGATGTCAAAAAAGAGTGGGGCGATCCCTTATTATTTGATAAATTAAAAAGGGGTGAAAAATTTTATAATCCCAAGATAGAATTGCAAGTGAATCTTTAAGTAAAAAGTCAAAAATTATTTTTAATTAAACAATGAATCATCAAAAAACCATTATTTTAAACTCTGAATTTGATACCCAAACCCTAGCCCAAGCGCTTGCCGATGAATTTAAATTATTATCAGGCAGTATTTGGCTATCGGGTGATTTGGGAGCGGGCAAGACAACTTTTACTCGTTATTTATTACAAGCACTTGGGCATACAGGGGCAGTAAAAAGCCCTACCTATACTTTGGTTGAGCCATATTTAATTGGCGGTAAACCAGTTTATCATTGTGATTTGTATCGCCTAAATGACCCAGAAGAATTGGATTTTATTGGTTTTTTTGATTATTTTAATGAACCTAATTCATTGATGATTATTGAATGGGCAAGCCGTGCCAAAAGCATTTTACCAAAGGCTGATGTATTGATTGAAATTAAAAAATTGGATAATGATGTAAGACAGGTAACAATGATTTGTGAGTGATTTTATAAACACTATTAAAAATACCATTATTTCTATTTTGCTATTTTTTGTTGGTATTTTTTCTGTTGTTGTACTATCTATAATATTGGAACTTTTTTGGCACGATTATAAAAAAAGCAATCTTTTGGGTTGGAGAAATGTTGTTTTTGAGAAAAATAAAACTTATATCCTTGAAATTAATGATGATTTTTCTGATAGGAGAGGAAGAGGTTTAGATTTTGTAAGACTAAGTTTGTCTGAAAATGACAATAAAAATACTTATCTAATCAAAAATCAGCTTGCCAAAAATAAAGAAATCAATATTAGTTATCAACACAATAATACCACTTCTTATCACATAAATGATTTAAAAGTACAAATGGCAATTGATGGTAAAAAATCTTATTATCATTTAGTAGGTGGAAAATTATCAGAAAATGGTCAAGAATTTTTCATTAATACGCCTGTTGATTTTAATGCCAGAAAAAATAAAGCCAATTATTTTGTGGTATTATTTACTGGTTTTATTTTGGTTTTTATCATATTTTTTGGCTTAGCCTTTAATAAAGAAATTGATGGATATTTTAATAAATTTATCAACTTTTCCATTAAAACAATGGCATTATTGATAACTTTGTTGTTGTTTTTCCATATTTTTCGCTTAATAACTTACTAAGATGAATTTAAATTACAAAAACCTTCCCGATAATACGGTGCTATCCCTTATTGCTCCCACTGCCAGCGGTAAAACTGATTTGGCGTTTAAACTTTATGAAACAGGGCGATTTGAGATTATTTCGGTGGATAGTGCGTTAATTTATCAAGATATGAATATTGGCACAGCAAAACCAACTACCGATGAACTTGCCAATTATCCACATTATTTGGTAGATATTATAAAACCAACTCAAACTTATAATGTCGCCTCATTTATTAATGATGTTAAAAATTTAATTGATAACAGCCATCAAAATGGTAAAATCCCATTACTTGTTGGTGGCACAATGATGTATTATATGGCACTCTTTGACGGTATTTCATCTGTGCCTGATACAAATCCTGCCATTCGCAAACAGGTAATGAATTGGCTTGATGAAAAAGGGATTGATGATTTGTATCACTATTTACAAATACACGACCCTATTATTTGTCAAAAACTAAAATTATCCGATACTCAGCGAATTACAAGGGCGGTGGAAGTGCATTTGCAAACAAAAATTGCAATGAGTGTTTGGCAACAAACACCAAAAACCGCCCCCTGCCAAAATCCCAATCAAAACTGGATTGGATTATCGGTTGAGCCTGACCGTATGTGGTTGCATGAACGTATTGCAAAACGGCTTGATATCATGTGGGAGAGGGGTTTTGTTGATGAAGTGATACAACTTTTGCAAAAATACCCAGAATTAAGCCCTGATATGCCATCTATGCGGTGTGTTGGTTATCGGCAGGTTTTGGAATTTTTGGCAATAACAGAACACCCAATTATGCAAATTTCTCCCAGTTGGCGACATTTTTCCAAAGACTTACAAAAAAATCACACAATTTTTACAACAAAAAACAACAATTTTGTAACAGATTCTCAAAAATTACATAATTTGGCTTGCCAAGACATGAAAAATAAGGCATTATATGCAACAAGACAGCTTGCCAAACGTCAAGCCACTTGGCAACGTAGCTTAGCTCGTCTGCCTCACGCACCAACAATAATACAGACCAATCAGGGTGTGTTTTATCCCATGATATTGTCTTTTAATAGCATAAAACAAGTACAAGAGCAATTATTAAACAAAAGTGTTGGCTTTACAACATGGAACAATAAGTTGTCATCAGATACTTAAGCTAAGGTTGGTTTTTATCGTTTTTTGATTTATTTTGGAGAACATTCATGTCAAAGGGGCAAAGTTTGCAAGACCCATTTTTAAACGCATTGCGCAAAGACCGCATCCCTGTATCTATTTTTCTCGTTAATGGCATTAAATTACAAGGTCAAATTGAGTCATTTGACCAATATGTTGTGCTATTAAAAAACACTGTTAGCCAGATGGTCTACAAACACGCCATCTCTACCGTTGTCCCCGCTCGTAACCCTCGCACTGATGGTACCACCCCAAGCACGCCCTACTCCACCACAGGTGCAGTTGGTGTCATGGGTGGCAGTAGTTACCAAACCCCCACAGGCTACCCCAATGCCATTGGTGGACAAAGTGGTTTTGGTGGTGGTGCTGGCACAACTCGCCCTGTTGGTGGTTTTACTCGTACTCCACCCAATCAAGGCTTTGGTAATGGGCAAGGTTTTGAGCGTGGTGGCTACCCCCAAAGTGGCATGGGCTACAATCAAGGCTTTGACCGTTCCAACTTCGAGGAACGTGGTTTTGATGGCAAGAGTTTTGAAAAAGAAACTCGCCCTTTTGACGGCAAGGGTTTTGGCAACCAAATTTTTGACAACAAATTTGACAACAACAACGAAGAGTAACCCTCTTTCATCTAAGACCCACGCCATCGTGGGTTTTTTTATGTGTGATTTATGTGTAAAATGAGATAAATTGAAGTAAAAATTTGCCAAATATGGTATGATAATGCTTTTTAAATTTTCATCAACTTATGGGCAACCACATGACATCGCCAACCGATTTTATTGCCATCGCCACCCAAGCCATTAACACCGAAAAAGATGCTTTGGAGTTATTAAAAGGTGAACTTGATGAACGCTTTATCAACGCCTGCCAAACCATCTTGGCGTGTCGTGGGCGTGTAGTTGTTACGGGCATGGGCAAATCAGGTCATATCGGACGCAAAGTAGCAGCAACACTTGCAAGTACAGGTACGCCTGCATTTTTTGTCCACCCTGCCGAAGCAGGTCATGGTGATTTGGGTATGTTGGTGCGTGGCGATGTGCTGATTGCCATTTCTAATTCAGGGCAATCAGACGAGATTAGAATGCTCATTCCTGTGGTCAAACAACTTGGCATACCACTCATTACCATCAGCCGTGATAAACGAGGCTTTTTGCCCCAATCTGCGGATATCGCTTTAACACTCGGTTTATCAGACGAGGCCTGTCCGCTTGGGCTTGCCCCCACTTCAAGTACGACTGCAACTTTGGCGTTGGGTGATGCGTTGGCGGTAGCACTGTTGCACGCTCGTGGTTTTACCAGCGATGATTTTGCCCTATCTCACCCTGCTGGGGCATTGGGCAAAAGACTCCTCACTCACGTTAAAGATGTGATGACTACCCAAGATTTACCCATTGTCCACACCGATACCAGTCTCAATGACACGCTATTTGCCATGACGAAGGGACGACTTGGATTGGCAGTTGTGGTTGATAAACATAACAAGGTAGTGGGAATTTTTACTGATGGTGATTTACGCCGTAAACTTGCCAAGTCCACCCCGCTCACGGCTCTTATGGGTGATATTATGACCAAGCACCCCAAATCCACCACTGCTGATGTGCGTGCCTCTGATGCGTTGACGCTTATGAATGAAAAAGGCATCAGTCAGCTTTTAGTACTAGATAATGGTACATTGCAAGGCGTGGTAAGTTTACATGACATCATCAAAACAGGAATTAGTGCATGAACGCCATTCAAAAAGCCCAAAAAATCAAACTCTTTGCGATGGATGTAGATGGCATTTTATCAAATGGTCAAATCATCTATGACAGCAATGGCAACGAGACAAAAGCCTTTTATGTGCAAGATGGTGTTGGTTTAAAGGGTTTGCGTGATATTGGCATACAGCTTGCCATCATCACAGGCAGAAGCTCACCAATGGTTGAACGCCGTGCCAAAGAGCTTGGTATCAAGCATGTCATACAGGGTCAAGATGACAAATTTACTCAATTATCTACACTTGCTGTATCGCTTGGCTTGGAGCTTAACGAATGTGCTTATATGGGCGATGATTTGCCTGATTTGATGGCTATTAAATACGCAGGACTGGGCATTAGCGTCCCTAATGGTTGTAGTGAAGTGCAAGAGATTGCTGATTTGGTTACGGTCAAATTAGGCGGTCATGGTGCAGTACGTGAGGCTTGTGAGTTTATTTTAAAAGCACAAAGTCGCTATGATGACTTTATTGACGGTTTTAGATCATGAATCTAAAAATTTTAAGCCTATTTGGCACGATGATATTGGCGGTGGCGGTTTGGTTTTTTTACAAAGAAGATGTTAAAATCAAACCCACCACACCCACCACACCTGATGTTTCTTATGAGGTTGAGGAAATCAAAGCCGTTCAAACAAATGCCAAAACAGGTGAGGTAGAATATACGCTCATCGCTCAATCACTGACCAAAAATGCACAGGGCGAAGATGTTATGTTGGATGCTGATGTACTTTGGCAACCTAGTGATGCCAGTCCCATTCATCTCACCGCCAATCAAGCCAAACACAGCCAAACAACAGGTGAAATATGGTTTGATGAAGGGTTTATCCTAACCAAACAAAACATCACCAACCAAGACAATCAAGCCACCACAAATCAAAATACAGATGATGAAAATCTTCACGCCAAAGCCGATTTAATCATCAAAGGCACAAGTTTGGCAGGCAACACCAAATCAAACACCATTAAAAGTGATGAGCCCATTCACATCACACAAGGCGAAAATAGCTTTATGGCTCAAAGACTGGACGGCAATGTACAAACAGGTGAATATGAATTTCACCAAGTACAGATTGAATTTAACCCCCCAAAACGCACCGATAAGCCTTTATTTTAACCATATTATTTCATTGAGTTTGAGATTATTAATGAAACGCATTTACGTACTATCCCTTATTATTGGTATGTCTCCATTCGTGGCACACGCCTTGCCATCAGATGCCAACCAACCCATTCGTCTTTTGGCAGACAAAGCCACTTATAGTGAGCGTACTGGCATTACCACTTATTCAGGCAATGTTACTATTGAACAAGGCACACTCAAAATCGCCGCCGACAACATCACTCTCAATCTAGGCAACAACCGTTCTATCCAAAGTGCCGTTGCCACAGGTCGCCCTGCTACCATGCAACAAGTTGTTACCCAAGAAAAAGGGCTTGCCAAAGGTCAAGCCAATAAAATTGATTATAACGCCGTTACAGGCATTGTTACCTTGACAGGCAATGCCAAGCTCACCCAAGCAGGGGCAAGCTTTGCAGGTAATGTCATTCGTTATAGCCTAAAACTTGGTGATGTTGAAGCAACTGCGGGCGGCGGCAAACGTGTGGAACTTATTTTCCCACCAAATGGCAATGGCTCTCATCAAGGTGTTCGCTAATGCTAACACTTGCCATGCGACATCTGGGTAAACGCTATGGACAGCGTTGGGTGGTCAAAGATGTTTCTTTTGAAATTCATCAAGGACAAGTCGTGGGTATTTTAGGGCCAAACGGAGCAGGCAAAACCACAAGCTTTTATATGGTCATCGGACTTGTGCCGATGGATAAAGGACAAGTCATGCTTGGTGATATTGATTTATCCAAAAAAGCCATGCACGAGCGGGCTAAGGCAGGCATCGGCTATTTGCCCCAAGAAGCCTCCATTTTTCGCAAACTCACCATAGAACAAAACATCATGGCGATATTGCAGACACGTCAGGATTTGGATAAAAACGCACAGTTTGCCGAACTTGAAAAACTCATGGGCGAATTTCACCTAGAACACGTCCGTCATTCGCTTGGTATGAGTGTGTCAGGTGGTGAACGCCGTCGCTGTGAAATCGCTCGCTGTTTGGCAAGCAACCCAAAATTTATCCTACTTGACGAACCTTTTGCAGGGGTTGACCCCATATCGGTTGGTGACATCAAAGATGTGATTGTCGCTCTACAATCTCGGGGTATTGGCGTACTCATCACCGACCACAACGTGCGAGAGACTTTATCTATTTGCCAAAATGCCTACATCGTCTCCGAAGGCAACATCATCGCACAAGGTTCCCCAAGTGAGATTTTAAACAACGAATTGGTACAAAAAGTCTATTTGGGCAAGGATTTTATCTTAAATTAATACAGGTAACATCATGTTTAAAGGCTATGTCATCAATCTTAATCATCGCTATGACAGACTGTATCGTTTCAACCAGCACCCAGATGCTAAATATTTTGAGCGTTTTCCAGCCATTGACAAGAAAGCCTTAGAAATGCTTGGGGAGGGTGTGAGGTCATTGTTTTTTGATACTCACAAATTTTATGAAAACCATCGCCGAGAAATCACATTGGGTGAGATTGCCTGCACCCTCTCACACATCAGTGTTTGGCAAAAAGCCCTACTTGATGATGACATTGCTTTTGATGACTTTATCGTGATTGCCGAAGATGATGTTACTTTGGATAAACATTTTTTGACACATATTCGCTACCTAAACAACTTTTTAAAAAGTGCCAGCATAGATTTGTTGATATTGCAACGACTGTTGACCGAAAATAAGCCCATAGATTACCAAAATCCCCAATTTGACATTCTTACCAACATCAAGTACAACTATGCAGGTGCAGGCTTGTACATGATAAAAAAATCTCGCCTAAAAATCATCTGTGATTGGCTAAAAAGCCACAAACCTATTTGGTTGGCTGACGAGTTTGTTGCCTTTTGCCCCACAGAACATACAGGGCTACTCTACCCCCTTATTGGCGTGGTTGAGAGTGAGGATTCTGATTTGGAACATGACCGAGTCATTTCTAGACAAACTAGCAAACAACAATCAAAATAATAAAAGTGAGAATATTGCCTAAGTTGGTCATTTTTTAGTATAAAAATTTAACAAAATGCGTTAAAATGTCGCATTCAACACATACCTAACCATATTGGGATTTATGATGTTTCATGCCTATGTTATTAATTTAAATCGCCACCCAAGCGAACTACATCAATTCTACCAACACGCTGATGCCAAATATTTTCAATTATTGCCTGCCGTGGATAAGCGGATTTTGGATTTTATCGGTGATAACAGTTGGTTTTTTAACAACCAGCAATTCAAACAAATGGTTGGACAAGATGCCACCATTGATGAAATCATTCGTGCCATGTCACACATCAACGTGTGGAAAACCATTGCTCACAACCCAAAAATCTTAGACAACGAATTTGTTGCCATTGCCGAAGACAACATCATTTTGACGCACAATTTTTCTAAATATCTAAACGCCATCTTAAAAGCATTGGGTGAATTTTCCAAAATTGACATTTTGGTCTTGCAAAAATGCCCTGCCACCCAAACCCCAGAAGAATTTGGGCGAGGCAAATTCCGCATCTTAAAACATTCCAAAGAACTGTTTCGTCAAGTGGACGCATCGCTTTATCTCATCAAAAAATCCCGAGCCAAAGCCATCGTTCAATGGCTTGAAACCTACAAACCTTGTTGGCTAGCTCAAGATTACAATGTATTCTGTCCAGAAGAAAATTTGGGTGTATTATTACCTGCTTTGGGTTATGCCATTCCTAGAAGCAATCTCATTCCTGACATGACCCAAGACCCCAACCGCCCCACCACACAAAAATACCAAAAGTTTAACAGCCATACGGTATTAAAATTCGCCTAATAAAAAAACACCAACAAAGTTTTGATTTTGTTGGTGTTTTGAATTAAACTTCGCTCAACAACTTCGCCAACGCTTGCCCTGCATTTTCCGTTTTCATAAACTGCTCACCGATGAGAAAATGATGAACATCATGACGTTGCATGAGATGAATGTCGTCTGCCCCATGAATGCCACTTTCACTGACAATCAGCACATCCGACCCCAGCTCATCACGCAAAGTATCGGCAAGATTAATGGTTGTATTTAAATTAACTTCAAAGTTATTTAAGTTACGATTGTTGATACCGTAAATGTTGTGAGTGGATTTTGGTAATTTTAGGGCACGAAACAATTCACTCTCATCATGAATCTCAATCAATACATCCATGCCAAGCTCTATGGCAATCTTGTGCAACATTGCCACCGTCTCATCATCAAGGCACGCCATGATGAGTAAAATGCAATCCGCCCCCAACACACGACTTTCATAAATGTGGTATTCATCCACCATAAAATCCTTACGCAGCACTGGCAATGTACAGGCATTTTTAGCTTGTATCAAATAATCATCATGCCCCATAAAATACTCACGGTCTGTCAGTACTGATAAACAAGTCGCCCCTGCTTGCTCATAAGCCTTCGCAATGACGATTGGGTCAAAGTTTTGACAAATCACACCTTTGGACGGACTTGCCTTTTTGATTTCGCTAATCACACCAATTTTACCATCAAATTCACGCAACGCCCTTGCAAAACCCCGAACAGCAGGGGTAGTTTTTACTTTTTCTTTTAACTCATCAAGGCTAATTTTATCTTTTGCTTGCATGACCTCGATATGTTTAGTAGCAACGATTTTTTGTAAAATGGTGGGGGTAGACATGGATTTTCCTTTTTATCATTAAAATAAAGAAAATGTACTAGGATGTATTGAACATTGATAACATTATTTATAAAAACGATTAAACTTTAACGCTTTTTATTAATTTTTGCATGAAAAATGGCTAAATCTTGTTTGATAGAATAACTATCAAACTTCACTTTTTCCTTGAAAAACGTGCAATTTTTCTCATTTTTCATTGCAAATACCAATATTCAACACACCCTAATAAAATAATGACATTTTTAATTAATGTGTAAATTTTTGAGTAAATTGGGCAAAGGCTTGCAATTTATCCCACGCCTTGCCACTTTGTAGGGTTGTTAGTGCAAGCTCCACGCCTGCTTTAAAATTATCTGCCACGCCTGCCACATATAGGCTTGCCCCTGCATTTAGGGCGATGATGTGTTGGGCTTTTTGGGTACGCTCATCATGGATTTGGTTTTGTAAGGCGTTTTTAATCAGCTCACAACTTTCACCAACCGATCCCACCACCAAACCATCAAGAGACTGTATGGGAAGACCAACATCAGTAGGGCTAATTTTAAAGGTATTAATCCGACCATCTTTGTACTCACAGACGGTGGTGGGCTTGGCAAGACTTATCTCGTCCAATCCATCATCACTATGCACCACCCACACATGACGAGAACCAAGCTCTCCCATCGCCTTTGCCAACTTTTCACACAATGCTACATCATACACCCCAAGCAAGCTATTTGGGGCAGACGCAGGGTTGGTAAGTGGCCCTAAGATATTGAAAATCGTACGTATTTTTAATATTCCACGCACCGCTTTGGCATGTCGCATGGTGGGGTGGTGATTGGGAGCAAACATAAAGCACACACCCAGTTCATCGGCACATTTAGCAACTTCATCAGCATTTAGCACCAAATTGACACCTGCATGAGCAAGTAAATCGGACGCACCTGAACGACTGGATACACCTGTACTACCATGCTTGGCAACTACCCCTCCTGCACTTGCTACCACAAAGGCAGATGCTGTGGAGACATTAAACAAATTCGCCCCATCACCGCCCGTTCCTACAATGTCTACCGCATTGTCCGTATGTAGCACCACTCTGTTGGCAAATGACCGCATGACACGGGCGGACGCACTAATTTCATCAACCGTCTCACCCTTGATACGCCATGCTGTGATGATGGCAGACAGTAACACATCTGGACATTTACCAGTCATGATAAGTGTCATCAGTGTGGTAGTATCATCTTGGTTTAGATCTTTGCCAGCTACCAAATCATTTAGAATTTTTACCAAAAAAGCATGGGTTTTTTCATCTAAGTCATTCATGATTTATCCTTCTCATTTGGCAATTAGGCAACATTGGGCAGTTCATCATCAGACAGCACTGCCAAGCCATAGCGTTTTAAAAAATTGTTAAATAGCTGATAACCATGCTCACTTAGAATGGATTCTGGGTGAAACTGTACACCCTCAATATTTAACGTCTTATGGCGTACACCCATAATCTCACCCATTGAGCCATCATCGTTTTGTGTCCATGCTGTTATGGCAAGGCACTCGGGCAAGGTATTTTTATCAATCACAAGCGAATGATAACGCACCACCGACACAGGATTTGGCAAATTGACGAATACGTCCGTATTATGATGATATACATCTGACAGTCGTCCGTGCATGACTTCGCCCGCCCGCACAACATCACCACCAAACGCTTGGCCGATTGCCTGATGACCTAGGCACACGCCCAAAATCGGAATCTGACCACCAAACCGCTCCAAAATTGGAATTGTAACCCCTGCTTCATTCGGCGTACATGGACCTGGCCCTAGTATGATGGCTTTGGGAAGAAGGGTTGCAATCTCATCTAGACCAATCTCATCATTGCGTTTAACCACGATATCCTGCTTCAACTCACCAAAATACTGTACAATGTTATAAGTAAAACTACAATAATTATCTATCATTAAAATCATACTAATTATCCTGTGGATGATTTATAGAATATTTATTCAAATAATCTTAAAAATGAAAAATATGTCCCATATTGAGTATGTTTTGCCATTCATTTTTCCAGCATGACATAGTCTCAACCAAGATGGATTTTGGTATTTTACCATTTTTTCACCACCTGTCAAATGAAACAAAATTCCCTAAATCTTAAACAAAATAAAAACCACCCAAAAAATTGAGTGGTTTTTATGCTATGTTACTCAGTAGCTTCTTGAGCTTCTTCTATAACTTCCACACTTTCACTTTCGGTAGCGAATGGCATGGGGGGAGGTGTGATAATGGTTTTAGTGGTCTTGACATCTGCTTTCGTGGCTGACTCTACATCATCTGACAACGCTTCAAGATTATCATCTTGGGCAGATTTTGGTTGAGCTATCATAACCACATCAGTTGGTTGCACCGCTTTTTCATTGGCTTTTTCCACTTGCTCTGGCGTAGCAATCTTTGCTGGCGTCATGGCTCGTTTTTGGGTATTGGCATGGGTAATTTGCTCCACTTCTAGCGTTGCTCCACCGCCAAGTACTTGATAAAGCTCAATTTGGCTAACAACTTTGGTTAATTCAAGCTGTAAAATGTTTTGCTGGTTTGCAAACAACGAACGCTCCGCATCAAGCACGCTCAAATAGTCATCTAGTCCAGAACGAAAACGAGCCAATGCAATTTCATAGGTTTCTTGATAATTTTTTTGGAGGCGATATTGAGAATCCAACTGCTGTCCAATGGTTGCACGAGTTGCCAACACATCATCAACTTCTTTAAAGGCAGTCTGAATGGTTTTTTCATATTCTGCCAAAGCCTGTTTTTGGGCGATTTGAGCAACCTCGTAGTTGGCACGTCTTGCACCTGCATCAAAAATGGGCAAACTAATAGAAGGAACAATCTTCCAACCAAAAGCACTACTTTTTAGCAAATCTGTCAAACTAGACGAACTAAAACCCAGATTGCCACTTAGGCTAATTGATGGAAAATAGGAAGCACGCACCACATTGATATTGGCACCTGCTTGACGCAAGGCATGTTCCGCTTTAATGATATCAGGACGATAATACAAAAGCTCACTTGGCAAACCTGCACTAAACACCTTGGCAGTAACAATGTCATTAACCGCCATATCAGGCAACAAACCGTTAGGAATAGGTGCACCCAATAGCAACTGTAACGCATTACGAGTTTTTAAAATCTCGGTATCTGCTTTATAGATTGCCAATTTTGCACTTTCAAGCGAAGCATCTGCTTGTAAACTTGGTGTTTTGGCGTCAATACCTGCCTTAAATCGCTCTTGGGTAATAGCAAGTGAGTGTTCACGGGTTTTAAGCGTTTCTAGGGCAAGCTGACGTTGTGCTAATGCGTAGCTTAGATTTACATAACTCTTGGCAATATTGGCAATCAGTGTGATTTGCACAGTATCCTTTGCAGAGTTGGTGCCAAGATAGTCATGCAATGCCATTTCTTTTTGGTCGGCTATTTTACCCCAAAAATCAAACTCATACTCCGACATAGCAAGACCAACATCATATTTGGCTCCTGAGTTACTAAAACCCCCACTACCAATGCGAGAGGCTGATGCACTACTGCCGATGGTTGGAATATTAGCAATATCTTTGATTTGGTATTGAGCTTTGGCACCTTGAATGGCAAGCACCGCTTTTTGTAAATCTTTGTTGTTATTTAAGCCAATCTCAATGAGTGCTTTTAACTTTGGATCAGTATAAAAATCTTGCCAACGCACCGATGCCAAACTAGGCATTTCTTCAACACTGATGGTGTCTTTGTCCATAATGCGATAGTTTTCATTGATGGCAACATTGGGTACAGCCACGATGGTTGTATCCGCACGTGGTGGAATGGCAGAACACGCCACCATTCCCAACACCAATGCTGAAAGCGTAAAATAACGTATGGTGTTTTTAGTTTTCATGATTTATCCTTCGTTAGATTGGTTGTAGTTTGGGTTGGTTTGAGTGGAAACATACTTCTTACCCAAATATAAAACATTGGAATAAAAAAGATTCCCAAGAATGTTGAGGTAATCACACCCCCAACCACACTTGTACCTACTGCATTTTGGCTACCAGAACCTGCTCCTGTTGCCAAATATAGTGGCACAACACCAATACCAAACGCCAACGATGTCATAATGATTGGGCGAAGTCTAAGTCTTGCTGCTGTCATGACTGCTTCTTTCAAGGATTTGCCAGACTCTTGAATTTCTTTGGCAAACTCAATAATCAAAATGGCATTTTTGGCAGACAAGCCAATCACCGTCAAAAGACCTACTTGCAAATAAACGTCATTTGCCAGACCTTTGATGGCAGTAAATAGCACCGCTCCAAGCACCCCTAGTGGAATAACAAGCATGACCGAAAACGGAATGGACCAACTTTCATACAACGCCGCCAAACACAAAAACACCACAAGCATTGATAAAATGTACAATGGTAATGCCTGACCGCCTGATTTTTTCTCTTCAAGTGACAGACCACTCCACTCAAAACCAATACCGTCTGGCAACTGTGCAATCATTTGCTCCATGGCAACCATAGCCTCACCTGTGCTTTTGCCAGGTGCTGCCGCTCCTTGCACATTCATTGATGGCAATCCATTATAACGACTTAGGCTTGGACTACCATAAATCCATTCGGCATTAGAAAATGCACCCACACTCACCATTTGACCTTGATTGTTACGTACGTACCATTTATTGATGTCTTCTGGGGTAGCACGACTGTCAGGCTCACCCTGAATATAGACCTTTTTGATACGTCCACGGTCAATAAAGTCATTGACATAACTACCGCCAATCGCTTGAGCCAGCATTGCATTAACACTTGGCAATGACACGCCATAGGCTGCTGCCTGCTCACGATTGATGTTTAGTTTCAATTTGGGTGAATCTTCTTGACCATTTGGTCGCACGCCTGCCACAACTGGGTTTTGGGCGGACATACCAAGTAGCATATTGCGAGCTTCTAGCAGTTTCTCATGACCCACACCGCCGATGTCTTGTAATTGCAAATCAAAACCGTTGGCATTACCAAAACCTTGAATGGCTGGCGGTGCAAGCGGATAAATCAAGGTAGCTTGTGGCACCATCACATTTAACGCCATGGCACGCCCTGCAATTGCTTGGGCAGTATTTTGTTTACCAGTACGCTCACTCCAATCTTTTAGTTTAATGAATGCCAAACCCGCATTCTGACCAGAACCCATAAAGCTAAATCCAGATACAGTAAATACAGTGTCTACATTTGCTTCTTCTTGGCTATGAAAATAACCATCAATGGTTCTCATCACCTCTTCGGTTTGGTCAAGTGTTGCACCTGTTGGCAACTGCACAAGCGTCATGAGCATGCCTTGGTCTTCTTCTGGCACAAACGAACTTGGCAATTTGGTAAAAGTAAACCCAAGTACCGCCACAATGCCTGCATACATGAGTAAAAACAAGGTTTTGGCAGCAAATGATTTACCAACAAAATTCTCATAACTTTGGCTGGCATTATAAAAGAAGCGGTTAAACCAACCAAAAAAACCAGTTTGGGTGTGAATGTCTTTATGTGCTTGACGTTTTAAAATCGTAACACACAATGCTGGGGTAAACACAAGTGCAATAAAAGCAGACAAGGTCATACTAATGATGAGCGTGGCAGCAAACTGACGATAAATCACCCCAGTTGAACCACCAAAGAAAATCATCGGCACAAACACCACTGACAAAATCAAGGCAATACCAATGACCACTTTACTAATCTCATTCATTGATTGAATGGTGGCTTCCTTCACAGAAAGATGATGATTCTCTTCTAACAAACGCTCAACGTTTTCTACCACGACAATGGCATCGTCAACCAAAAGACCGATGGCAAGCACCATAGCAAACATGGTAAGAATGTTAATAGTGAAACCAAACTGGGACAAAACGGCAAATGTACCCAAAATCACCACAGGAACAGCAAGTGTTGGGATGATGGTTGCACGCCAATTTTGTAAAAACAAAAACATCACCAAAAATACAAGCACAATCGCTTCAAGTAATGTTTTGACCACTTGTTCAATAGAGAGCTTAACAAATGGCGTGGTATCGTAAGGCACTTCTATTTTTAGACCAGCAGGAAAACCCTTGGAGAGTTCATCCAAACGTTGCTGTACTGCTTCACGTACTTCTAAGGCATTCGCTCCAGAAGCAAGCATAATACCCATACCAGCAGCCTGTTTGCCATTATAAAAAGTTTTGACTGAATAGTTTTGACTACCAAGTTCAACCTCTGCCACATCTCTAATGCGAACCTGTGCGCCTGACGCATCTGTTTTTAGCAAAATGTTGCCAAATTCTTCAGGTGTTTGTAGAAAACTTTGCACGCTAATAGTAGCGTTAATAACCTGACGATCCAGACTGGTTGGTAAATCAGCAAGCTGACCTGCAGAAACTTGTACGTTTTGGGCAGAAATGGCTGATGACACATCAGAGGGCATGAGCGAATAAGAACGCAACTTCTCTGGGTCAAGCCAAATACGCATGGCATAAGGTGAACCAAAAACATTCAACGAGCCTACACCATTGACACGGCTTAGGCTATCAACCACATTGGAGTTGACGTAGTCTGCAATGTCCGACTGGGTCATACTGCCATCTTCGGATACAAAGGCTGCTACCATCAAAAACGAACTGGTGGATTTATTTACCGTTACACCCATACGCTGTACATCAGTGGGCAATGAACTCGTTGCTGCTTGTAGTTTGTTTTGGACTTGTACCTGTGCAGTATCAGGATTGACTGAATTATCAAAAGTCAAAGTAACCGAAGCACTACCTGTTGATGAAGAGCTAGAACTCATGTACATCAAACCATCAAGTCCCTTCATTTGTTGTTCAATGACTTGGGTGACGGTATTTTCAATGGTTTCAGCATCGGCACCAGGATATACAGCATTAACAGAGACTGTCGGCGGTGCGATTTGAGGGTATTGCTCAATGGGCAATGAACGTACCGCAAGCACCCCCACAAGCATGATTAGGATAGCAATTACCCAAGCAAAAATGGGACGCTCAATAAAATACTTAGACATGAACGCTCCTACTCTTGTGGTTCTACTTGTTCGTCAGCTGATTCAGTAGGTTCATCAGACTCACTAGGTGCCATGACACTGTGCTGACCTGCAACATCTTCTTTGTCATCTGCATTATCAGCAGATGTAGAAACATCTGATTTTTTTTGATTGCTTTGTGGTCCAACTGACAACAGGGAATTTACTTCTACAGCTTGTTCTGGTTTGACCTTAGCACCCCCCATGACTACGACCGCATCGCCATTTTGTAGACCGCCATTGACCACCCATTGACCATTATGTGTGCCAGCGGTTTTTACTTCACGCACTTCTATCTTTTTGTCGGCATTGACGATATAAACTTGGGTTTTGCCCTGTGGTGTACGCATGATGGCAGTTTGAGGCAAAAGCACCGCATTATGTGCTAGCGATTGGGCAAGGTTGGCATTGACATACATACCTGGAATCAACACACCATCTGGATTTGGGAATACCGCTCTGACCGTAACAGCTCCTGTCGCCTCATCAACTTTAGCATCTGACAAGGCAAGCTGTCCAATAATCGGATAGACTTCGCCGTCTTCTAACACAATTTGTACCTGTGGCGAACCTTCCAAAGCCTTGCCTTGTGCAATCGCTTGACGCAAACGTAAAATCTCTGAAGATGATTGACTGATGTCTACATACACCATATCTGTACGTGAAATGGTTGCTAGCGGAGTGGCTTGCCCTGCTGATACCAATGCTCCTGCGGTAGCAGAAGATATACCAATTTTACCAGAAATGGGAGCTCTAACCACCGTACGACTCATATCCAAACGACTAGAATCATGGCTTGCTTTTGCACTATTAATATTGGCATGGGCTTGATTTACACCCGCTTTAGCAGACTCCACCCCTGCTTGGGCAGTACGCACAGCAGTGCGATACTGGTCATACATTTGTCTTGAAATGGCATCAATTTTTACCAAACCCTCTACACGAGCCAAATCTGCCCGAGCCTGAGCAAGCTGTGCTTCTTGTGCCAACAAATTAGCTTTAGCACTTTCTAGATTAGATTCTGCAGTATGTATGGCTGCCAAGCTAGAATTGGCAGAGCTGATATAATTATCACGATTAATGCGATAAAGCTCCTGACCTTTCTTGACATAACTGCCTTCTCTAAACAACACCTCATCAATAATACCACTCACCTGTGGTCGCACCTCTGATGTCTCAAGAGCAGACACTCGCCCTGAAAACGTCTTCACCATAGGCACCACACCAAGTTCTACCACTTGCACATCAACCACAGTTGGTGGCATTTGTTGTTGCTGACCTGCTGGCGTTGCCCCAGCTTTTGCTTTTGCAGATTCATTTTTACAAGCCGTTACTGTAACTGCACCAAGCAAAATCACAGCAACCGTTATTGCTCTTGTCATTGCATTCATAAACTACCTTTAATACATATGTTTGCTTTCATTTACTTCATCAATTTTAGGATTTTGTTTTTTGAACCCACATGACTGTTTTTTACTAAAATACCCAACAAAACAAAATCGTAAAATCATACTCACCATACAGTGATTAAATCCGCCTATTATACCCCAAATCTAGTGGAAATTTATGATATTTATTGTAAATATTGTGATAAAAATTGCTTGTTTTTTCACAAAAAATCTGTACAAAGCACCCACACCAAGCAATATTTTAAAAAATAATCAAAAAATCACTTGCATTTGTCAAAAAGTATGGTAATATACGTACCCATAAAGGCTGGGTGGCAGAGTGGTCATGCAGCGGACTGCAACTCCGTGTACGCCGGTTCGATTCCGACCTCAGCCTCCATTTTTGCGATAACTTATCTTGCTCCTTGGTTGATATAAATGGTTACATTTATAGTTTTTTTTGGATAAGTTATTGCAACTTGCCCGGGTGGTGAAATAGGTAGACACAAGGGATTTAAAATCCCTCGCTCTTACGAGCGTGCCGGTTCGAGTCCGGCTCCGGGCACCATCATATATCCCCAAACAAATTTGTTTGGGGGTTTTTGTTTTTATTATCCCCTTCCTTCTCCATCCTATTGGCTAAAAACCATAACACAAATTTTCACTCTTGACAGAAAATTAAAAAACTTCTAAAATATAAAAAAAAAATTTGATGAGAATAGACAATGAAACTCAATCCCACCACCGAAAAATTTGTTCTACATTGGGGCGAAATGGGCTCAAAATGGGGGGTTAATCGCACCGTTGCCCAAATCCACGCCCTACTCTTTATCACAGGCAAGCCGATGAATGCTGATGAGATTATGGAAACGCTTGGCATTGCCCGCTCCAATGTTTCTAATAGTATCAAGGAGTTACAAAGCCTAAATCTTGTGCAGACCACCCATATCTTGGGCGATAGAAAGGACTATTTTACGACCAGTGGTGATGTCTGGGAGCTTGCCAAAGTCATTGTAGAAGAACGCTATCGGCGTGAGCTTGCCCCCACCGTACAGTTTTTGGAAGAGCTGACCAAAACGCCCGAGTTTGAACTGGAAAACGAAGCGGTACAAAAACGCATCAAAGACACCCACCAATTTGTCTCAACTCTAACCACTTGGGCAAATGAAATGCTCAAACTCTCCACCAATACTTTAAATAAAATTTTAAAACTTGGGGCAACGGTGCAGAAGTTTTTGAAATAAAGTTAATGGGAAATAAAAATGACCACCAAACAAGAAATTCTCGCTTATGCCAAACAAAATGGTTTTATTTATCCAAAATTTAAAGTGGGGTTTTATTTTGGCTTATTTGGTGGAATCATTGGTTTAATGGCTACGACAGTCATTCTGTTTATTTATGCACTCATTACAAATTCTAGCAGTTTGTTTTCTTATATAAATACAAATGTTATTTCTATTATTAGTGGTACTTTTCAATTTGTTGGGGGCGTTGTTGCTTTTGGTATCGTATTTGGCTGTATTCCTGCTTTATTAACAGGCATTTATTGTGCGGTTTTTAATTTTATTATTATGAAAAAATTAGATTACATACATTTGTATGTGGTTGGTACAATATTTTCAGCCATTTATTTTAATCATTGGTTAAATTTACCTGATGAATTTTGGCAAAGGTTGTATGACTTGTGGTAAATTATTTTTACCAAAATTACCCAAAGAGTTTGAAAAATAGGATAAAAAAATGACAAGCAACCAAGAAGTATTTAAAAATAACGAACAAAATGCCAATCATTACCCTTCTGTAAAAGTGATTGTTAGTTTTGTTTTATTTGGTGGTGCTATTGGTAGTATTGTTTTAAGTGTTTATATTTTAATAACAAATATCATAGACGGTGTGTATTGGCTTGATATTGAATTTTTTTTGCTAATTGTTCTTGTTGGTAGTTTTGTTGGTTTAATTCCAAGTTTTCTGGTTGGTAGTTATTGTGCCATTCGTGATTTTATTATCAAAAAATGGGTAGATTACATTCATCTTTATTTTGTTGGAAAGATAATTTCTATCATCTACTTCTTGCTTTATATTTTTATTTATTTGTCATCTGATGAAGTTTTTAAGATGATGTTTGATACTTTATTTTTTGGCACTATTGGCGGAATATCCTCAATGATTTGTGGTAAGTTGTTTTTACCAAAATTACCCAAAAATTTTAATAAATAGGAAAGTAAAATGAAAAAACCCAATTATCTTAACAAAATAGAATGGCAAGATTTACGCCATTTAACTTTTCATCAAAAAGTCTATAACATTGTTTTGCCTTATCCGTTTTTGGCATTGTCTTGGTATTTTGCTTATAATGCTTCTTATTTGATTGCCTTTATATTTTCAACCTTTTTTGCCATTACTGCTTATCGGCAAGCACACGATTTATATCATCAATCACTTGGTGTACCAAAGGCATTTGGATCTATTTTGCTTTTTGTGATGAGCCTATTATCCTTTGCCAGTTTGCACAGTATGAAATACAGCCATTTACATCATCATAGAAATCCGCTTGGCGATGATGATACCGAAGGTTATTTGGCTCATCAAACTTGGCATCAAGCCTTATTGGGTGGATTATTATTTCGTATTCGTATTTATAAACACGGCTTTAACTTAGCACCCAAAAAAGAAAAACACAAAATCATTTTAGAAAGTGTGTTAATTGTATTATTCGCCATTGTCATTTTTTATTATCAAAATACTGTTTTTATCTATCAATTTGTAGCAATGTTTATCATCAATGCATTTGCAGGGTTAATTGCCATTTGGGGACTTCATCACGACTGCGATGAAGTGGGTCGTACCGAAAGAAATCCGATTGTCAATGCCTTATCATTTAATTTATTTTATCACGCCGAACATCATTTATTCCCTGCTGTACCAACACAAAACCTACCCAAACTTGCCAATCGTTTGGACAAAGTTGCTCCACATCTTGCTAATAATAGGGTTATGCCATTTTTAAATAAAGAAAATAAACCTTGTCCAATCAAAGGATTATTTGCTTAATTAGGAAAATCTATGAATATTTTAATCACAGGCGGTAGCGGATTTTTGGGTAATGCCTTAACTGATGAATTATTAAAAAATCCTAATAATCATCTCTTTTGGGTTAGTCGCAAAGCATTTACTCCCAATAAAAAAGTAACAATTTTGACTTATGATGAGTTAAATGATGACTTAAAAATAGACATTGTCATTAACCTAGCGGGGGCAGGCATTGCCGATAAACGGTGGAGCAATGTTCGTAAACAAGAATTATTGGACAGCCGTTTAATTCCCACGCAAAAACTGCTTGATTTTATTAAATCCACTCATTATAAACCCAAACTTTTAATTAACGGTTCAGCGATTGGTTATTATGGCGTTCAATCATTCAATGATAACCGACAATTAGATGAAACAAGCCCACCTATTTGTAATGATTTTTCAAATGAACTTTGTACAAAATGGGAAATACTCGCCAATACCGCCACCATCAAAACTGCCATTATCAGAACAGGGGTGGTACTGGATAAAACAGGTAAAGGAATATTAAAACGGCTATTACCACAATTTCAATTTGGCTTGGGCGGTAAACTTGGCAATGGATTACAAACAATGAGCTGGATAAGTATTGATGATTGGGTCAGAGCAGTACTATTTATCATCAATAAAAATTTAAGCGATGACTTAGCTTATCGTCAAATCTATAATTTAACCGCCCCCAATAGTGTCAATAACCAAGCATTTACCCAAGCACTTGGCAAATTTTTAAATCGCCCAACACTATTTTTTGTGCCTGCCTTTATTTTAAAAGCTATCTTGGGCGAAATGGCAACTTTATTATTGGACGGTCAAAGGGTTTATCCCAAAGTGTTATTGGAGATGGGGTTTGAGTTTGAATATAACAATATTGATGAATATTTAACAACAAGTTAATAGCCAACCGCATTTTTACCTGTACGGGCAAATTGTAAAGGTTGTTCTATTTTTAGCCATAATGTTTGGCGTTGTCCGCCTGATAAAAGTTGCATCTTTTTGCGTTTGGCGTTTAATAAAGACGGTTTTTCATAAAACCCATATCGGCGTTTATACCAACGAGTAGCGGTTTGGCGATAGAGTTTTTCATTTAATTCATCAAAGGCTTGGTCAAGATTTTGAGTATCATCAAGATATACAGTAGGCATTATGGTGCGTTTTTAAGACTGACACCTGTCTTTATTTATTAGTCTAATTTGCTGTGCAATACATATACTTTTCCCAATTTTAGCACATATTTGAGAAAAAATCAAAATGATAATCCCAAACCATCTTTATTATGCTTTATCCTTTTTATGGCTATATAGCGGTCTTATACCCCTATTATTTGCTCGTGAGCCATCTTTGCAGTTATTACATAAAATGTCTGTTCCAAGTAATGGCATAGATTGGCTTATTTTTATTGGGGCAAGCGTTTTGGATATTGTTTATGGTATTTTGATTTTAACCAAATTTAAATATCATAGCTGGCTGTGGTTAAGTCAATTTTTAACCGTATCATTGTACAGTGTGTTAATTATTGTCTTTTTACCAGAAAATTTAACCCACCCGTTTGCCCCTTTGATTAAAAATATTCCGATTATGGCGTTATTGTTTTGGCTTTATCAATATCACAAGAACATAAACCAATAAATTTACAATGATGCTAAACTGTGTTATGATGATTGATATATCAAAAAAAGAGAAAGACGATGATTTTAGAGGTTGCTCCCCACACCGCCCAATTAGTTACCGAATACGCCCAAAAACAAGGGGTCTCGGTTGATGAATTTTTATTGCAAGCGGTTGGTAACGAAGTGCAAGGTTTTGATTTTATTGAAAAAGATGGGATTGATAGTAATGAAACCATTGGCATTAGCCAAACGGCTTTTAACCGTTTAAATGCGTGGCTTGATGAGCCAGCAGCCCCAAACCCAAAATTACAAAGATTACTCAAAGAATTTGGGGGCTTGGGTGTATAAAATTGAACTGCTGGGCAAGCACCACAACAAAGCCAATTTTGACTGTGGTAATGAGGCTCTCAATCGTTACCTGCACACAATGGCAAATCAACACGCCAAAAAGGGTGTTAGTCGCACCCATATTTTAACCAATGCCGATGATGAGATTTTGGGCTTTTACACCCTATCGGCGGTGAGTGTGGATAACCCAAACATTAAAGGTATGCCTCATTCTTTACCAAGCGTGTTACTGGGACGACTGGCAGTCAGTCGCTTTCATCAAAAACAAGGACACGCCCAACGACTGATGGTAAATGCCATTGAACGAGTAATCAAAGCCAGCCTTGATATCGGCATTTGTTTTTTAGTTGTGGATTTAAAATATCAAGGCTTAGTTGCCTTTTATGAACAATTTGGTTTTGAGTTGTTTGACGATAATTTAAGAATGTACCTAAAAATCAATGACATCGCTTAGCTTGCTTGGGAATAACACCCCAAGTTAGCCCCCTATCATCGTTTGCTTACAAAATTTTTTAAATTTTTATTTCTGTAAATACAGAAATTATTGTATAATAGAGCAAATCCCAATTTGGAACATCAAAATGGACAGTCTTGCCCTTTACCACCTTATTAAAACCTTGCATATTTTATCGGCAATGGTCATCATCGGCACAGGCTTTGGCACGGCATTTTATTTGTTTGTTACCAACCGTAGCGGTAGCGTCCCTGCCCAATCGGTGGTCAGCTACTGGGTGTGCAAGGCGGACTTTTGGTTTACCACACCGTGTGTGTTTTTTCAGTTTTTTTCAGGACTTTGGCTAATGCACGCCATCAAAATGCCATTTTCCGCCACTTGGATTTGGGCAAGCCTTGTGCTATTTTTCTTTTGTGGAGCGTTGTGGCTTCCTGTGGTGGTCTGGCAACTTAAAATGCGTGATATTGCCAAAAAAGCGTGCGATAATGGCGAAACAACCCTACCCTAAAGTTATTGGCAATACGCCAAAAAATGGGAGCTGTTTGGTTATCCTGCCTTTTTGGCGACAATGGGCATTGTGTTTTTAATGGTATTTAAACCGATGTAGGAAAATATGATGAATAAATATCCTATTTTTAAAGTAACTTTTTTATATACGCTCATTGGTGGTTTTATTGGCGGAATATTATTGGCAATTTCTATTTTTATGGGTGAGCTTGATGGAATTTCCGAAATTTTTGAATTTATTGGTTCGGTTATTGGTTTTGGATTGCTTGGTATTTTGTTTGGTGGTATTCCTGCTGGCTTGACAGGCTATGCCATTAGCCGATTCAACTTATATAAAAATATCAAAAAACATTATCCCATAATGGCACTCATTGGTTTTATATTATCCGCCATTTATGTTGTTCCGCTCTTTGCATTGATAGATGGTATAAAGTCTGATGAATGGAACACGGTTTTTACTTTTATGGGAGCTTTTGGAATTATTGGGGCAATTTCGGCAATCATTACAGGTTTTATTGTTTTGCCAAAATATTTAAATCGAGTGGAATAATTTTATGATTACCCTATATTATGACAATTCGTGCATTCTTTGTACCACCAATGCCATCACAATGCAACAAAAAGCCCCTAACAAAATTACCATTATTCCAAAAGATGATGCCATAGACCTATTGGCAAAATACAACATCACAGAATTGGATATAATGACTTATGTCGTAGTACAAGATGAATTTGGGCAAATGCACAAGGGAATGAATGCGGTCAGGCTTTTATATAAAACCGCCAATATTCCTTTTCATTCATTGCTTTATTTTCCAATCATCAAACAAATAAGCAATGTTATTTATCCCATTATTGCCAAAAATAGATACAGAACCCCAAAATGGCTTATCAGGCTTATTTATGGTAGGGTTGCCAATTCTTGTGAAAATGGCGTTTGCCATATTGACCCAAAATTAAGAGCCAACATTAAAGAAAATCAAGCGGAGAATAAATAATGATTACCGTCTTTTATGATGATGATTGCCCGATTTGTCAAAGTGAAATTACACATTTAACCGCCAAAAATCCTGATAAAATCATTGGCATTCCTGTTAAAAATGCTCTTGATGAATTAAATCAAGCAGGTATTGATAAAATAGAGGCACTCACTTATTTGTGTATCAAAGATGATAAAGGTCATTTCTATAAAGGCATAGAGGCGGTAAGACTACTACACCAAACCGCCAATAGCGAATTTGCCCTTATTTTAGACTTACCCATCATTAAACCAATGAGCGAATTGATTTATCCAATCTTTGCCAAACACCGTTATAAAATTCCAAAATGGATTGCCCATTTACTCTTTGGTAAGCCAAAGGTTCATTGTGAAAATGGCGTTTGTCATATTAACCCAAAAGATAGAATCAACCAATGAAAATTTTATTACTTGGTTCATCGGGTTTTATTGGTCGGCATTTATTAAAGGCTTGTCAGCAAAATAACTTTTTGGTGATTTGCCCCACTTCAAAAGAGCTGGATTTTTTAAATCCTAATGATGAAGTTTTTAAAGATTTATTAAAAGACATTGATGTTATCATCAATACAGTTGGCATAATGAGCCGTGATAAACAGTTAATGCAAACAGTGCATTGTGATACCCCTATTTTATTTGCCAAAATCGCCAAAGATTATGCCAATGATTTTAATAAAAAAATTCAATGGCTAAATTTATCCGCACTTGGGGCGGATGAAAATAGCGATGTGGCATTTGTAAAAAGTAAAGGGCAAGGCGATAAGGGTGTTTTGGCATTAGCCGATGACTATTTTAAAGTTAGCATTGTCCGTCCATCTTTGATTTATGGCGATGGTGGAGCAAGTACCAAATTATTTTTACAATTAGCCAAATTCCCCATTTTACCATTACCAAAGGGCGGAAATTTTAACATTCAGCCTGTACACGCCGATGATGTGGTATTGGGCATTGTTACATTGATTGGCAATTATCATTATCCCAATATTATCAATTTTACAGGCAATCAAATTTTGACTTTAAAAGACTATTTGATACTATTAAGAAAAAACCATTATCAAAAAGATAAAGCCATTATTATTTCAATGCCCTTTTTTATTGCCAAAATCGGTGCGTTGATATTGCAAAATTTTACCAATTTAATCAGTATAGATAGCCTGACTTTATTAAAAAATGGCAATGTGGCGGATAATGGGGTGTTTAAAGCTCTAATTAAACAATCTCCATTATCCATTCACAAATTTACTTAATGTGATTTTTTATGTTTAACAGCTGTCATGATTAACACCAATAAACCCGTTAATATCGCTACAACTCCTGATAAAATAATACCTGTAATGACCGTTAAAGCAAACCCAACAAATAACCCACCTTCACCAATTGTCCCAACCATAGATGTTGCCACCAAACCTGCCCATATATCCACTATCCCAATAGATTGGGTCATAGCTCGTATGATAACACCATTTAATAAAGATTTTTGCAAGATGTGATTATTGCTTTTTATGGCATGATTATCAATCATTACATAAATAGGAATAAATATACAAATTCCCAATATCACACCCAAATCATAAGACCAATCATTACCCAAATTGGCAAATACCAATCCCAAAATAGCATTTACCCAAACCAACGCCGTCCATTTGACCCACAACATAATATTGACCTCATAAAAAAATATAACATCATTATAACAAGCTCAATCAGCTTGAATTATGGAAAAATTATGAAAAAGAACTATGAATTTATAATTTTTCATCTTATCATAAATATTTTTCATCTAAAATTTTTCCCTTTTTGCACAAAAATGGCGTATAATTTTCCACCAAATATCTATTTGAAACCAAGATATTCTCGCCTTACGACGTCAGAGCCTTGCTCATTCTGTCAAGCCTAGATTTGCCATGCTCAGGCAAATGATGAAAAGCCACCAGAATGTCGTAAGTTTTTTAACTTATCAAGATGAAATTTTATGAATTATCAACTATTTACCTCCGAATCCGTCTCCGAAGGACACCCAGACAAAATGGCTGACCAAATCTCGGACGCCATTTTGGACGCCATTTTGACCCAAGACAAGGATGCTCGTGTGGCGTGCGAAACCTTAACTAAAACAGGGGCAGTGGTACTGGCAGGAGAGATTACCACCACTGCCAACATTGATGTAGAAAAAGTAGTGCGTGAAACGGTCAATAAAATTGGCTATAACCACTCTGATTTGGGCTTTGATGGGTCTAGCTGTGCGGTCATCAATATGATTGGCAAGCAGTCACCAGAGATTGCCCAAGGTGTGGATAGACAACGCCCAGAAGATCAAGGAGCAGGCGACCAAGGTTTGATGTTTGGCTACGCTTGCAACGAGACAGATGTACTCATGCCTGCCCCCATACAGCTATCGCATCGCCTCATGGAAAAACAGGCACAGCTACGCAAAAATGGTACACTCTCATGGCTACGCCCAGACGCAAAAGCCCAAGTCAGCCTACGCTACGATGACAACCATTGCCCACTAGCGGTGGACGCACTCGTACTCTCCACCCAACACGCCCCAGAAATTAGTCAGACAGATTTGCACGAAGCAGTCATGGAAGAAATCATCAAGAAAGTCATTCCTAGCGAGCTTCTACACGCTGGCACAAAATACCACATCAATCCCACAGGCAAATTTGTCATTGGTGGTCCTGTGGGCGATGCTGGCTTAACAGGACGCAAAATCATCGTGGATACCTATGGTGGCATGGCTCGTCATGGTGGTGGAGCATTCTCTGGTAAAGACCCATCCAAGGTAGATAGAAGTGCCGCCTATGCAGGTCGCTATGTCGCCAAAAACCTAGTGGCAGCAGGGCTTGCCGACCGTATTGAAGTACAAGTATCCTACGCTATTGGTGTGGCTGAACCCACCTCTATTTCGGTGAACACTTTTGGCACAGGCAAGGTTTCCAACGATGAAATCATTCGCCTCATTCGCACTCATTTTGACTTGCGTCCCTATGGCATCACTCGTATGCTAAATCTCCTACAACCCATGTATGAAATCACGGCAAGTTATGGGCATTTTGGCAGACATGGTACAGACAATGCCTTTACTTGGGAGAAAACTGACAAAGTAGAAGCGATTAAAGCAGATACAAATTGGTAATTTTACCCAACTGATGAACTATGATACAATAAAAGCTAGTCCATGACTGGCTTTTATTTTACAATCTCTAAGGAATTTTATGTCAAACTTAAATGAACAAATCAGTGAAAACACCGCTCAACTTCCCCAAGATGCCCACGCCTTTTTTGAGCGCGCGGACGAGGTGATTACTTTGGCAAATTCACAACTGTCGCCCACCTCACACGCAGGGCAAGTGGCAGCGTCCTTGACCTATGCGGCTGCCCGCTTTGCCGTGTCGGCAGCGAGTATCGGCTTTGTCAAAGGATCTGATTTTGCCAAAGAAAAATCAGAGATGATTGACTTTTATACCAAGCAGTACCAACAAATGCTTGCCGATAACATTGATGATTATGCCCAAAATTTTGAAAAATACACAGGCATTACAAAATAAATCACACACATTTACCATCTGTCTTTGCTCATGATGAATGGGCAAAGTTTACCAATCAAATCACCATTTATTCAATCATCACCTGCAAAAAATCCTTTGCCAACACCAATTCCCCCTCATAATACCGACCAGCTTCGGCACGTACATGACCCATGTTTGGCAGATTAGAGGCTATATCTTCAAACAAGGCATATCTGGCACTAAAATGCGTCAAAATCAGCATGGGGATATGGTGTTTTTGGGCAAATTCTGCCACCATTTTAGCACTTGAATGCTTAGGGTCAAATCCACCTTGCTCCATAGGTTTGTGGATAATTCTTTGCATGATATCATGCGTATAAGTCGCTTCGTGAACTAAAGCTTTTGCTCCTTGCACCGCTTGGGCAAGCAAATCTGGTGTATCGTTATCGCCTGCAATGACAATTTTAAGCTTATTCTCCAAATGAACTTTATAATCATTAGCACAAATTTTCTTATTATCAATCATCACTTCATCAGATTTTAATATTTGATTCCAATATATGGTTGGTATTTTTTCGTGATTGAGTTTATCCACCAATAATTTATCTTTTTGTAAATATTGAATAATCTCAAAACCAAATGAACTAATACGATGTGATAATGTATGAATGTAAATATCAATATGATGATTATCGCCAAACGAGATGGTTAGATTTTGAGCCAAATAATCCTCAATACTTATAAATTCAATGGGGTAATTAAAGTACAACTCACTCACTATTGTTAGCGTATCCAAAAGCTTGGCAATGGCTTTGGGAGCAATGATGGTTAAAGGCTTGGTACGTTTGTGCATTGCCAAACTTGCCAAAAGCCCACCAAGCCCATAACAATGGTCGCCATGCGTATGCGTAATTAAGATGGCGGACAAATTAGTAATGGATAAATGACTTTTTAATAATTGGTGCTGAGTACCTTCACCGCAATCCACCAATAACCAACCATGACGTTTGGCATGAATATCTGCCATACATTCTATCGCCAAAGCCGATGTATTTCTTTCACGTGTGGGAATACCACTTGATGTGCCTAAAAAAGTCAAACGAAACATATTACCATTCCAAAATAAAATTATCAAAATAAAAATAATGTTATAACAATGACAAAAATTTATTTTGCCAAAAACTCATAATTGTGTTATTTTAAACCAACTTTTTATTTAAGGATATTTTTGATGAGTGCTTTAATCAAACTTAGTCATTATACCACCATCGTGGCAGATACAGGTGATTTAAATGCCATCAGACGCTTACGCCCAAAAGATGCCACCACCAACCCAAGCCTTGTAACATCAGCCCTACTCTCTGGTGAACATGACGATTTAATACAACAAATCAAAGGGTTGGGACTGACCCAAGACGCAACCATTGACCGTTTGACCGCCGAACTTGGCAAACAGATCCTAAGCCACATAGATGGACGTGTCTCTACCGAAGTGGACGCACGCCACTCATTTGATACCGACAAAACAGTCAAAAATGCCCTAGAATTTATTGAACTTTATGATAAATTAGGTGTGGATACCAGCCGTATTTTAATCAAAATCGCCTCAACATGGCAAGGCATCAAGTCTGCCGAAATCCTAGAAAAACAAGGCATTCATTGTAATCTCACCCTACTATTTACCAACACTCAAGCCCGTGCCTGTGCAGATGCTGGCGTGAAACTCATCTCCCCCTTTGTGGGACGACTTACCGACTGGCAAAAAACACACGAAAACAAACAACTAATTGATATTGCTGATGACTTGGGCGTAAATTCAGTCAAAAATATCTACCAATTTTACAAATTACACGGCTATGCCACCGAAATCATGGGAGCAAGTTTTCGCTCCACCGCCCAAATTCTGGCTTTGGCGGGCTGTGATTTGCTCACCATCTCACCTGCTTTACTTGATGAGTTGGCAAATATGGACGACCAAGTGATACGCCAATTAACACCCAGCAATAACCCCCTTGAACGCCCTACCCCAATTAGCGAAAAAGACTTTTACACACAACAAGATGACTCGCCATTAAACACGCTATTACTCAAAGGTATTGACGGTTTTATTGACGCTCGCAACAAATTGACTCATCAGTTATTTTAATTGGTTATCTTAGGACACTGCCATGAAAATAAAACTTATCATCATCTCGTTAGTTACTTGCTTATTTAGTCAATCTGTCATCGCTTGCGAAACCCCCAACCTTGAAGACTCTAAAGAGTTTGATGGCGTGGATTGCTTTTATGATGGTTTTGCCCGAGTTATGCAAAAAGGCAAATGGAACCACATCAATTCAAAAGGTCAAAAAATCAGTGAGGTAGATTTTGACTATGCTTGGGAATTTCACGAAGGTATGGCGGCGGTAGAAATTAAAAACAAATGGGGTTTCATCAATCAATCTGGACAAATCGCCATACCTTTAAAGTATGACTATGTATGGGATTTTAGAGATGGGCAAGCCTTAGTAAGACTAGATGGTCGTTCATTTTACATTGATAGCACTGGTAGCATCATCAAGAAAACAAATGATTAGGGCATGTTGAACCTTTAAACACCATCTACAAGTCCAATACACCCTAATTTATAAAATTAAAAACGGTATCATTGATAAAACTTATCATAAAAATACAAAAATTACTTTACAAAATCAGTGAATAGGTGTACAATTAACATTTATTCACTGATTTTATTGAGGTTTTTATCATGAAAAGATACCAATGTATCGTTTGTGGTTGGATTTATGACGAAGCATTAGGCTGTCCAGAAGAAGGCTTGCCTGCTGGCACACGTTGGGAAGACATTCCTGATGATTGGATTTGTCCTGATTGTGGCGTGGGCAAGGCAGATTTTGAAATGGTTGAAATCTAACCCACGCCATGCCAAAATTGTCAGCCACACCTCCAAAAAGTTGGGATAAATTCCAACAATTTTGGTATCCATCTGATTTGTCTCCGCATTTTTACCAAGCCAAAATCAATGTGGGACAAGGCATCACGCTGTGTGTAGAAGCAGGGGGCAATCCTGATAACCCACCCCTACTTTTCATTACAGGGTTTGGTTCACAGATGATGTTTTGGTCGGACAAATTTTTAAAAAAGTTGATGGATATGGGTTTTTTTGTCATACGCTTTGACAACCGAGACACAGGATTATCCACCAAAATTCACCATTTGCACAAACTCCCCCATACCAACATCTTAAAAATGATTGCCAAAAATCATGTAGGACTCTCCAATGCACAAGAAAAAGTTGCCTACAAACTTACCGACATGGCAGATGATGTAGCAGGGCTAATTTACGCCATGAATCTTGGCAAAACCAACATCGTAGGGGCGAGTATGGGCGGATTAATCGCCCAAATACTCTGTGCAAAATATCCTTATTATATAGACAAATTGGTGCTACTATTTAGTAGCACCAACCACCCTTTTTTACGACTGCCCAAACCAAAGCAATTTTCTACCTTTTTTAAAAAAGCTCAAAGCAATAGTGAAAAAGATATGCTACGCCACGCCGTATGGTTTATGACGGCGGTTGGTAGTCCGGGTCATCTTGATATCAAAGGCACACGAGAAATAGCATCTATACGTTATCAGCGTTGCCACAACCCCTTAGGCATGGCTCAACAAATGAATGCCATACTCGCCACTGGGTCAATTTTTGAATACACCAAACGCATCACCGCACCCACACTCATCATTCATGGCAACAAAGATGGTTTATTGCACCAAAATCATGGTAAACACATCGCCAAACACATCAAAAATAGTCAATTAGTCATCGTAGATGGCTTAGCACATGATTTGCCTGCCTACTACCAACCTTATTTAACCAACCTTATCAGCAAGCATTGTCTGCCAAACCACACCAAAATTTAACGCAAATTTTACGTTTTTGTTTTTTTATGATACAATCCACTAGAAAAACAAACCTTTTTTTGTTTTTCATTAGGCTTTGATATTTGACTAAACAATGGCTTGCCAATGAAAACTTTCTTAAATAACTTCTTCCATCTCACCACAAAAAACACCAACATCAAAACAGAAATCATCGCTGGTATCACCACTTTCTTTACGATGGTTTATATCGTTTTTGTCAACCCTTCCATTTTAGGCACTACGGGCATGGATACACAGGTGGTATTTGTAACCACCTGCCTTATCACCGCCATTGGCACAATAGCGATGGGTTTATTTAGTAACTTACCCATCGCACTTGCTCCCGCCATGGGTCTAAACGCCTTCTTTGCTTTCGTGGTCGTCTCAAAACTGGGTCATACATGGCAGATTGGCATGGGAACAGTTTTTTGGGGTTCGGTTGGACTGTTCCTAATGACACTGTTTGGTGTGCGTTATTGGCTCATGGCAAGCATACCTTTGGGGTTGCGTGTCGGTATTGGTGCTGGTATCGGTTTTTTTATTTCCCTTATCGGCTTTAAAAATATGGGTTTGGTTGTCCCAAACGAAGCCACACTGGTTACTGTGGGCAACTTACATTCACCACAACTATTAATGAGTGTATTTGGGTTTTTTATTATTGTTATCATGGCAGCACGGGGAAAGTACTCTGGCGTACTCGTTTCCATCGTGGTGGTAACGCTTTTGGCACTTGTATTTGACCCCAATGTCAAATTTTCAGGACAAATTCTCTCCCTACCCCCTGCCCTAACGCCTGTGGTTGGTCAAGTGGACATCATGGGTGCGTTGGATGTGGCATTGCTTGGGGTGATTTTTTCGTTTATGCTTGTTAATTTATTTGACTCGTCTGGCACGCTCATTGCTGTTACTGATAAAGCAGGATTTGCTGATAAAGAGGGCAAATTTCCAAAAATGAAACAAGCTCTATTCATAGATAGTACCAGTGCCATCGCAGGGGCATATATGGGTACGTCTGCCATTAGCACCTACATTGAGAGTGGCTCTGGCGTATCAGTCGGTGGTCGCACAGGTCTAACAGCTGTCGTTGTTGGCATTTTATTTTTATTGACCATTTTCTTTTCACCACTTGCTAGCATCGTACCAGCCTATGCTACCGCAGGGGCGCTTGTTTTTGTGGGTATCTTAATGGCAAGCAGTCTCATCAAAGTCCAATGGGACGACCTCACCGAAGCCACACCTGCCTTTATCACTGCTTCCATGATGCCGTTTACCTACTCCATCACCGAAGGAATTGCCTTTGGCTTCATCAGTTACTGTATCATGAAGCTTGCCACAGGACGCCACAAAGAAATCAACGCACCTGTTGCGGTGGTTGCGTTGCTATTTTTGATTAAATTTGTATGGGTTGGTTAAAAGCTATTGAGAAATGAATAAAAATTTGATAATATAGCAGTTTGTGTTAGGCAACGTGTCTCCTTTTGGTTAATTCGGTGGCTGCCTGAATTATCGCCTACACCTAGACAACAACCCTTTTCACTTTTTACCTACTAAGGAAAACTTATGGCAAACTCAGCCCAAGCAAAAAAACGTGCTCGTCAAAATGTCAAACGCCGTACCCAAAATGCTTCTCAACGCTCTATGGTACGTACTTTCATCAAGCGTGTTGTTTCTGCTATTGAAAGCAAATCTTATGAAGCTGCAACCGAAGCCTACAACAAAGCTGTGCCTGTGATTGACCGCATGGCAGACAAAGGCATTATCCACAAGAATAAAGCCGCTCGCCACAAGAGCCGTCTAAATGCTGCGATTAAAGCTCTAAAAGACGCTTAATCACCATCGTATAAAAAGACCTTGAATTTCAAGGTCTTTTTTATTTGTGAATTGTGTGTATATTTTATTTCAATTACAATTACAATCATCAAACTCAAAATACACCACATTATGCCAACCGAACTATACCATTAAAGAGATAATCCAAAACAGTGCATGATATGTACCTGACAACCTTATGGTAATTTTTTACTCATCAGATATAAATGAAGTAAGTTTTTCTTAATTTTAAATAAAAAAAACCACCCATTACCGAGTGGTTTTAAATCTGGCATAAAACATCATTTGCCAAACATATCGCCTTGACGATTCTTTTTGACATAATCAATCATGCAATCACGCAAAAGTTGACTGGCAGTGCGGTTGTTTTCTTTGGCAGCCTTTTTAAATTGTTCAACCAAATTTTTGTCCACACGCAAATTAAATGTAGTTTTTTCATCAGTCATGGCTAAATACCTATTTAGTGTTGGGATTGATAATTATAATCAATTTTAAAGATTTTGCAAGTGCATTTTCATAAAAAAACCGCCCAATCATGGACGGTTTTTAACATTTACATTATTTGATTCTGAACTGCTCAAAGATGGCAGGAATGCCCGGTAACATACCTACTGCTGCCATAGAGAAACACAGAATCGCAAAGCCAGCCACAGGAATCACAACGCGACCCATAAACCCAAGCTCAACACTACGTTTTTTGTCGCCAATAAGACCTAGGTTATCAAGCATCATGGTGAGCGACCAACCAAACACAGGGTTCACAAGGGCTGATGCAAACACCACGATAGCAGCTGATTGAGTGGTTTTACCTGCACGGGTCATTTCCATACCTGCTTCTAGGAGTGGCACAAATACTGCCACAATCAAGGCGGTGGATAGTACAGGTTGCCATACTGCCAAGTCCATCGGATAACCCCAAATGGCTGCAATGATACAAAAAGTCGCCGTCAGAATTGCCCCTGCTGGAATTGGGCGTTTGGCAATGGAGGCAGGCACCATGTATGTACCCCATGATGAGGTGAAGTTTGCTCCGCCCAACACCGAACCAATAATCTGACGAACCGAACAAGTGATGGTTGTATCATCAATATTCATGTGCGTACGTTCGCTATGTTTGGGGTAGCTGATTTGTTGGAATACTTTATGTCCCAAGAAATCTGGTGGCCACATGGCAACTGCAAGCACCGCAAATGGAAATACGACAATAAAGGCTTTTGCATCAGGCAAACCAAGCGTCCAACCTGTATTTTCACCCCACCAGTAAGCTGGGCTAAGTGGTGGCAAACCTGGTTCTGTATGAAACTCAAAAGGAGCACCCAAAATAAATGCCAAAAATCCTGCTAACGCACAACCAACTGGCACAGCAAGCCAACGTTTTTGCCAGTGTTCAAGCAAGGCATACATCACAATGGTTGCCAAAATGATGATGAAAGCAATATGTGGCAAACCAATCTTGTCCGCCCATGCTATCATGTTTTTGACTTGCCCTATCGTCCCAACAAAACCCAGATAGAGTAACAGTCCCCCTGCCACACCATTACTGGTAAGTTTTGACATCAGGCTACCACCTTTAAGTAGTGCCATGACAAGTCCAAATACACCAATCAATACACCAAATGCCAATGGGTGCCCGCCTGCTGCCACCACAATAGGAATTAGTGGAATAAGTGGACCATGCGTACCTGGTAAGTTGGAGGTTGGTAAAAAAAGACCTGAAAAGATGAGTACCAAAATGGCAGCGATAAGCATCTCATAGCGGACGTTTTGCAAGATAAAATCTTCGCCAAGACCGAGTGGTGTCGCAAAAGCTGCCGCCATCGCACCCACCATCACAATCTTGCCAATCGTACCCGCCATCGCAGGAATGGCATCTTCAAACTCAAAACGATAGTCCTTGAACGGTAGGTTTATTTTCCACCGCTTAGGTTTCATGATTTGTAGTTCGTGTCTTAGATAGGCATCACGAGAGTCAAAACTAGATGATGGCTTATGTAGCTCTTGATAACTCTTGCTTTCTATTTCTCGCAGACGCTCTTCGCTGAGCTCCGCAGTCATATTACTATCACTCACAATAAACTCCTTAGATTGTGATGATAAAATACAATTTATAACCCCAAAACACATCATGTGCGATGATTATAAACCATATTTTTTCCTTGTTTTCTTTATAACCCTGCAATCAAAAATTTAAATTGCGTTTGGGATTATAACGCCATTTTTTATATCTGTCATGTATTATTTTTATTTTTCACAAAAAATTATTATTCAAGATATAATTATTAATAAAACAAATATATCATCACACACCATGAATACACAATAACATGACTTGTGCTATAATAGCACAACGTTTTTACCACATTTATCTGATGATGACCACTTATCCCTGCCCCCATTGCCAAAAACCCACCGTTTGGACAGACAACCCCACCAAGCCTTTTTGTAGTGAACGATGTAAACTTATTGATTTGGAAGCGTGGGCAAGCGAAAGCTATCGTGTACCTGCTGACGATACACCATTTAGTGATGAATTAACACCAAACCAAAAATAAGGAAAATACCATGAGTTATCTCATGCCAACCTACGCTCGCCAGCCCATTGCCTTTACTCGTGGTGAAGGTTCATATCTGTACACAGCAGATGGCGCAGCTTATCTAGACGCATTAACAGGCATTGCAGTATGTGGGCTTGGACATTGCCACCCCACCATCAGCCATGCCATCAAAGAACAAGCTGATACACTCATTCACACAAGCAATCTTTACCAAATTGATTGGCAAGAAAAGGCAGGTGAGATTTTGTGCCAAAAAGCAGGTATGGACAAGGTCTTTTTTGCTAATTCAGGGGCAGAAGCCAACGAATGTGCATTGAAACTGGCTCGCCTATATGCCCACCAACAAGGCAAATCTCGTCCCAAAGTCATCGTCATGGAAAATAGCTTTCATGGTCGCACCCTACTCACCGTTACCGCCACCGCCAACCCAAAAGCAAGGGCGGGATTTTATACATTAGATGATGATTTTGTACGTGTACCATTTAATGACATAGAAGCGATTGAAGCGTTGAGTGGCGATAAAGATATTTGTGCAATCTTAGTTGAACCCATTCAAGGCGAAGGTGGATTACACACACCTCATGATGATTATTTAGAAAAATTACAGATTATTTGTCATAAAAATAACTGGCTACTCATGCTAGACGAAGTCCAAACAGGCAATGGTCGCACAGGCAAATATTTTGCCCACCAACACACAAACATCAAGCCTGATGTACTCACTACCGCCAAAGGCTTGGGTAACGGTTTTCCTGTCGGAGCGTGCATGGTGGCAGGCAAGGCTTGTGATTTGTTTGGGGCGGGCAGTCATGGCTCAACTTTTGGGGGCACGCCACTGGCTTGCCGAGTCGTCTGTGCTGTCTATGATGAACTTAGCCAAGACGTGCTAGACAATGCCGTGCGTGAAGGGGAGTTTATCCGTGCCAGCGTACGTGAGCATTTCCCCCAACTTGACATTCGTGGACGTGGTATGATGATTGGATTTGGCTTGCCTGATGGTGTGGACTGTACACACATCGTGGATATGGCTCGTGATGAATTTCATCTGATTTTAAATGTAACAGGCGGTAACATCATACGCTTACTACCTGCACTCAACATCACACATGAAGACACAATCACTCTAACAAACAAGCTGATACAACTACTACACAAAGTGTTGGCATAATCATTCATAAAAAAAAACCGTTCTGTAAAGAACGGTTTGGTATTGTTAAATAAAGATAGATTTTAAGGTTTTCCGTTCGGACTGAGCTTGTCGAAGTCTAGGAAAACCGTTATGGTTCAACAAGCTCACCACGAACGGTTTTCTGGAAAAGTATAACAACACCAACGGTTTTTTAAGGTTTATTTTAAGACCGTCATGGGGTCAATATATGCCCCATGCTTGGACAAACGAAACTCCGTAATCACCGAACCGCTATTGGCTTTTTTGGTGCTAGCGATTTGTTGCCCTACCCGAACCATTTGATTTGGCTCAACTTTAAGTTGTTTGACAAAACGATATTCGCTCACAAGCCCATCGGTGTGACGGATATTGATAAAAATTCCATTAGCACTACTTTCATCTACAAAAATCACTCGCCCATCAGCAATTGCCACCACAGGGGCATTCTCTTCGCTACGAAACCACACCCCTTCACTTTTGACATTGGCATTGTTGGTTGCACCAAAATGACGTACAATCACGCTATTTTGTGGCACAGGATATACAAACTGCGGTTTTGGCTGTTGTGGTTGTGGTATTACAACTGGGGTAACATTTTGTTGTATGATAAGCGGTTGGGTTACAGGGGTAGTAATGGCTTTTCTTTTTGTATTTGTGGTAGAGTTTGCCCACAAAGTAAGCCATTGCCCTTGACGAATGGTGTATTTGTCATCAAGATTGTTTAGGTTTGCTACTTCACGCCAATTTAAGCCATAACGTGTCGCAATTTTGCTGATGGTATCGCCCTTTTTAACTTGATAATGACTGGGTACACCCTGAGCATTGATGGTGAGTTTGGGGGCTGGCGTGGTTGTTGGCAAACCCACACATGCTGACAACGCCAAAAATGACATGATTAAGGTTAATTTTATTAATTTCATCACATTTCTCCTTTACTCTCTACGACGATGATTTTTTCATCAGCCAAACGATATGCCAAGAGTTGACCGCCCCACACACACCCTGCGTCCAATGCACGCACTTTGTCGGTGGCAATTTGTGCTTTTAAGCCCGCCCAATGACCAAACAAGATTTTGCGTTTACGAGTAACCTCCCACTCAAACCAAGGACGAAACCCTTTGGGCATATCATCTCCTAGCGTTTCTTTAAAAGAAAATTCTAGCATACCATCCTTGTCACACAATCTCATGCGAGTAAAATAGTTCGCAATCGCTCTCATGCGCTCATAACCATGCAATTTATCAGACCACACGTCTGCTTTTTTGCCATACAAATTAGGAAGCAATCTATCAAGCTGTTTTAAACTGCCTGAAAACTGTATTTGCAACTCTTTGGCATATGCTTTGGCATCTTTGACTTTCCAGTTTGGTGGTATGCCCGCATGCGTTAGTACTGTCTTTTCACTCGGATATACCAAAAAAGGCTGACAACGAAGCCAATTTAACAGCTCATCGCAGTCAGGGGCGGTAAATATTGATGCGGTATTATCCTTTGCTTTTATTGGCAAAAGTCCTCGCCAAGTGGCAATCAAGGTAATGTCATGATTACCAAGTACAGTAGTCAAAGCCCCTTTGTCGGATAGGCGTTTGACTTGTCGTAAGGTGTCTAGCGAATTTTCGCCACGTGCCACGATGTCGCCACATAGCCAAAGTTTATCCAGATTTTCATCAAAATCCAACGCCACAAGCAAGCGATTGAAGGCATCAAAACAGCCTTGCAAATCACCAATGACATACTCATGTCGGTATGTTTTAGTTAATGTATTCATATTTTATAAAATAAATTTTTTATTAATTTTGGTTCATTTTTTCAAATGACAAATCTGCCAATTTGACAAAATCCGCCACTTCTAGTGTCTCGGGACGTGCCTGTGGACTGATACCCACTTTGGCAAAATCTTCATCGTCTAAAATGGGCAAGAGGCTTACGCTTTTAAAAATCGCTCGCAATGTTTTGCGTCTGTGGTTGAAAGCCTCACGCACCAAAATGACAAATATTTTTTCGTCTTTGGCTTGCAAAGGTTTTATTTTGAAAGGTGTCAAGCGAAACACTGCCGAAGTAACTTTGGGTGGTGGGTTAAATGCCCCATTGGGGACGGTCAACAAATAATCCGCTTGACAATAATACTGCATAATGACAGAAAGTCGCCCATAGGCTTTGGTATTTGGTTCAGCAGTAATCCTATCAACCACTTCTTTTTGGAGCATAAAGTGCATATCCATAATGACATCACTAAATTCAAGCAAACGAAACAAAATGGGCGTAGAAATATTATAGGGCAAATTACCCACCACCCGAAACGCCCCACGCCCCACCTGATTGGCAAGCTGACGATAATCAATGTGCATGGCATTATCGTTGATGATGGTAAAATCAGGGTGGCTATTTGCTCCAATATTAATGCGTAACGCACTTGCCAAATCACGGTCAAGCTCAATCACCGTCATGCTATCCACTTCTGCCAAAAGTGGCTCGGTCAACGCCCCCAAACCCGGCCCAATTTCAAGTAAGTTGTCCCCCCGAGACAAATGCACGCCATCAACTATCTGACGGATAATGCCAGTGTCGTGCAAGAAATTTTGCCCAAAGCGTTTTCTTGGGGCGTGGTTTAGTTCTCTGGGTGTGCGAATCGTCATGGTCTTTCCAATATGTGATGATGATGGCATTATAACATTGATAACAAAAAATCGCCATTTTCACCCCAAGTTTTCAGCGATTAAATGAGAATAAGCAACAAAAATAACAAAAAATTGCAATATTTTTAGCAAACATCGTGGTATTTTTTATTATAATGGTCGTTCATTTTTTTTCATTATTTATATTTTATGCGTTTATTAACCATCTCTTTACTTGTTGCCAGTGTGTTTGCCAGTCAAGCCCATGCCACCACAGCCAGCTACTACGCCAACAACTTCAACGGACGTAAAACCGCCAACGGTGAAACATTTAGCAATCAAAAATTGACCTGTGCCTCTAACAAATACTCACTAGGCACTTATGTTGAAGTTACTAACCCCAAAAATAACAAATCCGTCATTTGCAAAGTCAATGACCGTATCGGCAAATCTGGGCGGATTGATTTATCCCAAAAAGCCTTTAAGGAACTTGCACCCTTGTCGGCTGGGATTGTCAAAGTGGAAGTCAAACCCATTCAACAAGAAAATATTGAGTTGGCATATCAAGAATAACATTAAAATCCCCTGTTTTTTAGCAGGGGATTTTTGTAGTATGCTATGTAGCATTATAAATCAAATAAATTTATTTAAAATCAATAATTTAATAATCAAACACTCATCTTCCAATCAAAGGGCATTTCATGATGTCCACGCAGTGCCATCATGAGTGTTTGTTGCATATGTTGTAACACTTCGGCGGTATAGGGAATGGCAGGCACACCCCAAACAGGGTTTGGCCAACGGCTGTCGTTTTGGTAGCGGACGATGTGATGAAAATGTAGCTGTGGCACTTGGTTGCCGAGTGCTGCCACATTCATTTTATCTGCCCCAAAGATTTTCGCCATTTGACTTGAAACCCAACTTGATTCACGCAAAAACTGCACTTGGTCAGTAGCAGACAACTCATAGATTTCTTTGATGCCTGATACTCGTGGCACTAAAATCAGCCAAGGGAACTGACAATCATTCATCAAACGCACGGTAGATAGTGGAAAATCGCCCACCAAAAAGGTGTCTTTGGCAAGTTGTGAGTGTAATTGGAACATCTGTTTTCTCTTTTTAGTTTAAAATAATAGAATAAATCGTACTATTGTAACATAAAATTTGGCAAACGTGATGATTATTTGTCCCAAGCCCAATTTTACACAGCACATCATTCATAAGGCACAACATCAAGAAAGGAGTATTGCCCATAACCACCCACATCAACCGACATACGCAACAAAGATTTATTGTCTTGGCGACCTTTTGGTGGGTAAACACTGTTATTAATTGCATTGACAATGTCCAAAGCTTTTTCTTTATAATCTGGAAATAGCATTGGAAACAAACTATCCACCCTAATCTTTATGGCTACTACAATATCATCATCAGGATAAACCAATGTCTCAATACACACATCATAAGAATGCCTGCTGTATTCTGCTTTTGCTTGATAAACTTATCCCCAAGAAATAAATAACATTTGTTTTGATTTATTGTATTGATAAATTTTGATGCCTTGATTGTCTAATTGTATCTTTGATGAGTAATAGCCAAATGATGATAATGCACTTTTTAAAAACACATTAACACAAATCAGACCCATCAATATCATGATACTGGCAAAAAATAGATTGGGAGCAATGCTCGCCAAAGAAACCCCTTGATTTGATAATTTACTTAATGGAAATGTTATTCCCAAAAAGAAACAAATCAAGGTAACCACCAAATAAAGAGCGGGGAAAAATATAGGCTCTACCAATCGCCATTCTCTATCATCAAATCTACCACGCTTTGTCGTATGGTGAGACATGGTAGCAGATGACTCATGTGGCGGACATTTTTCACGCTTTATGGCACTAATTTCATCTGCAAGCTGGCATAAACAATCAAATAAATCACCTCCTTTATAGGTTTCACCATCATAAATAATTGCTTTTGTATGAATAAATAACTTTTTGTATTCATTCGTATTTTTATGTTTAGGAGATTTGGACTCCTTGTCATACAATAAACATAATTGATGATGAACAGAAAAATCCTTTGTAGCAAATATCGCTTTAATTTGAGACCAAGCAATTAATACAGGTTTAACATCCACATCATAATGATTGACGACAATACCATCATCATAAATTTGGATATAAGGGTTTTTAATAAAAAAGGTTAATAAGTTAAAAAAATAACCGATATTTTTAATTAAAAGATACAATATCCCCAACAACACAGGAGAGAAAAAAATGGCGTTAGAAATAAATACCAAATCAGCACTGACAATACCTTCATAAATTGCCACAAACATAAAAAACACAAACCCCCAACCCACTACAATCCAAAACACAGGGGCTATAAGAGCATAAAATGACTCTTTGATGATGATTTTATCACTCAATTAAATTTTTCCCAAAATAATGCAACAACTCAAACACCACATTTGTCCTCCCCACCACATCTTTTTCGTCTTTGAAGGTGTATTTTAGGGTGGTTGCTCCTTGCATACGGTATTTGTCGTCCGATTGAATGAGCCGAACAATCGCCAGTCCGTCCACAGGTGTATCGGCTTTAAATTCAACCGTCAAAGAATGAGCCGTAACATCAACCTTAACCACCCCCAAAGGCATACTTTGCACCCTGATTTTATGCACCAAAAACAAATTGGCAAGGGCGACAGACATCGCCCCAAAGCGGTCTATCATCTCACTTCTTAGGTCATTTAATTCATCAAGCGTATCCACCCCTGCAATGCGTTTATAAAAGAGCAGTCGCTCTGACACATCCGCCAAATAATCGCTTGGAATGAGTGCTGATGTGTGAATATTAATATCACTAACCAAATCAAGAGGCGTTTCTAGCTTTGGTGTTTTGCCCTGTTTAATGGCTTTTGTGGCACGATTAAGCATGTCCATATACAAACCAAAACCAATGGTTTGCATATTGCCCGACTGCGATTTACCCAAAATCTCGCCTGCCCCCCGAATTTCCAAATCCTCACTAGCAAGCATAAAACCCGCTCCTAGCGTATTGGCTCGGCTGATGGCATCTAAGCGTTTTTTGGCGTCCGTGGTTAGCCCCTTAATGGACGGCACAAACAAATAACAATACGCCTGATGATGGCTTCGCCCCACCCTACCCCTTAGCTGATGTAATTGAGCCAAGCCAAATTTATCTGCACGGTTAATGATGATGGTGTTGGCATTTGGCACATCAATGCCCGTTTCAATAATCGTACTTGCTACCAGTACATTGGTTTTTTTGTGATAAAAATCACTCATCACTGCATACAGCTCTTTTTCAGCCATTTGTCCATGAGCCACACCCACTCGTACTTCGGGAATCAGTTCAGACAGACTCTCCGCCACGCTATCAATACTCGCCACATCGTTGTGCAAATAATAAACCTGTCCCCCACGCAAAATCTCCCGCAAAATAGCATCTTTGGTCGTCTGCTCGCTTTTTTCAGCAACAAAAGTCTTAATGGCAAGACGGCGGGCAGGCGGTGTGGCAATGATAGAAATGTCTTGCATTCCAGACAACGCCATATTCAGCGTTCTTGGAATGGGGGTTGCGGTCATTGTCAAAGTATCCACATCAGATTGCAAACTTTTGATTTTTTCTTTGTGGCGAACGCCAAAACGATGTTCTTCGTCCACAATCATTAGCCCCAATTTTTTAAATTTAACATCATCTTGTAGCAGTCTGTGCGTGCCAATAACAATGTCCACTTTACCTTCTGCCAAATCCGTCAGCACCTTGTCTTGGGCTTTTTTAGAAACAAACCTTGACAAACTTTCCACCTTAATCGCCCAATCAGCAAAACGGGTCTTAAAATTATCTTCGTGTTGCCCTGCAAGGAGCGTGGTTGGCACCAGCACTGCCACCTGATAGCCCGCCTGTACCGCCACAAACGCCGCTCGCATTGCCACTTCGGTCTTACCAAAACCCACATCGCCACAAATGAGCCTATCCATTGGCTTGGTTTGTTTCATGTCATTTAGCACCGCATCAATGGCACTTTTTTGGTCAAGCGTTTCTTCAAAAGCAAACTCACTGGCAAACAGCTCATACTGTGCCATATCAATATCAAAGGCAATACCAGCTTTGGCGTTTCGTCTGGCTTGCACATTGAGCAATTCGGCTGCCACATCATAAATGTCGGTCAAGGTTTTTTGGCGAGCCTTATCCCATTTGCCTGAGCCAAGTTTAGATAGTTGCACCGCCTCACTGTCCGTACCACTATACCGCCCAATGAGTGCCAGATTGGTGATTGGCACATAGACGTTGGCATCATCGGCATATTTGATGTGAATAAATTCTTGCTCACCTTCGCCCACATCAAGCACAACAAGCCCCTGATACCGCCCAATACCATAGGATAAATGCACCACCAAAGACCCTTCGGTCATTTCGCTGACTGATTTTATCAAAAAGGCTTGCGATAGGGCATTTTGGCGTTTTCTTTTACTTTGGCTGATTTGTCTGCCAAAAATGTGCGTTTCACTAATCACACAAAAACCGTTTTGATTGTTTTTTAACCCCTGTTTTTTTAACCAAATACCTTGCTCAATCGGAGCAACAGTTAGGGCAAGTTTGTGGGTAAATTTGTCCAAATTTTGGAAAAATTCGCCAAAATCTGCCACCAGTTCCACTTCCAATTTGCCTCTTAACAATTCCAAAACAATCTCTCGTCTGCCCGCACTTTCACAAGCAAATAAAATCGGCTCATCACAAGTTGCCACAAAATTTAAAAACGCGTCCAACGGCTCATCTTTTTGATGATTAATGGGCAAACTTGGCACAACATCGCCGACAAAATCACAAAACAGCGATACGGCATTGCCCTTATCCACCCCAAACACCGCTCTTGGATAGGGCTTTAAGGCGTGAAAAAACTCATTTTCTGGCAAATACAACAGCTCTGGGGGCAAAATCGGCACATCTTTATCAAACCCATAAGAATGATGACGAGCCTTAACCTGTGTCCAAAAATCGTGGTGAGCATGGGCAAGACCATCATCACAAACAACGAGCGTATCTTTGGGCAAATAAGAAAACAGCGAGCCGTGTGCATACCAGTTGTCAAGCTCAAAAAATAACGGTGCATAATACTCCACCCCTGATGGTTGTATGCCTGTCATAATGTCATTATAAAATTCTACCTTGCGGGCAGAAACGTCAGGAAAAATACTGGCAAAATTTTGGCGAAATTGTTCTTTGTTGTCAAAATCAAATTCACACGCAGGTAGCAGGCGAAATTCATGTACTTTGGGTGAGTTTGGGGTGGTATCACCAAATACCCTATCCTTTTTTAGTTTTGCAAAATCATCATCACTTAGTGTTCTTTGGGTATCAGGGTTAAAAAATTTGATGCTCTCAATCTCATCATCAAACAAATCAAGGCGAAACGGCAACGCCTGCCCCACCGCAAAAATATCCACCACGCTCCCACGCACAGCAAATTCGCCTGCCACATAGACATTATCCACCGCCTTGTAACCCGCCTTAATCAACCGTTCTTTTTGAGTGGTCAAATCAAAGCGTTCACCCACCTTCAAATCAAAAAACCGCCCCAAAAGATAACTTGGCGGAGCAAGCCTTTGCATCAAAGACTGCACACTAACTAGCAACACGCCTGTGCTTGGCATTTGGGTTAAAAGAGCAATCCTCTCGGCAATGATGTCTTCTTGCACAGGCAAGCGGTCATAAACCAGCGTTTCATAGTCAGCAAAAATGTATGGCGTTATGCCAAAAAAAGCAAGCTCATCGGCAAGGGTGTGTAATTTTTCTTGCGACTGGCACACCATCAGAACCAACTGCTTGGCGGTTTTGGCATAAGTAGTAAGCCACAACGCCCGACTTAGGTCTGATATAGGGTCAATGAATTGGGTATGAAAATCAGCTTTTAAAATAGGGGTATGAATGTGCATTAGAAAACTCATTAACAACAAAAGACAAAACCCACATTCACGCTTGAATATGGGTTTATGGGTGGCGTGTTATTGTTTTAGGGCTTGTTCATTTAACTGGATTTTTTGGGTATCTCGCAAGTATTGCAGATAGTCCCCAAGCTGGTCTTGACCAACATTATCACGAATAATCTTGGCGGTAGCCATGCGTTCGGCTTGTCCTAACTGTGGCTGACTGCTAGATGTGATGGGCGAACCAACCAGCACGCTTGCCCCTTCGTCAGTCTCCACCGTCCAGACGCTTAGCCCCTCACCTTGATGCAAAAATAGACTGGCTTTTTCAGCCGTAGACAACGCCGAACTACTCAAACCCACCTGCCCAATACTCGCCTCTTTGGTTGCTAGCACCTTAGGGTCAGCCTCACCTTGCTTGGCGATGTTTTGTGCTTCGTTAAGAGCAAGAGCAATGGCTTGTTGTTTTACCAAAATCGCCTTAATATCAGCATTTGCCTCCTCTTTGGTCATGGGGCGCTGTGCCTCGTGATTGGTTGATTGTACCCACACCGTTTTATCTGTCAGCGTTATGCCTGCACTCACTGATTGGTCAGCGATGGCAAACTCATCAAAGGCGGCAGTAATCACGCTTGAAGCAGAAAGCTCGGTTTGGTTGCCCGTTTGTGGATAAGCCTTGATGTTTTTGGCAGTCAAGCCCATTGCCTGTGCAATGTCGGCAATACCCATACCATCAGTCGCCATACTGTTGATTTTGGCAACCATTTCCTCAAAGGCGGATTTGCGTTTGTGTTCGTAGGCTTGCTTGATAAGCTCATCACGCATACTGTCTTGGCTTGGCACTTCTGCCAATCTTGTGATGTTAAAAATATGATAACCAAACTGTGTCTTCACCACATTGCTTGACTGTCCCACACCAAGCCCATCAACAGCAGACTCCACCGCTTTGGCACTCTCACCAAACATGGCAGGATTATACGAACCAATATCGCCCCCTGATTGTCCTGTTGGGTCGTCTGAATACTCTTTGGCAAGTGCCTTAAAGTCCCCACCTGCATCCAGTTTGGCTTTGACTTCTTTGGCACGACTCTCCGCATCATCGCCTGTCAACAAAATCTGAGCCAGTCCAAAGCTGTTTGCCACGCCACTATTTTGTAAATAGGCTTGGTATTGAGCTTGAATTTCTTCATCGTTGGGTGCTTCCACTTTGACATCTTTATCGGACAATTCAAGATATGCCAAATCAACAGTCGCAGGCTTGATGAGTTTATCTTTGTTGGCTTGATAATAAGTTTCAATGTCGCCATCGCTCACATGGACTTTGTCTGCAAAATTTTGCCATGCCAAACGATAAAGCCACACTTCACGGCTTTGTAATTGCAAATCTAAGAGTCGCCCAATCTGCAAATCAGGATAAATTGCCGTCCCCAAAAGACTGCTTGTCAGCTGACGTAAACTCAACTGAACACGAAATTCATCAAACAAATGACTTTTGGTCATGCCACGACTTTGTAGGTACTGGGCAAACAAATCATTGGAGAACTTACCATTTGCATCGTGAAAACTACTGTCAGCACTAAGCAGGCGAGTCATCATTTCATCAGAGACGGTCATGCCCAAAAATTGGCTTTGATTTTCAAGCAACGCCCTATCAATCATGCCTTGCAAGATTTCATCAGAAAGTGCCTTTTCATCAATCAAATTGGCATCTACGCTTTCTAACAAACGACTGCGATAAGCGTTGATTTCGCTCCGATAAACATCCAAACTTACCGAAGCATTACCCACTTTAACCACTTCGTTGGGGGCAATCCCTGCACCGCCATGAAAATTAGAAATCCCCATAAATGCCATCGGCACAAGCGTCAATAACAACACTATTTTACCCGGCCAGCTTTGCATAAAATCACGAATTTTATCCATAGACAATCACACTTTTTATCAACTCAAATAAACTCACTATGATACGCCATTTTTGCAAAATACTCAAAAAAATTTTGTATTAATCATTTTACAAACCACCCATTTCACCCATAAAAAAACGCACCTTAGAAGTGCGTTTTTTGTTATCAGCAAAATTATTTTTTGCCTTTTTTAGGGGCAGACACAGGATTTACTGCATCTTTTAGACCTTTACCTGCTTTGAAGCTAGGCACTTTGCTGGCAGCGATTTGTAGCTCTTCGCCAGTTTTTGGGTTACGACCAGTGCGAGCGGCACGCTCTTTAACACTAAACGTACCAAAACCAACCAATACCACATCATCGCCACGCTCCAATGCACCTTGTACGCTGGCAGTAAAGGCATTCAATGCTTTGGTAGCTTGATCTTTGGTAAGACCTGCTTGTTGGGCGATGCTATCAACCAATTCTGATTTATTCATGATAATTCCTCACGTGAAAAATAAGTTTGAACAAGTATTGCCCAAACTGGATAATATAGGTAAGGTAAACCCTGTAATGGATAAACCTTGGTTAGGTAAGCATTGTAAGGGATAAGATAGGCATTTTACAAGGGGTTTAGATGAAAAAATACAAAATTTTTACAAAAATTCACGGTTTTTGGCGTTGTCGCTACACAATTACCGAAAATTTTCCCATCAATGGTTTACTTTTTGTCAATATCATTTTATCATGTTCAAAAATTTTGTGATTGATGATTATGAATGCCGACACACCCCAAAGCACAACAAAACCAACATCAGAACACCCAAAAGAGCTACCACCCAACGAAACCATGACAGGTGTTTTTTCCCGTAGTGCCTTAAACGTTCTGTTGGTGTTTTTAGAATCCGCCATCACGCTTGTGCTTCGCTTTGACCCCAAATTGCGTGAACTTGCTTATCCGCTTGCCAATCAAGACAAAATCGTCTGCATTCGCACCTATCTGCCCCATACCCAAATATATGCTACTTTTGGCTATCGTGGCGTGCTACTTGATGACCGCCTACCTCCCAACCGTACAGCAGACATCACCATCAATGCCTATACATTTCAACTATTTAACCTACTCACCAACCACAACCCCAAAAGTGTCGATGGCTTACAAATCCGTGGCGAGACAGACGATGTGGCACAGCTCAAAGCCTTTTTGGTACAGCTTGGCATAGGCGGAGTGATTGACAACCTGTTGGGCAAAGTCAAAAAAGACAAACCCACCGCCGAAGAACGTGAAAAAAAAGCCGAACGCACCAAAGCCAAAATTGCCAAGTTAGAGGAACAAGTCGCTACGCTTGCTAACGAAAACGCACACCTAACCACTGCCCTCGCCGAGACAGCCAGCAAACAAAAATCCACCAAAATGGCGTTGATAGTAATGTCAGTCGTAGCATTGATTGCGGTGATGAGTCATTTTTTCATCTAAGATATGTCAATCTAATAAAAATGGGGCAACTTCATTTAGCCCCTTTTTTTCATGCATTTTAAAGGGATAACGCTTCTTTACTACACACCATTTATCCACTTGATAAAATGCCAAAATATCTAAATCCATCGGTACTTGGGTGTTGTCATTATTTCGTCCACATTGTTTTTCTATGTTTTTTAATATCTCATTAAATACATCATAATCACAAGGTGTTGATAACGTGATGAGTGCCACCACATTGCGATACACCAAATCCGTTTTACCTGTAAAGTCTCCACCAGTAACAACTGACGATAATATTACACCACCCAGTTTTTGTAATTCATCAATAGCAATCTGAAAAGCCGTGTCGCTATTAACGTTACTGCCTAATGCGATGATATAATGAGTGTTCATAAGGATTTCTGGCGAACGATTTTCACACCCACACTATCTGCTTGTTTGATGGCGTTGGGTTTGTGAATGGTGAGTGTGATATTTTGGCAAGGATAATTTGCCAAAAGATAGACACAAATCTCTTCGGCAAGCTTTTCTAATAATTTGGCTTTAATTTCATGACAAAGACGCTCAATATCCTCACATACTGTTTTATAATTAATGGCGTGTGCCACGTCATCAGTTTGACTTGCCATAGTCATGTCACAGACCATTTCACAATCAACGATTAATGCTTGTTTAATGGCTCTTTCCCAATCATATACACCGATATGTGTATTGATTTTTAAACCTTTAATAAAAACAACGTCTTTCATATTTATTTTTTATCTCTCAACAAAACAATCTTTAATTCAATACAAACGCCATCATCAAATAACGATTGGGATTTTTATTTTTGCTGTCATTGGGATTTTGAAAAATCAATTTAACCCCACTTTTTAAAATCAACTCAATAGAATAACTTGTGGTGCGTTTTTCAAAATCAATGTTTAATTTAACAAATTTTCTCATCACATAATCCAAAGTTAATTTTTTGGGATTTTTAAAAATCCACGGTTTGACAATAAACTCATCACCTGCATTGAATTTTTTTCCCAAATAATTGGATTGAAAGTGGTCAGAAAATATTTGTTCCAACTTGTTATCATAAAAATGAAATTCAATTTTGCCATATTGCCAAATCTCTGACCCCAATATTGATTTGCCGTCATAATAATTGGGGTCAGGAAAATTATTTAAAATCCATTCCTGTGTTTGTCCAAGTTCAATACAGTCAAATTTACCCTTAACCAAAAATTCAAACATATCAAGGGTGATTTTGTGATTAAATTTCATCAATAAGTACCGATTTATCTGTTAATGATCATTAACTAAGAATTTTAATCCTTGATATTGGATAATTTTATCATCATTAGTAATCAAACACAAATCATCAGTGATTGATTGAGCGATTAACATTCTATCAAATGGGTCTCTATGAATGATTGGTAAATTTTCTACTATTTTTGTGTATTTATGGTTGATTGGTAATTCCAAAAAGCCATTTGCCAATAATTGCCGATACAATTTTGCTGTATCAAATGAAAAATTGTCTTTTTTCAAGTTGGTTTTTATGGCAATTTCCCACAAATTAACCGTACTAAAATAAACGGTGTTTTCTGGATTTTCCAATATTTCAGCAACGGTTTTTGATAATTTATTGGGTTCTCTGGCAAGCCAAATGACAATGTGCGTATCAAGCAAATATTTCATCAATCAAATTTCTCATCAAAACTTTCTTCAAACATTGCCATCACTTCATCATCGCCCCAATGAATGTCATCAGGAATTGCCCCCTCACCAAGCATAAAACCCAATTTGCGTTTTTTTGGCATTGGTTTTGACTGGGCAAAACTGGGCAAAAATTGCCCAATTTCCTTGCCTGATTGCTTGACGGAGATTTTTTCGCCTTTTAATAAGGCGTTTTTGACCGCTTGCCAATCAATAAATTCTTGACTGGTAGAACCCAAATCAATGCTTAACATAAGTTTTCCTATTCTAAAACTTCCAAATTTAGCCCCGCTTCTTTTACCAACTTCGCAAAATTCGGAAAACTTGTCGCCACCGTTTCTGTACCATTGATGATAATTTCATCACAGGCTCTAAGGCTTGCCACCGCAAAACTCATCGCAATTCTATGGTCGTGGTGCGATTCAATCTCCCCACCGCCAAACACCAAATCCTGCTCGCCCTTACCCATAATCTCAATGCCATCATCAAGCACCGTGCAGTCAATGCCCAAAGTCGTCAGACCGTCCGCCATTACCTGTATGCGGTCGGATTCTTTGACCCTAAGCTCTTCTGCCCCACGCAAAATGGTCTTGCCAGTCGCACAAGCAGCTGCCACAAAAATCACAGGAAATTCATCAATCGCCAGCGGTACAAGGTGCAAAGGAATCTCAATGCCGTGCAATTTGCTTGACTTAACACAAATGTCCGCCACAGGCTCGCCACCGACCATTGTTTGATTTTTAAGCGTTATATCCGCCCCCATTAGTCGTAAAATGTCAATCACACCTGTACGAGTCGGATTGATCCCCACCTTTGGCAACACCACATCGCCACGCCCTGCAATCGCCCCTGCTACCATAAAAAACGCACTGCTTGAAATATCGGCAGGCACTTCAATATCACAAGCGGTTAATTGCCCACCGCCTTTGACACGGATTTCGTTGCCGTGTCCCATAGGCGTAACCTTGACCTCATAACCAAAGGCTTTGAGCATTCGCTCGGTGTGGTCTCGTGTAATCTCTGGCTCAACCACCACCATCTCACCATCTGCCCATAGACCTGCCAAAAGCAGGCAGGATTTAACTTGGGCGGACGCCATCGGCATTTCATAATGGATAGCGTTTAGGGTTTGACCGCCCGTAATCGTCATCGGCGGTGTGCCACGCTCGCCTGTGGTCGCCACCACCGCCCCCATCGCTCGTAAGGGTTTGGCGACTCGCTCCATTGGGCGTTTTGATAGGCTAGTATCCCCTGTCATCGTGCTGTCAAAGCTCTGAGCGGACAAAATCCCAGCCAGTAGCCTCATACTCGTGCCAGAGTTACCCATATCTAGGGGCTTTTGGGGGGCTTTTAGTCCGTGCATTCCCACGCCATAAATCGTTACTTTATCGCCGTCTCGGTCTATCTGTACGCCCATATCACGAAAGGCTTGTAGAGTGGATAATGCGTCCTCGCCTTCTAAAAAGTTGGTTACACAAGTTACGCCATTTGCCAAACTACCAAACATAATGGTGCGGTGTGAAATGGATTTGTCAGGGGCGACTTTGTGTGTGCCTGTAAAGGTGTTGCTTGGGGTGATGTGGTATTTCATAGGGTTTCCTAATTTGGTTATAAAGAATTATCCACCAATCCAAACTTTATCATTTTCTAGCAAATAATAAAATTGCAATTCATCAGTTGGATTTTGGATATAATAAACAGAAAAAGCCTGCTCTTTGATTTGATTAAACCATTTTTCAGCCTCTTTAAATTCTTGACTTGTCGTATCAGTCAATAAATCTAAATAAGTATTTTCAATATATTGTGTATCAATGCCTTTTTGCCAATTCAATTTTTCAAAATCATCAAAATATCCATCGCACAACTTTCTTAATTCATTAAGATTTGGCTTATCAATATGCTCAAAAGCATTATCATAAAAATGCAAACAATCATCAATAGCGCAAACCACTTGTGAGCGTGAAATATGTTTTTCAAACAGCCAAATTTTTAGATAATAAGGCTTGTTTAGGTTATCTAATTGCACTTTCCAAGATTGATAAATTTCAAACAATCCACGAAGTAATCTTTCTTTAAATTCCCCATAAGGTTCTGGATAAATACTGTTGCCAATATGTAAATTTGAAAATGGTTTGACCCAAAATTTAACATAGTCTCTTTGGTTTTTTTGCAAATAATCCAAATTCAAATGACGATTGCAGGTTGCCCAGTCATCTATATGGCGTAAAATTCTATTTTTACCACGAACTTTTTTATAGCGAACAGGTTTCATTTTTTGTTTTTTCCATAAGCACAAAAAAACCAAATGATTAATCTGTAAGGTGTGTATTACACACCGTTTTAAAAAAATAAAAGTTCTTTAATTGGATAATTATAATTGTTAAATAAAAAAATTAATAACAATTATAATTATCTCATTAAATGGTGCGTGTTACGCACCTTACCACTTGACTTAACTTTATTAATAATGGTTGCTCTTCTGCCAGTTCATTTTTAGCAAAATCACTAGGAATTCTTACAACAATCTTTGTAATAACAAAATGACAAACATTCAGTATTTTTTCTGATGACAGATTGTTAATTTTATTTATAAAGTAATTTTCAACTTCTTGATAAGTTTTCATATTAAATCCAATACACTTTATCAATGGTGAGTTATAATTACTCTACTACTCATTGTCATTATCTAATCTTAGAAAAAGACATTTTTGTAAAAATAATTGAATAAGTTTCTCCGCTATCTGACAAGAACACCTATCCCAAACATAAATATGAATGCAATTTTCATTAAGAAACAGCTCAACATAACCGTCTGAATTTTTATCATAAAAAACATACCAATCATCAGTAATCGTTGGTGAGTGTAGAATAAATCCCAATTCGTGTAGCAATAGTTTTAATCTCTTTTGCTGAGATTTGGTAAATTCAAAATATTTAATGTTGTCTAAAATAGGAAACAACCAGAAATCTTTCAAAATCTATCCTTTTTTTGATGATAATTGTGCCTAATAGCGATTTTTTAACCATTCTTTAACTTCTCTTTCTCAACCAATAACCGCCCAAAATATTCTCTGGCATTTTTGGCAATGGCAAAAGTTTCTAATAACTTATCTGAATTGTCATTTTCAATATCAGATTTTAATTCGTCCAATATTTTTTGATACTCATCTAACCCTTGTAATACCACCTGTTTATTTGCCAAAAAAATATCGTGCCACATAATCGGACTGCTTGCCGAAATACGGCTAAAATCCCGAAATCCACCACCTGCATAGCGAAATATGTTTAAACTCTCTTCATCTTTGGCAAGCTGATAGGTCAGAGCATAGGAGAGTAAATGGGGCAGATGACTGGTTAATGCCAAAATCTCATCGTGTTTTTCACAGCTTATAAAATCCACACTCGCCCCCAAGGCTTGCCAAAGGTGAGCGATTTTATTGACCGCTGTTTTATCATTAAATTCGTGCGGACAAATAATCAACTTATGCGATTTAAACAATGCCCCATTTCTTGCCATAAAGCCTGACTTTTCTGCCCCTGCAATGGGGTGAGCCAACACCAAATTGGGCGGTAATTGTTTAAAACTTGCCAAAGCGTCTTTTAAAATATTACCTTTGGTGCTGGCGGTATCGCTAATAATAATATCCTTTGGCAATAATTGGTTTTGAATGGCAAAATCAATATCATCAAATACCGATTTCACTGCAAAGGCAGGCACAGCGATAATAATACACTCGCAATCAGTTAATTGCCCGCTTTTTAATAAAGTCAATAACTCGGTATCGCCATTTTTAATTAAACCACTCTCTTTTGCCAATTCAATGACTGAACTTTCAAAATCCACCGCAAAAATATGATTGGCAAGGCGATTGTCAAAAACGCCTTGTGCAATACTTGCCCCAATTAACCCTAAGCCGATGATAAGAATATTGTTAAACATAGTTTTTGCGGTTTTTTAATTTAATTTTGGCGAAATATTGATGGTTACAGTAGAGCCTTCGGGAATGATAATACCATAATCCTCTGGCTTGGCAAATACCGAAACATCAAAATCCACAGGCACGGCTGGAATATTGGTCTTTGCCATTCCAAAACCTGATTTAAATTCTTTTGTGGTTTGTGTTGCACTGTCATTCGGCAATGTCGCCATTTTTTACTCCAAGTTTAGAATTAACAACAATCCCAATTATAAATGAGTTTGGAAAAATCTTGATTTTTTAAATCATTGGGGTGAATAAAGAAATTCGCCACACCGCTATCACCCCACATGATGTCATTTTCGTGGTCATCGGTGTCAATTTGCAACAACAAAATATGCTCTTGCAAAGATTTTTCATACTCTCGTGGGTCAGTTTGAGTAAAGTAAGGATAACCCAAAATTTGATGTCCGCCACTATTGGCAAGTTCATCATAAACAGACAAAACTTCATCAGGGTCATCCATTTCCAAATCTTCTTCTAAATAATTCCAAACATCACATTCTTTTAATTCATCAATCTTTTGAGAAAGATGATTGTATTCATAACACCCTGTGGTGCAAGATTGTGAAGTTAATGCAAAATTCATCGCATATTGATGATTAAAATCAAAGGGCAAGGCATCAATGTCTAATGCTTTTAATTGCTTGGCAATTTTATCCAATTCATCAATATTAATTGGTAGGCTGTCATCTTGCCAAAAGCGAACTTGATAAGTTTCAGATGGTAAAGGATTATCAAAATCCGCTCCATACAAATAATCATCATCTTGGCTATCAAGATAAATTTGTAAAATGCCTTGCATTGGCAATGGGTGTGCTAATTGGCTAATGTCTACCGTTTCGGTAAGTTGTTTAAAATTTAATTGAGCCAATAACACAAGGGGTGTACCATCCGATTTGGCAGGATAAGTTTCACCAACTGGCAAATAACCCATACCGCCAACTTGGCTTGATTTTGTTGGTAAAAAATCATTGTCTTGTTTTGATAAATCAATTTTAATACAATTTCGCTTTGAAATTTCTAGTAAGGTTTGCAGAGGTTTTGGTAAATCAGACATATCATTTTCCTTAAAAATTGATTCATTAAATAAACATTGGCTGTTTTAAATGGGCAATATTAAAACAGCCACACCAATCATCAAATCACCGCCTTTGGATATGACCCCAAAATACGCAAATCCTTAACAAGTGGGCGAATGTCATTTAAGGCATTTTTGATATTTTCATCATCAATATGCCCAAGCATATCAATAAAGAATACATAAGCCCATTTGTTTGGGCGTTCTGGACGCGTTTCAATACTGGTCATTGATACGCCGTGTTTTTTTAGGGGTTCTAAAATATCAATCAATGCCCCTGCACGGTCTGGACTTGATACAATGATGGAGGTTTTGTCTTGACCGCTTGGGGCAATATCCTCTCGCCCAATGACCAAGAACCGTGTGGTATTATTGGGATTGTCTTCAATGTTTTCGTGCAGTTTGTGCAAATCGTATTCTGCCGCTGCTACATCGCCTGCAATCGCTGCCGAATGCCATTCGTTTTTGATGCGTTTGGCTGCCTCGCCATTTGAGGACATTGCCACTCGCTCCACGCCTGCATAGTGCGTGTCTAGCCATTGACGACATTGGGCAAGGGTTTGCTGATGGGCATAGATTTTGGAAATTGCCTCAACTTTGGTGTGTTTATCCACCAAAAAATTGTGATGAATGGGCAACTCCACTTCGCCAATGATATGTAAATTTGACCCCAAAAATGCATCTAGGGTATGATTGACCACGCCTTCTGATGAATTTTCCACAGGCACAACGCCATACATCGCAGAGCCTGCCTCCACTTCACGAAATACTTCGGTGATGGTGGCAAGTGGCACGGTGGTGGTTGCCTTGCCAAAGTGCTTTAAGGCAGCAGCGTGGGTAAAAGTCCCTACAGGCCCCAAAAAAGCAATCTTTTGTGGTGCTTCAAGCTCCAAACATACTGACATAATCTCACGAAACAGGCGTGCCATCTTTTCAGAAGGCATTGCCCCATTCATTGCCTCATTGCGTTCCATTACTGTCTTTAGGACTTGGGCTTCTCGTTCTGGACGGTAAAAAATGGGGTGGTTTTCAAAGTCCTTTTTGGCAATGGCAACTTCTTTGGCGATACTGGCTCGCTCGTTGATAAGCTGTTGAATTTGTTCATCAATATGGTCAATTTTATCACGCAACACATTGATTTTGTTGGTGTCTAAGCTGGTATTTGGCTTGGTCATAAGCACCCCTAACTTTTGGTTTTTAAAAATAGGCTAATGATACATGAAATTTAGGGGTTAGGGCAAATCTTTTTTTTGATTTTCTTGATATTAATTGGCAAAATAATCAATTTTTAATAATTTAATTTATTTTATAAAATTATATAAATTCACTTTGCATAAAAAAACACGCCCAATTCGGACGTGTTTTCACGATGACGCATCAGCCCTTTAACATAGCAAAAATCTCATCACGCACTACATTAATATCCTTAGTGCCATCAAATTGGTGGTATGCTGGGGCATTTTCACCAGATTGAGCAACGGTTTGATAATGCCCGACAAGTGTAGCGGTTTGGGCATGATAGACTGACAAACGGTCTTTAATAACTTCTTCTTTATCATCATCACGTTGTACCAAATCCTCACCCGTCTCGTCGTCTTTGCCTTCAACTTTTGGTGGGTTATAGACCACATGATAAGTACGACCTGATGGCAAATGAGCTCTACGACCCGACAAACGCGTGATGATGTCAGCATCTGGCACGCTAATTTCTACCACAAAATCAATATTTACGCCAGCATCTGCCAGCGCCTGTGCTTGGGGAATGGTGCGTGGAAAACCATCAAAAATGCAACCATTGACACAATCAGGCTCTGCCAGACGCTCTTTGACCAAATTGATGATAAGTTCATCAGAAACAAGCTGACCTGCATCCATCACTGCTTTGGCGGTTTTGCCAAGCTGTGTCCCTGCCTTGATGGCGGAGCGAAGCATGTCGCCTGTGGAAATCTGTGGAATGTTAAACTCTTTTGAGATAAGCTGTGCCTGTGTGCCTTTGCCTGCCCCTGGTGGACCTAATAAAATAATACGCATGAGTATGCTCCAATAAACCACGAAATAGGGTTACAATATAAACCACATTATCCGATTGTTCAAGTATTTTTGGTGATAATTTTTAATAAAAATGGTAGTATTTTTAAATAAAATCATGGTACGATTTGTGAAATCTCCAAATCCACCGCCACTTTATCACCAAGCACCACAGGGTTTGCGATAAAATCACCAGATTGGCGAATGGCATTACCATCATGACTGATACGAGCATTGACAAGCAATGTAGCTTTACTCTCACGCCCTACTGACAAGGTATGGTTTGGCATCATCGCATCCAAATCACTCAATGATACTTGCAGTTTGCCATCACGCAACTCTTTGATGGGCAAACGCTTTACCGCATAAGGGGGCGAACCTTTATCATCACTAATAGTGATAAAAATGGTGTCAGTTTCACCAAGTTTTACCAATAGGCTGTCTGCCACACTTACTCCAACTTTCACACCTGCCATTACTTTACTTTCTTGGGCATCAATGGTACGTACCAATTCATCAAGGCTTGCCAATGCTTGACTGCGGTCGCCTGATTTACTGGCGATGTTTGTGCGAAGTTTGGCAACCCACGCTTTGGCTAAGGTATAATTACCTGCACGAGTCTCACCCATTGCCAACATCATCATTGCCCCTTCATGGTCTGGCGTGTGTTGCAAGGTTTCCAATAAGACATTTTTAATGGTACCATCAAGCATGCCATTATTGGCAAAAAAACCCATTTGAGCATAGGTCATGGCAACCTCAGTATCACTAGGGTTTAGCCGATAGGCACGAGATAAAGCCTCTAAGGCTTGAGGACTAGCTTCCAATGCCACAAAAAGTTCAGAAAGCCTTAACCAACGCTGTGGGTCATGTGCATGAGCATGAACATTGGTTTGCATGGCACTAATCAGAGCGGTACTGTCCTTGGTTGCCCATTTGGGAGGCGTGTCTATTTTGCCTGTCAACAAATCATCAGCCACCTGCCCTACCAAATCTTGGGCTTGCCACAACTGAAATACAGGCGTGCGATCAGAAGTCATCAGATAACACAGTCCTGCCAAAATCGGTATCCATATCATGACGATGATACGGCTTTTTTTACCAACAACAGTATGGCTATGTAGATGCGTTTGGGCATTTAAAAGCTGGCGTTTGAGTTCAACCTCTTGAATTTCAAAAGTTTTATCATCAATCAATCCCGCCTCTTTATCAGCTTTTAGTTCGGCAATTCGCTCACCAAACACCGCCACATTTACAGACATGAGTCTATTATCGTTGACCGTTTGGTTTTTTTTAAGCCATGGCAAAATCACAATAAGCGACAAACCCACACACATCATCACCGCCATACTAAAAAATAAAATCAACGTTGGTGTCATGGTTTGTCCTCGTTATTGTTATGTTTGGCTAAAATTGTATTCAACTTTTCTTCTTCTGCACGGCTCAATGCCCGAACATCATCAGCATGAGCCACATGTCGTCTTTTTTTGGTGATATAAATCCAGCCCAATACTAATATTGCAAATACCACATAGGGAAATAACCACAAAATCCACGTGGACGGACGCATGGGCGGTTTGTAACTGATAAAATCCCCATAGCTTTTAAACATATAATTACGAATCTCGGTATCGCTTCTACCCTCTTGTATCATCTGGTAGGTTTGATTTTTTAAATCCACCGCAATGGGTGCATCAGACCCTGCCAAATTTTGGTTTTGACACTTGGGGCAACGAAACTCTTCAATGAGTGCTTTATAGCGTGTTTCGTCTTCTGGCGTTTTAAATTCACGAAGTTCTATCGCCCCAAAACTTGCCATATTGATAGACAAAACCAATGCAATCAACGTACTTTTTATATATCTTGTCGTTATCATATCAGTCATCGCACGCCCCCAATTTAGCCTTTTCATCAAGCGTTGGATTGTCAATTGCCATCATGCACGTTTTGATGTTTGCCCAGTTTTGTTCGCCAATCTCACCCAAAATATGCTTGTATACCACGCCTTGACCATCAACCACAAAAGTCTCAGGAGCTCCCGTCAAGCCCAACTCTATGGCATATTTGCCGTCCAAATCCTGCACCGAAAATAAAAAGGGATTTTTATAATCATTCAGATAACCCAAAGCATTAGGAAGTTCATCTTTATAATTTACCCCCACCATCGGTACACCATCAGCTTGTAATTTGAGCAAAAAAGGATGTTCTATCTTACAGGTTGGACACCATGACCCCCACACATTCAACAAAAACGCCTGCTTTGGCAAATCTGCATTCGTCATTAAACGGTTAGGTTCGGATAATAAAGGCAAACTAAATGTAGGCAAGGGGTGATGAACACTTGTATCAATCACTACATCAGTTGGTTTACCCAATCTAAAAAAGAGCATAATCATAAGTAGCACAAAAACCACCAATGGTAACATAAACATCATCATGCGTTTTTGTTGTCGGTTCATACTTTTTCCTTTTTGATGCGATAACGTTTATCAAGCAGTGCCACAAGCCCTCCCAACGCCATGATGACCGCCCCAAGCCATAGCCAACGCACCATGGGTTTGACATAAACACGCACCGCCCATGTGTCTTTGGTTTGGCTAGCGATAGGTTCGCCTAATGCCACATATAATTCGTTGGTCAAACTAGGATAAAGCCCCACTTCGGTCATGGGCATCATAGAGACGACATAATTACGCTTTTGAGGGTACAAGGTTGTGATAAGTTTGCCGTCTTTTTTAATGCTAATGGTTGCTTGGGTGGCATCGTAGTTACTGCCTTTAATGGTACTAAATTCGCTTAGGTAAAAATCATAACCCTGCACCTGTATACTATCTCCTACGGTCATTGCCACGTCTTTTTCAACGCTTAGACTACTCACGCCTGCTACACCCAACGCCGTAACAATCACACCAACATGAGCCAAATGCATACCATAATAACTAGGACTCAATTTTTTAAAACCTGCCAAGCCCTTACTATTTTTTAGCTTGTCTTTAAAATCCCACACCATAAAGGCAAGCACCCACACCGACAATACAGCAGTGATATAAATCCCTTTATCAAATGCTACTTCATGCCCAAGCCGTGTCATAACATAGTATACACCACCACCCAACACAAGGCTATTCATGCCAAGTGTGATGACAAGCTTTAATAAGGGGCGATTATCCACTTTATATCGTAAAGTTGCTCCAATACCCATAAAAGCAAGCAAAACCCACGACAACGGCACAAATAAAGCATTAAAATATGGAGGACCTACCGACACTTGACCCAACTTAAAGGCGTCTGCAATGATAGGATACAGCGTACCAAGTAGCACAACCAAAGTCGCCACAAGCAAGATGATGTTGTTCATCACCAAAATCGTCTCACGAGATTTAAGCCGATAAGTACTCTCTACCGTCAAACGCCATCCACGTATTGCAAATAAGAGCAAACCACTACCAATCACTGCACCTAAAATGGATAAAATCGCCATGCCACGTGTGGGGTCAGCCGCAAATGAATGCACAGAAGTAATCGCCCCAGAACGTACCAAAAACGTACCAAGCAAGGATAAGGCAAATGCAAATATGGCAAGCATAATCGTCCATGCCTTGAACACGCCACGTTTTTCGGTAACCGCCAACGAGTGCATAAGAGCGGTACTGGCAAGCCATGGCATGAGCGAGGCGTTTTCCACAGGGTCCCAAAACCACCAACCACCCCAACCAAGCTCATAATACGCCCACCAAGACCCAATCGCAATCCCCAATGTCAAAAAGCCCCAAGCCACCACCGTCCAAGGGCGAGACCAACGTGTCCATACAGCGTCTAGACGACCCGCCCAAAGGCTTGCCAGACAAAATGCAAACGGCACAGCCAATCCCACATAACCCATGTACAACATGGGCGGATGAAAAATCAAACCAGGGTCTTGTAATAATGGGTTTAAATCCGCCCCATCAACAGGCAGATTGGGCAAAGTACGATCAAAAGGGCTGGACGTAAAAATAAGCATGGCAAGCATCATCGTCTGCACCATACCCAAAATAGACAGCACTCTGGCTCTCATGTCAAGCGGTAAGCCACGACTGAACACCGCCACAAGCATACACCATACCGCCAAAATCGTCAGCCAAAGCAATAATGAACCCTCATGCCCACCCCATGTGGCTGATACCTTATAGTACCAAGGCAGTAGGCTATTGGAATGACTGGTTACATACACCAAACTAAAATCATTACCCAAAAATCCAGCCATAAGCCCAAAAAATGACACCAACATCGCCACACACCCTGCAAAAGCAAGGCTTGGGGCGAGTCGTTGCCATTGGATTTGGTGTTTGACAATCCCCACAAAAGGCAAAACCGCCTGCAAAATCGCAAGCACAAAGGCGAGCAAAAGGGCAAAATAGCCAAGTTCGGTGATGAGCATGATGTTTTCCCAAAAGAATTAGCGACTGCTATTGATTTCCCACAAAACAATGGATAAATTTAGCGTATCAAATATGAATGAGGGTTGTTATGTACTGGCGGTTTTAGCAATATTTTGGTGATTTGCATCAAACCAACCACAGCTGATGTTTTGTTTTTTCTCATTTTGATGACAAATGTCAACGTGTTTGATACGCTCCTAATGGTGTAGGAAGCTTTAATTTTAAAATATTTAATAATTTATCATATTTGATATAAAAAATAAATTGTTTTACCAAAATAATTTTTAAAAAAATACCGCCACCAAATGCACCCAACCCGCCAACACGCCAGTAATCGCCCCCAAAACCACTAAGGTCATCTCATCCTCTTTGAAGGCAGGGCGAAGCAAATTTTGAAATTCATAGGGAGTTAGGGCTTTGAGGCGACTTTCAAATAACCCAAAAATTTTAGAGGCACGAGAATCATTAAGTTCAGGGCTACGGATTGGTACCATCGTTGCGTCTATGGATTTGTCAATAATAATGTCTTTAAATTCGTTCAGCTCTTGTTTGCCCATGCCCATTTTTAAGGTGGTGGCAACAATCGGCGATTCTAAGAGTTCATACATGTGTGATTTCATGAGTGTGCGAGTTTGTTCGGCTCGCACGCCGTACATCATCTCATTCATGACATTTTCAAGGGTAACAAGCTCTTTGACGACAATCTGGGCAAACACACTAGACACTTCGTCTTGGCGTTTCATAAAACCACCCTGCCACAGATAACGGTGAATGTGTGGAAACATCGGATAGACTTTACCATCTTGGTAGCGAAACAGGCGTATGAACCATAAAGGACGTGGCTCAACAGGATTAAATACCATCCAAATGGCTATCCAGTTGGTCAATGCCCCCAAATCCCTGCAAAAAAAGGCACCGTCCAATGCTGTGGCACAAAATAAAACACCCCCATCTGTATAATCCCAAAACCAAAACCAATCACGGCACTGATTTTCCAGATGAAATTAATCTCTTTTTTACCCACCCTCAAAAACATCTCTACCATCAGTTTGCGGTCGTTCTCCATACGCCTAACTATCATCTGACGCATGTCCACAAGCTCCTCAACATGGTAGGTCAAATCAAGCACCAACGCCTTCATGATACTGGGCAACTGTGCATGAACATGGGCATAAATCCGCCGTTTGACAGCATAGGGCAAATGACTCCACAGGGCATAATATTTTTCAAGCATGATTTCGTCAATCAGGCTCTCCAAATGACTGTCCACAGACGCCGTTACAAAATCCGCCATCTCTTCTGGATTCATCGCCTGAAAAAACTCGTCAATAGAACCCAGTTTTGATAAGGCTTGATCCACAATCACCCCAGAAATCTTGCCCGCCTTGGCAGGCACAATCCCTTGCCAACCTAGCCCCTGCAATCCAAATGGCATATTTTTCACACGAATACCCCAAAACTTAATGGGGTGAAACAACATCTCCAATGCCATCCATACATGAGCCCATGTTACAAAAGCAGTAACAGGCGGTATGGTGAGCATGGCAATGAATGCAGGGTGCTCGACTAAGGCTTGCCAAATAGATGAAAACATAAAAACGATGGTTGATGACAATCCGCCAATTTTAGCACAATTTTACATAAATAATGTGCTAAAATGCGGATTTTTTCACTTTAACAAACCCCATCATCATACTTTAATCATAAATAGTTATCAAACATCATTTATTATCATCTTATTTTTAAAATAACAATAATTATTATTTACATCAAGAATATTTTTTGGTAAGATACGCAAACATTTCATTACAGAGAGAGTAAGTCATGAAAGGTTTGATTACAAAACCCCTAACCGTTGCTGTGTTAAGCATCTTGGGTGCACAGGTTGCACTAGCCCAAGACAACACACAAGCCAGCACCCCAACTGTTGAGCTTGCCCCCATGAAAATTGGCATTGACCGCCAAGGAGCAAAAGTAAAAACCAACGTTGTTACCTTAAAGAAAAAAGACGAAAGTACCGCCACAGGACTGCGTGAACTATTAAAATCAGAACCTGCCATTGATTTTGGTAGTGGTAATGGTGCTTCACAATACATCAGTATTCGTGGCATGGGTCAAAACTCTGTTGACGTCAAGGTAGATAACGCTTATAGCGACAGTCAGATTCTCTACCATCAAGGTCGTCATATGCTTGACCCTAGCTTGGTTAAGATTGTCAGCGTCCAAAAAGGGGCTGGCTCTGCTTCGGCTGGTATTGGTGCTACCAACGGTGCGATTGTTGCCAAGACTGTAGATGCTCATGATTTACTAAAAGATGGTAAAAATTATGGTTTTAAATTAGGTACAATTTATAGTTCTAATGACGAACTGTCCTATAACGCCACAGCCTATGGTAAAGTTAACAACTTTGACTTTTTGGTTAGTGCCAATAAGGTTGATCAAGACAACTACAAAGGAGGTAAAGGTTACACCAACTATCTGGGCGGAGACACTGTACCATCAACCGATGTAGACAAAGTCAATTATTTGGCAAAAGTAGGAGCAAACTTTGGCGACCACCGTTTTGTGCTTAGCCATTTAAACATGACTGATAAAGGCGTACGTAATGTACGTGAAGAGTTTGACATTCGTCCAGCCAATGAAGCAGGCGGTCGCTTGTCAGTTGCCAGACAAGACCCACATTATCGTGAACTCTCACTTACCCAAACCAACCTAGAATGGACAGGCAAAAACCTAGGCTTTGCTGATGACGTTACCGCTAACATTTACACAATGGAAAACAAACGTGAATCAGCAGGTGGTGAACAGTATGGCAACCCTGGCATTCGAGGGGTAACATTGGCAGACAACGAAACCAAAGTCAAAACCAAAGGTGCCAATATTAATTTTGATAGTTATATCAATTCAGATTTTTTATCAAAATATAAAATTGATACTCTTTTATTAAAATATGGAGCAAATTATCGTCATCAAGAAAGCATTCCAAATTACCTACGTAAGGCTACCGACTTGGTAAACGTAGCAGGTCGTGGACAACCTGCAAACTGGCAACCTTTTGGTGTTAATTTAAATCACCAAGAAAAAACTGACACAGGTCTTTATGTGGAATCCATCGCCGACATTGGTAATGTTACTGCCACCGTTGGACTTCGTTATGACCATTTTAAATTTAAGGCAATGGACGGCAAAGAAGTATCTGATGGCGACATCAATCCTAGTATTGGTTTGATTTGGCAAGCCACACCATCTCTTAGTTTTAATGCCAACCACAACCACGCTACTCGTAGCCCAAGAATGTATGACGCTTTACGCAGTGGTGCCCTTGTATCCATTGCTGATGATGTAAAAGCTGAAAAAGCCAAAAACACCGAGATTGGCTTTAACTACAAACAAAGCACCCAATATGGTAACTTTGGTATTGATGGTAGTTACTACTGGCAAAAAATTGATGACTTACTTACCAGTGGTCAAGTATCACGTCATGATGAAACAGGAGCAGTCGCTTACTATAACGGCATTGATAATGTTGGTTATGCTAAAAATAAGGGTTGGGAACTTGGTGCAAACTACAACTACCAAAATATTACCGCCCGTTTGGGTGTAGCTGAAAGCAACCCTGAATTTTATAGTATGCCTGATGCACAAGGCAACCTACCTTCATTTGGTAACCGTGAATATGCTGTAAATTTAGGTCGTACTTATACCGCAGGTCTTTCCTACCGCTTTGACAATCCAAACCTAGAAGTGGGTGTCAACCATCGCCGTACCGCCAAAAGTACAGGGGAAGTTTGGAAAAACAACCCTGCCTACAACGCAAATGCCGTTCGTGATGGCTATGACACCACCGATGTCTATGCCAACTGGAAACCGTATGGCAACGACAAGATGAATGTAAACTTCGCCATCAACAACATCTCCGATGAATACTATGTGCCACAAACGTTGTCAGGCGTAGGTCTACCTGGTGTAGGTCGTGAATACCGTATCGGTGTAAACTTCACCTACTAATCCACCCCACCAAAAAAAACACCTCACATACGTGAGGTGTTTTTGTTTGTATCAAAACATGGTATAATGGGTGATTTAGTCTGTATTTGATTTTTGTATGAAAAACCCCTTTTCTGGCACACAAGACAAAAGCGTCCGTATTTTTCAAATTCGGGTGCTTATTTCCGCTTTGTTTGTCATGACAGGATTGTCGGGCTTGGCATTTCGCTATGGGCAACTCCAAATCCAAGAATACAACAAATACAGCACCAACGCCGAAAACAACCGAATCAAACTCATCTCAAACCCACCTCCTCGTGGCTACATCTATGACCGCAATGGTATTTTACTTGCGGATAACACACCTGTATTTACCGCCATCATTAGCCCTGATGAGGTTGATGATCCAGAGTATACCCTAAAACTGCTTGCCCCCATTTTTGAACTCACCGAAGAAGACATCACGGATATTTTGGCTCGTATCAGCAAAACCAAAAATGACCCTGTTACCATCAAAATGGATTTGACCGAAGACCACATCGCCAAATTCAGCGAACGCAAGCCATTTTTTCGTGGTGTAAGTATCCAATCCAAACTTAGTCGTGTCTATCCACATGATGAGCTGTTTGCTCATGTCATCGGCTATGTAGGACGTATTAACGACAAAGAATCTAAAACCATAAAAGCTGACCCTCATAAACAAGCCCTATACGCTGGTACGGATTTGATTGGTAAATTGGGCATTGAAAAACAATACGAAGAAGTATTACTTGGCAAACCCGGCTATCAGTCAGTAGAAGCCAACGCTCATGGCGAAGTGCTTCGTAGGCTTGACAGTAAAGCTGCGGTAGCAGGCAACGACTTGTACCTAAGTTTGGACTACGGTTTACAAAAAGTCGCCCAAGACCAACTCGCTGGCAGGCGTGGAGCAATTGTGGCACTTGACCCAAAAAATGGCGATGTGCTTGCTTTTGTCTCAAACCCCAGTTTTGACCCCAACCCCTTTGTTTCTGGCATTTCATCACAAGCCTATGCTGTCTTGCGTGATGACATAGACCAACCTCTATACAACCGAGCCTTACAAGGACTCTACCCACCCGCATCTACCATCAAACCCTTTGAAGCGATGGGGTTTTTACACCACAAAATCATGCGATGGGAAGATGTGATTCATGACCCTGGTTATTTTAGCTTACCAGGAGATAAGCACAAATTCCGTGACTGGAAAAAGGGAGGTCATGGCATGGTTAATATGAACAAATCCATCGTCATGAGTGTAGACACCTATTATTATAAAAATTCATATAAAATGGGCATTGATAAACTACATAGTTGGATGAGTGGATTTGGTTTTGGCAAAAAAACAGGGATTGACCTACCGCACGAAAAAGCCGGTATCATGCCCTCCCCCGAATGGAAAATGAAAACCTATGGCAAAGAATGGCTACCGGGCGAGACTATTTCGGTATCTATCGGGCAAGGAGCTTTTTTGGCAAGCCCCCTCCAAGTCGCCAACGCTACCGCCATGACCGCCAATTTGGGTAAGCACCTTACCCCCCACATTCTCAAAAATTCCACAGGGGCAGAATACGTCAAAGTCATTGATAAACCTGATGGCGTGATTGAGTTTAATGGCAAAAAATCCGACTGGCTACGTATGCATACCGCCATGGAAGATACCGTCAAACGAGGCACCGCCAAAGGCATTTACACCCCCAAATACCGCATCGCAGGCAAAACAGGTACGGCACAGGTCAAATCCATCGCACAAGGCAAAACTTATAACAAAGCCCTACTAAGCTCTCGCCACTGGGACCATGCGTGGTTTACAGGTTTTGCTCCTGTTGATGACCCCCAAATCGCCCTAGCAGTCATTGTTGAAAATGGTGGTGGTGGTAGTAAAGTGGCTGCACCCATTGGACGAGCTTTGTTTGATTATTGGGTACTACAACGTGAGAAGAACCCCATACGACCACCTAATGCTACCGAGATGACAAAAATCCGAGCCAAAAAACACGCCCAAATGCAAGCCAAAATTGTCGCCATGCAAAAACACAAAGCCCTAGAAAAACAAAGAGAGCTTGAAAAGCAAAAAGAAACAGAAAAGTTAGCCCTAGAAAAACAACACGAAACCAACAAACCACACACAAACCAAAGCAACAACGCCCAATGAGAAATGCCACAAAAAAACCCACCACCAACCAAGTACGTATTATTGGTGGTATGCACAAACGCCGATTACTTAGTTTTTTGGACATTGATGGCTTACGTCCCACACCTGACCGCTTGCGTGAAACACTCTTTAATTGGCTAATGTCTGATATGCTAGATGCAACGGTGCTAGACGTGTGTGCTGGTTCGGGCGTGTTGGGCTTTGAGGCACTCTCTCGAGGGGCGAAGTCAGTAGTAATGATAGAACCAAGCAAACAAGCTGGCGAGCTTAGCAAAAACGCCAAAATACTCAACTGCACCGCTCAGCTTCATCTCATCAATACCACCGCCCAAAATGCCCTACCCACACTTAACACACCTTTTGATGTGATATTTTTAGACCCACCTTATGATTTAAACTTATGGCAATCTCTGCTTGACCTTATCATCATGCATGGGTTGTACCATGACGACACACTGATTTATAGTGAGAGCAATCGCCCCTTGACAGAAGTTTTTACCACGCCCATAGAACTCATCAAATCCACCAAAATCGGACAAATTCACGCAGGCATTTTTAGGCTTGACCCAACACCATGAAAACCATTCAACTTGCCATCATCGGACACACCAACACAGGCAAAACTTCACTCATGCGAACCCTGCTTCGCAACGATGAATTTGGCGAAGTCAAAAATGAATCCGCCACTACTCGCCATGTGGAAGCAGTTACCCTATACAGTACCACCAAGCACCCTTTGGTGGTGCTACATGACACACCGGGCTTAGAAGATGCCAGTGGCGTGATGGATTATTTGCACGAACACACCGACCCACGCAAAGATGGCGTAGACAGGCTACAAGCCTTTTTGGAGGCGGTACGCACACATTCTCCCAAGTTACATGACGATTTTTCCCAAGAAGCCAAAGTAGTAAATGCCCTACTTCATGCTGATGTCGCCATCTATGTGGTGGACGTGCGTGAACCCATTTTATCCAAATACCAAGACGAATTGGCGATTTTGGCAAGCTCTGGCGTGCCTGTATTGCCTGTATTTAATTTTGTCAAATCTGACCAACAAAAAGCAGATGAGTGGCGACAAATGCTCTCTCGTAGAGCCTTGCACGTTTGTCATGCTTTTGATACGGTAGCCTTTGATTTTGAAGCAGAAATGCTCCTTTGGCAATATCTACACACACTCACCCACGCCCAAGCCTTTGACATTTTACAACATGAACGGCGTGAATTATGGCACGAACTGGGCGAAAAAGGCAGTTTTATCATCGCTGATACGCTCATCAATATCGCCAGTTTTAGCCAAAAGATTGCCGAAAATACCGACCCTGCCCCCACATTGACACTCATACAGAACGCTGTTCGCCAAGTGGTTAGACAAACCGAACAAAAACTGCTCTCACTGTATCGCTTTTATCATACAGATGTTGTACAGTTGGATTTACACATACAAAGCACTACCCAAGACATATTTGACCGTGAACTTTTGACACGTTATGGCATACGCACCGCAGGCGGTGGCATGGCTGGCATGATTGTGGGTGCTGGTATTGACGTGGCGACTTTTGGGGCAAGCTTAGGGCTAGGAACTGCCATTGGTGGTATGTTGGGCGGACTATTACCCAACGCCCAAACCATCAAAGATAAAGCCACAAATGTAAAAACACTGCATGTTGATGATGCAACCCTAACGGTCATCGCCACTCAATTGCAAAGGTTGCACCACATTTTACGTCATCGTGGGCACGCCAGTCTTGATACCATCAGCACACAAACTGACCAATCAATTTGGCAAAAAATCCCAACACCACTCAAAAAAGCCAAAGCTTATCAACATTATTCTGACATCGGTAGCCCCAACCAAAGCACGCAAACACTCAGAGCAGAGCTGTCAGAAGCGTTGGCAATGGTATTGGAAAAGCAACTTTAATACACTTGGTGGGTGATTGGCATGGCTGTAATTTTACCACCCCACACCAATCAGCCTTGTGTATTAGCGACACACCTTGTTGCCCACGACAACAGAGCTGTCCTTACATACATATTTGCCCGTTGATACTTCACAATGGCTAAATCCGCCATGCTGACGGCAGGGGTGGTTATTGCTAGAACCACTAGAACCACCACCAAAACGATAGCTCACCTTTGAACGCTCTTGTTCTTTTTTGGTGGAGGTCGTTTGGGTGCTGGGTTTGATTTGATAATGCGATTTGCCACCAATACCACCACCCTTTCCACCACCGCCTTTACCACCCTTAGCGATTGCAGGGCTGACAAGTGATAACGCCATCACACAAAAGACCACTTTGATTACCATTTTCATAAATTATCCCTTCATTGATGATTAAAATTTCACCGTAATCACACCGTCATTACCTGCTTTGAGCATGATGTGAGCGGATTGACTGGCAAAAATACCATTACACACCACACCCACGATGTTGTTGAGCGTTTTTTCAAGCTCGCTAGGATTTTTGATGTCCAAATCATAAGTATCCAAAATCACGTTCCCATAATCAGTAACAAACCCTTCACGATACACAGGGTCGCCGCCAAGTTTAACCAGCTCACGAGCCACATAAGAGCGAGCTTGGGGCAACACTTCCACCGCCACAGGAAATTTACCCAACTTCTCAACAGTTTTGCTATCATCTACCATACACACAAAAGTTTTGGCACACGCCGCCACGATTTTTTCGCGGGTCAAAGCACCGCCACCCCCCTTAATCATGTTGCCATGAGGGTCTATCTCATCAGCCCCATCAACATACAAATCCAGCTCACCCACCGTATTTAGGTCAAAAATCTCAATACCCAAGGCACGCAATTTATCTTCGGTAACTTGGGAGCTTGTTACCGCCCCTTTTAGGCGAACTTGGGGAAGTAGCTCAATCAGGCAATTTACCGTACTGCCTGTTCCCACTCCCAAAATCATGCCATCATCAATATAAGTAAGGGCGGATTTGGCAGCAGCTTGTTTTTGGGCAAGTTTTGGGTCGCTCATAATCAATTCTCTTTAAAAAATAAATAATTTTAGTCTAAAAAGTACACAAAACTTGGTTTGATATTTGCACCAAATTTATCAAAGGGTCAAAACCAAGTTTTGTGGGAAATTTATTGATAAAATCTCATCAGCAATTAAAATTAGGTCGTCGGTTTTCCAAGTTTTGAAAAATGCCAAATTTACCAATCAACATAATGGTTTTCATGTAATGTAATAGCATCATGATTGGGGTTGTTTTTAATTTCCAACACCAAACTTTCTATCAAAAATGCCAATTTATCCATAGGGATTTTATAACGTTCACCATCTACTTCAATATAATAATGGCAAGTTGGATTATCAAATAAAAAATAACGAAATTTCTGACCTTTTATCGCCACCACCAACCAATGTACCACGCCCCAAGTTTCAATTTTACTAACTTGATGATCTACCGATTTATTATCAATCACCATATTACCATAATTATCATACATTTTGACAAAATGCTTGGCAAAAGTGATGATTGGTAGTGGTGTATTGGCTTTTAAATTAAAATGACGATAATGAAAAATATAAAACCAAAAAGATGGCAAACAAATCAATGAGAAAAATACCAAAAAACCAATTGGGGCATCCGCATCATAAATCCACCAACCCACCATCAATATAAAAAAAGCCAACCCAAAACGCAAACGAAATCGCAGGTTTTTATCAATAGGTTCAATATCATCAATCACCTGCCAAATCGTGATAGGCAATGATAGAGACGTGTTGGGAGCTAGGTCTTGCTCTATGACTTTCATAGGGTTACCTTTTATCGTCATTTTACTAAAATTTTTATCAAAATGATAGTATTACAAAGCCAATCGCTCCAAATATTTGGGCGGTACAGTGTCCACGAGCCACACGCCATTAGCCGAGCGATAAAACACCACGCCATCTGCCACCATCTGAGCCGTGTCCACCCGTAGCACCGCCACTGCCCCATGACGCTTACCAACCTTTATCGCTGTCTGTACATCACCACTTAAATGCACATGATGGCGAGTTTTGGGAATTAAACCCATTTGCCAAATGCCATCAAGGCTATCTATCGCCGTACCGTGATACAATATGGGCGGGGGTATTTGTGGTGATAAATTCAAATCCACAGCCACCGAATGTCCTTGATTGGCACGGATTTTTAACCCATCATCGCTATACGAAAAGCGTTTTTTGTCGTTATTTGCCACCACTTCATCAAGCATGGCACGAGTCATGGGAAATTGACTGTTTTGCAAAGCATTGAGTAAAGTTTCCACCGCCACATAACCGTGATTATCAAGCACAATCCCTATCAATTCAGGTTTGTGGCGTAAAATGCGACTTAAAAAACGACTGTGATTTTTTAGGGATTTTTCATCAAGTATCATACATTTTTCCAAAAAAATAAATCCTTGCCAAATATAGCAAGGATTAAACAGCTTGTCAAAAAATAAAATGGTCGTTATAGATGTAAGTTTAAAGGTTTAATAAACAAACCTCACTCTCAACCTAAAAATGTGAATTGTTTGGTTTAGATTTATTTATTAGACTTCCTGCAAAACTAGGTTTTTTTGTTCGCCCTGAGCTTGTCGAAGGGTAGGAAAACAGTGGCGGTTCGACAAGCTCACCACGAACGGTTTTCCTTGTTTTTGAGTTTTGCAGGAAGTTTATTAAAGGGTGAACGGTTTTTGTTGTGATTTAACTTTTCTTACCATAAACAAAAACCATCTGTTGGGTTTTGAGTAAAATTTACTATAAAACCCAAATGCCAACATTCAGCGATATAAATTTCACCCAGTTAATGTTTATCCACATTTCATTCATGAAAAAGATTATGTTAAATAAATTTTAAGGCAAAAAAAGTGACTTCATCAGCACATCTTCGGCACACTTTGGGATTACTACCGTTGCTACCTTCCGGTCCTGGCGGGGTTCATAAATCAAAGTTGCGAAGTTACCGATGAAGCCGAGTGTTATTATAGGTTATTTTTAAAATTTTGCAAGCACTTTTTGCAATTTTTTGTAAAATTATATAACACATTGAAATTTATAAATTTTTGGCAAAATTATCCACCCACGCCAGTCGCTCCAATGTTCCTACATCCACCCAAGTATCACTGATGATTTCGCCAGAGATGCGATGTTCATTCATCGCTTGACGCAGATACGGAGCAAGCGGTGCAATCTGCCCCACCGCCACATCTGCCACAATGTCAGGCGACATCACGCTAATGCCCGAAAACGTCAAGTCAGATTTGTCCGTTTTGGGATAGACTTTGCCATCATTTAGCACAAAATCACCATCAGGATTATGTTCGGGGTTGGCAACCAAACCCAGATGAGCCAACCTATCACCAAGCGTAACCGCACGAAACCGACCAAAATCAGTCGTTGTCCACACATCGCCATTGACGAGCAAAAATGGTTTGTGGGCAAGCAAGCCTTGTGATAAAGCATAGCGTATCCCCCCTGCCGTCTCCAATGGCTCATCAAGTACACTCTCATCAGAGATGTGCAAATTAACCCCCAATGTCATCTGCGATAATGCTTGTATCAACACATCACCCAAATAACCTGCATTAATGACAATATCACTAATACCCGCCTGCCGTAAGCGTTCAATATGCCAGACGATGAGCGGTTTACCTGCTACAAGAACAAGTGGCTTGGGAGTGGTGAGTGTCAAAGGTCTCATGCGAGTGCCTTTGCCTGCCGATAAAATCATGGCTTGGGTAATCATAGTGCTTTAACTGCTTTAAACGATTAAATTTTAATTTAATAAATTTGTTAGGCACATTATGCACCCAACCAATTGATTTGAAAGTGAGATTTATTTTATGCAAATTTTTGTTGATAATTGGGCATGACTTTTTTATCAAGCCAAGCCAAAAATTCGCCATAAACCACATTATTACCATGTTCGCTAAGCCATGCCAATTCAATGCGTAAATCATTCATGACTTTTGGGATATTGGTCAAATAGCGGTCTTTACCATCTCTTTGATATAGGCGAACAAAAATGCCCAATACCTTTAAATGTCTTTGGATACCCATGATATTAACATCTTTGGTAAAAGCATGAATATCATCTTTGCGGTGAATGAGTGTATAAAATTCTTCAATTTTTTGATTGACCCATACCTCATCTTCGTCAATATAAGCATCTCTTACCAAACTGACCAAATCATAAGTGTCTGCCCCAATGAGAGCATCTTGGAAATCAATCACACCAAGAGCATCAGAGGATTTGTCCGCCATAAGATTACGACTGTGATAATCACGATGTACAATCACTTTGGGTTGTGTTTGAATGTTGTCAAGCAATATTTTTTGTAATCGTTGCCATAATAATAATGACAAATCATCAAATTGAACATTGACATAAGGCAAAAACCATTCTGAAAACAAATTCATCTCAGCAGTGAGTTTGTCATCATCATAAGGTGGCAAATCCACATCGGTGCGTATTTGTTGTAATTGAGCAAGGGTATGTAAGGCAGTGGTGTAATGTTTGTCTTTTTGGTTTTTATCTAAAATTAAATGAGCAAATTCGGTCGTGCCAAAATCTTGGAGCAACAAAAAACCACGTTCAATATCAGAAGCGATAATATCAGGCACATTGACTTTTTCGGATAAAATGTGAGCAACTTTGACAAATTCAACCACGCTTTCTTTTTGGGGGGGTGCGTCCATAAGCAAATAGCTCATTTCATCACGCCCAATCTCACTGCCAACATGAAAAAAAATGCGGTGATAACGGCGAAAACTGGCATCGCCTGCCAAACTCTCCACACGAAAACCTTGTGTCAAATGCGTGTTTAAAAATGTCATCATTTCATCAGTGCGGTTCATGGCTTACCCTTTTATAAAAAAATAAATGCTAGTTTAGCTTAATTTTCGCATTTTCTCTACAAAAATGGTGTAAAATAGGCGAATTTTTTATTATTTTGGTATTTAAGGCACATCATGCGTAGCAAACATCATCACGGACAAAGCACGCTCACCACAGGTATTCAGATTGCACTTGTTGGTGTGAGTGCGATTGGGCTATTGCCACACACAGCCCTTGCCAACCCCAAACAAAACGCCAACCTAAAAAAACTTACCGAATATTATCACACCAACCCAGATAGCCACACTCGTTGTCATGGTGCATGGGTACAACCCAAATCACCAACTCAGACAAAAAACCAAGATGAAGATAACGCAACTGGCGTGGATACAAGCGATGGTACGGTATTTGCCCAAGCTGACATGGGGTATTGGGACAACGATGATTATGCTGAATTGTCAGGCGATGTTATCATTGAGCAGTCAGGCAGACAAGTACGTGCCGAAAAAGTAACTTTTAAGCCCAGCACAGGTGAAATTAATGCTGATGGTCAAGTACTGTTTGCAGACGGCAACACCAACCCTAACACCAATACCGCAGGCATCATTGGGGTGGCTGATAACCTAAAATACGCCGACAATCAGTCTGCCATTGCCACCGACATCGCCTTTGCCAGCACCACGATGAATGCACATGGTCATGCCAAACAAATGACCAAACACAACAATAGCCATTATGAAATGCAGGACGTGATGTTTAGTACCTGCCCACCCAACGAACGCAAATGGCATTTAGACGCTGACAGCATTGACATCAATACCGATACAGGGCGTGGTATTGCCAAAAATGCCAAACTTAACCTTGGTGATACACCTATTTTTTATCTACCTTATCTCAACTTCCCTATTGATGATAGACGTGCCACAGGCTTTTTGCTCCCAAATGCAGGTGTTAGCTCCGACCGCATTGAAATCAATACGCCCTACTACATCAACCTTGCTCCCAATTATGATTTGACCCTAACTCCCACCATATACAGCAACACCAATCCCATGCTGACGGGAGAATTTCGCTATTTGACCCAAAATTTAGGCTCTGGTATTTTGACAGGCTCTTATTTGCCCAATGATAAAAATTATGACGACCAAGACCGCAGTCGCCTGTTTTATGACCATGATTGGCACTCTAAAAAATACCCCCATCTGTCTGTACATGGGACATATCGCTATGTCTCTGACCGTGATTATTTAAACGATTTTGATACCTTAGGATTGGAAAATAACCCCCTAAATCTCCCCAGACGTATTTGGGCAACCTATTATAACGAACACGTTAACGCTGATTTGCGTGTAGAAACATTCCAAAGCCTAGACGGTACAAAATCAGACGGTACACCCATCACCGACAAAGACAAGCCCTATTCACGCCTGCCCCAACTTTCGGTGAACTATACCCTACCTAGCAATAACGCCTTGCAACTGACAGGGATACATAACACCGCTTACTTTAAAAAATCCATCAAAGACAACTCAGAAGTAGAAAAAAGCGGTGTACGTATGTACAACCAACTGCTTGCCAGCTACCCCATAACCAAATCATGGGGTTACGTTACACCAAAATTTGGCTTGACACATCTTTATGCCTCTTATGACGAAGACAGCTTGGCAGGGCAAAATCTCACCAAAGAAGAAGGGCGGTATTCAATATTTGCACCACATTTTAGTGTTGATTCTGGACTATTTTTTGAAAAACAAGGTTCACCTTTTGGGTGGTTCAAAGACAGTTTGGGCGGTTATCAGACCGTTAGCCCACGCCTAAAATACACATACACCCCCTACAAAAACCAAGCCAACATTCCCAATTTTGAGACCGATGTCGCCACCATCAGCTATGACCAACTTCTATCAGACAGCTGGTTTTTGGGCTATGACCGCATCCAAGATTTGCACGCCGTAACACCTGCGATAAACTATCGCTATGTAGACAAAAACGGTTTGACACGTTTTGATGCTGGTGTGGCCGAGCAGTTTTTGCTTGAAAAAACCAAAGTAGGGATTGAGGATAGCCAAACCTTTGACCGCAGTCATTCTGGCTTGGCATGGCAAATGAGTACGCAACCCAAACAAAATCTATGGGTGGATTTTGCAGGTGCATTAAACCCAGATTATCGCTTTAACTCAGCCATCGCCCAAGTGCGTTATCAGCCCAATGACAAAAGCCTATTCAATGTCGGCATGATTGAACGCAAAGAAAATAAATTTACCAACCAGCTTGCTATGTCCGCCTACACCGCTTCGGCGATTTTCCCCATCAACAACCGTTGGCGTGTCCTATCTCAAGCCCAATATGACCACAAAAACTCCCGTTTATTAGATGCGTTGGTGGGCATTAATTACGAAGATTGTTGTTATGGCATTTCAGTTTATGCTCGTCAATACCGCAACGACCTAAGCCCTGATTCTAGTAAAAACCATGCAATCATGGCAGAAGTCCGCTTAAATGGCATTACCAGTGGTGGCAAGCTAAACCGCCTACTTAGCGACAAGGTTATGGGGTATGATACCGCACAACAAGCATGGCAACGGGCGTATTAACAGCAAAATAAAACAAACACAAACACATTTGACGACTTGGGGTCAAAATGCTAAACTTAAACAACCTTTAATTTAGAGACAATCATGAAGTTTTTAAAAACAACCTTATTAGCCAGTTTACTCACCTTTGGCATGGGTGCAACTGCATATGCCAACCTAAGCGTCAACGACAGCACTGATGGTGTGGTAGCTATGGTAAACGATGAGATTATCCTAAAAAGTGAGCTGATGGGCGCTATGGAAGAGCTGGCTCAGGGCTATCTAGAAAACCAAATCCCTGCCGACATGGAACAAATCCAAAATCAAGCAATGGAGCAACTCATCATTCGCAAAATACAGCTTGGCATGGTCAATCGTGCAGGGTTTAGTGTCAATGAAAACATCATCAACCGCCAAATTGCCCAACTTGCCCAAGCACAAGGGTTTACTTCGCTGACCGACTTTCAGCAGTATCTAGACAAACAGCAAGCAGGTGGTTATGCCAAACTTCGTCAACAACTCATTGATGATGCTTCTTTGACCGCCCTTTGGCAAGCTCAGGTTTCGCCACGCATCAAAATCAACGAACAAGATGTGGACGCTCTCCTAAACTCCCCTGAGGGTGCAAAAATCCCAAACGAACAAGTGCTACTCCCCGAATGGCACACTAGCCATATTTTGGTGCGTGTGGACGACACACAAAGCGACAGCATGGCAAGCCAAAAAATCAATGCCATCTATGCCCAACTCCAACAAGGGGCTGATTTTAAAGCATTGGCAAGCACCTATTCAGACGACACAGGCTCTGCCCTACAACAAGGCAGTCTAGGTTGGGTCAATGAAGGACAAATGGTCAAAGAATTTGAAGAAGTCATGCAAAACACTGCACGTGGCAACTTTTCTACACCATTTCGCTCGCAGTTTGGTTGGCACATTCTCAAAGTAAATGACACTCGTCAGCGTGATGTCAGTGTTCAGCACCGCCGTAACCTTGCCAAAGAGATGTTGTTTGCTCGCATGGCACCCCAAGCCGAAGAAGACTGGATTTTAGAGCTTCGTGCAGGTGCCTATATCAAAATCATGGAGTAACATCGTACCAACATGACCACAAAATCCGCCTTGCGTGTACTACACACTTCCGACTGGCACATCGGCAAACGCCTATATCACCAAAATCGTTACGAAGAGTTTTCAGCATTTTTGACATGGCTTCATGCGATGATTTGTCAGTACAAGGTGGATATTCTTATCGTGGCAGGTGATGTGTTTGACACCATGACTCCTAGTAACAAAGCCCAATCTTTGTATTATGATTTTTTGGCAAAAGTGGCAGACAGCCCCTGCCAGCACATCATCATCACCGCAGGCAACCACGACAGCCCTACCTTGCTAGACACTTCCAAACACATTTTAAAAAACCTAAACATTCATATCATCGGCGTGATTAGTCCAAACACCAAAGATGATTGCCTAACTCTATGCGATAAAACAGGCAATCCCCAAGCCATCATCATGGGCGTGCCTTATCTTCGGGACAAAGACATCAAAGCCAGCACGCACGCCAGCAATCATGAGTCCACCACCTTATCAGCCATTACTCATCACTATCATACGTTGGCTTGTTATGCCAAAGAAGCCCAAAACACTATTTTTACACAAACAGGCAAAAAAATCCCCATCATTGCCACAGGACATCTTTTTTGTGCAGGGGCAAATATTAGTGCCAAAGATGATGGCATGAGAGAGTTGTATGTGGGTACACTTGGGCAAATCCCCACCAGCATTTTTGATGAATGTATTGACTATGTGGCATTAGGACACATTCACGCCCCCCAAAAAGTCGGTGGACTTGACCACATTCGTTATTGTGGCTCACCCCTTGCGTTAGGTTTTGGCGAAATTGGCAAGACAAAACAAGTTCTTTTGATAGATTTTGTAGATACTTTACATATACAACCCATACCTGTACCCACCTTTCAGCCTTTGCACCACATACAAGGCGACCTTGACCATATTTATACCACACTTGACAGACTTATCAGCCAAAATATCAGCATTTGGGTACAAATCATCTACACAGGTAACAGCCTAGAACCCCAATTGGCAAATGACATTCAAGCCTACCTTACCAACTCGCAAGTCATCGCACTCAACATTCAAAACAAAACACTTTACCAAAATAGCCTGCACACACCCCAACACAAACACCTAGATAGCCTTGACCCTGTTGATGTTTTTACTTATCGCCTTGACAAAGAACAGCTTGATGATGATGATGAAAAACAATCCCTACTAAACGCCTATCAATACGTCTTGCAGACATTACATGAGTCTGATGTTCGGGCTGATTGATACAACTGACTTGGTATTATTACCAAATTATTACAACATGATATATTATGTTGTCAAAAATGATACGCACACCAAGTCATTTTTACAAACATGGGTTTTTTGCAGTATAATATTAGCCCCATAATCACCGAAAGGTTCAATATGAAGAAATTGATGGCTTTATGTCTTGCCAGCTTAATGCTTGGTGCTTGTAGTAGCGACAAGACCGATAAGACCCCAGACAATGTAACCACCACCAACCCAGAAACCATCACCACCAAAAATCCCAACTGGGAAACCATCATCGTTGGCACACAGGGCGATTATCCACCTTTTTCTTTTAAAAATGAACATGGTACATTGATTGGTTTTGAAAAAGATTTGTTAGAAGCAATTGCCGCTGCCAGTCAGTTTAATGTGGACTTTATTGATGCCAAACGTACCGACATGACAACACAGCTTAACAATGACATGGCTGGTATTTGGGCTTCTACCATTTCTATCAATCCAGAACGCCAAGCAGAAATGGAGCTTAGCGAACCTTATCTTGACTATGCTCGCAGTATCATTATTTTAGACAATGAGCTAAATAGACACATCAAAACACTGCCTCAACTACAAGGCAAAACCATTGCATACAGCTCTGTTAGTAGTTCAGAAAAAAACCAAGTCATTGAAATCAACAAAGATGAATCACTTGCCATATCAGAGCCAAGTGCTTTCTTGGCTGTCAAAGCTGTTTATACTGGTAAAGCAGTAGGAGCAACAGGTAACTCCATGATATTTAACTACTACGCCATGCAGTATCCTACCATTCCTGTTCGTGTCATTCCTATCAGTAACGAACGTATCAACATCGCCTTTGCCATGAAAAAAGGCAATGTTGCACTCAAAGACAAAATCAATACAGGGCTTGCCAAAGTCAAAGCAGACGGCACTTATGACAAACTTATCCAAAAGTGGTTTGGCAAAATCAGCTAACTTGCACATTGACATCACATCAAATTGGTGATAACGTAAAAACTTTACGTTATCGCCTTTTTTATCATGAAAATTCTCAACCTTTCTTTAAAAAACCTCAATGCCCTAAAAGGTGATTGGCACATTGATTTTACCGACCCTGTATTTGATGATGGGATTTTTGCGATTGTAGGCAATACAGGAGCAGGCAAAACCACCATTTTGGATGCCATTTGCCTTGCCATCTATGGACGCACACCCCGCCTAAGTGGCACAACCAGCATCAGCCAAACCCACAACGAAATCATGAGCTTAGACACAGGCGAGTGTTTGGCACAAGTTGAGCTTGCGATACATGGCAAAATCTATCGTTTTCGCTGGGAGCAAGCACGAGCAAACAAAAAAGCCACAGGCAAACTCCAACCCATCAAACGCCAAATCAGCGAACTTGCTCACCCTTATGACGACAACGGTACGATTTTACAGACCAAATATTGTGATAAATTGGCGGTGGAGATTTTGGGTATTAAATTTGAACAATTTACCCGCTCCGTCATGTTGGCACAGGGAGATTTTTCAGCATTTTTGCGGGCAGAACCGAGTGAAAAAAGTGAGATTTTAGAACAAATCACAGGAACAAACATTTATAGCGACATCGGCAAACAAACCTTTTTAATCCACAAACAAAAAGAAAACGCCCTAAACGCTCTAAAAGAAAAATTGGGTGAAATGTCTATACTTAGTGATGATGAGTTTGGAATACTCAATGACACGCTTGACCGCCAAAATAAAACCTTATACAACCAAAAAGCCCAAATGACAACGCTTGATGATGAAATTTTGACGCACAAAGAATTGTTGCGTTTAAATAACGACATTCACCATTTGACGACCCTACTCACCGAACTTAACCAAAAGTTGCCCACCCTAAAAAACACTCTAAACGAACACGCCACCAAAAAAGACCAAGCTCAAACTCACCTTGCCAAGGTACGCTCTGAACATAGCACCATCATGGCAACTTTGCGTGAAGTCCAAAAACTTGATAACCACATTGAAAACACCCAAAAAACACACCAAAAATTATCTTTTGAACACGGTGAACTCACCCAAAAAATCACCTCCATCACCCATGCCATCGCCACCACCCAAACCAAAATCAACACACTTCAACAAACCCTTGGCAAACTTACCCAAACTGCAACAGTGGACCTTGCAAATACCAAAACCCTATTTGATAATTTAACAGCATTAGCCACACAGCTTGCCACCTTGCGTCATTTGTATGACAACATCAAAAACCATCACACACTAACCACCAAACTTTATCATGACATTCACGCCAAAAGGGAAGATTATCGCCAAAAAAAGCAAGGTCTTGATGAACTTCACAAACAAAAAAACCAAATCATCCACCAGCTTATAACCACTTTTGGACTAAATACTGACACAGTATTCACACCCACCGTATTTGATGATGTGGCACAAATATTGACACTCATTCATCAAAAAATCACCCACCAAAGCGAATTGCACACCGCTCAAACAGAACTTACACAGCTAACAGACAGCATTCATGCCAAACAAACCACCCTAAATCAACACACCCAAACAGCTCACGACATTCAACAAAAAATCCCCCAACACGAAAAACTCATCACATCATTGGAGCAAAATTTGACGCTGTTTCATGAATTGTCCGCTCTAAAAAAACACGCCCAAGCACTCGCAGATGGCACACCTTGCCCTTTGTGTGGCTCAACCACACACCCCAACAAATCAGACCCTCACGCTTTTGATGACAGTCAGTACATCACCGTTACCCAAAACCTTGCCACCGCCAAAACAGAACTTGCCCAGTTATACGACACTCTCAAACATCATGAAATACAGACATCATCTTTACAAAGTGAGTTAAAATATTTACACGACCAACACCAAACCACCACACAAAATACAGACATACTTTGCCAAACCATTCATGCCATAAATGAACAAATAGACACTTTTTCCACTAAAATTGGCATAAACCCTGCCAACATAACCACCCAAAACGCCATAGAACATCATGCTTTGTGTCAAACACTCAAATCTACTTTTGACGACATTCAAGCACAAATAACCACACTCCAACAAACCATGCATGGTATTGAAAATGAAGGAAAATATCTGCGTGAAACTCATGACATACACCAACGACAACTTCATGATTTAATTGAGCATTTTTTTGCAGAACAAACCCAAATCCACCAAATCATTTACCAACATCAGATGCTACAAAACATGGCTTTGGGGCTTGATTTGCCAAATCTTGATAGCCACACCCACTTTGATGAATTTGTGGGGCAATTTTTCATACATTCGGACGATTATTTGGCGAAACTAAACCACATCATCAACACCCTAACCACCGCCAAAAATAGCCATGATGAACTTGGAGTACTTCACATTGACCTTGCTCATCTACACAGCCAAAAGAGCGATTGGGGCGATAAAGCAAACCAGCTTCATCAAGAACTCCACACCACCCACAGCGAACTAACCACGCTCAAAGCCCAACGCCATGCCCTATTTGGCGACCAAGACCCAGCAGTTGCCCAACAAAATATTGACAACGAACAAAATAACGCCGAAGCCAACCATATCAATGCGGTACTTGCTTATGATGAGATTGATAAACAAGTTCGTGAAATTAATATTGCCATAAAACAATACAGCGAACAACAGCACAAATTCACAGACACTCGCACTCAAATGATTCAGCGACTTGACAAAAATATGCTTAGCAACTTTGATGACAATAGTCTAATCCAAAATTACCTTGATGAGTTAAATGCCCAAAAGCACACGCTACAAGACAGCATGGATACACTTTTACAAGAGATTGGTAAAAATACCCAAATCAAAACAAATAACGAAAAAGCCAAATATGCCCAAATCGCTTTGCGTGATGAGATACAGATTGCCCAACGTGATTTTGCCGTTTGGGATAAGCTAAACGCCTTGATTGGTTCAAGTAAGGGGCATACTTACCGAGTGTTTGCACAAGGCTTGACACTGGATTTATTGTTATATCATGCCAACCAAGCACTTGCCACCATGAACGAAAGATATATACTTTGCACGGACAAAGATAATGACAAAACCGCCCTACACATCTATGTCATTGACACCGCACAGGGCAACGAAATGCGTAGCACCAAAAATCTCTCAGGGGGCGAAAGCTTCATCATCAGTCTGGCTCTTGCCATCGGATTGTCTATGATGAACAGCGACAAAGTTAGTATTGATTCACTATTTTTAGACGAAGGTTTTGGCACGCTTGATGACGACACACTTGACATTGCTCTTGCTACTTTGTCAGCCTTGCACACCAATGGCAAAATGATAGGCATCATTTCTCATGTGTTCGCCCTAAAAGAACAAATCGGCACACAAATTATCGTCAAAAAAGGCTCAAACGGCACCAGTACTTTATCAGGGGCAGGCGTACGAAAAATAATGACAAGACCTTAATCCCTAAAATTTTTAGTGCTTTAATGTTGCTAAAACCTTGCCGTTATGCTAATATCATGACATCAGTTATTAAGGAGAAAAAGTATGGCAACTACCCCAAAACAACCCACCACCACAGCCGTCATGCCCAAAACCATGAGCGAGCTTGAAGATATCCTAAACCACGCCACGCCCGAAGAGCTTGCGGATTTTAGCCAATTACTAAACCAATACATTCCTGCCAGCCAAGTCATTAGCCAAATCCGTGCCGACAAATCCAAAGACAACGAACTTGCCCCCAACTGGCAAGATGGTGTTTACCCCTACAAGAACCGCCTAAGTCGCAAAAACTACGAAGCCCAAAAATACAAACTACAAATAGAACTGCTCAAACTACAAAAGCACGTTAAGACCACAGGACAAAAAATTGTGATTTTGTTTGAAGGGCGAGACGCGGCAGGCAAAGGCGGTACGATTAAACGCTTTATGGAGCACCTCAACCCACGTGGTGCAAGGGTTGTTGCTTTGGAAAAACCCACCGAAACCGAACGTGGTCAATGGTACTTTCAGCGTTATGTTCAGCATTTGCCAACTGCAGGTGAGATTGTGCTGTTTGACCGCTCATGGTATAACCGTGCGGTAGTAGAGCGTGTGATGGGCTTTTGTACCGATGAAGAATATTCTACTTTCATGCGTCAAGTTCCTTTGTTTGAAAAAATGCTCACCGATTCTGGCATTCATCTCATCAAATTTTGGTTTTCAGTAAGTCGCAACGAACAAAAAGCCCGCTTTGACAGTCGTAGCAAAGACCCACTAAAACAATGGAAATTATCGCCCGTAGACTTAGCTTCCCTCAAAAAATGGGACGAGTACACCGTTGCCAAAGAAAATATGTTCTTTAATACAGATACCACCGAAGCCCCTTGGATTGTCATCAAATCTGACTGTAAAAAACGTGCCAGATTGAACGCCATGCGTTATGTACTCAACAAAATGATCTACAACGACAAAGACCAAGAACAAATCGGCAAAGTGGACCCACTCATCGTAGGACGTGCAGGTGCATTGTACGAAACTGCTGAAAAAGACCAATTGATGATTGGTTATAACGCCAAATAATCATCACCAGTTAAACATGGGTCATCATTGACCCATGTTTTTGTTATACTTACAGAAGCTACGACTTGCGGTAATTTTTAGGTTTGTTAGGCGTGTTGTTTTTGTTAAAAATTTTGGGTTTTGCAAGCAAAGCCCAAATTACGGGCTGAAAAAATTACCACAAAATCGGTTTTGGAAGTCCGTAGGTTGGGTTGAACGACAGTGAAACCCAACATTAAACTCAAACCTTGAATTTGTTGGGTTTCGTTTTACTCAACCCAACCTACGGGCTACCTGAAAATAAAAAAGCCTGAAAAGGAATGTCTTCCATTTTCAGGCTATTAAAAATCAGTTATCTGGACTTAA
>NZ_BCYQ01000012.1 GCF_001598275.1 Moraxella oblonga NBRC 102422
TACCTTACAAACCTGCCGTAACCACAATTTCCACAAGCCAGTTTGGATTAACCAAATGAGCCTGTACGGTGGCACGAGTGGGCGGTACAAAACCTTGTATCCACGCTTTATATTCAGCATTAAATTGTTCAAAATCAGCCAAATCTTTGATAAATACTTGAGCGGTCAAAAGACGAGATTTGTCCGTGCCTGCTTTGGCAAGGGCTTTGTCAATATTAGCAAGAACCTGCCGAGTTTGCCCCACAATATCAAGGCTGTCATCATCAGGCACTTGTCCTGCCAAATATACCACACCGTTGTAAATGGCGATTTCGGTGATGGTTTCGTTGCTGTCTAGTTTAATAATTTCACTCATTATAAATTACCTTTTCAATTAATTAAAGTTTGGCAAATTCATCAATGCTCAACGCACGAATTTCAAACCACGGTTGTTTTAATAGGGCATTGACCGCTTCCAAATCGGACAATTCTTTAAAGTTTAAACCGCCCACTTCTACCAATAATTGATTGTCTTTATACATCACCAATTCACCATCAATCAATTGTTCTAAGAGCGTGGGCGAATCACTTAATTCTTCCAACGAGCCTTTTGGAGCAACTTTATTTAAAGTCTCCAAAAAATCAGCGATTAAATCATCATTATAATAACCAAAATCCAGTCTGTTATTTTCTAAGGTAAAAATGCCATTCCAGCCTTTAAAATACTCATTTTGATGATTTAACCAAATGACATAGAATTTTTCACTTTCATCAACTTCCACAATTTGATAGAAGTTTAACCCTGCAATTTGGGCAAAGGCAAATATATCATCGTCACTCCATTCGCTAAAATCAATGTCGTCTAGATACTTAAAGGTTTTGCCAAATTTTTCTTGGGTAAAGGCATCAATGGCATCATAAACTTCTTGTTCTGCCTCACCATTGCCAATTGCATAGCTTGACAAATCGTCACTACGCAAGGCGTGAACGGTCAATTTTTTATAAGCGGTTTCGGCATCACTTTGATTGTCATAAACTTCTCTGATGATACTGCTTTCTATCCAGCCCATCACATACCATTCATCGTTGTAGCCAAATTGGTTTTGGCGGATAACATATTTGGTGGTCATAAAAAACTCCTTACAGTTTCACTTTAATTTCTTGCAATTTTTTGGCACTGGGCGGATAAAACGCCCCATTGTCCATCCACATTTCAAACCGCATTGGGTTAAAAATCATATCAGGCGAAATGTCAAATTCCATAAACCGAGCCTTAGCCATTCCCATCATTGGCAAAATGGTATTGACAAACCAGCTATTATGGGTAATTAACAGCGATTTTAATTGCCCCGTTACCGATAGCGGTGATAACATTGTCGCAGAAATTTGCGGATTGTCAATGACATCGGCGTGAAATTTTTCAAGGCGTTTGGCAAGCCCTGCGGTGGGAATGTCGTCCATCGCCATCACAAAATCGCCCAAAGTCGGAATAAACCGATGATGAAAATCCACAAGCAAATGGTCTTTTTCGCATAAATCTTTGGTTTCAATGGTTTTGCCCGCACTATTGACAAAACTGTGTCCAAAAATGGGAATAATCACTTCTTGCACGCCCCAAAAAGTGTGCAAAATGCGGTGGCGGTTGTCGGTACACAGCATTTTTGTGCTGTCAATGAGGGCGTGAATGTCCACATAATCTTCAACTTCTCCGCCCCGTCTTTTTTGGGAAATTTGTGCGTGTTTATAGGGGTTCATAGAGTTCCTTTAAAGAAAATTATTCATCACAATCAATATATTAATATTACACTAAATGGCTAACATCAAACTCCGCTACGCCCCACCATTCACCCCAATAACAAAAATAAAGTTTGCCATTGTCATAAGTCATTGCACTTATTTTTGAATGAATTTCGTCATCGTCATTTAATTGTGGCTCATAATCTTTAATGATGATTTCTTTTTCAATTTGTCGTGTTTGTGCATTAAAAACATAATAACGAAAATTCGCCCCATCAGAAAATAACCATAATGTATTGGTAATTTTTTCCAGTCCACCATAATACATTTTATCATCAAACCAATAAGTATGCAATATCTTAAAATCAGGATAGGAAGTGATATGAATGAAATTGTCATAAAAATTTAACAAAACCGCCTTTTGATTATTATCAAAACAAAATAAAAAGGACAAATCATCATCTAATGGTTTTTGGATTTGCAGTTTGTCATCAGTCCATTTTACCAAATAATCAAAACAACCATCTTGACCATAGGCAAACATTAACATTATGGCATTGTTTTCTGGTAATTTGGTAATTAAAAACTCCGCCCAACCATAATCATCATCAACACTTTGACTTGCCAATAAATTGCCTTGATAATCATAAAGTAAAATGGTGATTTTATGTTGATGATTTCGCTCAATCAACCAAACCCATTGATGATTGGGGCATAATTTGGCATAACAAATTGGCAAATCTAATTGCCATAATAAAGTTCTTTTAAACTTAGGTATGGTAAAGTCAAAAAATTTAATATACCCTGTTTCTTCATTCCAAATGATTGCTTTTTGATGGTGGTTATCCATATCAAAGCAATCTTGTTTTGGGTTAAATTTATTGGGATTGACCGCAAATTTTGGATTGAACGCTACCTTTTGATAAGTATCAATCACAATGGGCTTGGGTAAATGGTTCATAAACTACCTTATTGATAGCGATTTAAATTCAAACCATCAATACTAATCTGTGTCGGCTTACCCAAAATAATATCGCTCAAAAGTTTGCCAGAGCCACACGCCATCGTCCAGCCCAGCGTACCGTGTCCTGTGTTAATAAACAAATTATCATATTTTGTCGCCCCAATAATCGGTGTGCCGTCTGGGGTCATCGGACGCAGTCCCGTCCAAAACTGTGCCTTTGGTAAATCACCGCCATCAAATAAGCTCTTTGTTACCATTTCTAGCGTGGCACGGCGAGCAGGGTTTAGGGATTTGTCAAAGCCTGATAGCTCTGCCATTCCGCCCACACGAATCCGCTTATCAAAGCGAGTAATGGCAACCTTATAAGTCTCATCAAGCACGGTAGAAATGGGGGCTTTGGACTCATCCACAATGTCAATGGTCAAAGAGTAGCCCTTGACAGGATAGACAGGCAAATCAAGCCCAAGCGGTAGTAAAAGATTGCGAGAATAAGAACCGCACGCCAGCACATAGCCGTCCGCTGTAAGCGTTTCGCCATTTGCTAGCACGCCTGTTACTTTTTGGTTATCAAAAAGGATTTTGTCAATGACGGTGTTAAATTTAAATTCTACACCAAGCGATTTGCAATACTCGGCAAGGCGTTTGGTAAACAAATTACAATCGCCTGTTTCGTCATTGGGTAGTCTTAGACCGCCCAAAAGATTGGCGGACGCATACGCCAAAGCAGGTTCGGCATTGACAAGTCCGTCTTTATCAAGTACTTGATAAGGCACACCAAGCTCATCAAGCACTTTGGTGTCAAGTTTCATTGCCTCCAATTGGGCGGGTTTTCTAAACAGTTGTAGCGTTCCGCCTGTTCTTTGTTCGTAGTCAATGTGGGTCTCATCACGCAAAGCACGGATACAATCTCGGCTGTATTCGGCAACTCGCATCATTCGCTCTTTGTTGATTTCATACCGCTTTGCATTGCAATTGGCAAGCATTTGTTTCATCCACGCAAGTTGAAAGCTGGTACCATCTGGGCTAATGGCAAGCGGGGCGTGTTTGGTAAAGAGCCATTTGATGGCCTTCATTGGAATGGCAGGGGCTGCCCAAGGGGTTGAATAACCAGGGGAGATTTGTCCTGCATTGCCAAAGCTGGTCTCTTCGGCAACATTGGATTGGCGTTCAAGGATAGTAACTTTTGCCCCTTGTTTTGCCAAAAAATAAGCGGTGGTTGTGCCGATGACACCGCCACCAAGTACGATGATGTGCATGATAATCTCCCTAAACCAAGATGTTTTATTATAACATATTTTATTTATGGCGACATAAGTCATGATATTTTTCTAAACAGGAATATGTAGCATGGAATAAGGAATATGTGATTTTGGCAAAATTTGCGATAATTAGCCAAATTTTTGGAGCTATGTTATGTTTGATTTTGAAACACATGATTGGATTATTGTGGTATTTTTTGTATTGGGGGCATTATTGCATGGTATTGCAGGTTTTGGTTATCCCATTGTGGGGACGGCGATTATTGCCAGTTTTTATCCTTTAAAAATTGCGGTGGCAATGGTTATTGTGCCATGTATTATTTTAAACCTCATCATGCTTCGTACAGGCGGTACGATTATTGGCAATATGATTAAATATGGCAAAGAGTATTTTTGGCTATTTGTCATGAGTTTTTTGGGGGGATTGGTTGGTGTGCGGTTATTGCTACTTTTCCCTGACAGTTATTTAAAAATCTTTTTGGGTGTTACGCTGATTGTTTATATCGCCACCCAATATAGCAGATTTAAAATCAAATTTAAAAAAGACAAACTCACCATGTCTATTGCAGGTTTTATCGTAGGGGTTGTTGGTGGTGTTACCAATGCGATTGTGGCATTTTTGATGATTTATCTTTTGGGGACTGACCGCCAAAAACAAGACATGGTTATTATCAATAACATGAGTATTTTGATTACCAAAGTCATTCAGTTATTTACTTTGACACCGCTCATTATGCAATTTAGTCAAAAACAAATGGCAATGTTGGGTATTGTGATTGCGATTTCTATGTTTTTTGTATATTTGGGTTCAAAAATCCGCAACCGACTTTCCCAAGAAGTATTTGGGCATGTGATTTCGGTGGTGCTTTTTATGTTGGGTATTTATGCATTGATTCAGGGCATTCGCATTTTATGATTTTAAACAAAAAAAGCGTTATTTTGATAACGCTTTTTTATTGTTAATTTTGCTGTTTTCTTAATTGCAAAGTTCGCCAATTTAATAACTCATTGACGTCTTGGCGAATGCCGTTTTTTAAATCGTCCAAACCTTGATAATGACGCTCACCATGCAAAAAATGCAAAAATTTGACCGTCAAAGTCTGACCATACAAATCCCCACAGAAGTTGGGCAAATGCACTTCCAACCGCCAATCTGTACCATGCACCGAAGGGCGTGTACCAATGTTGGCACAACCAAACAAGCTGTTTGGCGATAATCCAGCCAGTCCTTGCCAACCATCTTGATAAGTATCATCAAGGAGCATGACATCAACGGCAAATACGCCATGCAAGGCAGGTTTTAGGCGGTTTAGAGTGATGTTGGCGGTGGGAAAATTTAGCGTACGACCGATTTTGTCACCGTGTACTACTTGTCCTGTTATGGCATAATCTTGCCCCAAAAGCCCTTTTGCTTTTGCCAAATCCCCCTGTGCCAATGCTTCACGCACGGCAGTTGAGCTGATGCGTAAGTTGTTTTTGGTAACTGTGGGCAAATCATCAACGCCAAACCCCAAGCCTTGTAAAAATACCTTATCCCCCATGCGGTCATGCCCAAAGCGAAAATCATCACCAAGCACCAAATGATGTGTGCCAATGGTTTTTAAGAGGTTGGCAAAGTCATGGGCGGATAAATGGCGAAAAGTGTCGTTAAACTTGGCTTGAATCACCATTTCTACACCAAAGCGGTCAAGTAAAGCGATTTTTTCGGCAAAATTGGTTAGGCGAGCAGGAGGATTTTGGGGGTTAAAAAACTCACGAGGTTGTGGCTCAAATACCATGACGGCGGTGGCAAGCCCTAAGTGCTGGGCGACCGTTTTGAGTGAGTTAAGCATTGCCTGATGACCCAAATGCACCCCATCAAAATTACCAATGGTGAGTACATGGGAGGGTAGGGTGGTGGGGTTTTTGGGGTCTAGGTGGATAATTTGCATGGAAAAATTAAAAAGTCAAAAAGTGTTATTATAGGTGAAATTGATGATTTTTGCATGAAAAACCGTGTGGATTGCCTCAATTTTTAACTTATTAATGTATAACAATAAGAATTGATTTTTTTGCAGAAAAAAAGTTATATATGTATACTTAATACTTGCATTGAGCATATAAATGTAGTAAATTAAATTCACTACAGTCATTGTGGTATTTTCCCTCTTTTTATGCCATTAAGGAATTTGTCATGAAAAAATTGACCCTAAGTCTCCTAACCTTTTCATCTGCATTGGTATTGACCGCTTGCGGTGGTAGCAGTAGCGATAATCCCAAAAATAACGTGGCAGGATTGGTACAGCCTACCAGTGCCAATACAAAATTTGACCCTGCCAAAGTCGCCAATACAACCACTGAAGAGCCCATTTCTGGACAACATTGGCATGCTGTTCATGAGGATAAAAAGCCATCTAAATTTACATTAAATAACAGTAATGTGGGTGAGGACATTACCAAAATTACGGTTGATGGCAAAATCTTTGATTTGCAAGAAGTGGATAAACTGACATACGTGGGCGATGAAAATTTAGGCATTAAATATGGCACAACCAACCACAGTCGTTTTGGGGTTGCTTGGCAGAATTCTCCTAATAACGCTGGTGCTAATGTTATTTTTTATCAAGGCTATCAAACTTTACCCAAAGATATGCCCAAAACTGGTACAGCAAAATATGTGGGGCAAGCGTTTCATGACTGTGCTAACTGCAAAAATTCAGAAGCTAAATCGTCCTTTGATGTTGATTTTGGCAAAAAGACAGTGGCAGGCGTGATTGAGCATAAAGATAGCAAAATCAATTTGGGTGCAACCATTTCGGGCAGTAGTTTTTCAGGTGTCGCCAATGGTGTACAAACCAATGGGGCATTTTATGGCGTTGATGCCAGTGAGCTAAGTGGTATCTACAAAGCAACAGATGGTAAATTTGCTGGGGCATTTGGAGCAACCCAAACCAAATAATGAACCACAAAAAAACGCATCGGACGGTTGTTCGGTGCGTTTTTTTAATGGCTTAGTTATCTATCCATGTCTTAATTGCCTTGGTCTAAAACCAGTTGCCAAAAGCACCACGCCATAGACAGTCGCCCCCAAAATGCAAATGGCAATCAGCATTGTTATTTTGCCAAGTGCTGTACCGTCCTTTGGATAAAAGGGCAGTACAGCATATAAACTTGCCATCATTGCCAATGTTGCAATGATAAACTGCGTACCCATTTTGTACCAATGTTTGCCAAAATGCCAAATACCACGCTTTTGCAAAAAGTAATAAAGTAGCCCTGCATTAACAAAACTTGCCCCTGTGGTAGCAAGGGCAAGACCGCCGTGTAGGGGCAATTTGGCAAGATAAAAAATACCAATAAAAACAACGCTAAATACCATATTGGCAAAGACCGAAACAATGCCGATTTTGACAGGGGTTTTGGTATCTTGCCCTGCAAAAAAGGCGGGTGCAAACACCTTAATAAGCATAAAGCCCAAAATGCCACCTGCCATACATTGCAAGGCAAGGGCGGACATCTGCCCATCGGTTTGGCTAAATTGCCCACGCACAAACAAAGCATTCATCAAAATATCAGACAAAACAAACATTGCCACAGACGCAGGCAAGCCAATGACAATAATCAGACGCATTGCCCAGTCTAGTGTTTTGCCAAATTCTGCCATATCTGCTTTGGCACGGCTTGCTGATAGGCTTGGCAAAATCACCGTGCCGATTGCCACGCCAATCAGACCTAAGGGCAATTCGCTTAGGCGTTCGGCAGAGTACAGCCACGAGACCGAGCCGTTTAGCATTTTGGAGGCAAAAATGGTGTTGAGTAGCAGGTTGATTTGCGTTACTGATACACCAAAAATGGCAGGTAACATTAGGGTTAAAATCCGCCGTACGCCTTCGTGCTCAAAGTCGATTTTGGGGGCGGTCAGTAGATTTTGTTTATATAAATCAGGCAGTTGGATAATTAGTTGCAACAGTCCTGCCACCGCCACTGCATAGCCAAGTGCCATAATGGGCTTATCAAGCAGTGGTGCAACAAGCCACGCCCCAACAATCATACAAACATTGAGTAAAACAGGGGCAAAGGCAGGCGGGGCAAATTTACCATAGCTTTGCAAAATGCTACCAAAAAATGCCGTCATTGAAATAAAAAATAAATACGGAAAGGTAAGATATAAAAGAGCGGTTGCGGTGTCAAATTTGTGATTATCGCCAACAAACCCAGGGGCAAAAAGTTGTATGACTAAGGGGGCGAAAGCCAATACAGCAACCGTTAGCACAAGCAAAATCAGGCTTAGCACACCAGAAACACGGCTGATAAGTAGCTGGACTTCGTGCAAAGTTCTTTGTTCTTTGTATTCGGTTAGAACAGGGACAAAGGCTTGGGAAAATGCCCCTTCAGCAAATAGACGGCGTAAAAAATTGGGGATTTTAAATGCCACCAAAAATGCATCCATCAAACCGCCTGCCCCAAACACGCCCATTAGCACAACATCACGCACCAAACCCAGAATGCGAGAAAGCATAGTCATAGAACTGACCACCATTGTGGAGCGAAAAAGACGAGATTTTGCCATAGGAGTGTGCCGATAAAATTTTTTGTGTATTATAAAGGATTTGGGTGATAAATTGATGAATTTTTTGTGAATTGGTGAGGCTTTGGGTGGATTTGGGTTGTTTAAAATTATAAAAGTATGATATATACTAACCAAACTTCAAAATCGTTATGGTTTTTGTTCGTGGTGAGCTTGTCAAACCATAATGGAAACTCACCCACAGGCACAGCTTGGGGTGAACGGTTTTTGTGCCAGTTTTTAGGTTCGGTTGGTATATTTTAATTTAACGATAAATCATCAACGTCTTTTATAAAACAACTGCCCACCCATTAAATGTATGCCAAGCCCCAAAAGCACCATAATGATGCCCATATAGTGCCAAATGATTAATCTTTCTTTTAATGCCAAAAAACCCACCACCAATGCAATGACGGGTACGAGCATGATAAATGGCGTAACTTTACTTGCTAAGTGGCGAGTCAGTAAATATCCCCACCCTGTATAGCCGATGTAGCTGGCACAATATGCCAAAAACAAAACTGCCAATACCCCATGCAAGCTCATGTTGTGTAACTGGGTCAATACGCCACCAATACCATATATGCCCAATGAAAATAAACCAAATGCCAACAAAGATGAGATGTTGCCCCAGATGACGAGTGATAAAGGATTGACTTGTCCGATTTTTTTGACGATGATGTTGCCCAACGCCCAGCTTAGTGATGCACCCAGTACAGGAAGCATGCCAACGAGCGAAAAACTGCCTTGGTATTGCCCCACCCCAATCAAAACAAGCCCCATGCCTGCACACACCATACCAATAAGGTGGTTGGGTTTGACTGCTTCTTTTAAAAATAGGTGGGCAAATAAGACGGTTAAAAATATTTGGGCTTGTAAAATCAGGGCGGATAATCCTGTGGGAAATTGCCATGATAATGCCAAAAACATGAGGCTAAACTGCCCAAAACTAATCGTTAAACCGTAGAGTATTAAATACTGCCAAGCAACATGAGGTTTTTTAAAAAAGAATATGGCGGGAAATAAAATCAATAAAAAACGCACCATGCCCAATACCAAAGGTGATAGGTCATTTAAGCCGATTTTCATTGCCAAAAAATTCACCCCCCAAATCAATACCACGCTACTTAATATTAAATAGTCTTTTAAATTCATAAATTTATCTGTTTAGTGGTTGGTATGTGATGGCGTGGTATTGGTTGTGGCTTTTAAGTGGGAGAGGCTATTTTCCTGTCAACTGCCCTGCTATCCAGCGTTTGATGGGAGGCAGGTGATTGCTAACTTTTAGGGTCAAATCTCTGACAGCGTGCATCGGCTTGGCGTCATTGGTGAAGATTTTAACCATCAGGTTGGTACCGTGATATAGGGGGCGAGTATGTGCTTGATGGCGAGTGTTGTATTTTTGCAAAAGGGCGGTACTGGCGATGTCTTGGTTGTTGTGATGGGCGTTTAAGATTAGCGTGGCTAGGGTATTTGCCCCTAGCAGTCCAAGGTTAAAACCATGTGCAGTAACAGGGTGCATACCCACAGCACTATCACCAATGAGTGCGACACGATTTCCTATGAAAGTTTTGGCATGTACCCCCATGAGTGGATAATGATGTATCGTGCCAGCCAAGCTAAGTTTGCCCAGACGGTCGCCCATCATGCGTTGGACTTCTAGGGCAAGCTCGTCTTTGTTCATGGCTAAAAATTCATTTGCCTGCGTGTTGTCAAGCGTGATGACGCAGTTGGTGAGCTTGTCATGCAAGGGTAATAGAGCAAGTGTACGACCGTACAAAAAACACTCCCTTGCCGTGCCTTCATTGGAGAGGGGGTGCGATACACGGAAAACAATGACAGTACGCCCAAAGTCATTCATCATTGCTCCAATGCCCATTTTTTTGCGTACAAAAGACAGCCGACTGTCTGCTCCGATGAGTAGTTTGCTGGTTAAAATTTCATCGTTAGCAAGTTTGACTAGGGCTTGGTTTTCGTTGGTTGTGATGTCTTGGATATTTTGGCTGGTTAAAATCTGTACATTTGGTAAATCTTTTACTTCATCATACAAGGCTTGGCGAATGTTGTGGTTGGAGATGAGGTTGCCAAGTCTGTCAATGCTGGTCAAGATTGATAAATCTTTTGGTACTTTAAAATGCAGAGCATCACCAAAATCACCATTGTACACCTTAGCATCTGTCAAACGATAAATCTCATCATCAGGTATGCGTTGCCATGCTCCCAAATTTAGCATAATCTCACGGCTACGGTGAGTTAGGGCGATCTCACGACCATCATAACTGGGGCGAGCGATATCATCTAAGGGGGATTTTTCAATGATTGTCAAGGTCAAATCCGACCCCTTAAAATGCCGTGCAAACGCAAGGCTTGCAGGCCCTGCTCCGATGATGATGATGTCGCTTGTTTTCATGATTGCCTTAGGTGGTTGGGTGAGTATGCCAAAAACCGTCCACCCCCACTTGTGGTAGTAAAACATGGGGTAACGGCTTTTACATGGCGATTATTTGTATTCTGCCAATTCGTTTTTGACGGCGGTTTGTATCCATGCTTTTAGGTCATCAGACAGTTGCCCCATGTGTTCGTCCAAAAAGTCTGTGATTTGGGCAGACAGTTTTTCGCAGATTTTGACTTCAAGCTCGTCCATCTCTTTTCGGCTAAGAGCGGGTTTTTTAGGCTCAATGGGGGTAAGGCTTGTGTCTAGACTGTGAATGAGCTTGACAGGCTTGCTTTCGTCTTTGTGTGTCGCCATCAGGTGTTTAATCTCTTCGCCAAAATCAGGCAAGCTAAAATTAAAATCTCGTGCAGGAATGGGACTGTGCAACATATCAATGATGTCGTCTAGTTCTTGGCGAAATGATTCTTTGACCGCCACAGGGGTGGCAAGCCAGCGTTTGGCAAACTGGGGACTGGGTGAAAAGGCACTCATGGGTTGTCCTTATGAATTTTGATAAAAATATGCCACTTATTGTAAAGCAAAATGCACAATTTTAAAAGTCATTATGGATATTTTGCCGTATAAGCATTGGATTTTATGATGTCAAAACTTTCACCATTTTTGATGATAAATAGTGCCATGATGTTATTGTCATTGGCAAGTCGTATGGCATCGTCTTGGGGAATGGCGGTCAAGGCTGTTGCCCAACCATCGGCGATGGCGGTAGTGTCAGCGATGACGGTTACGCTAGGTACGCCCCCTGCCACAGGATAGGCGGTGTGAGGGTTGATGGTGTGGCTATATGTCTGACCGTTGTAATCAAAGGCGTTGCGGTAGTTGCCACTGGTTGCCATGCTCTGCCCTGATAGGCTGACAGTGGTCATGATTTCACGGTTCGTGGCGGTGCTACCCATGATGGGTTTGTCAATGGCAAGCGTCCACGCCACCCCTTTATCATTGACACCAAGTGTCGTAACTTCTCCGCCAATCTCAACCATATAGTTTTGGATTTGATATTTTGATTTTAGTACATCTGCCACAACATCTACGCCATAACCCTTGGCAATCGCTGAAAAATCAAGCCCCACGCCATCGGCAGTTTTTGATAGTTTATCCTTTGCCAAAATTACTTTATCCAAGCCAATTTTATCACGCACAGCAATAATTTCTTGTTCGCTTGGTGGGTTTTGTAGGCGTTCAACGCTCATGTTTGCCCCAAACCCCCAAAGCTCCACAAGTGGATAAACGGTGGGGTCAAAAGCATGATGTGATTTTTCATAAATCAGACGACTGTCGCCAAGTACCTTGATAAAATCAGGGTCAATGGTGATGGTTTGTCCCATGTTTAGGGCGTTAAACTTGCTTATGGTGCTATCGGCTTGATAAGTAGACATACTGGCATTGATTTCATCAAGGCGTTTATCAATACTTGCTTGCACGTCTGTTACACTCACTTCTGTGGGTGCTTCAAAGGTGATGTGATAGCTTGTCCCCATCGTCTGACCGCTTAATTTGTGGTATGTGGTTTGGGGGGTGGGCGTACAGGCACTTAGGAGTGCTAACGCCAATATAGGCAGGGTAAAATATTTCATGAGAATCATACAAATGAATTTGGATTATTTTATTACAAATAAATGTGATGTACAATGTTATTTGTGGTAGTTAAAAGGTTGTGTTTATTTGTGATAAAAAGCCATTAAAAACCATACCATGAGTGTGGCTATCTACCCAAAAATTTAATGAAATTGTAAATAATATTAAAATAATTGTAAATAATCTGCTTGGGATAGTGTTTTAGTACAGTTTTTCATTGGCAAATCGGTTAAAATAGTGTATTTTAGACACGTCTATTTTTTACAACATTTGTACCGCAGGATAATCATGCAAGATTTTAATATACCAGCTGACCGTGCTTGGCGAAAAACTTACGAAAAAAATGGCTTAGATATTGAGGTGCAGTTACCGCTTGGCATACATTCTTTGATTGATGCTTTTGAACAAAATTTTTCTAAACACTACGACCATGTGGCAGTTACGTGCATGGGTGCGTCTATTACTTATGGCGAGCTGGATTTTTATAGTCGTCAGGTGGCAACTTATCTACAAAGTCTTGGTCTTAAAAAGGGCGATAGAGTTGCTGTGATGATGCCAAACGTCATGCAATACCCCATTTGTATGGCAGGGATTATCCGTGCAGGTTTGACTTTGGTTAATATCAATCCGTTGTATACCGCCCATGAATTAGAGCATCAGCTTAATGACAGTGGGGCGACCACGTTATTTATTATTGAGAATTTTGCCCATACTTTTGAAAAAGTCATCAACAAAAGCCCTGTCAAAAACATCGTGGTTGCCACGCTTGGTGATATGATGGGCTTAAAGGGTTTTGTGGTGAACTTGGTGGTGCGTCATGTCAAAAAAATGGTGCCAACATGGAATATCCCCAACCATGTTGCCTTTAAAGATATTTTAAGCCACATCTCTGCCAGCGACTATGTCCGCCCCCAAATGGGACTTGATGATATTGCTGTACTTCAATATACAGGTGGTACGACAGGTGTGGCAAAAGGGGCAATGCTCACACACCGCAACCTACTGACCAATGTTGAGCAGTGCATGACTTTTGTTGCCAAAGTATTCCCTCCCAAAGAGGATTTGCATGGCAAATACATCGCTACCGCCTTGCCACTGTATCATATTTTTTCGTTTACGGTGTCTATGCTGGGTCTAAAAATGGGTTTTGGGTTGCTACTCATCACTAACCCCAGAGATTTTACAGCATTGAGCAAAGATTTTGCCAAATATAAACCTGTCTTTTTCCCTGCGGTCAATACCTTGTTTAATGCACTGGCAAATAATGAGACATTCCGTGCCTTAGACCACAGCCAGTTACGCCTATCATTGGGTGGCGGTATGTCAGTACTACCTAGCACCGCCCAAGCATGGGAGAAGCTCACAGGCAACTACATCGTAGAGGGTTATGGCTTGTCCGAGACCTCGCCAGTAGCTTGCATAAATCCGCCGGGTGGATATACAGGCAAGATTGGCATTCCTTTCCCAAATACGGACGTGATTTTGCTAGATGATAATGACAAAGAGGTGGCAATGGGCGAAGCGGGCGAGATAGCCATCAAAGGCCCTCAAGTCATGGCAGGCTACTGGAATCGTCCTGATGAGACCGCCAAAGTGATGACGGCTGATGGTTATTTTAAAACAGGCGATATTGGCATTATGGATGCTGATGGGTTTTTTAAGATTGTTGATCGCAAAAAAGACATGATTTTGGTGTCAGGGTTCAACGTCTATCCCAACGAAGTAGAAGAGGTCATTGCAAACCACCCCAAAGTGCTAGAATGTGGGGTAATTGGTGTGCCTGATGAGCATAGTGGCGAGCTGGTCAAGGTTTTTATCGTCAAAAAAGACGACAGCCTTACCGAAAAAGAAGTCATGGTCTGGGCAAAAGAGAGCTTGACAGGTTATAAACGCCCTAAATATGTTGAGTTTGTGACAGAATTACCCAAATCCAATGTCGGTAAGATTTTACGCAAAGATTTGCGTGAGCTTGAAAACAAAAAACGTAATTAAACCACCTAAAAAATAAAACCGCTCAATTGGGCGGTTTTGTTTTGGCTTGGTCTGTGGTATACCCTATAAACCGTATCTATGCGGTCTATATGATTGGGTCCTATTTGAGGGTTTTGGTAAAAATTTGCCAATTGTGATGTATGATTCTTTCAATATAAAAATAAGGCAAATACAATTCAATCACGCAGTCGCCATCTTGTTGTTGTGTCTCTGCCGTGTATGTACATATGTGTTGGTTGTTTTGATTGACCAGTTGCCATTCTACGAGGGTAGCATTGGGGTCGGCGACATTGACCGTAAGACTTCTTGCGTGAGCATCGACCATGCCAATATGAAAATAGGGGATTTTTTCAATGTCGGACAAAGGATAGTCAGGGTAGGGCAGACCAGTAGCTTCAAGTCTATATTTGTCATGTACCAGTACGCTTTGATTGACCGTAACCCAGATGTGGTTGCGTAAAAATTGCTGGTCAATGGTTTTGTTAAGTACAGATAAACTGTTAAAATACACTTGCATGTCTTCTTTGATGTCATCAAATGCCCCCACATAGCCACCCCACATACCTGCCAATATCAGTTCGTTGTGCACAAGAGCATCTCGCATGATGTGAAAAAATTTGCCAGAGTTCAACCATTCATCAACCGCAAAACGCTCTTTGTAGGACAACAAGGAATCTGCATCACGAATGATAAAACAATGCACATCGGGGTCTGATAGTACCAAAAACCGCCAAAAAAGCCCCGAAAAACCAAGCTCTTTTTTATCAACTTTGATGATTTGGGCATTGTGTTTGGTCAGGCGTCTGATGACATGGTCTGGCACGCTATCGTCCACATAAAAACGACACGTCCATTCTGGATAAATCAAAGGAGCAATGGTGGCGTTGATGACAGCCACCTCGCAGTAGCGTGGGTTGTCGCCAAACAGCGAATAGGAGATGATGTTTTTGGTTTTGTCGGCGTGCAGTCCTGTATGGGTCAGTGTTGGCAGAGGTGATGGGCGGTGTTCTAGGGCGAGGGCTTTTTTATCTGCCATGCTTTTTTTGGCATAGGCATAAGCCTCCTCAAAGCGTTTTAGGTGAGTGCATACCGATACAATTGTATCATAAATGGCGTGCTTTGGCTGGTCTGGGCGATAGGGAGCGTTGTCATAATGTGCCAATGCTTGTTGTAGGTGTTCGTAGGCTTGTGCGTGGTTGCCAAGCTGACTGTCTGCATACGCCAAATCGCTAAGCATGATTGGGTGGTTTGGAAATAGGGTTAGACCCTTTTCGTTTAAAATGTGTTTGGCAAGCTCGTAGTTGTGCGTGTCTAAGGCGTGGCGTACATACTGAGCGATGGCTTGTAGTTGCTGGTTGAGTTTTTGCATGGCATTATCAAAATGATGGGTTTGTATAAATCTACGCTAGTAGAGATTTGTTGTGGATGTAAGAACAGGCAAAAATATGTATACCTTGTTATTGTACAATAATATTTTTATTTTTCAAATATGGTTGATTGGGGAATTTTGTAGCGATGTGTAGGCTAGATTAACATCATAAACACGCTAACATTTTACAAAACTTGGCATAAAATTTTGCCGTTTGATAAAAAACTTGTTAAAATGCGTTTTTATTTTAAAAAAGAACCACGCCATGAGACATGACAACCGAGCCTTAGACGCACTTCGCCCCATTTCATTCACTCGCCATTATACCAAACACGCCGAAGGTTCGGTGCTGGTGTGTTATGGCGATACCAAAGTTTTGTGTAACGTCAGCATAGAGGCTGGTGTACCACGTTGGCTAAAAGGGCAGGGTCAAGGCTGGCTGACTGCTGAATACGGCATGCTACCACGTGCTACTGGCACTCGCACCGCTCGTGAAGCCACCAAAGGCAAACAATCAGGGCGAACGATGGAGATTCAGCGTTTGATTGGTCGCAGTTTGCGTGCAATGATTGATTTATCCAAATTGGGCGAAAACACCATTTATGTAGATTGCGATGTTATTCAAGCAGATGGTGGTACTCGCACCGCCAGTATCACAGGCTCGGCGGTGGCACTCATTGATGCCCTAGAAGCATTGCAACGAGACAAAAAAATCACCACCGACCCTCTTATTGGGCTGGTTGGGGCGGTATCAGTAGGCATCAAAGGTGGGCAGGCATATTTGGATTTAGATTATAGTGAGGATTCCACTTGCGATACTGATCTGAATGTTGTGATGACGCAGGCAGGCGGATTTATTGAGATTCAAGGCACAGCAGAAGACAAACACTTTACCCGTGCAGAAGCTGATGCCATGCTTGACCTTGCGGAGGGCGGTATTCGTCAGATTTTTGAATTGCAAAAACAGGCGTTGGGCTGGTAATGCTAAAAGTGATTGATGATGGGGTATCCATCACCCTAAACGGTACGGACAAAAACCCGCTCTTTGCCGTCTCTGCCATACTGGTGGTACTTGCCATTGGGGTTGCGGTGGTGGCGATGGTCGCCCCTGTCCAAATCACCATTGGGGTGATGGCGGTATTTGCGGTGTTTGTTTTTGTGTTTAATATTTACAAAAATCGCCAAAAAACCCAAAGCCACATTGCCACAGGGCAACTCATCATTAAAAATCGCACCTTTGTTGTTATGGGGCAAACAGTCAAATTGAGTGATGATGCCCAAATTGAGCTGATGGAGCAAACACTCATCATCAAGGATTTGGGTAGAGGTTGGTATATTTCTGGTTTTGATGATGTCAAAGAATGCCATGTCGCCAAATCCGTGCTTGAAGGCAAAGCCCTAGAAAAACAAGAAAGAGCGATAAGGATTTTGTAAATAATAAAAACCGCCCAATCATGAGCGGTTTTTATGATGGTGGATTATTTGCCTGATTTTTGTTTTTCAAGTTCGGCAATTTGAGCCTCTAAAATGGCAATCTCTTCGTCTTTGGCTTTGGTCAATTCATTCATCAAATCCAACTGCTCTTTGATGAGCTTGCTTTGTTCAGCAAGCTGACTTTCAGTATCAGACAAGCGGTCAATCTCTTCTTTGAGTAGGGCTGGATCTTCTGGAATCTCTGCCTTTAAAATCTCATCAGGATTGATTTCAGGTAGTGTACTTGGAATGATGCTCTGTTGTTCGGTAGTTGGTGCAGGGGCATCAGTAGTGGGTGGCACTGCTTCGCTCGGTGTGGGCGGTGGAGGTGCTTGTGTGGTGGGTTGGGGTGCAGGTGTGGGCGGTGGTGTTACAGGCTCAGGATTACTGTCGCTGAACAACACAAACACCAATGCCCCAATCAACAACAACATTACCACACCACCGATGATGAGTGCCATCGGTGTTTTTTTTGCGGTTTTTTTGGCAGATGTATCAACACCCAATCCTAAATCACCATCAGTATTTTTGGTTTTTTTGCCAAACAGTCCGCCAGTTGCTTTGGCTTTTTGGTTGGTGTTATCTTTTTTGCCAAATACACCACCTAAACCTGATTTTTTGGTGGTGGTAGCAGGAGCTGGCTCGTCGTTGTTTGTGGTTTCAAAATCAAGTACAGGGGCAGTTGAAGCAGATTTTGCCTTACTGTTGGCAAATTCTAATTCTAACTCTTCCTTACTGCTTAGAACTTTTTCTCTTTTCTCTTCAATCGTTTTGCTAAGGGTGCTTCCCCCTGTTGCTTGGGGGTTGGCTGATTTGGATTCTGGGGCGGGTGTGGCGGTGCTTGCACCTGTTTCGTTATTTGGTTTAACGCCAAAATCAAGATCTAAAAAATCATCTAAATCAACATTGGTTGGGTCTTTTTTTTGGTCAGACATAATAAAACCTGTATCAAATGGGGTTGAGGCACACTTTGCCTAAATATATTTCTATCATATCAAAATTTGCCAAAATTTTCAGCTTTTTGGTGCATTTTTAAGAAAAAATGTAATTATTTTACAAATCTCACCACGCCCACAGCTGTCATACTCCCTTCTGTATTTGCTTGGATTTGGGGCAGGTCATCTTTGGTGGGTCGGCGTGCGATGTGCTGACACTTGACACACTCAATGTACTCATCAGGCTCTGGGGTGAAAATCTGCACTTGGACAGTGGTGTCAATTTGACCGCAATGGGTGCATTTGACCCCTGCAAGAAATTGGCGTTTTGGGCGGTTGGATTGGTATCTCATGATGATAAATATACAAAAATTGGTTGGATTAGGCTTGGGCAAATACGGCTATGATGGGCAATACCAAACCGCCCACACAGAGCATGAGCCACAAGGCAGTTTGGTCGCTAAACTTACGCAGTATGGCAAAATACCCCCACGCATACAGCCCCAAAATCACCGCACCAATGACCCCGCCCAACAGCCCACCACCATTGATGATGGTTAGTACAAGATTGATGAGGGCAAACCCACCAGCCCAGATGTAGGTGGGTTGATTACTGTTGTCTTGGGCGTATGCCATAAAAAGCAGAAGTATTAGGGTTGGCATAATTCAATCCTTGTGGGGGTGTTGATGTGATTTTAGCCCCAATTTGCCGTTGGTGCAATCATTAGATTTCTTGCAAAACTATGATTTTTTAGTTTTTAAAAATTTAAAGTTCAATAAAATCAAGGGTTATGAACGACAATTTTCGTATTTTGCAAGCACCCATGTTGCACAGCCAGTACTTTACAAATAGGTTATTTGATAAAATGCTATTTGACAAAGCCACTATGGCGAAGCAGGGCATCTATATTTGCCCCACGCCCCATAAAACTCTCAAAGCTGTCTTTGGCAGGACGTGAGCCACCCATTTGTAAAATCTCGCTTTTAAATCGCTCACCTGTGGCAGGGTCAAACACGCCATGTTGGTCAAGGTTTGGGTTTGTTTCAAATTTACCAAAAGCGTCCGCCGACAATAGTTCCGCCCATTTGTACGAATAATAACCAGAAGCATATCCGCCAGCGAAAATGTGGCTAAATGTGTTGGCAAAGCGGTTGTTGGCAGGTGGTGTGATGACGGCAATCTCGGAGCGAACTTCGTTTTGCATGGCTAAAATGTCCTCATAAGTGCCCAACGCTTGCCCATGCACCCGCAAATCAAACAGCCCAAACTCGATTTGGCGGAGGGTTTGTAGTCCGCTTTGGAAGTTTTTGGCATTGACAAGGGCGGTCAGCTTATCCTCTGGCAACGGCTCGCCTGTATGGACGTGGCGACTGATGAGTTTGATGCCATCTTTATCAATGGCAAAGTTTTCCATAAACTGACTGGGTAGCTCCACAGCGTCCCATTCTACACCACTAATACCAGCAACATCGCTTAGGGTGATTTTGGTCAAAAGATGGTGCAAGCCATGCCCAAACTCATGAAACAGTGTGGTAACTTCATCAAAGGTCAAAAGGCTTGGCAACTCACCCACCGCAGGCGAAAAGTTGCCCACAATAAAGCCGACAGGGAGCTGTTCAGTCTTACTATCCTTATGCTTTTCTTGAAAGCCAGACAGCCACGCCCCACCTCGTTTGCCTGTGCGAGCAAACAAATCCAGATACAGCCCACCGATGAGCTTGTCATTTTCATGCAATTCAAAAAACTGCACCTCATCATGCCAGCGTGGTACTTCGCCTGTGCGTTCTTTAAATGTAACACCAAAGAGTTTGCCAATAATCTCAAACAAACCGCCCAGCACCACAGGCAAAGGAAAATAAGGGCGAAGCTCATCGCTGTTTAGGTTGTATTTTTCTAGGCGGATTTTTTCGGACAAATAGGGTATGTCCCATGGCTTAACTTTATCCATGCCCAAAGTTTTGCCCAAAATCTGCAAATCAGCAAGGTCGGCTTTGGCAAAGGGGGTGGCATGACTGGCAAGATTTTTTAAAAAGTCTGCCACCTCGTCTTTGTCGTTTGCCATTTTGGTGGCAAGCGACACTTGTGTATAATCATCAAACCCAAGCAGTTTGGCTTTTTCTTGACGCAGTGCAAGAATCTGGCTCATGATGGGGCCATTATCAAAGCCTTTGCCTGCCTCATAAGTACACTCACTGCTGGCACGGGTGTTGTAGGCATGATAGAGTGTCTCACGCAAAGCACGGTCATCGGCATACTGCATGACTGCCAGATACATTGGCACATCAAGCGTGGCGACATAGTCGGTGGCAAGAACGGTGTTTGGGTGGGTTTGTTTGTAGTTGTCGCCTGCTGATTTTAAGAGTGCAAGCCCACTATCGGTCAAGCCTGATAACTGCTCTTGGGTCAGTGGCAGGGCAAAGGCGGTCGTTGCATCTAGGACATTGTCAGAGAACTTGGCAGAGAGTGTGGATAATTGTGATGAAATGTCAGCAAAACGGCTTTTTTTGTCGTCATCAAGTGCCACACCAGAGAGGGTAAAGCCTTGTAGGGCAAGCTCCACCGCTCGGCGTGTGGCAGTATCCGCACCCAGCGTGTCAAAATTATCGGCAATGAGTTTATAAAGCTGATATAAGGGTAGCGACTGCCCTGTTTTGGTGGAAAAGGCAGACAAAGCAGGCAAAACCTCATGATGACTACTGCGAATGTCAGTGCTAGATACCACGCTGTTGAGGTGGGAGAGTACGCCAAAACTGCGATTTAACTGTAAATTCAAGCGGTTAAACTGCTGGATAACATCAAGAGCAACCTTTGGGTCATCTGTGGTGGGCAAATTGTCCAAAAATTCACTGGCGTTTTTTAAATCCGCCTCCACCAATGCTTTTGGGGTATTTGCGTCTGTTTTATGAAAATCCACCAAATGCAGGCGAGGGTCAAAGGCAGAGTGTGTAAAATTGATGTTCAAATCGGTCATGGTTTTTTCCAAATATTTCAATGATTTTGGGGTATAATAAGGATAATTGCTAAGTTTTGCAAGTTTATTATAAATATTCAATTTTTATCATGACCCCCATTAACATCGTTTCTTATAATATCCATAAAGGCATGTCGCCCCTAAACCGCCGACCGATTTTACATGAGTTGGCACGCTCTTTGTCTGCCTTACCCATTGATGTTTTGTGCCTACAAGAGGTGCAAGGCAAAAACCTCAAACGAGAACTTGCCTTTAACGAGTACCCAAACCACCCACAACATGAATGGTTTGGCGAGTATCTGTCATTATCCAGCAGTTATGGAGCCAATGTCTATTATCCACACGGCAATCACGGCAATGCCACATTATCACGCCACCGCCTTGACCCCAAGCATAATGTAAACATTACAGTAAGCCATCTAGAAAAACGAGGCGTGTTACACAGCGAGATTTATCCTGCTGATTGGGGTGTGCCTGTGGTGGTGCTAAATGCCCATCTGAATCTATTTGAAAAAGACCGCACCAAGCAATACACCGCCATCAAAGACTATATCAATAGCGACATTGACAAAGACAAGCCCCTTATTTTGGCAGGGGATTTTAACGATTGGACAAAAAACTCTTATGAGGTGATGGCAGATTTAGGCTTAAAAGAAGTCTTTTTTGACAAATATGGTCAATACCCCAAAACTTTCCCCGCCAAATTCCCCCTACTTAGCCTTGACCGCATTTATGTGCGACATCTGTCGGTATTATCCGCCCAAGTCTATAAAGGTATGGCGTGGGCGGATTTATCTGATCATTTGCCGATAGGGGCGAGGGTGGTTTTGGATAACTCATATAAGAAAATACCATGAATGATGTTGTTATTTTAACTCGTGATAATTTTGACGAAGTTTTAACCCAAATCAAAAATTGTGATAATCCAGAAAATTTACCGATTATCCAAACCAACCTTGTCCGCCCAATAATGACTTTTCGGTTATTTTGGTTTTTGATGGTTGTTATGGGTGGTCTGTTTGTTTTATTATCCAATCTGATACAAGGGCATTTTGATATTTTTATTATTGTATTTTTTATAATATGGTTTTCTATATCGGGTTTATTTTTAACTTTTGAAATTAAAAATTATAAAATAAAAGCCTTTTGGGATAAAACAACCGATAATTTTTATTGTCAATTAACACCAGAATATTTTATTTATCGTTTCAATGATAATGAAATAAAGTTGGCTTGGCAAAAAATATTTGAGATTTCTTATGTGCGTGGTAGTCAAAATACCCAAAGACATTTATTGATTACGCCAAGAGCAGATGATATTCGTATTTATGACAGTCATACTTTTTTGGAAATTAAGTCTTTGGTGGAATTATTTAGGAATTATCATCATAAAATTTGTCCACCAAATCCACAAATTCCCCCTGTTTCTCTGTTTGGCTTTAAACTTTAAATTACAAAAAAATTACGCTATAATACCCCAATTTCCCAATTTAAAAAGAGAACCCCTATGCCCTTCCCCAAAGTCCGCACTCGTATCGCCCCAAGCCCCACAGGTTTTCCCCACGTTGGCACAGCTTATATTGCCCTTTTTAATATGGTGTTTGCCAAATCACAGGGCGGTGAGTTTATCCTGCGTATTGAAGACACCGACCAAGTCCGTAGTACCGCCCAATCCGAACAGATGATTTTGGACGCCCTAAAATGGGCAGGCTTAGAGTGGAGCGAAGGTCCTGATGTCGGTGGGCAGTTTGCCCCTTATCGCCAAAGCGAACGCCGTGAGATTTACCAAAAGTATGCCAACGAACTTCTTGACAAAGGACACGCCTTTCGCTGTTTTTGTACGCCTGATGAGCTAGACCAAATGCGTAAAGAGCAAGAAGCACAAGGCTTGGCGGTCAAATATGACGGACGATACGCCAATCTTTCCCGTGAAGAGAGTGATCAACTTGCCAAAAGCGGTAAGCCCTTTGTCATTAGAATGCGTGTGCCGCAAACAGGTGTCTGCACCTTTAATGATATGCTAAGGGGTGAGATTAGTATCCCTTGGGAAAGTGTGGATATGCAGGTTTTGTTAAAGACGGACGGTCTGCCCACCTATCATCTTGCCAATGTTGTGGACGACCATTTAATGCAAATTTCCCATATCATCAGAGGCGAAGAGTGGATTAACTCCGCTCCCAAACACAAACTTTTGTACGAATATTTTGGTTGGGAAATGCCCGCCCTATGTCATATGCCTCTACTTCGTAACCCCGACAAGTCCAAACTCTCCAAACGCAAAAACCCCACTTCTATCACCTATTATCGGGACGCAGGGGTATTGCCACAGGCACTGCTCAATTATCTGGGGCGTATGGGATATAGCTTGCCAAGCGAGCAGGAGATATTTAGCCTAAATGAAATGATTGAGACTTTTGATATTCAGAGAATTTCATTGGGTGGACCGATTTTTGATATTGAAAAGCTCTACTGGCTAAATGGCGAATATATCAGAAAAATGAGTGCCGATGAGCTAAAAAATACCATTTTGGCTTGGGCATTTGACAATGACAAATTAACCAATATCGCTAAGGCAATTCAGCCTCGTATCAATACTTTGACCGATGCGGTGAATTGGGCGGGCTTTTATTTTCAAAACTTGCCAAATATTACGGCTGATGATTTTGCTCATAAATCTTTGGATAATGAAAAGCTCTTGGAAATTTTACAAATCGCCACTTGGCAATTAGAAAGTTTGCCTGTATGGAGCGAAGAAAATATCTATAAAACTTTAAAAGGTTTGTCCGCTCATTTTGAAGTCAAATTAAAAGACTTTATGCAACCCTTCTTTATCGCTATTGCAGGGTCGTCAAGCTCCACGCCTGTGATGAATTCCATGTATGTCATTGGGGCAGATATGACTTTGGCAAGACTTCGCCATGCCATTGAAGTTTTGGGCGGACTTGGCAAAAAGAAACTTAAAAAGCTAGAAGAAGTCAATAAATCTTTGCCTAATTTTTTAAATCAAGAATAATCCTAAAAAACCGATGATTTTAATTATCGGTTTTTTGTTGTGTTTTTCTTTAAAATGTGCAATACTTTTTGATGTATCAATACCGGCAGACAACCCATGTTAGACAAACAAAATTTAACCAACGAAACCATCAAAGCCCATGATTTTTTGGCGGATATGTACCAAGATGACTATTATCCAAGTCATTTGGTTGCCAAGATTGAACAGATTTTATTACAGCTGTGTGTGGACATAGAGACACACAAGCCAACCAGTGTTGCCGAGTTTTGCAAGTATTCGCACCCTGCGGTAGAAAAAATCAACGACCTAGAAGATGAGTTTGATGAGCATGACAGCGAGCTTGAAACGGTGGCTCGTGAATGTATGGGTGAGAACTTTGCCATCATCGCACAGGCGTATGGGCTGACTCTGACAGGCGATGACCTTGAAGAAATCATTGCCCCTCGTGAATGGTGATTTTAATTTTAATAAAATCAAAGTTTTACAAGATTTTTATTAAATTTTAAAATTTTTTCTTGACACCTTGTCTCTCTCCTTATATAATACGCCCACCTTGACACGGGGATATAGCTCAGTTGGTAGAGCGCTACAATGGCATTGTAGAGGTCAGCGGTTCGATCCCGCTTATCTCCACCAAATTTTAGGATTTGGTTGTTGAGAAACACAAGTTTCCTAGGCAAATATTACTTGTGTTAAGTTTTAAAACGCTCCATTCGTCTAGAGGCCTAGGACATCGCCCTTTCACGGCGGTAACAGGGGTTCGAATCCCCTATGGAGTGCCATATTTTAAACCCCCAAGTAATCTACTTGGGGGTTTTTGCTTGTACGGGTTTGGGGTTGATGAGGGTGTTTTGTTTGGAGATTTATGTTACTATATCACTCTCATGTTTTTAAGGAAAATCATCATGACCCACCTAACAGATGCTCAAATCGCCCAATCAGCACGCCTTGCCCCCATTGCCGATATTGGCAAAAAACTTGGCATTACGCCCAATGACCTAATCCCCTATGGACATACCAAAGCCAAGATTGAGCCTACTGTTTTGGACGCTTTGCCCAACAAAAATGGCAAATTGATTTTGGTAACTGCCATCAACCCCACACCAGCAGGCGAGGGCAAAACAACTGTTACCATTGGGCTTGCCGATGCCCTAAATCAAGTTGCCAAAGACAAAACAATCATCGTTGCCATTCGTGAACCGTCTTTGGGACCTGTGTTTGGGGTCAAGGGCGGTGCAGCAGGCGGTGGATACGCCCAAGTTGTGCCGATGGAGGACATTAACTTGCACTTTACAGGCGATTTTCACGCCATCGGTGCAGCAAACAATCTACTGGCGGCGATGATTGACAACCACATTTATCAAGGCAATGAGCTTGACATTGACCCAAATCGTGTCTTGTGGCGGCGAGCGGTGGATATGAATGACCGCCAGCTACGCCATATCACCTCAGGGCAAGGCAAAAAAGTGGACGGTGTAGAGCGTGCAGACGGCTTTGATATTACGGTGGCAAGCGAGGTGATGGCGTGCTTTTGTTTGGCAAGCGATTTGGACGATTTAAAAGAACGGCTTGGTAATATTTTGGTTGCTTATACCACCCAGAATAAGCCCATTTTTGCCAAAGATATCAAGGCAAATGGGGCAATCACTGCACTTTTAAAGGATGCCATTAAGCCCAATTTGGTGCAAACGCTTGCCCACACCCCAGCCATCGTACACGGTGGACCTTTTGCCAACATCGCTCACGGCTGTAATTCGGTCATCGCCACCAAAATGGCATTGCATTTGGGCGATTTTGTGGTGACCGAGGCAGGGTTTGGGGCGGATTTGGGGGCGGAAAAATTTTGCGACATCAAATGCCGTTTGTCAGACATCGCCCCAAGTGCGTGCGTGATTGTCGCCACTGTGCGAGCCTTAAAATACAATGGCGGTGTTGCCAAAGACGATTTGAAACTTGAAAATGTACAGGCACTCAAAGACGGCTTGCCAAACCTTTTAAAACACATTGACAATATGCAAACGGTGTTTGGCTTGCCGTGCGTGGTGGCGTTAAACCGCTTTGTATCCGATAGCGATGATGAGCTTAACGAAGTGATTAGGGCGTGTGAAAATATCGGTGCGTCCGTTGCTTTGTGTGAGGTGTGGGAAAAGGGCGGTGCTGGCGGTGTAGAGCTTGCCCAAAAAGTCTTGGAGGCGATGGATAAACCGTCTGAATTTAAATTTTGCTATGAGCGTGATTTGCCAGTGGAAGACAAAATTGGTACGCTTGCTAACCGCATTTATGGGGCAAGGGGTGTGATATTGTCGGACAAAGCCAAACAGTCGCTTGATGATTTGAGAACAAGTGGGCTAACGATTGATGATTTGCCCATTTGTATGGCAAAAACGCAGTATTCGTTTTCGGACGATGCCAAAAAACTTGGCGTGCCAACAGACTTTGACATCACAGTACAAGACATTACCCTATCAAATGGGGCGGGATTTTTGGTGGTGATTTGTGGGGCGATAATGAAAATGCCAGGGCTTCCCAAAGTACCATCTGCCCAAAATATTGATGTAGTGGACGGGCAGATTGTTGGGCTGTTTTGATTGTTTAATCAATAAAAATGGCAAAGGGTTTTTGCCATTTTTATATTGATGATGTTTATTATGATTGGTTTGAATAAAATCACCACACACTTAGATAAGATTTTTGATTGCTATGCTATTATCGCATTGGTGGTTGGATTTTTTATATTTGGCTGGATGGTTTTGTTATTTTTTGTATTTTTTATGCTTATTTCTTTTGATGTTCATAAAAAAAATCAAAAGAAAATTGGTAAAAATGTTATTATATTAATTATATTATTTTTAGGCGTATTTTTATTTGGTTTTTATCAAGATATTAAAAAGCATTCAAACATTATTTATAAAAAAGAAAATTTATATAAAATAGAAGGTACAATCCCAAAGAAACCTACCCGTGTCGCTATTGGACGAACTCATGAGTATTTTTTGACACTTGATAACAAACATTTTTATTGTGGTGATGATAAAAGGCGACATGCGTGCCAATTGATGTACGAATACTACGGTAAAAATGCCACCATTTATTATCAATATGGAAACAATCATCATCGGGCGTATGAGATTATAACAGATGATAAGGTGATTTACTCATTTTGTGAGCAGGTGGATTATTTCATAAAAAAGCAAACGATAGCAAAAAGAAAGTTTATTTATTTTGGTGTTTTATATGTCATGCCACTATTATTATTTATTTTTCTGATAAAATTACATAATCATCAAGTTAAATACGAAATTAGTTTTCATCAAGAATTGATAGCCAAAGATATTGATGATTGGCTTGGATTTGGTGTATTGTGTGCTTTTTTGGTTGTGTTGGCGTTTGGTTATTATTTACTAAAATTTTAAAATCTCATCGTTTTTATTTTTTAAAATTGTTATAATAAACTTCCTGCAAAACTCAAAAACAAGGAAAACCGTTCGTGGTGAGCTTGTCGAACCGCCACTGTTTTCCTACCCGCAGGCAAGCTCAGGGTGAACGGAAAACCTAGTTTTGCAGGAAGTCTAATACCATATTTATTCAAAAGTCATCAACTTAACGGACACACATGGCAAATTTTCAAACGCATCTAAATACTTCTCTTGTCATCAGTACAGGATTGTCGGTATTTGGCTATATGCATGATTTGTATGGCATTATAACGGCAGTATTTTGTGTGTTGATTGGGACGATGGGTGGACTTTTGCCTGATATTGATTTGGAGAGTTCAACCCCTGCCCAAGTTGGTTTTTTTTGGGCATCGCTTGGTGTGGCGACATTGATGGCGGTTTTGTATGCCATGCACCGCACGGGTGCCGATGTGCTTGTGCATACGCTTTTGATTTGGGCGGTGGGCTTTTGCGTGGTACGACTTGGGGTGTTTGGACTGTTTAGCTATTTGACGGTACATCGTGGCATGGTGCATTCGGTGCCTTATGTGGCGATGTGCGGGCTCTTGGTGGTGTATGGCTCTTTTTGGGGGTTAAAAACAACCGCATTTGTTAGTTGGTTATTTGGGGTGTTTTTATTTTTTGGGGGGCTTGTACACTTGTTACTTGATGAGATTTATAGTGTCAATGTGTTAAACGTCAGCCTAAAACGTTCAGCAGGGACAGCCTTTAAATTCTATGAACGTAAAAAGCCATGGCGATATTTTATTTTATACACGCTTATTGCTGTGCTTGTGTTTTTTGCTCCAGATTATCATGATACATGGCGAGTGATGAAGGCACTGGCGATAAGTCTTTTTGAATTGGGTGAAAAACTGCCCTTGCCTGATGAGTTGTTAGAAAGAATCACACAACATTTGCCATAATGACAAAATTGTCTCATTTTGTTAAAATAAGCCAAATTGTAACAAAATGAGACAAACATTGAATACAACTCCTACCTATCAACGTACCCTTGCCACATCTATTACCGCACAAGGTGTGGGACTTCACAGTGGTAAAACTGTTACCATGACACTGCGTCCTGCTCCTGTTGGTACGGGCATTGTTTTTGTGCGTACAGACCTTAATAACACCCAAATTCCCATGAGTGCTACGCTCATCTTGGATACCATGATGTCATCAAATCTTGTGGTGGGTGATGCTCGTGTGGGAACGATAGAGCATTTATTGTCGGCTGTGTCAGCCTGTGGTATTGATAATCTTTATGTTGATGTTGATGCTTCTGAGATTCCTATCATGGACGGTTCGGCGGTGGTATTTTTATCATTGATAGAAAAAGCAGGCGTGGTAGAACAACACGCTCCCAAAGAATTTATCAAACTTAAAAAAGAAGTCAAAGTAACAGATGGCGATAAATGGGCAAAAATCACCCCCAACATGAGTGATGATGATGGTTTTTTTATGACATTTGAGATTAATTTTGACCATGTCGCCATCAAAGCAACCGACCAGACCGCTACACTTGATTTTAATACCGATAACTTTATTCGTGAAGTGGGGCAAGCTCGCACCTTTGGTTTTTTAAAGGATTTAGAATATCTGCGTTCTTGTAATTTGGCATTGGGTGGTAGTTTGGATAATGCGGTGGTGCTTGATGATGATTCTGTGATGAATGAGGGCGGACTTCGTTATCCCAACGAATTTGTTCGCCACAAAATCCTAGATGCGGTAGGGGATTTGTATGTGATTGGTCGTCCGTTATTGGGTCAGTTTTCAGCATATAAATCAGGACACGCTCTCAATAATGCCCTGATTCGGGCGATTTTGGCAGACGAAACCAGCCATGAAATTGTAACATTTTATGACAAAAATCGTTGCCCAATTACTTATCATTCCCCAAAAATTTAAGCAACTGTTGTTAGGCTAGCATGATAGCAGTTAAAAATGGGCAAACTTAGTGTAATAATTAACAATTGTTCATGTTTTGCATATTGTCAAATGTATGTTCAAAAAAGTGGTGATTGAATCTTATATTTTACAAGCCTTGTGCAATTTGTTAAGTTTGATTATCAAGTAAAATCCACAATGTTGATGATGAGTCTGTTACATAACTTTACAAAATGGTGAAAAAACTCATCAATTTATTTGATTGTCATCTTTGACATGGATATTTTCTAACAATACCAAAAGACGTGAACGTAATTTTGGATTGGTGATGACAATATCGGCAGTTTGTGTTATAGTTTGCTTTATAGTTTCGTTTAATGGTTTTTTTGAACGAATAGTTTTGTTTTGGTGTGCCAATTTTTTATTTTTGTGAGCCATGCTGATGATAAAATGCAGTTCGGTAAAGCAAGCAAAATCTTCGTGGCTTATCAGAGCTTCAAAACAAGATGTTTGCAAATAACGTGCGTGATTGACTGCTGTCGCTGACGGCAAGGATATGGTCAGTTTGTTGTTTGTGGCATACACAACTTGGCAAGAATCCGCCAATGTCTGCCCAAGTATCGTTGCTAGTATAAGTCTAGCGATGGTGGTAAGATATTGTAGCCTGTTGAATTGCTTGTTAAGCTTGGGAGGTATTGTCGCCCCAGCTGATGCCATGCGTTCTAGGCTCGTTGCTAAGTGGTTGGTTTGTTTATTTTTTAACAAATCATCATAAGGTTTTGACATAAAGCACTCCAAAATGCGGACGTGGTGTCCAAAGGTCAAGTTTAACATGCTGTATGGGCAAAAGGTAGTCCCTAGATGTGTTTTTTGATGTAAACTTGATTTTCCCAAAAACTAACAGACATTCTTGATTTGTGTGGTGGTGGATTGTCATGAGTGAAGAATGCGAGGCAAACTAATGAAAAAAGTATTGTGGTTAATGCCAGCGATTGGCTTGACGGTAACAGGTGCAAAAGCACAAGATTACATTCCAACCCAAAGTGGCACAATTGCCATTTCGTCAGTAGACAGAACTGTAACTCTCGTTACTCCCAACCAAGCAACAACAAATGCGGTAGGTATTAGCAATGAAGAGTTAAATCGTGAGATTGACAACCTGATGGCAAATGCAAACAATGCAAGCCGTGTTCCTGTTGTCCAAGCAACTCAAAATACTCGCACCGTTGTACAAAATTTCAACGCTGGCAATAATGGCGAATACAATGTGAAGGTTGATGCGGATAAAGCCTTTATCAGTGTTAGCCGTGCAACTCCAGTTCAAACTCAACTACAGGCCCAATCCCAACCCCAATCTGCATCAGCCATTAGCAGTGGTGCGGCACCAGCCGTAGCAGCTCGCTTGGCATCTCGTGCTGCACATGGCAAAAGCATTGGTCGTTGTGCCTTATATGTGCGTAAGGCATTGCAATCAGCAGGTTATAACTTCACACCAAAACCATCAGCCTATCAATACGCACATGGCACGTTGGCAGGGGCGGGTTTTACAAAAATTAGCAACCAAAACTACGTCCCCCAAGTGGGCGATGTGGTGGTATTTAACCGCACTGCTAAAAATCCGCACGGTCATATTCAGATTTATGATGGACGTGGTTGGGTGTCGGATTTTCGCCAACCTAAATTTAGCCCATACAGCCAGCACAACGGTTATACCGTATGGCGTGACAGTCGTTACCTAGATGCCTCTAACAATGGCGGCACGATGATGGCAATGAACGATTAATGGTTCATATCATACATAAAAACCGACTTTTAAGGTCGGTTTTTTTTATTTTTAAAGTTTTTGCCAAAATGACTTATCGTGAAAATCAGGCGGATTGGCGTGCTTGATGGCATAAAAATATGGTGTGTTGTCTTGATATAAAATGGCGGTGGGGCTAATGGTGCAAATATCCATATGAGCGGTATTGTCTAATTTGACACCAACATGATAAACGTGATGAGTATCCAAAGGTGTGCCAGTAATGGCAAAAACCGTGCCATTTGCCCAACGTGGGGGTAGGGTGTTTGGGGTGCGGTAATCATCAAAATGATAGAGGTTGAATGCACCTGTTGGGGTGAAGTTGAGCTCAATGTAGGCACGTTGTCCAAAATCAAAAAAACATTCTAGGCAAGTTTTTTCCCACAAAAAATCACATCGCATGAGTGTTGGCTTGTTGGATGTATCCATAGAAAATGAGTTTTCTATAAAATAGCTAAGCTGTAAGGTGTCGCCTTGTATGCTTGCCACCACGTCCACGCTGATGGCATGGCTTGGGGTGGCAGTCAAAGCAAAATGGTAAGTTTTGTTGCTTTTTGAGTTGCCCCAAAAAACATCTTGGTGAGCTTGGATAAAAATTGACATTAAAATCCAAACCGTACCAAGTTAGACAGTTTGGGATTGGGTTCGTCATTTTTGCGATACAGTAATACCATGCGTCCAATGTGATGAGCAACCATGCTCTTCGTAGCTTCGGCTAGGGCGTTGGCACATTCTTTGCGTTCGTCTGCTGAGCCTGCTGGGATTTTGACTTTGATGAGTTCGTGGTCGCTCAATGCTCGAGCCGTTTCTTCAATTAGGGTGGGTGATAGACCGTTTGCCCCCACGATGATGATGGGGTTTAGGCGATGACCGATGCCACGAAGTTCTTTGATAAGCTCACGCTCTTGGGATTTTTTTGACATAAATTTTTCCAAATGTAAAATTTTAGCCATTATAGCAGAAAATTTGCCAAATTTAGTGATAATAATGGTAAACTAAGCAGTTAATTTTAAGTTGAAAAATTTGCAATGGCAACTCGCATAACCAATAAAAAGTTCAGTAAATCATCAAAGGCGTGGATGAAAGAGCATATTGATGATTTTTATGTACAAAAAGCCCAAAAAGACGGCTACCGAGCAAGGGCAGCATACAAGCTCATTGAAATCAACGAAAAGATGGGACTTATCAAAAAAGGCATGACGGTGGTGGATTTGGGTTCTGCCCCTGGTAGCTGGTCGCAGGTGGCAGGTCAGTTGGTTGGTGATGATGGGATTTTGATTGCTTCTGATATTTTGCCAATGGATACACTTGAAAATGTAACCTTTATTCAAGGTGATTTTCGTGAACAAGAAGTGTTTGATAAAATTATGAATGAAGTGGGCGGTCGCCCTGTGAATGTGGTGCTGTCTGATATGGCACCCAATACTTCGGGCATGTCGGCGGTGGATATGCCACGCATGATGTATTTGTGTGAATTGGCGGTGGATTTTGCTCTAAAAGTGTTGCCCGAAGGCGGGGCGTTGATTATGAAGGTGTTTCAGGGCGAAGGGTCGCCAGAACTTCGTGCTGATATGCAAAAAAAGTTTAGCAAAATCAAAAGTATAAAACCAGCCGCTAGCCGTCCTCGCTCCAAAGAGATGTTTTGGGTGGCGATTAAGTGATTGCTAGATTATGTAAGTTTGTAAAAAATTGTTAATAAACCATCTGCCTGTTGAATTTATCAGGTTAATTCTTGATTTTGTATGAATAAGCCTTATATTATTGACTTGTAGCGTGTGTTGGTGGGGTGTGTTTGTTCGTTAAATATCACCAAATGGGGTTAAGAAGTTGCCAAAATTTCCATGACAAATCACCTAAATATGCCCCAAGCTCCCATTTTTAAAAGTGCCAATAGGAATAATTTGTGAACGATATGGCAAAAAATGTTTTGTTATGGCTCGTGATTATCGGTGTGATAGTTGCGGTGTTTAGTAATCTTGACCGTGGTGCCAGCAAAGCTGATACGATGAAGTATTCAGCGTTTGTTACGGCTGTCTCAGAAGGTCAAATCAAAAAGATTGAGATTGATGGTGAGGAAATTACAGGTACGAAGACTGACGGCTCATTGTTTGAGACGGTTCGTCCTGCCTTGACTGATGATGAGCTGATGCCCATGCTTCGCAAACACGCCGTTGAGGTGGAGGGGGCAGTGCCTGAACGCCAAGGTGTAGGCACTCAGCTACTTATCGCAGCATTTCCGATATTGCTGATTATTGGTTTGATTTGGCTGTTTAGTCGTGGCATGAATGGTGGTTCTGGCATGGGCGGTGGACGCAACCCCATGAGTTTTGGTAAATCCAAAGCCAGAATGCTAGACAAAGACCAAATCAAAGTTACCTTTGCTGATGTTGCAGGCTGTGAAGAATCTAAACAAGAAGTTGTTGAGATTGTGGATTTTTTAAAAGACCCTTCCAAATTTACCAAACTTGGAGCAACCATTCCTCGTGGCGTGCTGATGGTAGGTCCTCCGGGTACAGGTAAAACCTTGCTTGCCAAAGCCATCGCAGGGGAAGCAGGCGTGCCATTTTTTAGCATTTCTGGCTCTGACTTTGTAGAAATGTTTGTTGGCGTGGGTGCGTCTCGTGTGCGTGATATGTTTGACCAAGCCAAGAAAAACGCCCCTTGCATCATCTTTATTGATGAGATTGATGCGGTGGGTCGTCATCGTGGTGGCGGTGGTATGGGTGGTGGTCATGATGAACGTGAGCAAACCTTAAACCAACTGCTGGTTGAGATGGACGGTTTTGAAGGTAATGATGGCGTGATTGTCATTGCAGCAACCAACCGTGTTGATGTGCTGGATAAAGCCCTGCTTCGCCCCGGTCGTTTTGACCGTCAAGTGTCGGTGGGCTTGCCAGATATCAAGGGGCGTGAGCAGATTTTGAATGTGCATTTGAAAAAATTACCACAAACCATCGGTGTTGATGTCAATGCTTTGGCTCGTGGTACACCGGGGTTTAGTGGTGCTCAGCTTGCCAACCTTGTCAATGAAGCTGCCCTGTTTGCCGCTCGCCGTAATAAGCATAGTGTAGATATGAACGACTTTGAGGACGCCAAAGACAAGCTGTATATGGGTCCTGAAAGAAAGTCTATGGTGCTTAGTGAATCTGAACGCCGTGCCACCGCTTACCACGAGGCAGGACACGCACTGGTTGCCCAGCTTTTGCCAAATACTGACCCTGTACATAAGGTTACGATTATGCCTCGTGGTTGGGCATTGGGGGTAACTTGGCAACTACCAGAACAAGATGCGGTTAGTAGTTATAAGGACAAAATGCTCAATGATTTGTCTATCTTGTTTGGTGGGCGGATTGCCGAAGAGATTTTTGTCAATCGCAAATCCACAGGGGCAAGCAACGACTTTGAGCGAGCAACCAAGTTGGCTCGTGCGATGGTAACCAAATACGGTATGAGCGATAAAATGGGTGTGATGGTCTATGAGGACGATGATAGTGCTGGTTATTTTGGCTCTTCTCGGACGGTCAGTGAGGCGACACAGCTCAAAGTAGATGAGGAAATTCGCCGTATCCTAGATGAGCAGTATCAAGTGGCATACAAGCTTATTGATGATAACCACGATAAAATGCACGCCATGGTAGATGCTCTGATGAAATGGGAAACCATTGACCGTGAGCAATTTTTGCAGATTATGAATGGTGAAAGTCCACGAGAGCCAAAGGAATATCAGCATGAAGTACCAACCGTTAACCTAACCAAACCTGCTGATGATTTGCCACCACCTCTGCCAACTGCTTGATTACTCAAATAAAAAACAGCATTGATTGAATGCTGTTTTTTATTTTAAGATTTTATAGTGATTTAACTTCAAAAACCACCAAAACCGTTGGCCCCAAGCTTGCCTGCGAGCAGTTTTCCGTTATGGGCAGGCAAGCTCACTTTGAGCAAAAAACCTTTGTCTGGTTTTGAATAAAATTGACTATATTAACGCACATCAATGTGGGTGCTATAAACATCTACGGTAAAATAACCACCTTTATTAACAATGCGGTTAATGGTGGTTTGTGAAATACTGCCACGAGAGAGCTTTTGGCTCATGGTTTGGCGGTTGGCTTTGCTGTCAAAATAGCAGTCTGCCTCGCCAGTCTCATCGCTCACCCCATTCCAAAAATCTGCACGGTCTTGCTGTAAAATGGCGGCGGCACTGGCTTTGGTATTGCCAGTGGCAAGGTTTTTGCCTGAGGAGTTGATTTTATCACTATTGGTGATGTGTGCCTCATAGGTGCAAAGATATTGAGCGAAAGTAAGGTTGGTCAATAAGAGCGTGCCAAGTAGTAGGGCTTTGATTTTCATAAAAATCCTCACGGTTGGTTGAAGTGATTAACGACATTCTTTGATGAGTAGTTCTGGGCGGTACTCAAAATGTGGACTGTCATAACTTGCCCATTTACCACCCCAGATAAATCCATGTTTTTCAAAGATTTGTACGACTTGTTGGAGTTTTGGGTCGCCAAGCAGGGCTTTGGGATAGGGGCAAGTCTTGTCCTCGCTGGTACAGCCGTCCCATCGCCAGTATTTGTGTAAGGGCTTAGGAAGCTCAAAATCCACTGCTACGCCAAAACTATGACTGCTTAGGCGGTTTGTTCCTGCAATCACACGCCAGTTGAGCGTGCCAAGTGACTTGTTGACATAGCTGGCTAACTCTTTGTTTTGGGCGATTTCATCACCGACTTTTTGGAGCTGGGCAGAGGCGTGGTTGCGTTTGTTAAATTGTAGGGTTTTGCCTGAGGGTTGCCATGTGATGGTGGTCATGTTGGCTTTGACTTGTGCCTGTGTACTGCCATACAATGCCTTAAAAAACAGATCATTTCTAAGACGACCTGCGTCCTCATATTGTTTGGGTGGATTGAATGCCAAAGGGTAAGTTTGTGAAAGCTGATCGGCAATGCTGGCGTGATTTAGGCGTTGGATAAATGGGGCGGTAGAAACCGTGCCAAGAGGCAGTATTTTGCCGTTTGTAAAAATCACTTTGCCATCTGTAACTGATTTAATGTCAGGATAGGCGGTGGTCAGGCAAGTTGCCACATCAGCCAAGGCAGGAAAGCTGATGGCAAGTAGGGTGGTGAGTGTGAGCTTGGCGATTTTCATGGTGTTTTGGAGCTGGTAAAAATTGATGAATTAACTTGATTTGTTATATGAAGTTAACAATCCGTCATTGGGTAAACTTAAAACCAGTGCAACCGCCACCATCATGGTGTGCGGTCATGCCTACTAAAATACAAACAATCTTTGTATCATTAATAATCTTAGTATATCACGCCACCTAAAAAAGACAACCGCTTAACACTCCTTATCAAGTGCACCATAAATTTAACAATCGTTCACTAAAAATGCTTGCAATTTTGCCCAAAGTTTTATAGCATACGTTTTTTAACCAGTGATGATGATTATGGCAAACTTTCTCAATCGCACAAAAAAAGTTATAAGCATGAGTAATGCACTTATTGGTGGTTTTCGGGCTGCCTATAAGATTGGTGCATTTACAGAACCACCCAGAGACAAACTACCCAAATATATCCAAACCTTTTGTCGCAAAATGGCAAATTCTTTTGGTGTACAAGTCGTGCAGGTTGAGCCTGTGCCACAGACACACGGACTGTGGGTGTCCAACCATGTTTCGTGGCTGGATATTCCTGTGGTTGGGTCGGTTGCCCCAGTGTTTTTTTTATCAAAGGCGGAGATTGGCGAGTGGTTTATTTTTGGTAGGCTTGCCAAGGCAGGGGGAACACTGTTTATCAAACGTGGCTCTGGTGATACAGGTTCGGTGTCTGACCAAATCAGCAACTTTTTGCGTGATGGCTCATCGGTAGTATTTTTTCCAGAGGCGACTACCACAGATGGTAAGCAAATCAAAAAAATCTATGGCAAACTGCTCCAACCTGCGATAGATACAGGCTTGCCCATTTGTCCTGTGGTGGTGGCGTATGTAGATGCAGATGGCAAACTCTCCGATGATGCCGCCTACTACGGTAAACGCACTATGGCGGACAGTTTAAAACGAGTCATGGATAACGGCAAAATTACCGCTTATGTATTGCCCCTTGCCCCGATTTTTGCAGGCAACAAAACCCAAAAAGAACTCACCACCGAGCTACAAACTGCGATGGAGCAGGGACTGGCACAGTTACATCAACGAGTATTAAAGGCGTGATTTGAGTTTGGTTGTTTCAAAACTGCTCAAAATTTGCTATCATAGTCAAGTTTTACACAACGATTTTGACAAGCTTTATGGCAATCACACATCCCCAGTTTAACCCTGTCGCCCTTGATTTGGGCTTTTTGCAAGTGCATTGGTACGGACTGATGTATTTACTTGCCTTTTTGTCCGCCTATGTTTTGGCAACTTTTTGGGGCAAAAAACGAGGCGATTTCACAGGTGAGATGGTCTCTGACCTTATATTTTTTGGGGCGATGGGCGTGATTTTGGGTGGTCGCATTGGTTATGTGATACTTTATAATTTTGGCGAATTTTTAGCCAATCCTGCCTACCTGTTTAAAGTCTGGGAAGGGGGCATGAGTTTTCATGGTGGCTTTGTTGGTGTATTGGTTGCCATGTTCTTTTTTGGACGTAAATACAAAAAACACGCCTTTACGGTGTTAGATTTTATTGCTCCTTGTGTACCGTTGGGTCTTTTGTTTGGTCGGATTGGCAACTTTATTAATGGTGAGTTGTGGGGGCGTGTCTCACATGGGGATTATGGGCATTTGATGTATTTTCCCCAAGCGGTCAATGCTGACTTTAACCTCATTAATGCCAATCCAAGCCTACAAGCGATTGCCAAGCCTGTTGGTGAACATCTGCTCCTACCACGCCACCCAAGCCAGCTTTATCAAGCCTTTACAGAGGGCGTACTGCTATTTATCCTCTTATGGTGGTTTAGTAGCAAGCCACGCCCACGTTATGCCATCTCTGCCTTGTTCCTTTTGGGTTATGGGTGTAGCCGTTTTACCACCGAGTTTTTCCGCCAGCCTGATGTGGGCTATGAACTCATCTTTGGTTGGATGAGTAAAGGGCAACTGTATAGTCTGCCGATGATTATCGCAGGGGTGATTTTGATGAGCTTGGCGTACAAAAATAAAGTCTATGATTGGCAAAAGATATGACGGATTTTAAGTTTAAAGACAAAACCTTTAATTTTCCGATTTTTGTTTATCGCAATCACCATTTTAATAAAAAGACGCAGGTAATTTTTATCATTATTATGGTCATTGGGTTTATCATCACAACTTTATTTGCGTTAATGATTGAAAAATATTGGGGAATGATGGTTTATTTATTCTTAGTCATTGCTTTTTATGTTACGGTTTTAATGTCAAAAAATCCATTGATGGTGATTTATCCCCAAAAAGTGGTATTTAAAAATTTTGGCATTGGCAAGCCAAAAACATTAGATTGGCAAGATTGTCAATTAGAAATCGCCACCCTAAAACGAGATTTTGGAGAAATTCCCTTATTGAATTTTTTATCTAAACGCAATGATGGTAAAATGGAAAGAATTTTTTATGTGGTTTTAAATAATATTCGTTTTGAAAATGAACATTTTGATAAAAACAATTCGTTAAAATTTTTTGAAAAAATTAAAGCATTAAGTGAAAATCCGTAAGGTGTATAATAGCACCATCAAAAAATAAATCTAAACGGCGTGTAATGTACACCTTATTTATTGAGAGAATAAAATGCAAACAATCCAATTTAGGGGTGCTACCTTTACATATCCAATTAGAGTTTATTACAATACCAGAAATCATATGAGAATTATTTTATGGGGATTTCCTTTAATGAGTGGTTATGCCACCATAAAGTCCTTTTCCGAGAATAATACGGAAGGCTTGTGGATGTGTTTATCTGTATTTATTTTTAGCATTGCTTTGAATTACGCATTCAGTAAACCCACCTTTACCATTTATCCTAATAAAATTATTTCTCATCAAATTGGTAAAGACAAAGAACTGTATTGGCGATATTGTGAATTTTTGGTTACAAAAGAAAAAGGTAATAAAAATTACGAATACCTTTGTTTAAATTTCTTAGATATAAGAAAGCCCAAAAAATCACAAAATTTATTTTTAGTTAGCTTGGAAGCCATATGCTTTGAAACAGAAGATTTTGGAGCGGATGGCAATTTATTATTTTTTACACAATTAAGAGAAAAAGGCATAAAATGAAACAATATCTAGAACTTCTCTCCCATATCCTAAACAATGGCGATGACAAAGGCGACCGTACAGGCACAGGCACTCGCTCTGTCTTTGGCTATCAAATGCGGTTTAATTTGGCGGACGGTTTTCCCCTGCTGACCACCAAAAAAGTGCATCTCAAATCCATTATTTATGAGCTTGTGTGGTTTATCAAAGGCGATACCAATGTCAAATACCTGCAAGACAATGGTGTAACCATTTGGGACGAGTGGGCAACGGCTGAGCAAACCGCCAGATTTGGACGAGCCGAGGGTGATTTGGGGGCGGTCTATGGTCATCAATGGCGAAACTTTGGGGCGAGCAAAAATAGCGATGGCACTTATCAACAAGATGGCTTTGACCAGCTGTCTTGGCTCATTAACGAAATCAAAACCAATCCCAATTCTCGCCGTCTGATTGTCTCTGGCTGGAATCCGATTGAAGCAGGGCAGGTGGCTCTACCGCCTTGTCATACGCTGTTTCAGTTTTTTGTGGTGAATAATAAACTTTCTTGCCAGCTTTATCAAAGAAGTGCCGATGTATTTTTGGGCGTGCCGTTTAATATTGCAAGCTATGCTCTTTTGACTCATATGATTGCCCAAGTGTGTGATTTGCAGGTGGGCGAATTTATTTGGACAGGGGGCGATACGCATTTGTATCACAACCATTTTGAACAAGCCAAATTACAATTAAGCCGTGAGCCTTTGCCACTTTGTCAATTACAATTAAATTCTGATGTTAAAGATTTATTTGACTTTACATTTGATGATATTAAGATTGTGAATTATCAATCGCACGAAAGAATAAAGGCAGATGTGGCGGTGTGATATTTTTAAATTCCAATCATTAAGTTATTGGGATTTTTTAATGATTTTAATGTCGTTTTCATAAATGGCGGTTGTTAAAAAGATGCTTTCTTTGGGTTGGACTTCCAATAAATCACCCATATTCACACGGTCATAAAATTTTTGACTCACAGTCCAATTGCCAAATTCTTGGGTGATGATGTGGCGGTATACTATACCACGACCTTTTTTTACATAGGCATCAGTGATTTTTACCATGACGGGAGCATGATGTTTACCAAAAAGGTCGGTATAAACTTCCAATATCATGATTGATGGTATGACGGAGAATAAAGCTGAACCAAAAAGGGCAATTAGGACATCTTTTGGTGAAGGAGTGAAGTTGCCATTTTTAAACGCATAAAATATGAAGATGAGAAATAGAATAAAAACAAGCACGGCATTGATGACAATCACCCCAATACCAATCAAACTTGGTGTTGAAAATACATTAGGTATTATCTTGTGTAATAATAGCAGTATCATGGCGATTGCGGTAAGTGCCATAATGATGAGTAATTCCTGACCGAATGATAAATGCCTACTCATTTGATTAAACTCTATTAAAACCGACTAACAAACTTTGCCGATTTACTAAATGCTCTTAGGCGAATATATAGGGTCTTTTTTACCTTTGCAATCACTTCATTGTTTACATCAACAATATCCACTTCATAGTCTCTAAATACAGCTTTACCATCTTTGGCGAGTTCTTTGATGGTATTAACTTCATCATCATCAATATTAAAAGTAGCAAACACATCAGAAGTCCCTGCCTTAATAAAGTCAATATGAGCCGATTTATCCCAAACCATATATTCTTGCCCCAATTTTTGCATAAGCAATGTCATAAAAAATGGGTCGGTCATACTGTATAGACTACCACCAAATTGCGTGCCGACAATATTTTTATTTCGCCAAGTTAAGGGCATTGACACCCTAATCATACCCTTATCATAATCAATCTCATCAACCCGAACTCCTGCCCCCACATAAGGCGAATAGGTATTGATATAAAATTTGGTGGCAATAGGGTTATTAAGATTGGCGTATTTAAAAAATTGTTGTTTGCCTTTTTTGATTAGGGAATTTAACATTGGTGTTTCCAGTAATTGAAATTATACGATATTCTATCATGGATTTATTTTGATATAAAGTTATTTATAAATGTGTGTTATAATAACCAAAATTTTTAGAGATATGATGATGACACAGCCTGTATTGCTCAACAATTCCATTAAGATTGTGCATGTGGTTGCTTTTGACCAAAACCATTGTATTGGTAAAGATGATACCTTGGCATGGCACATTCCAGAGGATTTGAAGCATTTTAAATCCATAACCACAGGAGGGGTGGTGGTGATGGGTAAAAAAACTTTTCTTAGTATGGGGAAGCCCTTGCCCAATCGCATTAATTGGGTGGTTACTTCTGATAAAAATTGGCGTGCCGATGGTGTGAAAGTGGCTCATAGTCTTGAAGAGGCGATGGAGCAAGCAAGTATTGATATTAAGAAGATGAATCAAAATCAACTATTTATCATCGGTGGTGGGCAAATCTACCAGCAAACATTGGCGATTGCTGATGTACTTGAAATCACACGAGTGGATTTGGCAATTGATGGTGATGCTTTTTATCCAAGGATTGATGATAGTTTTGAGAAGGTGTGGCAATCTGCACCCCAACATGATGATAAAAATGGTATTGGTTTTATATTTGAGCGTTATCAAAGGATTGATAAATATGAAAAGAATAATTAAGAAATTAATGATGATGGTTTTATCATTATCTTTTATGATGATTGGTTATGTTGGTATTGAGCGGTCTGAAACAAAGGCATTAATCCGCATTACTCAAAATCACCAATTGGATTCAAGATTTTATATTCGTAATTTTTGGCATATTGAAGACATTAAAACACGTGATGAATTATTAAAAGATGTACAAAAAACACTAAATATATTAAAACAAACTCAACAAGATTTTAACCAACTAAATCTGTATACGCCTTTTGCACTAGATGTCAGAAGAGAATATAATCATGGTGTGTCACATTTAGAGAATTCTATTAAAAATATTAAGAAAGGTGATAAATTAGAGGTATTAAAAAAAGAAATTGATAAATCAGAACAGATTTTATTAAATTCACGAGAAAAACTATTCAATCTGTCTGATCGTTATTTTTTATCCATAGAATTAAAAATGTAAGCCATTCATGATGTAGATGAATGGCTTGGATAGTTTAGTTTGTTTGGTCGTCCTTGTTTTTATCAAGATGTTTGACCGCAAAGCGAAGTTGCTCCCAAAGTAGACTTTCTTGTTCAGTAAAGGCATTCCATAGTGTGTCCTCGCTCATCACGCTGTATTCACCAGCAGTTGTGAGGTCAAACTGTTCGCCATTTTCAATTTTTTCATAAATATCACGCCATTCGCCATTAAAATAAAAGTCTTGTAGCGTTTTCATTAATGCTACGCTTTTTTGTAAATCTTGCTTGGCAATTTGTAATTTTTCGTGGACGGTAAGCCATTCTTTGTAGATGGCTTGGATTTCGTTAATGCGGGTTTGGGTGGTCATAGATTACTCCTATTTTGGTGGTTTTGGTTTATTGGATATTGTATTTGCTGATTGATGATTTATCAATCACATAAAATTAGTTCATCTGTATTTCTCGTTCCAATGAAAATTTATCACTTCTTTGCCTATTGTGAGAAATTTTCTTATATTTTTTTAGGTCGGTTAATAGGGCGTGGGCGGTTTTAATTAGGGGGTTGTCTTTGGAAGTGATAATCATTTTATTAAACTTGCTCTTTGAATGATTGTGGTGATGGTGTTTTGATTGGTGTTTAGCCAATGTTCGCATTCATCTAAAAACTCTAAAATTGGCTTGTGAATGTCCATTTTAAGGGCAATATTTTCTTCAAAAATATAAGCATGGTTAACGAAATTATCAATGTTATCAATCGCATTATAATTATAGTGATAATTTTGCAAAAGCATTGAATATAAGTCCAAAATTTTATTTTCACTATTTTTATCAGAAAAATAATGGTGAGCATAAAATGATAGTTTAAATGGTCTAATTGTCAAAGGATAAATTAAAGAAAAAGTATAAAAACATTTGGCTTGTTCTTTATTAAGGGTAATTAAATTAAGATTTTCTAGGGTTTTTGACAATAATTCTGATAATTCATTGAATGTTAAAAAATCACAATCATCAATAATATTCAGCATTAAATCATCATAATAGCCATTATTCATTAAATAATGGGTAAAATCAATCATCTCATCTCGGTCTAACAAATTTAAAGTTAAACGACTGGCAATGAGTGCAATTTGATATTGCCAGTCGTTGATGGTGGGGAGATTATAAATAGCGTTAGGCTTTATCACCATTTGCCAAAATCCCAGCCTTGTCGTGCAATGCCTTAACATACGCCACCTCTTCTTTTGCCCCCAGTACCACAGGGATTCTTTGATGAATGTCGGTGGGGGTGATTTCCATGATACGCTGTACGCCGTCCGTGCTTGCCCCACCTGCTTGCTCAATGACAAAGCTCATGGGGTTGGCCTCGTACATCAGACGCAGTTTGCCTGCTTTACCTGCAATTTTGGTGTCAAAAGGATACATAAATACCCCACCACGAATCAAGATACGATGCACATCGGCGATCATCGCCGCCACCCAACGCATGTTGTAGTCTTTGTTTCGTACGCCTGTATCGCCTTGTGTTAGCTCCTCGATGTACTGGGCGATGGGAGGTAGCCAATAACGGCGGTTGGAGGCGTTGATGGCGTATTCAGCAGTTTGCTCACTGATACGCACATTGTCATTGATGAGGATATAGGTTTGGGTCATTGGGTCAAAGCTAAACATGGCAACGCCTTTACCAAAGGTAACGGCAAGCATGGTGGAGGTGCCATAGATAAAATAGCCTGCCCCCACTTGGTGTTTGCCTGCTTGCAAAAAGTCAGCCTCACACGCTTTTTGACCTTGATTATGATAGGGTAAAATAGAAAAAATCGTGCCAACAGTCATGTTAATGTCAATGTTGGACGAGCCGTCCAGAGGGTCAAAGGTAACTAGGAGCGTGCCGTCATCATTGGCAGGGCTAATCTCATCAAGCTCCTCACTTGCCACCCCTGCACAGTTGGGGTTGTGGATTAGGGCGTTTAGGAGCAAATCGTTAGAAATCACGTCCAGCTTTTTTTGGGCTTCGCCTTGCACATTTTGACCGCCTGCCTCGCCATGAATGCCTGCCAAAGCCCCCTTATCCAAAAGATGGCTAATCGCCACGCTGGCGGTGGCAAGGGTGGTCATCGTACTGGCAAGCTCTGGGGTGGTGTGGGTTTCTAGATATTGAGCAAGGGTTGTCATAATTTATCCTAAATCATATGATGAATTGTTTTATTCTATCATAAAGTGAGGGGTAAATGTTAGAGGTATTTTGTTTTTGAATGGCTAGATAAATTTTATAAATAATCAAAACCTTGTTAAAAATTAACTCATCATCATTCCCAAAAGTGTAAAAATTTGCTAGAATGGCTTAATTTGTTTTTTAAAAGCTAAAAAGGATAAAAAATGCACGCCTCTCATACCCTCACCCAAAAACTCCACACCTCCCAATCCGCCCCACAGCTTACCGATGATGGGCAATTAAAGCATTTTTTAAGCGTTGAGGGCTTATCCAAAGACTTGCTAATGCAAATTATCCAAAAGGCAAATGGCTATCTTTTGCCAAACGGTCAAATCAAAAATTCCAATGAACTAGACGGTTGTACGGTGATGAATTTGTTTTTTGAAAATTCCACCAGAACTCGCACCACCTTTGAAGTTGCCGAAAAACGGCTTGGGGCAAATGTGCTAAACCTTGACATTGCCAAATCCTCCACCTCTAAGGGCGAAAGCCTTGCCGATACTTTGTGGAATTTGCAGGCGATGACGGCAGATATGTTTGTCGTTCGTCATTATTCATCTGGGGCAATGCACTTTATGGCACAAAAGGTCTGCCCAAGCGTGGCGGTTATCAATGCAGGCGACGGTCAGCACGCCCACCCCACCCAAGCAATGCTTGATATGCTGACCATTTACAGGGAAGCCAAAAAGCCCTTTGAGGCATTAAAAGTTGCCATTATTGGCGATGTTAAGCACAGCCGTGTGGCTCGCTCGGATATTTGTGCTTTGCAGACTTTGGGGGTCAAAGACATTCGGGTGGTCGCCCCCAAAACCTTGCTCCCCAAAGGCATTGAACGCTATGGCGTGTCGGTGTTTAATGAGATGGAAAAAGGTATCGCAGGGGCTGATGTTTTGATTGGACTTCGTATTCAAAATGAACGCATTGGTTCGCCTCTGTTGCCGTCCACCGCTGAGTATTTTAAGATGTATGGCATTACTCAAAACCGATTAAACTTGGCTGACAAAGACGCCATCGTAATGCACCCTGGCCCTATGAATCGTGGCGTGGAAATTGCCTCCGAGGTGGCGGACGGTGAGCAGTCGGTAATTTTAAAGCAGGTTAATAATGGCATTGCCGTAAGAATGGCGGTAATGGCAATGGCGATGGAAGGGCAAAGAAGTTTGAGAAAATGAAATTAAATGCAGTAATTGATAACTTTGCTTGGCATAAATTTGGCACGGCTTATCATAGTAGTGCCAAAGAAGTGGGTATAAAATTTTTGGCGGTATTAAATGGCACAGCCAATGATGACGATTATCACTATATTATCAACCATTTGGAACATCAAGCCACTTTGTATAAAATCAGTCCGTGGGGATTGAAGTTTTGTTTTGAATTGCTTAATGAAAAAAACGCCAATAAAGTGGCGGTATTATATTGTATTCAAACGCTTTTTGAAGCCAGCAATTACAACAGTCAAGTGGATAAATTTTGTGCATTTAAAGCTACCAAAAAAGACTTACAAAAATACGAAATATTAAAAACCAAACTCTTTGATGATGAATTTGATGGTTATTTGAATGATGAATTTTTAAAATTATTAAAACTTATCAAAAGAAATTTTTGGCATATTGCAATTTTGGATTATATTGATGATAAAAAATCTATGATTGAAATGTTGCAATTTGATAAAAATCAAGAAGTGGCAAACAAAGCCAAACAACTAATGGCGGATATTAATAATCCAAAACAATATGAGTTTGGTTAAATAAGGATAAATAATGTCAGAAGTTTATGATTTTATAATGCAATTACCAAAAGAGAATTTAAAAAAGACGGTTTAACCATTCAAAAAGGGTTAAGAAATGAGTGGTTAAACCGTAATGATAAGATTAAAAATGATAAGTGATGTTGTTGTACATTTTGTGCATACTAAAATCCAATGATAGGAAAATAAAATGTCCGCCTTAGAAAAAATCGCTCAAATAAGCGAACAAGATTATTTGTCTTATTATGATAAATTGCCCAATGAAAAATATGAATTGATTGATGGTTCTATTTATGCCCAAGCAGGGGCAAGCCGTACGCACAATAAATTGGCAATGAATATTGGTACAAAATTACAAACACATTTAATCAATAATCCTTGCCAACCTTATATCAGCGATTTAAAAGTAAAAGTAGAAAGTAATTATTTTTATCCTGATATTGTGGTGGATTGCGGTGATGATGAATATATGGCTAATAAGCCAATTTTAATCATTGAAATTTTATCAAAATCCACCGCCTTTTTGGACAAAACCAAAAAACTTTGGGAATATGCCCAATTGGCAACGGTGCAAGAGTATGCCACCGTTGAACAATCTTTTAAACAAATTACCCTATATCGCCGTGAAAATGATTGGCAAGCCCAAATTTTTGAAACGGGTGAGATTTATTTTAAAAGTATTGATTTAAAAATAGGTATTGATGAGATTTACAAAAACTTAATTTTGAAATAAAATTTATGGGTATTTTTAATATTTTTATCAAACCAACTTCCGAACAATTTATAATATTGTTTTTATTTTATTCTATTACTTCTTTATTGGCGGTCTTTTTCGTCTCTGGTTTTAAGGATATTTTTATTGCCATACTTGTTCTTAATATTTATATATTTTTTCACGCTTTACTATTTCATATTGAAACGGTGTTGGATAGTAAAGATATAAAAGAAAGGTGGGAAAATGCGATTATTATTATACCAATTGTTGCAATTATTATGGGTATATTTATATCTGCTATTGAGGATAAAGTAAAAATACATAAATTAGTATCAAATAAAAGTGAATTGTTTGAAATTTCTGGTATTGTACCAAACGGTGCTTCCGTTAAAACTGCTATTAAAGGTAAAAATCGTGTTTTTTTAAGAATTGGCGATGCTAGGTTTCATTGTGCTGAAACGATTAATGATGATTGTGAAAAAATCTATCAATATAGCGGAAAAAATGCCACAATATATTATCAGCCAATACTTTATAATGACGATAATTTGGTTTATGAAATTGTTGTGCACGATAAAGTAGATATTGCAGTTTATAATTTTGATAGCCAACTGAAAAAATTTCAAGATAAGCGTAAAAAGCATAGAAATGAATTAATATTTTTTGTAATGTTGGTGTTAATTTCATCTTTATATTTCTTTTTAATCTCTCGCCATTTAATTGAAGAATTGGAAGGGTATGAATGATAATAGTTTGAATTAATTGGGTGTAAAGTGCATATTATGAACCGTTTAAAACCTAAACATTAAATGAGCAATATTAATCTCTATTTATGTTAAAAATATCACAAAGGCACTTAAATGTCAGATGACTTAGCAAGCCAAAAGCCACAAATTTTCTTTATAATAATGCTGGTTTGTGTGCCTGTTTGTGCATTATTGATTTATATAACCGTTGGCTTTTATCAAGCTTTTCTTGCTGGATTTTTTGGACTAAGATTAATTATCTTTGCTTATGTTGCTCAAAGAGATGAAAAGGTTAGAGATGAAAAGGAATTGGAAAATGAACACTTTGCTCTTGTGATGGTTATGCCAATTTGTATGATTGTCTTTGGGTTATGGCAAGGTGGGGTTTTTGGTAGAGAAGATTTTGTATTAAATAAAAGTGAGTTAAGCCAAGTTTCTGGCATTATTCCTGAAAAATATACTTATGTAGGTGGTTATAAAGCTCCTGATAGATACTATCTGACTATCAGTGATGTTAGATTAAATTGTGCCGAAAACGACAAAGACTATTGTAAAGATGTTTACAAATACGCAAGAAAAACCGCCACCATTTATTATCAACCAAAAGCAAGAAATGGTAACTTAGTTTATGAAATTATTGTTAATGACATTAAGCCTTTTGCTTTATATGGCTTTGATGGGCAATTATACGATTTTAAAAGGGTACGCCAACAAGAAAATCTAAGGCTTGTTGCTTATTTTGTGATATTATTTATAATGTGTTTTATATTTTGGTTTGGTTCTCGTGATTTTGCCGATTATTTGGAAGTGATGAACGATGAAGAAAAAGCAGAATATGACGAAAAGCACAACAAGCCACAAATCAGCTCTCCAAGTATCAGAGATTTTAGATTTTTGGGTAGTATGATGTATGTGGTTGGATTGTTTGTGATTGTGATTTCTTTTTTGATTGGTGTCTATGCTCTTTTTGTGCAAAAGTTTATATTATTATTTGTTTGTATCATTGCTTTAACACTTTCTATATTAGTGGTGCAAAAATCAGAAAGAGATGCTGAGAAAAGGCACAATGAGCGTTTGGGTATTAATGATAACTAAATCAATTTATTTTGAAATAAATTTTAAAAGGAAAACTTAAATGAAAAAACCTCCTCCCTATTTGGCAATCATATTTTAAACCATTTAAATAAGAGAATATTTATGTTTAAAAAACTTTCGTTATTAACCGCAGGGTTATTATTATCGGTGTCGGTATTTGCTAATGATGTGCAAGCGTTAATTCAAAAGGCAAATAATGGCGATGTGCAGGCTTGGGCAGATTTGGCGAATTATTATCATAACCAACAGGATTATATCAATGAATTTTATTGGACGGAAAAACTTGCAAATCAAGGGTTTGCAACATCTCAATTTAATCTTGGTGTGATGTATGATAACGGTTTGGGTGTACACCAAGATGATGCCAAAGCGGTAGAATGGTATACCAAATCAGCGAGCCAAAATTTTGTGTTGGCTCAGTTTAATTTGGGAAATATGTATAGAAATGGTCGTGGTGTAGAAAAAAATGATAATAAGGCAATAGAATGGTGGTCTAAATCCGCTCAACAAGACTTTGAAAAAGCCCAATACAATCTTGCAGGAATGTATTTAAGGGGTGAAAGCGTTAAGAAGGATTTGGATAAGGCTTTTGAATTATACCAAAAATCAGCACTGCAAGGCAATTCAAAAGCACAATTTAATTTGGCAAGTATGTATGCAAATGGAGATGGTGTTGCTGAAAATCGTATAAAAGCCAAAGAGTGGTTCGGTAAATCCTGTGAAAATGGCAAACAAGATGCCTGTGAACAATACAAGATTTTAGAAAGTCAGGGCTACTAATCTTAAAAAACATAAGCAAAAGAGAAATTTTATGAAAAACCTCCTTCCCCCCAACTGGCAATTTAACCAAAGCCAATTAAATGGTATTAACACAGACGGCAAATGGCTACTTCCGCCCCTTGTGGATTTGTGCGTTGTGATTGCTAATAATGAGCACGCTACGATAGACAGCGAAAGCAAATCAGCCTATCAAAACGGCTTTTTGTATGTGTGCACACCGCCAACGACAAGCCAACCGCTTGACAATGGCTCTTTGATTGACGACATTCGCCACAAGGCAAGCAAAAATGGCGTGCATTTGTCGGTCATTGGGGCATTGACTGCACACCTACAAGGCGAAAAACTTGCCAATCTTGCCAGCCTAAAACCCAAAACTATCGCCGTATCCAATGGGCGAGCAGGCTTTGGGAATGATGATGTGCTACTGCGAGCGTTGGAGTATGCCAACACCTTTGATGTCAAAGTGTTTTTTTATCCTGATGAACCAAGCCTATCAAAGAACGGTGTGGCACACGATGGCTATGTGGCAAGTTTTCACGGTCTGGCTGGCATTCCGTGGATTGCCGAGACGGTTGCCCTTGCCAAGCAACTGCTCATTGTAGAAGAGACTGGCGTATCGGCTCATTTTAGCTGTCTTAGCTGTAAATCATCGGTGGAGCTGGTTCGCACCGCCAAGAAAAAGGGCTTGCCTGTAACGGCTGATGTGGCAATGCACCAGCTTCATCTGACCGATGATGCGATAGATGGCTACAATACTTTGGCATTTGTTTATCCGCCCCTGCGTTCACAGACCGACCAAAGGGCGTTGATTGAGGGCTTGCAAGATGGGACGATTGATGCGATTTGTTCTCATCACGAGCCTGTATCAATGACCGCCAAACTTGCCCCCTTTGCCGAAAGTACGGCTGGCATTAGCAATTTTGATACTTTTGCAAGCCTTGCAGTGAAACTTGTTACGGACGGTATTTTGACACACGAACAACTGATCCAAAAGATTTGTATCAATCCTGCCAAAATCGCAGGCATTGAAATGATTTACCATCAAAAAGGTGGGGCGATACTGATTGACCCCACACAACAATGGACGGTCAATGATAAAACCCTATTGTCAATGGGCAAAAATACGCCTTTTATCAATCAAACGTTGGTTGGGAGAGTGGAAAGCGTGTTTTTGCATAAAAATGAATAAACAAAAATAACTATCATTTGTATTTTGGTAAATGTGTGTTATAATCACTGCTAATCTTTCTCCACCCCAATCTTCAACATTGAGATTGGGTTTTTTTATCGGAACATTAAAAAAGCAACCCAAACAGGTTGCTTTGTGAGATGTGGTGTAAAATTTGCCTTACACACGACCCAAATATTCACCAGTACGAGTGTCTACCTTGACGATTTCGTTTTGTTGAACAAATAATGGCACACGTACCACCGCACCTGTTTCTAGTTTGGCAGGTTTACCGCCACCGCCAGAAGTATCACCACGTACGCCTGGGTCTGTCTCAATGATTTCAAGCTCTACAAAATTAGGAGCAGTTACCGAAAGTGGAGCACCGTTAAATAGGGTGATGGTGCAAAGGGCGTTTGAGTTTTCTTTTAGCCACTGGGCAGAGTCGCCCATGGCGTTTTTGTCGGCTTGAAGTTGTTCAAAAGTTTCAGGGTGCATAAAATGCCAGTATTCACCATCATTGTATAGATAGTTCATTTCGCTATCTACCACGTCCGCACCCTCTAAGGTATCGCCTGATTTGAAAGTTTGTTCTAGAACCTTACCTGTTTTTAGGTTTCTTAGTTTGACACGGTTAAAGGCTTGACCTTTACCAGGTTTGACATATTCGTTTTCTAGGATAGAGCAGGGGTTGCCGTCAAGCATAACTTTTAAGCCAGCTTTAAATTCATTGGTTGAAAAACTTGCCATGAAATTTACCTTTAAATTGTAAAAGAAAATGAAAAAATGCGTTATAATGACACACCTAACCGTTTATTATAACCAATATTACCAAACTTTGTCAAAAATGACCGATATTTTTTTTAATTCTCCCAACTGGCAAAAAGAGCTTGCTTCTGCTGTTGGTGATGTAGCTACATTGTATGAACTTTTGGATTTGCCCTTACCTAGCCAATACCACGCTCCCAAAAAATTCCCTCTAAGAGTGCCTCATGCCTTTATCGCTAAAATGAAAAAAGGCGACCCAAATGACCCACTTTTATTGCAAGTGTTGCCTGACATTGCCGAAACCTTGCCTGTGGCAGGTTATACTACTGACCCACTTGATGAAAATAACCACAATCCGATTAAGGGGTTGATTCATAAATACCAAAGCCGAGCCTTGATTACCGTAACAGGTGCGTGTGCGGTGCATTGTCGTTATTGTTTTCGTCAGCATTTTGATTATGGGGCAAATTTGCCAAATGGTGAAGATGTACGCCAAATCTGTGATTATATCAGCAATGATAAAAATATTAATGAAGTGTTGTTAAGTGGTGGCGATCCTTTAAATATTAACAATCGCCGTTTTAATGAATGGATTTTGTCATTATCCAACATTCACCATATTAAAACCATTCGTATTCATACCAGAATGCCTGCCATTTTACCAAGTCGGATTGATGATGAATTACTGGCGATATTGGCTGATTGTCCAAAAAACATTGTCATGGTACTTCATATCAATCATGCCAATGAAATAGATGATGTATTGGCTAAAAAATGCCAACAGTTAAAAAATAGCGGTGTGGTATTATTAAACCAATCGGTTTTATTAAAAGGTGTCAATGATGATGTAGAAACGCTATGCCAATTAAGCCATCGTCTGTTTGATATTGGGGTGATACCTTATTATTTGCATATTTTGGATAAAGTGGCGGGGTCGGCTCATTTTGATTTGCCCATAGAGAGGGCGATAGAGATTTATTGGCAACTCTTAGAAAAGCTGTCGGGTTATCTTGTACCAAAACTTGTCCAAGAAATCGCAGGCGAGCCTTATAAGGTGCCGATTGATGTTTATCAATTTCAAAGATGTACTTAATTCATATCAGAACCACACAAAAAACCGTTCGTCCTTAAGTCAAGTCGAAGGGTGGAACGGTTTTTTTTTGTTGGGTTTGACAAGCTCACCACGAACGAAAAAAACTAATTGTGGTGTATTTGGAGTTTAATTAAATATATAACGATGACAATGTTTCTTTGACTATTTTATCCATATTTTCCAACTTTTCTTTTTTACCTTCGGCGAATTTTTTGGGTTTGACACTTTTGCCAGTTTCGTCCCACGCCAATACTTCTGATACATTATCTTTATCATCTTTAACCACTTTAAACATGGCATTGGCATTTTCATAAAAATAGATGTGAGTGATTTCTTTGGGTGTGGTATTGGTAATTTTCAAATAAGCCATGACGGTTTGGCTGTTTGGGTAATTGATGACGAAGGTGGTGGTGTCGGTGATTGCTTGTGAGTAAACGGACGGTTTGCCATTGGTAAAAGCAGTGTACCAATACGAAGTATTCATCATTTCCATGATATTGCCATTTTCATCAAACCAAATAATATCACTGTCAATGACATCATCTTCAAAACTGCTTTCGTCCGCCCCTTGTTTGAGAATGACGGGAGCAATTTGCGGAGCGTGATTGGTGTAGAAATCTTGGACAACCGTGCGACCGTCAGCTGTTGTGCCTAATATTTTGCGATAATAGCCGTCTGGGGTAGATTTGTCTGTAAGGTTGCCGTCTTTGTCGTAATAATAGGTTTTGCCCGCTTTGGCGGTGTAGGCAATGGGGTTAACGTACGTTTGGGCGGTTATGCCCGCAAGCTCATTGGGTAGGGTGGGTAAGTCTAAATTAAGCTCGGCAAAGGTGGGGGCGATGTGTCCTTCGGATTTTAATCGCTGTTCTAATTGCTCTTGGATTTGTTCTGTTTTACAAGCGGATAAAGACAAGGCGAGTAATGAGGTCAGAAAAATGGCAAATAGGTTGGGCATGGGGAGTCCTTATTGTGATGAATGTGATTTGTTTGTTAAAATTAAAAAATATAAGCCGTAGGTGCGTACTACGCACCCTTTGGTATTAAAATTTTCAATACAATATCATTAGCACCAAACAATTATTTTTTGATAAATAATTAAAAATGTTTTAAATAATTGCAAGCAGTTTCTGATTTGTTTTCACACGCTTTTTGATACCAGTATTTTGCCTGTTTGTCGCTTTGAGTAACACCTTGCCCCTTTAAATAACGATTACCTAAATATAATTGAGCGGTTGGGTTATTTTGTTCGGCAGATTTTTGATACCAATATACTGCTTTTTCATAATCCACAGGTACGCCATCACCTTGATAATAAATAACACCCAAATTAAGTTGAGCATAATCATAACCTTGATTGGCGGATTTTTCAAGCCAATAACGAGCTTTTTCAAAATCCTGCTCCACGCCATTGCCTTGATGATAAAATTCGCCCATTAAATATTGAGACTTAGCGATGCCTTGTTCGGCAGAGTTTTCACACCAATAAATTCTGGCTTCACTCATATCGTGATGTTTTTGCATTTGATGAGTTATGTCGCATAAAAAGGCTTGGGCATCTTTATCGCCTTGTTCGGCTTTAATTTGTATTTCGTGGTCGCTCCCATCGTCATAGCCCATTACTTTATAAGCTGGATTAGCAAATGAAATACAGCCATATAAACTTGCAAACATAAATACCGTTATTTTTGCCAATAAACGACTTTTAATTTGATTAAACATTGTATTTTTCCTTAAAAAATAGGAATAATCTTTTACAATTATTCCTATTTTATTTTTATCTCATCGTTACAAACTCTTCACTTCCTGTCGGGTGAATGGCAACGGTGTCATCAAAGTCTCTTTTGGTTGCCCCCATCTTGATGGCAACGGCAAAACCCTGAATCATCTCATCAACGCCAAAGCCCACACCATGTAGTCCGACCACCTTTTGGTCATCGCCTACGCAGATAAGCTTCATCAGGCATGGTTCACGATGGGCAGTGATGGCAGAATACATGGGGGTAAAACTTGACCGATAAACTTTGACGTTGTCAGCCCCAAATTCATCAATGGCACTTTGTTCGCTCATGCCAATCGTGCCAATGGGCGGGTGACTAAAAATAACTGTTGGTACAAGTGTATAATCCAAATGTTCGTTGGGTTTGTTGTTGAATAGTCGCTCGGCGAGTCTGCGACCACTTGCCACCGCCACAGGGGTTAACTCAATGCCATGTTCAATAATATCGCCCACCGCATAAATACCCTCTACATTGGTGTTTTGGAATTTATCTACGATGATTTGCCCTTTGGTGTTCACTGCCACGCCTGCTTTGTGCAAATCAATCACATCAGTAGCAGGCACTCGCCCTGTCGCCCAAATCAAGCATTCTGTATTTAGTGTTTGACCGTTGTCAAAATAGATGGTCAGTTCATTGTCATTTTTGGTGATTTTGACTGGATTGACACCAGTGTGAAAAGTGATACCGTCCTTTGTCATGATGTCTTGGAGTGTATCAACAATGTCTTTGTCAAAATTTTTCAAAATGCCACTACGTACGCACAAATGTGTCTGTACACCAAAAGCATTCATCACGCCTGCAATCTCAACGCCGATGTAACCACCACCTACGATGGCAACCGATTTTGGCAATGTGGTCAAATCAAAAAATCCGTCCGAATCAATGCCGTGCTCTGCCCCCTCGATGTTTGGACGGCTTGGACGACCCCCTGTGGCGATGGTGATGTGGTCAGCGGTGATGGTTTGTGTTGTGCCGTCTTCGTGGGTAACCTCAATGGTTTTGTTGTTCACAAATTTGGCAAAACCATTGATGAGTGTTACGCCATTTTTGTCAAATCCACGTTGATAAGAGGCGTGGATACGACTGATGTAGGCGGTGCGATTTTCAACCAATTTGGCAAAATTAAACTTTTTAAAATCAAGTTCAAAACCATAATCAGGGGCGTAGGCATGAATGGCGGTTGCCATATTTGCACCATACCAAAGTACTTTTTTGGGAACACAGCCAACATTGACACATGTACCACCGATGTGGCGAGCTTCAATGATGGCAACCTTTTTACCATACATGGCGGCACGATTGGCGGAGGCGATGCCACCACTACCGCCACCTATGCTAATATAATCAAAATGTTGAGTCATGATATTTTTTCCAAATAAAACAGCAGATATATTCTATCACAAAATCAAAACCGCCTAAATAAAAAGCGGCTTTGATGTTTAAAAAATAGGGTTAGAACAGCACACGCACCTTGATGGTTTCGGCAATGGCACGCAGGCGTGCAAGTGCTTTGGTAGAATCCGAATCGTCCACGTCCATGATGAGATAACCAACATCGCCACGTGTCATCATGGATTGGGCGACAATGTTGATGCCAGCATCGGCAAATGAGGCATTCACCTGAGACAGCACACCAGGGACGTTTTTGTGAATGTGGAGCAGACGATGGGTGTTGTCAGCAAATGGAATGCAGACGTTGGGGAAGTTGACCGAGCTTGTGGTGTCGCCTTGGTCAGAATAACGAACGAATTTTTCGGCAACTTCAAGCCCGATGTTTGCTTGGGCTTCTTGGGTTGAACCGCCCACATGGGGGGTCAATATGACGTTGTCAAAAGCACGCAGTGGTGAGATAAATTCTTCGTCTGCTGATTTTGGTTCTTTGGGGAATACGTCAATGGCTGCCCCCAAGAGTTTGCCATTTTTTAGGGCGGACGCTAGGTCATCAATATTGACACAGCCTCCACGAGCAGCATTGATAAAAAATGAGCCGTCTTTCATTTTGTCAAATTGGGCTTTGGTCATCATGCCACGAGTATTTGGCAAATCAGGCACGTGCAATGTAACAACATCTGCTTTTTCCAAAAGTTCATCAAGGCTACCGACTTGTACAGCGTTGCCTAGTGGTAGCTTGGTAACAACGTCATGATAAATCACCTTCATGCCCAAACTTTCGGCAAGTACAGACAACTGCGAGCCGATAGAACCATAACCTACGATGCCTAGTGTCTTGCCACGCACTTCATAACTGTCTTTGGCAGATTTGTTCCAGCCACCACGATGGACGACTGCATTTTTTTCTGGAATGCCACGCATGAGCATGATGGTTTCGGCAAGGACAAGCTCAGCAACGGAGCGAGTGTTTGAGTAGGGGGCATTGAACACAGGAATGCCAAGCTCTAAGGCTGCATCCAAATCCACTTGGTTTGTGCCAATACAAAAACAGCCAATGGCAATCAGTTTTTCGGCGGATTCTAGTACTTTGCGAGTAAGTTGAGTGCGTGAGCGAATGCCGATAAAGTGGGCGTCTTTGATTTTTTCAATCAACTCCTCTTCATCAAGGGCGGATTTGATGGATTCTATGTTGGTGTAGCCTGCTTCATTGAGAACTTTTAGGGCGTTATCATGTACGCCTTCTAGGAGCAAAAAGCGGATTTTGTGTTTGTCAAGAGATAGGGTCATGAACAATCCTTATAAAGTAAGTTGGGCAAGTTTGTATTTATACACCGATTGACTCAATTTTGCAAAGGGTTTTTAAAGAAATTTTTTATAGGGTATAACTACCTTTATAACACTATTTATATTTATCAATCAGTTAGAAATAAAAATATCGCGTTTTAGGTTGAAAATGGCTACCCGACCACTTAATCTTATAAAATTAAAGATGGTCTTAGAATTAAGAGATTAAGTGGTTGGGTGTTTTTTGTCAAAAACTGGTCTGATAAAAAACTCACGGTCTGCGTTTTTTTTTGCTAGAAAAACGTGCGATTTATCTCATTTTTAATTGTAAATACAAAAGATAGGCATACCCTAAAAATATTTCAAAAAGCAGAGGTCAAAAATCAAGAGTTGAATTTTTGCAAAAATACCTGTTTGTTAGGCATGCACTTGTCTTGGCAAGTTTGGCAAATAAAAAACCACACCTTTTTGATGTGGTTTTTTTTGGTGTTAGTGGGTTTTTAACTTTTTAAGCCAAACGCCCACATCGTCCATGAGTGTATAAACCACAGGAATGACCACGAGGCTTAAAAAGGTGGATGTAATAAGACCGCCCAACACCGCCACCGCCATTGGACGGCGAAAAGTTGGGTCAGCACCACCCCACCCAAAGACAAGCGGTAGCATACCTGCCCCCATTGCTATCGTAGTCATGATGATTGGTCTGGCACGTTTGGAGCAAGCGTCCAAAATCGCCTCCACACGATTTTTACCATCTTGTTCAGCGATGATGGCATAATCCACAAGGAGAATGGAGTTTTTGGTGGCGATACCCATGAGCATGATAAAGCCAATCATGGACGAAATAGATAGGCTAGACCCTGTTATGACAAGACCTATCAATGCTCCGCCAATAGACAATGGTAGTGCCATGAGGATTGTAAAGGGTTGTAAAATCTTGTGAAATAACAAGACCAATATCCCAAAAATACAAAATATCCCAACCCCCATAGCAATCACAAAGCCTGTAAATAACTCCGCCATACTATCGGCTTGCCCTTCGTCCATCACGCTAATACCCTCTGGCAGGTTCGTTATGGCAGGCAGGGATTTGACGGCTTTAATGACTTCGCCAAGCTCGTCAGAGGATTGGACGGTGATTTTGATGCTACGCTCACGATCAAGACGGCGGATTTGGGCATCGCCTGTGCTAAATTTAATGATTGCTACCTCAGAGAGTTTAACAGCGTTGCCTGTATTGCTTGGCACATATAAGGTAGATAAGGAGTTTAGGTCGGCACGCACCTCATCAGACAGTCGCACCACAACAGGGATTTGGCGTGTGTCTAGGTTTAGTTTTGATAACATTCTGTCATAATCACCCTTAGTGGCGATACGCAGAGTATCGGCAATGGCTTGGGTTGTTACACCCTTATCTGCCATACGCATGGGGTCTGGTATGACAGTAAGTTCGGGCTTGGGCAAAGGTTTGTTACTACTGACTGACGATACCATAGGTAGGGTGCGAATTTGACTAATGACATTTTCGGCAGTCTGTTCAAGAAGTTTGGCGTTGTCCGAACGTAGTGAAAAGCCATATCCTGTATCACCTCCTGCACTGATACCTACTGTAAAACGTGCTGATGGAATGTCTTTAAGAGTCTTTGTGATGGCTTGTTCTATCTTGACTTTGCTAGGACGCTCACCACGTGGAGCAAGCACGATGTTCAAGGTGGCGTTGTTTTCTGAACTTGCGGACGCATTACGACTGTCTGTGCCACCTGTGGTTGCCCCTACTGACACAAAAACTGATTGTACGCCCTCAATGGCACTAATACTGCTGGCTGTCATGTCGGCAATGGCAACGGTATCTTTTAGTACAGAGTCTGGTGTAAGTTCTAGGGTAACTTGGGTTTGGTCGCTATCATCAGGTGGTACGAATGAACCTGACAAAAGCCCCACCAATGACAATGAACCAACAAACAATAAAATGGTCGCCACCATGGTGATGAAGCGATTTTTTAATACCCATTTGATGATGTCAAGATAGACATTCATGATTTGGCTTGTGGGCTTGGCGTGGACTTTTTGGGGTTTTAAAATATAAGCTGCCATCATGGGTGTTACCAAACGAGCCACAAGTAGAGAAATGAATACTGAGATTGCTGCCGTCCAACCAAACTGCTGAAAGAACTGACCCACCACACCACTCATAAAAGCAGTTGGTAAAAATACAGCAATTAGTGTAAATGTCGTGGCTATCACCGCAAGTCCGATTTCATCGGCAGCTTCCATCGCCGATTCATAGGGGGTTTTGCCCATGTGCAGATGTCGCATGATGTTTTCTACTTCTACGATGGCATCATCAACAAGCACCCCAATGACCAGTGATAAAGCAAGCAATGAGATGATGTTTAAGCTAAAATCAAACAAATGCATGGCTAAAAAAGTGGGTATGATGGATAGGGGTAACGCTGCTGCCGTTACCACAGTTGCTCGCCAATCTTTTAAAAAAATGAGTACCACAATAACCGCCAAAATACAACCTTCAATGAGCATTTGCATACTGGCTTTGTAATCTTCGGCGACAGGTTTGGCATTGTCGTAGATTTTTTGAATGTGAATGTGGGGCATTTGTTGGCTAAGTTTGGCAAGCTCTTTGTCAATGCCTTTTACCATATCCACTTCGCTTGCTCCACGAGAGCGAGTAAAATTGATTGCCACCACTGTTTTGTTGTCTAATTTTGCTACGCTACTGATGTCAGCATGGGCGTCTGTGATGTTGGCAAGTTGCCCAAGTGGTACGCCTCCTGCTGGGGTGATGACTTGGATTTGGGCAAGTTCTGATAGGCTTTTGGCAGAACCTAATACCCTGATGGTTTGTATGCCACCGCCAATCTTTGCCATGCCACCTGTGGCATCTAGTTGCGAGGTACTGATTTGGTTTGATAGATTACTGATGGGCATTTGCCAACCATTTAATTTGTCCAAATCTGGGGCAACAATAATTTGGCGTTCTATGCCACCGATGCGATTCATCGTGCCGACACCTGTAATGTTGGATAGGCGTTTATTTAAAGTATCATCAACAAACCATGACAGCTCCGCTTCGCTCATCACATCACTTGCTACCGAATAACTCACAACAGGAAATCCTGCGGTAGAGACCTTGGTAATGATGGGTGTTTCGCTACTGGCTGGCAAATCGTTTTGGATTTCATCTAGGGCAGAACGGACATCATCTAAGGCTTCGTTTAAATCTTTTTCCAATTTAAATTCGGTATGAATGGTTGCTACACCCGTTTGTAGGGTGGAACGAATGTGCTTGACTCCCGAAATGGTGGTGAGTTTGTTTTCTATTTTTTTGGCGACATCCGTTTCAAGTTGAGCAGGACTTGCCCCTGTATAAGGTATGGTTACGATGACAGCAGGAACATCAATGTCAGGAAATTGTTGAACCTTCATGCTTTTAAAGCCAATAATGCCCCCAAGCATCAATAGGGTAAAAATTAAAATTGCCACCAGTGGGTTTTTGATAGAATATGCTGAAAAATTCATTTTGCCCCCACAGTATCTGCCATGACGATGTGCACCAAATCACCTTCATTTAAAAAACTGACGCCATTGGCTACGATGAGGGTATCAAGTGGCAAATCGGTAGCGACTTGGTCTTGGTTGTGAGCGATGAGGTGAACGCGTGTGCGAGTGGTTTGGTAAATGGGTTTGTCGCTTGGCTTGTCTTGGTTTTGGTAAGGATTAAGTGTCCATACATAATCATAGCCGTCTGTGTTGATTATTGCACTGCTGGGTATGGCATGATGCGTGGTGTTGCCAAACACAAATTTGCCACGTTGATACATACCAGCTTTTAGCATAGGGTGGGGCGGGGTGGCAACATGTACAATAATCTCACGCCCACTATTGGCGGTGGGTGATAAATGAGTAACTTTGCCTTGAATGATTTCGTCATTGACCATCACTTCGGCGGTTTGTCCAACGTGAATTTTTTGAGCATCAGCAGGCGAGAGTGTGGCTTGCCATTCTAGCTTGCCACCTTTAATGATACTAAAAAGAGATGTGCCACCTACCGCCATGCCTACTTGGGCGTTTTTTGTACTTATCACGCCTGATATGGGCGAGATGATTTGGGTGTTGTTTAGGTTGTTTTTGGCGGTATTTAGGCGAGCAAGGCTTGCCTTTTGGGTGGCTTGGGTTTGTTTGACGGCGGTGCGATAAGTGTCCACTTGCTGATGGCTGATTGCATCTAGTTTAAGAAGTGGCTCAACCCTTGCCAAATCTGCCACTGCCTGTTCATGGCTTGCCACCGCCTGTTCGTAGTCAGCAATGGCTTGTGCGACATTTTCTTTGGCGGTTTGGTTGTCAAGTGTTGCCAAAACTTGCCCTGCCTTGACGGTGTCGCCTACTTCCACAAGCACCTGCTCAATGGTCGCTCCTGTGAATTTGGCAGAAACTTCGGCGACATCTTTGGCATGTATTATGCCATTTGCCATGATATTTTCATCAATCGTCATGACCTTGGGTGTGGTAGCTTGAATGGTCATGGTGATGGGCTTGGTGTTGTTAGTGTTTTGGGTGGCTTGGGAAGTTTGGGAGGCGATTTGGGATTTGCCAGTGTTTTTGCCTAATAAAAATCCCATAAAAATCAATAATATTGCCCCAATTAGGGTAAAAATATGTGTTGTTTTCATCATTATGCTTTATGAGTTGTGGATAACAAGGTCATTGTAGCAGGGTGGGTAACATTGTCAAGATTTTGGTGTGTGTGGTTTTTGGGGTGATTGGCATTCTAAATGGGTTTTTTGTGCTTAATTTTTTAATAACGCACAAAAAATAACGCCCCTTAAAAGTATCTAGGAGCGTTATTTTTATTAAAGCTGATTATAGCAAATGACTAATCGCATCACGCTCATCGGTCAGCTCTTTTAGGGTGATGTTAATGCGTTCTTGGCTAAATTCGTCAATTTCTAAGCCTTGAACGATTTTGTACTCACCGTTTTCGCAGGTTACAGGGAAACCAAACATCACGCCTTCTGGGATACCATAAGAGCCATCTGATGGAATGCCCATAGTTACCCACTCACCATTTGTACCCAATGCCCAATCACGCATATGGTCAATGGCAGCGTTGGCAGCAGAAGCAGCAGAAGACAAACCACGAGCCTCAATGATAGCAGCGCCACGTTTACCAACGGTTGGCAGGAATACATTGGCGTTCCATTCTTGGTCGTTAATCATGTCTTTGACAGACTCGCCACCTATGGTAGCAAAACGGTAGTCAGCATACATGGTTGGGCTGTGGTTACCCCAAACGGTGAGTTTTTTGATGTCTTTGACTTCTTTGCCAGTTTTCTTAGCCACTTGGGTCAAGGCACGGTTGTGGTCTAGGCGTAGCATGGCGGTGAAGTTCTTGGCAGGTAGGTCTGGGGCGGACTTCATGGCAATGTAGGCATTGGTGTTGGCAGGGTTGCCGACTACTAGAACTTTAACATCACGGCTTGCCACGTCATTTAATGCTTTGCCTTGTGCGGTGAAAATTTTGGCGTTTTCTTGGAGTAAGTCAGCACGCTCCATGCCTGGTCCACGAGGTCTTGCACCCACTAGCAGGACATAATCAGCATCTTTGAATGCTACATTTGGGTCATCTGTGCCAATAACATCAACAAGCAATGGGAATGCACAGTCATCAAGCTCCATGATTACGCCTTGCAGGGCTTGTTGTGCTTTTTCCACAGGCACTTCTAGTAGTTGTAAAATCACAGGTTGGTCTTTGCCAAGCATTTCGCCAGATGCGATACGGAACAGTAGGCTGTAACCGATTTGACCTGCGGCACCAGTTACCGCAACACGAACAGGTTGTTTGCTCATAATCTTATCCTTAAATAATAAATGGGGGTAATTTTGCGATTAAAAACCATTTAAAATCTGCAAAATCATCCTAGTGTAGCATATTTTTTGGGGTGCTTGCAAAGGGTTTTTGGGACAAATCACCGTCTGTTTTTGCAAATTTACCAACGTCATCGCCCCACCGTTCACCACCAATCATGGATTTGTGGCGGTGGGGTTATTTTGACAAATTTATGTTTAAAAATATGACATAAAATCCATCTATTGATAACTTAAATTGATTAAAGATAATAGCAAGCTACGTCATAACCATTGTCGCAAGCTCTGGCAAACCAATATTTAGCAGTATCTGGGTTTTTAGGTGCGCCATATCCGTTATCATACATCATAGCAAGATGAGTTTGAGCATGGGCAACTTCTTGTTCAGCCGATTTACCAAACCATTCTAATGCATTGGTATAATCTTGTTTTAAATAATACATCATTCCAAGAGCAAATTGAGCATCAGCAACCCCTTGATTGGCAGATTTACCAAACCATTCAAAGGCACGAGCCTCATCTTGTTTAACACCCCTTCCAAAATAATACATCGTACCTAGATTATACTCAGCCCCATCAAAACCCTGCTTGGCAGATTTGGTAAATAATTCATAGGCTTTGCCATAATCTTGGGCAACACCTTCTCCATGACGATACATCATACCAAGATTATTTTGAGCGTGCATCTCACCTAAGTTGGCAGATTTGGTAAACCATTCAAAGGATTTTTGATAATCCTGTGTTGCATGATAAGCAAACCCTAAATAAAATTGTAGTTGAGCATTATCAGGATTTTGCGTTAATTCTTTTTGACAAATACCAATGGCAGATTGTGGGTCAATGTGATAAATCTCTGCACAAGTGTTGGCATATGCCATTGTTCCCACTAGACCAAGAGATAGGATAAAAAGTTTAATTTTCATAAGATTTACTTTTAAAAACTTGGGTGATTTAGCCGTACTTGTACAAGAAAACCGCCCCATCATGAGCGGTTTTTTTACCAATCACCAAGACGGTGATACCGTCCCCATTCTTTGGGAAATCGGCGTATAGTTGCCTAGTAGTACACCATAAATAGTGGCGTTGGTCATTACTTGTTTGACATAGTCTCTGGTCTCAAAATAGGGAATCGCCTCAACATATTGGTCGCCTGCCATTGAGCCGTGTTTGGGCAACCATTTGCGAGCGGGGGTTGTACCTGCGTTATAACCTGCGGTGGCAGGAGCAAGTTGCCCATTGAAATCACGAGCTTTCATTGATAGATACCACGTTCCGTAACGAATGTTGGTGTCAGCATTGCTCATACTTCCCAAGCTCTCGCCCATGTCACGTGCGATGACTTTGGCGGTGTTTGGCATGATTTGCATGAGTCCGCCTGCCCCAACGTGAGAGCGTGCATTGGGCTGAAAACGGCTCTCTTTGTGAGCGATGCCCAACGCCCATGCAGGGTCAATGCCTGCATTATGAGCATAACGGACAAAGGCATCACGATATGGCATAGGGTGGCTTAATGCCCCTGCTCTGATGTTGGGATTGCGTTCATTGGCATAATCCATCGCATAGATACTGCGATGATATACGCCCAAGTCATGAGCTTTTTTGGCAGCGGCGAGCAGTAATCCTGTGTCGCCTTTTTTGACCGCTTCACGTACTGCCCAGTTCCATTCACGTCCAATACTGTCGTAGCTGGCGTTGTTTTGTATGAGTAATATTGCTCGTGCAAAGTGCTGGTCTTGCATGACACGGTGAGCATCACGGCTGACATCAGGCATGCCACCACCCAAATCATTTAAAGTCAATGCCTGACCCAATCTGTCCCGAGCAAGCAAGCTATAATAACCAAGACCATTGGCGATATTGGCATAAATCTGACGAGCCTCACCTTGTTTGCCTGTTTGTTCCAAACCACGAGCTAGCCAGTATTGCCATTGTTTTTCGTTGGCGTTTGCCTGTGGCATGGCACGCACCGCCTGCACCACGTCCGCCCATTGACTAAAATAAATACTTGCTTGGGCGTAATCTTCGGCTTCTTCAAAGTTAAACGGCTCACCCAAACTGTTTCTAAACCAATTCACCGCATCCATGCTAAATCCATCATCAGTATTCATGTTCATGCGTTTGACAGCAATTGAGCGATAGGCATAACGGCGAGCCATGTCAGAAAGTTTGTTGCCATTGGCACGTAAATCGTATTCTAACTGCTGAATGGCTGACCAGTACGAGTTTTGGGCAAGCAGACTAATGGCATAAACGTACAGATATTGGTTGGTATCGCTGTAACCTTGACTGGCAAACTGACCAAAAAAGCCGTTGGGATTGCTTCTGATGCTACTAATGGTACCATAATCAATCGGCAAGCCCAACGAACGAGCCAGCGTAACAATGTCGTTTGTTTTGTCCATTGGAGTGTCTTTGGACGAATATTGGCGTTTGTCAATTCGCATCATGCGAATGAGACGCTCATGCTTGTCAGTGCGAGTGATTTGGTTGTGATAAACCATTTCACTGCCAAATTTGTGGCACAGTGACTGCTTGACGTTGGTATCTAGCCAAACAGACTTTTGAGCCAGCACTCTGGGGTCGCTCACTTGGTTAAACCCAAGCCCCAATGCACACGCCTCTGAATCATCAGGGTTCTCAATCGAGCCTGCTACCGCACGTACACTGGCATAGTCGCCTTGACGAGCCTTGGCTTCGGCGTAGTCAGCAGCGAGCTTTTCGCCCATGACAGTACTGGGATATTGACGTACAAAGGCATTAATGGTGCTGGGGTCTTGGCTAGATAAGTTGTAATCCAATTTCCAATAAGTTGGATACATCGCAAACAGCGAGCCTTGCATACTTTGCTCATATTGGTACATGGCGTTGGGGCTTGCTTTTTGGCGTTCGGCTTCCATCATCTGGTAGACGCTACTGTCGTAACTGTAATCTTGACCATAGTTATTGGCATTGGCACAGGCCACCACTCCGCCAAATAAAGACAACACAACGGCACTTTTGAGTGTGTTTATTGATGAGATTTTATTGTTCATATCAAACCTTTTGTAATGGATTGGCTTCATAGATTAACAAATTAATTTTGCCACCGTCTGCTTTTTGCGTATAAAATTGGTAAATGCCACCACATGAAATAGGAAGGGCAGGGGGTCAAAATTTAAGCACAGTAAAAATTGCACATCATCCTTGCTTGGTAAAAGGCAAGTTTGGTAGGATATTTTATCATGATTTGTGGTTTTGTGTGATTTTTTCACCGTTGCCAAAAATGTCCAAGATTGCTTCATTGTTAGGGTCTAAGGATTTGTTGAAAGGTATGTATTTTTTTGGTTAAATAAATTCTTTTTCTTGCCATTTTTTAGCAAACATTGTTAAAAAGACAATAACCAAACCTGTTTTAAACCAAAGCAACATAAAATTAATCAAATGAAATCCATTTTTGGCAAATGAATTTCGTTCATAGGGAGAATATTCATCAATCAAAGGAAAAAAGATAAACAAACACGCCAATCCCAAAAAGAACAATGAGGATTTTAAAGGGTCGGTATAAGGATAACCGCCTTGATGTTTATCAATCGCTAGTTGTACCACTTTTTTATTGGTGATTTTTATTTGTTGATTAAAATCTATTAAAAATACTTTAATCAATACTAGAGATAATACCAAAACTTGATAGAAAAAATGCACATCAAATGCCCATTTGTTTTTATCACTGGCAGGGAGTGTTTGGGTGTATAAAGTCAGACCATCATAAGTTTTTAATAATTCAATGTCATATAAAATACTCATTGCCATTAATATAGGCACAATCACATAAATCAAAATAGGACTGATAACCATATTTTTGGCAATCATCACATAAATTTTTATTTCTAAATTAGAACTACTAGCCACTTATGTTACCAAAACACATACCGCACCACCATTAAAAAACACATCAAAACAATCATCGGGCGGATATATTTGGCACCACCTTTGATGACCATATGAGAGCCCAAATACGCCCCAATCACTTGCCCAACAATCATCACAAGACCAATCGCCCATACCACTTGACCGCCGATGATAAAAAATATCAAACTTGCCAAATTGGTGGCAAAATTTAAAAGTTTGGCATTGCCTGTGGCTGCAACCAAATCCTGCCCACGCCCAACCACGCCAGAGAGCGAAAAAAATGTCCCCGTCCCCGGTCCAAAATACCCATCATAAAAGCCAATGGCAGGCACAACGCCATTTTGCCACGCCTTGTGCGACAGTTTGGGTGGTTTTTGATAATTGCCCAAATTGGGGCTAAATAAGGTATAAAGCCCCATCGCCCCCACAACAAAGGGAATGGCGATTTTTAAAAAATCTGGGGGCGAAAGCTGTACCAAAACCGTCCCCACCGCAGAACCAACAAAGGCAAGGATTAGAGCGGTTTTGATGGTTTTGGGCTTGGCAATGCCCTTTTTTATCATTGTAAGACTTGCCGAGAGTGAGCCTGCCGAGCCTTGCAATTTGTTGGTGGCAAGGGCGGCAATGGGATTTAGACCTGATAATAAAAGGGCTGGCACAACAATCAAACCGCCCCCACCAGCCGCCGCGTCCACAAAACCTGCCAGCATTGCCACAAAAAATAGAATTGTTAATAACTGAACGCTGATTTCCATCAAGATGACTGCCTTTTAACATTAAGACGGTTTAAAATTTTATCAAGAATGTGGGTAAAGTTGCAAGGGTTAATTAAATTAACCAATTGAATAAAAAGGATTGATGATGTTAATAGGCAAATGATTAAAATCTTTTTCGTTATTGGTAACCAATATACAATGATGACAAATGGCGGTTGCTCCAATAATGGCATCTGGTGTTTTACTTTTCTTTTGACGGCGGTTTTTGGCAGTTTGTAGGCTAATTTGGCGAGTGAGGGGCAAAATATTAAAATTTTCTTGCAAGAATTTTTGTACAAAAGCCAATTCCTCGTCATTATAACGATAAGATAATACTTCAATTAAAGTAATTTCAGAGATAGCCAACGGTTTTAGATTGCCCAAAAATTTACCAATCCGTCCACTATCGTCTGTTAGAAAATAAATCAGAATATTGCTATCAATCAAATACATCATCAATCCCAACTGTCTCTTAATTCTTGTTGAAACGCAAGCATTTCTTCTAGTCGCCCTTTGAACATTCCTTGTGCCTTATAAAAACTCTCTGGACGCTCAATGCTTTCTTTGGGTAAAAGTGAGGTAATGTATTGCTCTGGGCTAATGCCTTGCTGTTTGGCATTGACAATAATCACTTGTTCAATGTTGGGGGGCAGTTCTAAAATCATCATAAAATCCTACTATGAACTTGTTCTATCTTAAAAGGGTTGTAAAAATGGTACAAAATTGGCAATTGTCCGTAAGGGGGTAACTTGCAATTTGCCCCTACAAAACCATATTAAATTTATAGCTGGGTTGGTATATTATACCCAATTTTTATCAAAATTCAATCTGGCAAATCACACAAGTTTAAAGCTCTTGTTTTATATGATTAAATTGTTTAAAATAAGCCAACTTAATACAAGGGCAATTATTTGCCGTAGTAGAAATTTAACACAAGTCATCAGACTACAATAGACAAATCCATTCACTTATTTTCTTAAATATTATCCATAAATGACCGTTGTTAATTATTGATAATTAGGAGAATTTGTGAGAATTTTTAAATTTTGAAGAGTATATGAAAAAACTAATTGGTATTTTGGGCGGTATGGGTCCTATGGCAACCGCCGATATGTTTTTAAAATTCATTCATTCTGCCAATGCCACCAGCGACCAAACGCACATTCCGCTTATCATTTCATCAATTCCTGATGTGCCTGACCGCTCGGCATTTTTGCTTGATAATGGCGATGACCCTTATCCATATTTGTTTGACTACACCCACCATTTGGTCAAGGCAGGGGCAACTTGCGTGGTGATTGCTTGCAACACCGCCCATTATTGGTTTGATAGATTGCAAGCCGACTTTCCCAATTTAACAATGTTATCAATGATAGAAACGGCGGTGCAAGTTGCCAAAAACAGTGGGCAAACAAATATTGGTATTTTGGCAACCAATGCCACACTTGCCACCAACCTTTACAAAACCAGCATTGAACAGGCAGGTTTAAACTACATTGCCCCTGATGACAACACTAAGGTAATGCAAAGCATTTATTTGTACAAGGCAGGCAAAATAGATGAAGCCATTACTTTGATGAAAGATGAGCAAGGCAAATTGTTTGATAAGGGGGCAAGCCTGATTATTATGGGCTGTACCGAAGTCCCTCTTATTTTGGCACAAGACGCCAAAGAAAATCCAAACGCCTACATTGATGCTACACAGGTGCTGGTTAATCGGGCAATTCTTTGGTATCGTGGCGATTAATTATTGAAAAACTTGATAAAGGCATTGACTATCTTAATCAATCGTTTTACAATTAGATAACTTTATCAAGTGCGTTCAATGATGTAAAAATACAAACAGTCCTTAAACTTACTGCAAAACTAGGTTTTCCGTTCGCCCTGAGCCTGTCGAAGGGTGGGAAAACCGTTGTGGTTCGACAGGCTCACCACGAACGGTTTTCCTTGTTTTTGGGTTTTGCAGGAAGTTTCTTGATAAACATATTAGCCAAAAGCCATTATTTGTTTTTAACACAATAATGGCTTGTTTTTATTTTTATATAGATAGCAAAGGTGTGCGATGTCTATTTTTAAACTCTATTTTAAATCCAATCTGCTGATTCGTATTTTGGTGGCGTTGGTGCTTGGGGCGATTTTGGGGCTAATCTTTCAAGATGCCCCCAAAATTGTGGCAGTTTTGACGCCATTGGGCGAATTGTTTGTAAGATTGCTAAAAATGATTGTTGTGCCTGTCATTGCCAGCACCTTGATTGTGGGAGCAAGCTCAATTGCCCCCTCTCAGCTTGGGCGAATTGGCGTTAAGACAATGCTATATTATACCATCACTTCCATTGCTGCCATTTTGATTGGGCTTGGCGTGGGGGCGGTCATTAAGCCTGGTTTGGGACTGCAATTGGTCTCTGAAATGGCAACAGATGGCAAGGTTGCCGAAGCCCCTAGTATGCTCAAAATCCTGCTAGAAATCGTCCCAACCAACCCCATTGGCGTGATTGCAGAAGGTCAAGTCTTGCCAATGATTTTCTTTTGTTTGATGTTTGGTATTGCCCTTGCCTTTGGTAAGGATAGCGATGATGATAATGTCAAAAAAAGCTCCGAAACGGTCTATTCCTTTGTAGATGGTGTCAGCCAAGCGATGTTTAAGATTGTCGGCTGGGTAATGCAATATGCTCCCATTGGCGTGTTTGCGTTGATTTTTATTGTGTTTTCCAAAAATGGGGCGGCAGCATTTGGCTCATTGGCAAGTGTTACAGGGGCTGTATATTTGGGGCTTGCCCTGCAAGTGGTGTTGGTGTACTGTGTTACTTGTGCCTTGTTTAAATTATCGCCTTTAACTTTTTTAAGAAAAGTACGCCCTGCGATGATTACCGCCTTTGTAACTCGTTCATCAGGAGCAACTTTGCCTGTTTCTATTCAGACGGCTGAAAGTATGGGCGTTCCCAAAAATGTATACAGTTTTGGTTTGCCTGTTGGCTCCACAATGAATATGGACGGCACTACCGTGTATTTGGGCGTGTGTGCGATTTTTATCGCCAATGCGGTTGGTATGCCCCTTACGCCAGACCAGATGATGACCGTTACTTTGACCGCTGTTTTGGCGGCAGTTGGAACAGCAGGCGTACCGGGGGCTGGGGCGATTATGCTGTTAATGGTGCTTGAATCAGTGGGTCTGCCTGTGGAGGCTGGCTCTGCGGTGGCGGTTGCTTATGGTATGATTTTGGGCATTGAAGCCTTGCTGGATATGGGTCGCACCTCTATGAATGTGGTGGGCGATGTTGCTGGGGTTGCCATTGTTGCCAAGCACGAAAAAACACTTGATGAAAAAGTGTGGCATAGCTAATCTGTTTTGAGGTTTATAAATCCGCTCGTTTTGGGCGGATTTTTCTTGTTTATTTTTATTTTAGAAAAA
>NZ_BCYQ01000013.1 GCF_001598275.1 Moraxella oblonga NBRC 102422
TTCACTACAATTTAAATGTGATTTGTTCATACTCTTACACCGCATAGGTGGCTTAGAAAGTTTATGAGTGTTTGCTCAATTATCGCATGACCTCTTACACCGCATAGGTGGCTTAGAAAAACCCGATAAATGCCATTGACGATGTCTAGCTCTCTTACACCGCATAGGTGGCTTAGAAAGCCCTGAACTGTTTCTATTGCTTGCTGTGGCGCTCTTACACCGCATAGGTGGCTTAGAAAAAAATCTCGTAATAATCATAGTTTTAAGAGTCCTCTTACACCGCATAGGTGGCTTAGAAACAAATCCTGCTACGCAACCACAGCCAAGCCCACTCTTACACCGCATAGGTGGCTTAGAAAATTTTGAGTACAAAAAGCAACTGAAAATAAAACTCTTACACCGCATAGGTGGCTTAGAAAAATATGATAAGTGAAATTGCACCCTTAGATTTTCTCTTACACCGCATAGGTGGCTTAGAAACTGTGATTGTGGGGTAGGGTAGTGCTTGGTGGCTCTTACACCGCATAGGTGGCTTAGAAAAATAACAAGAAAAACTACGCATAAAGCAACGTCTCTTACACCGCATAGGTGGCTTAGAAATTAATAACGTCGTCCAAGTAACAAGTTTGTTACTCTTACACCGCATAGGTGGCTTAGAAACACAACCAACGCCATCAACAATAACAACTACTCTCTTACACCGCATAGGTGGCTTAGAAATTTTAACTTTTCAAGCCCCATTTTTTTAAAATCTCTTACACCGCATAGGTGGCTTAGAAAAATAAAGACAAAGACGATGTACCAGTAGTTGTCTCTTACACCGCATAGGTGGCTTAGAAATTGATGCGTCTTTTGCTGAAAGTGTCAATGCATCTCTTACACCGCATAGGTGGCTTAGAAAACCACCGTTTGTCCCGCTTGCAATACTTCACGCTCTTACACCGCATAGGTGGCTTAGAAACGGCACGCCTGTAACTAAGTGTAGCATATTTTCTCTTACACCGCATAGGTGGCTTAGAAAATCACAGACGGACAACAAAAGATTTTAGCGTTCTCTTACACCGCATAGGTGGCTTAGAAAAGAACCACGAATGCGGCACAAATGGCTAAGACCTCTTACACCGCATAGGTGGCTTAGAAACGGCACGCCTGTAACTAAGTGTAGCATATTTTCTCTTACACCGCATAGGTGGCTTAGAAAGCCATTTTTGAAGTTTGAATAAAGGTTATATACTCTTACACCGCATAGGTGGCTTAGAAATGTAAAATGAAAATGGCGGTCAAGAGACCATACTCTTACACCGCACAGGTGGCTTAGAAAGACGACTAAGCGACCGACCGCCCCAATAATAGCTCTTACACCGCACAGGTGGCTTAGAAAACAGTAACAAACATTTCCGACCAAACAACACACTCTTACACCGCACAGGTGGCTTAGAAAAATGTGTTACTTTTTCGGGGTCTGAACCACCGCTCTTACACCGCACAGGTGGCTTAGAAAGTAGGGTGCGAACACGAAAGCGATTGCCCTGCCTCTTACACCGCACAGGTGGCTTAGAAATGCTTAAAGATATTTTTGATGATAATTCAATGCTCTTACACCGCACAGGTGGCTTAGAAAACAAAAACCTACCTTTTATCTTTTTTTGAAAACTCTTACACCGCACAGGTGGCTTAGAAACCATCAAGGGGCAATCAAATAGCGGGATTAAACTCTTACACCGCACAGGTGGCTTAGAAACGCCGTCATACAGGCGATAAAGTTTAGCTTTGGCTCTTACACCGCACAGGTGGCTTAGAAAAATGACAACTTCACTGGTTAATTTGCCCTCACCTCTTACACCGCACAGGTGGCTTAGAAAACGCAAAAATATCAATCAAATGCCCCCTACATCTCTTACACCGCACAGGTGGCTTAGAAACTAGCCAGTCGTGGTGATTGCTCCATGACAGACTCTTACACCGCACAGGTGGCTTAGAAAAACACCCAAGCCGTCCGCCAACGCCCTAGCCACTCTTACACCGCACAGGTGGCTTAGAAAACGATTGAGGCGATTAAAACAGCCTTTGAACACTCTTACACCGCACAGGTGGCTTAGAAAGTCTTGCTGATGAAAGTCTAGTTCAAAAAACCCTCTTACACCGCACAGGTGGCTTAGAAATGCCAAGCCAACGCAAAAACACACCGTCTCGCACTCTTACACCGCACAGGTGGCTTAGAAAATCAAAGATGAGCCTGTTACGCCCACGCATTCCTCTTACACCGCACAGGTGGCTTAGAAAATGTACAAAATGATGATTGCGACAATCACAAACTCTTACACCGCACAGGTGGCTTAGAAAACGAACTTGTAGCATTGGCTCGGTGCGTCTGACTCTTACACCGCACAGGTGGCTTAGAAATTTTCAATTTCACGGAGTAGCCACTCCATGACCTCTTACACCGCACAGGTGGCTTAGAAAAAACACAACGCTACACAAGATTGTCAACAACCCTCTTACACCGCACAGGTGGCTTAGAAAATCAAAATTAACTCGTTGCTTAAACAATTCACCTCTTACACCGCACAGGTGGCTTAGAAAACAAAAGCATGAGTGAGTGGGGGTTGATTATACTCTTACACCGCATAGGTGGCTTAGAAACACAGTACAGCACATCAGTGCCTTTATCCCCCACTCTTACACCGCATAGGTGGCTTAGAAAATGTCATCACATGGGACGAGTACACCGCTGACCTCTTACACCGCATAGGTGGCTTAGAAAATCCACCGTGTGAGCGGAACAATGCCCGCAAACTCTTACACCGCATAGGTGGCTTAGAAATGCTAAGCGTTTGGGTCGTTTTAAGCGATTACCTCTTACACCGCATAGGTGGCTTAGAAAAATGCTTTTGTTTTTGACATGTTGAAAAAAAGCTCTTACACCGCATAGGTGGCTTAGAAAAAATAGCAATTTGCCATTTTCAAAGTCAATAACTCTTACACCGCATAGGTGGCTTAGAAACACCTACCCAAATGCCACCCAATTCGTTGATTCTCTTACACCGCATAGGTGGCTTAGAAATGACTTTTCAGCAATTTGGCTCTCGTTTAAGCCTCTTACACCGCATAGGTGGCTTAGAAACAATGCGTGAACATTGGGGGCAACTTAACTTACTCTTACACCGCATAGGTGGCTTAGAAAAACTCGGCAGGGTTCAGCAGATTTTAATTGATTCTCTTACACCGCATAGGTGGCTTAGAAAATAGCAGGTTCAAAAATCAGCGTATCATCTTGCTCTTACACCGCATAGGTGGCTTAGAAAAACTCATAGCACCCATAATCAGCATATCGGCTACTCTTACACCGCATAGGTGGCTTAGAAAAAATGGGGTGGTGATAATAACCCTCATGATTTCTCTTACACCGCATAGGTGGCTTAGAAAGTTATCCTTGCCGTGTGCCCGCAGGAAAGCTACTCTTACACCGCATAGGTGGCTTAGAAAACTGGTGTTGATGACCTGTACATCATCGTCAACTCTTACACCGCATAGGTGGCTTAGAAAAAAAACGACTGCAAAGACTTCATCAGCTAAAACTCTTACACCGCATAGGTGGCTTAGAAAAACTACCCGCCAACCAATTAGCCATCAAGGACCTCTTACACCGCATAGGTGGCTTAGAAAATTGAGGTCAGCCTTAAATTCAACACCTTTGACTCTTACACCGCATAGGTGGCTTAGAAATCAACGGTATAACTTTCGTACACCTGCCCCCCCTCTTACACTGCACAGGTGGCTTAGAAAATAATGAGAAACTTCACCGACAACGCTCCAAACTCTTACACCGCATAGGTGGCTTAGAAACACTACAAAGCCAATCTTGGGTTGATATGCTCGCTCTTGCACCGCATAGGTGGCTTAGAAAACAACCTATCCCCAACGCCACCAAATCTTGATCTCTTGCACCGCATAGGTGGCTTAGAAATGACACATCAACGGCTTCAACGATTGCCTTAACTCTTGCACCGCATAGGTGGCTTAGAAATACAGTAGCAATAGCGGCAATAATTACCGCAACTCTTGCACCGCATAGGTGGCTTAGAAAAAAGTCATCAAATCCCTGCGACATTTCCACTTCTCTTGCACCGCATAGGTGGCTTAGAAATGCGTGGCGGTGTTCTTCCATACTTCTAACACCTCTTGCACCGCATAGGTGGCTTAGAAACCCTGCAAGTCCGCCACCAAAATTGCCAACGACTCTTACACCGCATAGGTGGCTTAGAAAATTTGTTCGGCTGATTGTTTCATTGGTGTTTGCTCTTACACCGCATAGGTGGCTTAGAAAATACAACCCCACCACACACAAGGAGCAAAGTGCTCTTACACCGCATAGGTGGCTTAGAAAGTAAAGGTGATGAGTTCTGTTTTTTCGGCTTGCTCTTACACCGCATAGGTGGCTTAGAAAGACATAAACGTACAAGAATTATTTATCAAAAACTCTTACACCGCACAGGTGGCTTAGAAATGACATATTTCCGCTTTACAAATCTGTTGATGCTCTTACACCGCATAGGTGGCTTAGAAACCGATAGATTGAGAGATTTTCAATTTGCATGGCTCTTACACCGCACAGGTGGCTTAGAAAAACTCTACCACCAGTTTTTTTGCCATAATCAACTCTTACACCGCACAGGTGGCTTAGAAAAATCCTTGTTCATAAGCCCAACAAGGAACACCCTCTTACACCGCACAGGTGGCTTAGAAAATATACGCACGCACATCCTCATTTTCATTGTTCTCTTACACCGCACAGGTGGCTTAGAAAAAGCCCAGAGAAGGCAACCTGCAAAAGTTAGCCTCTTACACCGCACAGGTGGCTTAGAAACATGCCCACCCATGAGCTTGACATTTTTCCACCTCTTACACCGCACAGGTGGCTTAGAAAGTGTACACTTCTTACAACGTTAGAGTTTAAAACTCTTACACCGCACAGGTGGCTTAGAAACATGCGATGAGAAATATTATCGCATGGGCGTATCTCTTACACCGCACAGGTGGCTTAGAAAACTGCGACACAGCATTATGTGTAATGCCAAAACTCTTACACTGCACAGGTGGCTTAGAAAATAATGAGAAACTTCACCGACAACGCTCCAAACTCTTACACCGCATAGGTGGCTTAGAAATTTGAGCTTAAACATACAATTTATTTTATTCCCTCTTACACCGCATAGGTGGCTTAGAAAATATCTGCGTTGGTTTTTTAATAATCCTCGTGCTCTTACACCGCATAGGTGGCTTAGAAAATTTTTACAAAAAACGTCAAATTTGTCGCCTACTCTTACACCGCATAGGTGGCTTAGAAATTGTAGACCATTTTTCCGCTCCAATTATAGCCCTCTTACACCGCATAGGTGGCTTAGAAAATCGCTTCATATCTGCTTAGTACTCGCACATCCTCTTACACCGCATAGGTGGCTTAGAAAGCCCCCAAGTTTTTCTAATTCGTCTATCTGATCTCTTACACCGCATAGGTGGCTTAGAAAAATGCCTTAACTTTTTATCAGAATATGGAAAAACACCAAAAAGACGAAATAACATACAAGGCAATGATTTTACATACACACAAAACCCAAAACCACAGCCAAATCAAGTGCAATTTGAACAAACACCACAACAAATAGACGAGCTGACAAATGATGATAATTCTTGACAAAATGTAGCTTATAAGCTACAATATCCCATAACTTTAATTGAATGCAATAACCATGTTTAGCCTTGAAAAAACTGATGAATTTGATACATGGCTTAAAAATCTCAAAAACCCCATTGCCAAAAAAGCAGTTATTAAACGCCTAGCACGCCTTGAAGTAGGTCATTTTGGTGATGTTAAAAATATTGGCGATGGCATTTTTGAGCTTCGCATTCATGTTAATGTAGGCATTCGCATTTACTGCATTCAAAAGGGCGATACGCTAATTATCGTTTTAAATGCCGGTGATAAATCTACTCAACAAGTGGATATTGCCAAAGCCAAAGAACTCAACAAAGAATGGGATTTAGACAATGAAAACAACCAAATACAACCCCTTTGATTATCTTGATAGCCAAGATGAAATTATAGAATTTTTAAACGACTGCTACAATGATGAAAACCCCCAAATTTTTATCAATGCATTATCTCATTTGATGGAAAAAAAGGGCGTGGCAGAAGTTGCACGTCTTACAGGCTTAAACCGTGAAAGTCTTTATAAAACAGTTAAAGGACAAACACAACCTACATGGGCGACGGTTCATAAGATTTTACACGCCTTAAAAATCAATCCAAATTTTGCATTTGCATAATTTACCTTGTTTGGCGGTGTAATGTCGCACCGCTAACAAGGTAAAAAATGAACTTTGAAAAACTATCAGACATCATCAAATACTATCAGACCTATCATCTGACTAAGTACAAATACACTTACAGACTGGCTCTGTTTGCCCCATTTGATGATTATCCCCTATCTACGCTAAAACGTGCTGATGTTAAAAAATGGGCATTAGAACGCCAAAAACAGGTATCTAATGCCACAGTCAATAAAGAGATTGGCTTTTGTCGCTCTGCCATAAACCTAGTCTCAAAAGATTTTGAGATTACGTTAAATAACCCTTTTGCCAATGTCAAATATGTGGAAGCCGACACAATCCCAAACTACCTAAGCCCCCAAGAGTACGAAAAATTACTCACCGCAAGCCTAGAATTTGATAACACTGAGCAAATCAAGACACACCATGTACAAATATCTTAATGATACAGCCTGCAATGTGCTAAAACACCGCCAAAACAACAACTCTTACACCGTATAGGTGGCTTAGAAAGTGATACGCTCATTCGCTCGGGGTTTAGCACACTCTTACACCGCATAGGTGGCTTAGAAAAGCTCCAAGAAAAATCCTTGCCGACAAGAAAACTCTTACACCGCATAGGTGGCTTAGAAATTGCCAAACAAGTGATTTGGCAGATTGACAATCTCTTACACCGCATAGGTGGCTTAGAAATTGAATAATACCACTTTTGCCAAATTACTACCCTCTTACACCGCATAGGTGGCTTAGAAAAATTTAGCGACGTGTACTCCACCATTTGACCTCAATACCCCAACTGCCGAAGCACTCCAGTTGTGATAATTGCGATGAGCACCGTAGGCAGGAGTGAAAATCTTAGCATTGCAAGGCAAGTTACCCCCACCGCCACCATATTGGCGACATTGCCAGAGAGTATGACAGGGGCGATGACCGAAATCAGCACACAGCCGGGTACTGCTTGCATTACCTGCATTGTTTTGGGCGACAGTTTACGGTCGGCAAATGCCAAATAACCGACAATTCTGGTCAAATAGGTACACACCGCAAGGGCAACAATGGTAATAAATACAGAAAATTCCATCAGTTTTCTCCATTATCTGCCATCACAAATGCGGTGATGACACCCATCACAGCCCCCACTGCCACATGCCACGCCCCAGCAAACAAATGATAGCACACCCCAGCCGAAATTAGGCTCACAAGCCACGGCACAGCAGGGCGAATGCCACGCCACATTCCTTTAAGTAGCACCAAAAAAACGGCAGTAAACGCCATATCCATGCCATACTGCTTTAAATCGCCAATCAAGGGGGCAAAATACGCCCCTGCACTGGTAAACACAATCCAAGTTAAGCAAAGTAAAAATGCCACACCCAAATAATACGGCACATTTAAGGCACTTTTGCCACTTTTTTGGGCATCTGCAATTGCCAATGCCCAACTTTCATCAATCATCACAAACAACAAGGCTAAGGCTTTTTTCTTGGGTATTCCTTTTAATAACAGCGAAAAAGTCGCCCCCATAATGATATGACGACTGTTTACCAAAGTTGCCATCGCCACAATCAAAGGAATATTCAAAGGATTGTTCCACAGGCTTACCACTGTAAATTCAGACCCACCCGCCAAATTGGTGGTGGTCAAAAAAGACAGCTCATACCACTTAAACCCTGCTCCCACCGCAGATGCACCCAGCACCAAAGCAAAGGGAATAAAGCCAAGCATAATGGGAATGGCATCTTTTAAGCCACGCAAAAACTCCTGTTTTTGCACAGATTTAATGTTTTGGTGTTCGTCATAATTGATGATTTGTGGGGAAATACTGGCAGTCATTGGCGTTTTTCCTGTGGTTTGATGTGGATTATTTTATGCCAAAATGAACGCTATTTTTTTGTGAAGTTATGCTATTTTTAAATATTTTTTGCTATAATTTAGCAAAATTTTTGAAATTTATGGTAAAAAATGTCAATTCTTGAATTTAGCGATTTGGATAAAATAGATAAACGCATTTTAGATGTTTTGCAAAACGATAGCAGTATTAGCAATAACGAGCTTGCTGATTTGGTGAGGCTATCGCCATCGCCTTGCCTTCGCCGTGTCAAAATCTTAGAGGAACAAGGTTTTATTACAGGTTATTCGGCACGGCTCAATCCTGTTAAATTAGGCTTAAATTTAACCTTATTTGTGCGTGTCTGGCTAAAATCGCAAACCGAAGATGTGGTCAATCATTTTGCTAGAAGTATCAAAGATTTAGATGAAGTGCAAGAATGCTATTTGATGGTGGGTGATTGTGATTTTGTGCTAAAAGTGGTGGTCAAAGATTTGGCGGATTATCGTAGATTTCAGGTGCAATATCTCACCAATATTGAAGGGGTAAGTAATATTAAGACCGAAGTGCCTGTACAGACTATTAAGGTTACAGGCAAATTTCCCATCTAGTACTCACGTACTCACGCCCTGTCAGTCATAAACATGAGTGCTTCGCTGATGTCTGTCAAACCTTCACGCACCATAAATAATCTATCAATACCCAATGCAATACCGCTACAATTTGGCAAATCATCACAAGCATGAATTAAATCCATGTCAATTGGCATCATTGGCAATCCCAAATTTTGACGAGTTTTATTATCATGTTGAAATCTTTTTAATAATTCATCACCATTTGCCAGCTCATCATAAGCATTGGCGATTTCTATGCCATTGATATATAATTCAAAGCGTTTGGCAACATCAAAGCCGTCATTATCTTTTTCTATTTTGGCAAGTGAGGCGGTGGCAGGCGGATAATCAGTAATCAACGTGGGCAAATCAAACCCTAAATTTGGCTCAATCAAATGGCTAAATAATAAATCGAGCCAGCCCTGTTTATCATCACCCATATCCAAACTTATGCCATGCGTGATTGCAGTATGTTGTAAGGTATGAATATCGGTAGAAAATGGGTGAATGGATAAAAAGTCCAAAAAGGCTTGGGCATAACGATAGGTTTTAAAGGGCAGATGTTTATTTAGTGTCACCCCAATCAATTCATTGAGTTCATTTGCCAACTCATTTAAATTAAAATTGGGACGATACCATTCTAACATGGTAAATTCAATATTGTGTTTATGACCTTTTTCATTATCACGAAAGACTTGGCAAATCTGATAAATGGGGATTTGATAATCAGCAAGCACTCGTTTCATGGCAAATTCTGGGGAGGTATGTAAATAACCCAATTTACCTTGATTATCATGATGAAAATTGACAGACACACTATCAATAAATACCTCCGTATTGCCATAATTTGACAAAATCGGTGTGGTAATCTCTAAAACACCTTTTTTGGCAAAAAATTGACGAATATCTAACAACATCTCTGCTTTGGCAATTGCCAAATCAACACTCATGCTAGGACGGTAATTATTTTTTATATCAACCATATAACCACTCTCTTTTTAATTCATAATTTTTTCTAAGTTTATCAAAATCACTGCCTAGCACCACATCACAACATATTTGCCGTAAAGAAATGTCGTCTTTGATAATATCATAATATGATTTTAAAATATGATGATTATTATCCAATAAATTATCCTTTAAATTTTGCCAATAAAAATCATTGATGGGCAATAAATCATTCATATTTTTCAATATTGGTAAATCAAAAAAATGACAGAACGCTTGATAAATCATGTCTGTCCCACGAAGTTTGCCATCGGTGGTATAACCTGCGATGTGAGGTGTGGCAATTTGTAATTTATCTAACAAGACTTTGTCAATGGTTGGCTCAAATGGAAAAACATCTAATATCACTTGTAAGTTTTTATTGTCAATGGCGGTTAATAAATCTTCTTGATTAATAATTTCACCACGAGCGGTATTGATAAGTATGGCGTTATTTTTTAAATGGCTAAGCGTGTTTTTATTAAATAATTGATGGGTGGGATAATCGCCAGTTTTGGTTAATGGCGTATGAATGGAAACAACATCACTTTTTTGTAATAAATTTTCCAAATCGCTGTTATTTAAATCAGATTTTGGTAAATAAGGGTCGTAGCCTAAAATCTCCCAATTTAAATCCTTAGCATATTGGGTCAGGGTCTTACCAATATTGCCAAGCCCAATAATGCCTAGGGTAATTTTTTTATTAATAAAATGGGGATTTTTGGTTAGAATGGCGGTGATGACATATTGAGCAACTGAATGTTTGCTACACCCTTTGGCATTGGTAAAATGCACATGATGTTTTTTCAAAAAATCAGTATCTACATGATCTGTACCAATGGTTGCCGAGCCGATAAATTTAACATTTTTTATATTGGAGATTACATTGGCATTAATGGGCGTTACTGAACGAATCAACAAAACATCTGGGTTATATTTATCAATAAAGGATTGATTAATATCACGTCCTTTTAATTGAATCATACGAACATGATGGTTATCAAAATACTCATGCAAATGAGCAATATTTTCATCGGCAAGTATGGTTATCATAACATATCCTTATTGTTGATTGTTTGACTTTGTCGTATCTAAAATTAGTCTTTCATCTGCACAATCACTTTCATTTTTTGGAGCAAAAATTTCGTTTTTGTGCTGACTAATCCATTCACGCCATACCGCAAGACCAATTGCCAGTACCACAGGTCCAATAAATAATCCCACAAAGCCAAATGCTGTTAGCCCACCAAGCACACCAATAAAAATAATGATAAAGGGGATTTTGGTTGCACCACTAATGACAATGGGGCGGATTAAATTATCCACCCAACTAATCACAAGTGTTCCCCACACTGCAAGTCCTATACCTTCTGCAGTATGACCCTGTGTCAATAGCCAAACCGCCACGCCACCCCACGCAAAGGGCGTGCCAAAAGGAATGAGAGCAATAACGAAAGTCAAAAGTGTGAGCAAGATGGGATTTGGTACGCCTGCAAAAGCATAGCCCACCCCTGCCAAAATCGCTTGGGCAAGTGCAGTTAAGCCAATACCATATACTACCGCTTGTGTGGTCGCACCTACCGAATCAATATAACCATCAATGCGGTCGCCGATGATATTGCGCATGGCTTGACGGATTTGTTTTATTAAAACTTGCCCATCACGATAAAAGAAAAACAAAGTCATCAGTGCCATGCCCAGTTTGGCAAGGTTTTTTAAAACCGCATCAAACGCCACTTTGCCATAATATAAATGCGACTGCACCCAACCACGTACGGTTTCTAGGGTAGCTTCGGGATTTTTGTTGATTTCACCCAACAGATTGGTAATGATTTGACCAACAACAGGCAAATCCTTGATCTGTGTGGGCAAATCCAAATAACCTGCCTGAATATTGCGAATCGCCATACCCACAAAACTCACCACTTCTTGTTGGAGATAAAACACCCCCACAATAAGTGGCACACCAATCATCAACGAAATACCAAACGTCATCAAAAAGGCACTAAACCCATGACTTAGACGCACTTTGGTGTGAAAAAAGGTGTAGATAGGAAAAGTAACATACGCCAAAATCCCTGCCCACAAAGCAGGAACGATAAAAAATTGCACCACCTTAAAACACAAAATCAGCAAAATCGCCAAGAGTGTGATGGCAAGCAGGCGTTGAATGACAAGTTCTTTATTCCAGTTTTCAATCATAGAGGTATGGGCATAAAATTGGCAGTAAATGATGTGTCTATTATGCCTCAAAATCACAAAAAACGCTTGTAAATTTCAGTGGGTTTTTGCTAAAAATGTTGCTCGGTTGTGTCAATTGTGGAGCAGAGGGGATTGGGTGGTTTAGGTTTGTCAGTATGCAGTTAATTAAATTCGAAACATTCCATCATCTGCAAGGTGTGTATGGCGTATCATTTTTAGAAGTCAGTGTTAAATGAGTGCATGATACGCACCTTATGCCATTGGTTGATTTTGCTTAGGTTTTAAAGAGTGAATGGTGGACGCAATGTTTGATATAAATACCCAATGCAAAGTCAAAAAATTAAACCCATAAAATAAAAAGACAATCATCAACACCCAAAATATCGCCCAAAAAATCTTTATCCAAAAATCATGGTTAATTGGTTTTTCTTGACGAGTGCTTTGAAAGATATAATAACCAATGGCAATCATCATCAAATCAATCAATAATAACCCAAAATGCACATAAATTGCTTGAATGCCCTTATAAAATATGGGCATATTAGGATAAGGCATACCAAGATAGTAAATGACAAAAATATAAGCCTTATAATGACATTAAATAGCAAAATCCCAAAAACAAAAACCATTCCTGATTTTTTAAAGTTTTTAGAAAGTGTATTGGTCATTATTGGTAACCTTTATTTAATTTCTTTATCTGTTATTATTTTAGGTTGTGGGCAAGTGGGTTTAACAAGCCGATTTAGCCCATTGGCAAACGCCATTTTATCCTTGTCGCCATAGGGTTTTTGTCCGCCCATCTGGCTGGGGTCTAGCACGCCTGTACCACGCAAACTTTCCATAAAATCACGGGCGTTGAGCTTGGGTTTGATGTTATTGGGGGTAAGCTCTTCGCCACGAGGGGTTAGAACTTTTGCGCCTTTTTCTAGCACTTCATCTGCAAGCGGTATATCTGACGTAATCACCAAATCGCCCATTTGACAATTTGCTACAATAAAATTATCCGCCATATCAAAGCCTTGTGCCACCACTTTCATTTGTAAGTGGGGCGATGGCGGTAATTTGATGGGTTTATTTGCCACAAAAATCGCCTGCACCTGTGTGCGGTTGGCGGTTTTGATGATAAGCTCTTTGGCGATGGTGGGTAGGGCGTCTGCATCGGCGTAGAGTTTCACATTATCCCCAATGTTTGGTAAACCTTAAAACTTTCAAGCATACACTCGTATATCAAATCAAAAAACTTTTGGCGATTGCCCATCGTTGCCCAATCGTTAATTGCCTCATAGTAGGCAAGCCTTTTGTCCACTGTAATGACACAAGGCGGATAGCCGTGTTTGATAAGTTCAAGGTTAAGTAGCAGGCGTGAGGTGCGACCATTGCCATCAATAAATGGGTGAATGATGACAAAATCACAATGGAGCTGGCACGCCTTTTCTATGGGGTGTAAGTCTGTATCGCTTTGATACCACGCCATTAGTGCATTCATTTTTTCATCAAGCAAAAAATGAGAGGGCGGTGTGTGGGTTGCCCCTGTGATGATGACATTGCTACGCCGATACCGTCCTGCGTTGTCGTCATCAATGTTTTTTAGTACAAGCTGGTGTAAATTTTTGATGTGCCATAGGCTTAGTGGCTCATTGGTTTGACAGAGTTCATAAACATACTCAATCGCCTCTTTGTGGTTGATTGCCTCAAAATGCTCACGCAAGGATTTACCACCCACCGTAATGCCCTCCAAGACCACTTTGGTTTCAAGCAAGGTTAAGGTGTTGCCCTCGATGGCATTACTATGATAAGTCCAGCGAATGCTCAAATCCTGTGCCAGATTTTTAACCAAATCAGGCGGTAGGGGGCGATGGCTATCAAGGGCAGATTTTAGGCGGTCAATGTTGGTAAACATTATTGTCTCGTATTTTTAAACTTTTAAAAAAAATTCTTTTTTAAAATAAAGCAATTAGTCTTTTTTAATAATCTCATCTTGATGAGTTTTTAATAAACTTTCAATGTAATCAGATGCAATGGGATTTAAATAGGTGCAGGATTTTCCATCAATCGGCATTGCATTTTTGGGAGTGAATTTAATGCCATCAGAATAGTATTTATTTTGATGAATGGTGTCAAAATAAAAAGTCAATTCATAATCAGTAAGCATCGCTGTTTTATCTTCCAATGAATAAATTGCTACTTGATTATTTTCGCCCAAATATTCGCTTGGAGTTCTATCGCTCAAATATTCTAGCATATTATTGTCTAAATTAAACAACTCAAATGATACCCTGCGAAAAAATTCATAAAACTCTGGTGTACTTTCGTGAAATCGCCATTGATAGCATTTTGACCCTTTGGGGAAATGCAATATTTTTGGCAAAGCGTGATAATTGGTAAAAGAAGTGAATAAGGTTGCAGGCTTGTCATTGACTTCTGTCCGCAAAAACTCGCCAGAAATATCAAATGTCTTAATATAATGCTTGATAATTAACGGACTTTGATTGGGTTTTAAAGGCACTTTTTCATAACTGACAATATAATCGCCATTTTCTAAGGGCGTAATGTTGGCATTAGCAAATTTACCTGCCGTATTATCGCCATATCTGATTGTTAGACTTTCGTGATTGTCCGCCAAAGTCAGCACCCATTCATCAGATGGCTCATATGGTTTAAATAATCCTGTATAAATTGGCGTATAAGTCGTGTCATAAATACCGTGATATTTGATGACATTAACAGGATTGTCAAAATCGGTTCTTTGGGCTTGGTTAATTGGCTTAAAATAAATAAAATCAAGCCTATTAACTTCATTTGCCCAAGTGGTAGAAAACACCATGCCATTTATTAAAAATCCCATTATTAAAAGAAAACGCATTTTGACAATCCTTATTTAATTCAAATCACATTCCAAGTTTATTTACCAAAAGCCCCACCACCTTATCCACCGTCTCGTTTAGTTTGTCGCTATCGGTGGGCATAATGGTGATATGCCCAATTTTGCGACCCTCTCGCTCGGACTTATCATAGCCGTGATAATGCACGCCCTCTATGGCTAAAATCTGGCTAAGGTTAGGGTAATTGCCAATAATATTAAGCATCACAGACGGCTTAACCATAGAAGTGTCGCCAAGTGGCAAACCCACCACCGCACGCATATGGTTTTCAAACTGGCTACATACCGACCCCTCAATGCTAAAATGCCCAGAGTTATGTACTCGTGGGGCGATTTCATTGGCAATCAGTCCTGTGTCGGTTACAAAAAGTTCTAAGGTTAAAACACCGACATAATTTAAATGCTCCAAAAGTTTTTTAACATTCTCTTGGGCTTGGGTGGTCAAGGTCTCCACATTGGGAGCAGGGGCAACTGTCTTTGCCAAAATGCCGTTGTGGTGGGTGTTTTCAACGAGTGGATAATAGCGAATTTCGCCCTGCTGTGAACGCACGGCAATGATGGACACCTCACGGCTAAACTTAATAAACCCTTCGGCAATCAAAGGAGCAACCTTGCACGCCTTGCCAAGTTCACGCCAAGCGGTGTCAATGTCGCTTTCACTTTTAATCACAAACTGCCCTTTGCCATCATATCCGCCCCGACTGGTTTTTAAGACAAGGGGTAAGCCTAAGTTGTCGCAAGCGGTTTTTAGGTCAGCAAATGAATGTACCGCCAAAAATGGCACGGTGGTGATACCAAGCTCATTAAATAGCCGTTTTTCATTTAGGCGGTCTTGGGCGATAAATAAGGCGTGCGATGGTGGATATAGGGTGGATTGTTGTTCTAGCATTTGGGCGGACGATAGGGGCGTATTTTCAAATTCTAGGGTATAGACATCGCAAGCACGCATAAAATCATCAAACTGCTCAGAGCTGTACACTTTGCCCAAAAGCCGAGCAGGACAATCAGGAGCATCTTCTAAAAACACACAGCGAATGCCAAAGGGTAGTACGCTTTGGGCAAGCATTAGCCCTAACTGCCCACCGCCTAAGATACCAACGGTCTTAACAGGGTGGGGGCAATGATTGACGGTATAAAAATTATTGATGGAAATGGGGGCGTTTGGCATAAAATTTCTCAAAATTGGCTTTTGGGTGTTTTATATTAAAAGGCGGTGGGGCAAATTGTATTTACCCCATAAGTGCAGACACAAAGGTGGTTTATGAGTTGATGATTCCGGGTATGGGATTATCAAGCACGCTTTGGGTTTGCTTGGCACGAAATTCACCAACCTTTTGGGCTAGTGTTTCATCATTAATGGCAAGGATTTGGGTTGCCAAAAGCCCTGCATTAAACGCCCCTGCCGTACCGATGGCAAGTGTGCCGACCGCCACGCCTTTGGGCATTTGCACGATGGACAGTAAGCTATCCCAGCCTGACAGCGTGCTGGATTTGACAGGCACGCCCAGCACAGGCAAATCGGTCTGGCTGGCACACATACCAGGCAGATGAGCTGCTCCGCCTGCTCCTGCGATGATGACCGATAGCCCACGAGATTTGGCGGACTTGGCATAGTCAAAGAGCTTATCAGGCGTGCGATGAGCCGAGACAACTTCACACTCAAAGGGAATGCCAAAATCGGCTAAAACTTGGGCGGTTTGGCTCATCGTTTCCCAATCAGATTGAGAACCCATAATAATGCCAACTTTGGGCGTGCCGTCTGGCGAGCTAATCGGTGGTGGGATAATGTTTGACATAAGATTTTCCTAAAATTATAAACGAAGATATTATAGCAAATATTTTTCTAATTTGAGCTAATAAACTGTACAAAATTATCATCGTTCAATTTAGGATTATCAGTATCAAACCGATAAGCAGTTAAATAGCCACCTTTACCTGCTGAATAATCCACACAAACCACCTTATCCGATAATATCACAGGCACGCCATGCAACCAATAATGCCCAATAAAAATGGGTTTATCCACATCTATTGTAAATGTCAATAATGACGCATTTAAATCTTGCAAGCCAACATTTGGTAATTTGTCAGCGATGAGAACTTTATCAATGGATTGGCATTGCCAATCCTCTATCCACCATTTTATACGAGCTTGTGTTCGCACAATGCCTGTTTTGTCAGTCATGGTAATGCCATTGGGTAATGGGCTTTCTATGCCTTTTAAAAGATGTTCGGTGGCATAATATTCGTCCGTATCTTTTTTAGCTGTAATTTTGATGGTGTTGGGGTTTAGTTTATTATCAATCAACATAAGTTTTAATTTATCCATGCTGTATTTGTCATAACAAGCATGAACACAAATGAGATTATCCAATTCAATCCATAATGGCAATTCATAAAATCGCTCTATCCAATAATGATGTAGCTCACTCCCGAATCCCACTTCATCAATAAATGCTTGATGTTGATGTTTGTTATTGTTAGTATGGGGACGTAAATACTCACCATTATCATTTTGTGTGGCATAACAAATGGCATTATATTCATGATTACCCATTACTGCCAATGCTTGATGATTATCAATCATATCAAAGACAATCTGTAAGGTGGCTAATTGTTGATGACCTCTGTCAATAAAATCCCCCATAAAAATCGCTTGATGACCCTTTGGGGCAACATAACTTTTGCCGTCATGATGATAACCCAATTGAGTTAACAGTCCCACCAGTTTATCAGCATATCCATGTATATCGCCAATAATGTCATAAATCATAGTTTTCCCCATAAATAATTCAGATTATAACAAAATTTTTCACCAAAAATCACCAAATTTGTTACAATAAGTATTTTTGGAAAAAACCATGTCTCACTTACGCCCCCAATTTTGGCAACTGCCCCTCACCACACTCACCGATGATGAGTGGGAAGCCCTATGCGATGGTTGTGGGGTGTGTTGTTTGGTGAAATTTTTGGACGATGACAACCCAAAATACACCGAATACACCGATGTGGCGTGCAAACTTCTTGATTGCACCACAGGGCGATGTGCTGATTACACCAACCGCAAAACTTTTGTGCCTGATTGCATTTCTTTGACTTATCAAATGCTAGAAGGTTTGATGTGGCTACCGTCCCATTGTGCCTATAAACGGCGGTATTTAAATTTGCCCTTACCCAAATGGCATTATTTAATCGCAGGCGAAAAGATACACGCCAAAGGTTTAAAGCAAATTGGCGTGGCAGGGCGGTGTTATTCTGAAACTTTATTTGATGATGAAGAAATAGAAGAGCGGATAATTAAATGGGTAAAAATCTAATCGCCTTTGGTAAATTTGCCATTATGACAAAGTTTATTAATTTCATCAAAGGAAATTCTTATCATACCCAAACTTTGGATAATAGAAACTTTGCCATCTGAATTGATATTGGTTTTATTTTCTTGGCATTCTATTTTAAGGGGTTTTTGGTTAAATTCATTTTGCCATTTACCGCCTTGTAATTTAAATTGCACAGAGTGTGATTGGGCAAGCATTGGCGAAATAAACAATAACAAACTAAATAAAAATCCTGTTGCCATTGGTACAAATAAAATCAAAGAAATAGCCCCTTGTAGTTCTTTATTTTCATTATAAACATAATAAAGACCAAACACACCAACCAATACCGCCACACCCATAAAAATGGACGACATATTATTAAAATCTAGGGTAATAAATTTATCAACATAAAAAAGTACCCCCATTACTATAAATAAGAAAAAAGATAAATATGCCAAATGCCCTGAGCGTTTGCCAAGGTCTTGTAATTGGGGTGCATTGTCTTTGATATAGGCTTGATTATCAATGATGGTGGGTGTATGTCCATATTTAGCAAAGAGTGCCAATAGTTCATCAAAATTATCAATTTCCCACATATTTTGGGCAATCATAAATTTTTGGCTGATTTTAATTCGGTGTTGTTTTTTACTGGCGTGAACAATTAGGGTTTTGTTAAACTCTTTTAAATAAGGGTCGCTTTTTGATAACAATTTTCCCATCATTTCTTGAACTAAATTTTCAGTATAGTCTATTTTATCAATGTCTTTTAATAAAATTGGTGTGGAATTTGGTAATTTGTTTAAAAATTTGCTATTTGTTCTAATACCTTTATCATCAATAATTAAAGTAATATTATCTATTTTTTCTTTAAAATACCATCGCACCAAAAAATAAAAAACAAAGCTAATACTCATCGCCAGCACAAAATTTTGCCAATAAGGAATATCTTTTGGCAAAAAGATTAAGATAAGTGTTGGTATGATATAGATAATGGGCAATGTAATTGCCAATAGATAGCTTTGTGCCTGCTTTTGGCGAATGGGGTGGTATTTGGGACGCATTTTTTTCCTTAAAAATGAAATTTGAACTTTTATTATCAATGTTTTTATTTTAAAAATCAAGTACTTTATAAAATGACAAAAAATAATTGCATATTTGGCAAAAATACGATAAAGTAAACACTTATTTTTCATAGAGGTTAAAAATAACACCAATGTCAGACGATAGTAGTAGTTGGCGACGTGGTTTAAAGCGTTGGCTCTCCACCGCCCCAGAAACTCGTGATGATTTGTTAAACCTTATCCAAGAATCCAGACGTTTTTTGGATTCTGATATGGTGGATATGCTAGAAGGCGTACTGGATTTGCCTGCCACACAGGTGCGTGAAATCATGACACCACGCCCCCAAGTAAAAGCCATTGGTAGTGATGATGATTTATCGGACATATTAAAACTTGTGCTTGATAGTGAGCATTCTCGCTACCCTGTCTTTGATACGCATGATGACGATACAGTGCTTGGCATTTTACTTGTAAAAGATTTGATTGGCATATTACACCAACGTTTAGACACGCCAGACATACCATTATCACTGGACAAACTTGTCAGAAAACCCCTGTACATCGCCGAGACCGCTCGTGCTGACACCCTACTCCGTTCCCTACAAAAGGCTCAGGTTCATATGGCGATAGTTGTTGATGAGTTTGGCTCGGTGGTAGGTGTGGTTACCATGGAAGATTTGTTAGAAGAAATTGTTGGTGACATTGTGGACGAACACGATGACATAGACGAAGATAGCACAATCAACAACATCATTCCCCACGCTGAAAAAAATAATGTTTGGTTGGTGCAAGCCTCCACACCCATCTATGATTGCAATAATGAATTAGGCACAACCTTTGATGACACCGATGTAGATACGATGGGCGGTTTGGTCATGCAAGCACTTGGAGCGGTTAGTCATTTGGAAGGTGAAATGGTCATCATCAATGACTGGCAAATTACCGTCATTGATGTTGAGGGGAGATTTATTCATTTGCTAGAATTAAGTCAAGTAGCAAACGAATCATAAATTACATAAAACCTGACTTTTGTCGGGTTTTACTTTTGTAAAATGGTGCAAACTTAAATACATTTCAAAAATAGAATTTGTGCATATTAGTAAATTCTATTTAAAATAAACACAGGTTTTTTGTTTGTGGTGAGTTTGTCAAACCATAAAGAAAAACCCTAAAAAATAAAAGGCAAGGGCGATTGTTAAACTTTTGCATTGCTTTTTAATTTGGTTGTGCCACAATCACACAACCAAATAAAATTCAAACAAACAAAAGAGTGCCAACGGTACAAGATATGTATAATTATTGGCACACATTTGATTGATTTACCCAATCACTTCCAAACCACCCATATAACCAACCAACACTTTTGGTACAGTAATGGTGCCATCAGCATTTTGGTAATTTTCCATAATGGCAAGCAAGGTGCGACCCACCGCAAGTCCAGAGCCGTTTAAGGTATGCACAAGCTCACTTTTTTTGCCATCTTTGATACGAGCCTGCATACGCCGTGCCTGAAAGTCGCCACAGTTGGAACAGCTAGAAATCTCACGATAGGTATTTTGAGACGGTAGCCACACTTCAATGTCATAGGTCTTTGTCGCAGAAAAGCCCATATCGCCCGTACACAAGGTAATGACACGATAAGGTAGCTCCAACGCTTGCAAAATACTCTGTGCCTGCAAAGTCATCTCTTCTAGTGCGTCCATAGAAGTTTCGGGTTTGACAATTTGCACCATTTCCACCTTTTCAAACTGGTGCTGGCGAATCAAGCCCCTTGTGTCTCGTCCTGCCGACCCCGCCTCACTTCTAAAACAAGGGGTGTGGGCGGTAAGTTTAATAGGCAACTCATCACCACTTAAAATCACATCTCTGACGGTATTTGTTAAGGGAATTTCAGAAGTTGAAATCAAATAATAATCCTTTTCACGCAAGCGAAACAAATCCTCTTCAAATTTAGGCAATTGCCCTGTACCTTGCAAGCTTTGACTATTGACAATGTACGGCACATACATTTCGGTGTAGCCAGCCTTGGTGTGGGTATCTAGCATAAACTGCACTAAGGCACGGTTTAGCTTGGCAAGCTGTCCACGAAGGACGCTAAATCGTGACCCTGTCAATTTGGTTGCCAGCTCAAAATCAAGCAGCCCCAAGCCCTCACCCAAATCGGTGTGGTCTTTGATGGCAAAGTCAAACACTCGTGGCACGCCCCATTTTAACACCTCTACATTGTCGTTCTCATCCGCTCCCACAGGCACAGACTCATCGGGCAGATTGGGGATTTTTAGGCTCTCGCTTTCAATTTTTGCTAATAATTCTTTTAATTTATCTTCACAAATTTTCATCTGTTCGCTGACGGCACTCATTGTTGCCATTAGCTCATCGGTGTTTTGACCGTTTTTCTTTAACAGACCAATCTGTTTTGCCCCTTCGTTTTTTTGGGCTTGTAGGTTTTCGGTTTCTACTTGCAGGGATTTTCTTTGTGTTTCTAAGTCTTGCCAAAAAGCAATGTCAAGCTCATAGCCACGAGTGGCAAGTTTTTCTTTTAGGGTGGTCAAATCGCCACGAAGTAATTTGGGGTCTAACATGATATTACCTTTGATATAAAATTTAGGTTAATGATAGCAAATTTACCACAAAATTTCACTTGTTTTTATTTTAACGGTTTATTTTTTGGTAAGTTTTGGGTAAGATAAGCATTTTTAGTTTCGGATACGATTATGAGCAAAAAATCCAAACCACAAGCCCTTTATCCCTACACCCTACAACCTGTCGCTCTAAATTTGACCGAAGATGAATTTAAGTCCGCCCAATTTGCCCTGTTTGAACGTAGCAAAAACGCCTACGGTCTAAAATCCCTACGCAAAACCGAATGGATTGTACTGGCGGTAATGACGGTGGTTGCAATACTAGGATTGGTCTTTGTCAAAAATTATTCTGTCATCATTTTTTGGCTCATGCTGATATTGGTGGCGTTGTATTTGGTGGTACGCACCGTTGGGCTAAAAAAATACATGGAAAAAGAATATCAAAAACAAGTTGATAGCACCCATCTGCCTGATGAAATGAAAGATTTAAAAGTAGGTGTACAAAGTCATGGCTTGGTCATCTCTATGCCCAGACAAAATATGCCAAACAGCAAAGAAATGCGTGGCATTAATATGGCTCACGCCAGCACTCAACAAGGCATAATCCCTTGGTCGGCGGTCAGCTCGTGGGATGAAACAGAACATTTTTTATACATCATGTTTGAGTTGCAAGGTCAAAAAGGTAGCCAAATCATTCCCAAACGCCTAAACCCCACCCTACCCATTGACAGCATCAAAAAGCATTTACAAGAAATCACGCCAAAGGGCTTGAAAACTGACGGAATGGTAATATAATAATGATTATCATTAAATCCCCTAATAATAGTAGGGCATTTATTGAATAAATTGATGATAGTCATAAAAATCGTCAATTTTACTTATCATAGAAGTATGATATGCTTAGCTAAGCAAATTGATATGTTATTATCAATTTAAATTTTTAAACAAACCAATACGGAGAAACCGCATGGCGACCAATCAAATCGGACTGGCAAATGCAGAATTAACCCCAGTCATCAAAGCCCTAAACGCCCTACTATCAAGCTACCACATCTTTTACATCAACGTGCGTGGTTACCATTGGAACATCAAAGGTGAGCATTTTTTCACTTTACACCCTAAATTTGAAGAGCTTTATACCGAAATCCAACTACAAATTGACGCCATTGCTGAGCGGATTTTGACTTTGGGTGGTACGCCACTACACGCTTATAGCGAATTTAGCACAAACACCAAACTTGCCGAAGACCAAAACATCTACGAAGGTCGCGCTTGTGTTGAAGGTGTGGTTAGAGGCTTGCAAGCCTTGATTGAAGAGCAACGTGCTCTTGCCGAACTTGCCGAACAAGCAGGCGATCAAGGCTCAGTAGACCTTGTATCAGAATACGTCCAAGCCCAAGAAAAAGAAGTGTGGATGTACAATGCTTTCTTAGGCTAGTTTTTACCAAACACAAAACTCTCTTGATTATCAAGGGAGTTTTATTTTGTTACAAGTATTGTACGTAAAAATTTGGGAACGAATAGTAAAATTTGATATAATCAATCGGTCTATTTTTATTTTATCAACCATGCCCAAACAACGCCTAAAAGCTTGGCTACCCACCCCCGAATCACTGCGTGAAAACAAAGTGATTGGGTGGTTTGCACCCTTTTTGGCTGACCCTAGACTGTGGCAATTAAACCGCAACTCCCTAAGACGAGGGGTTTATGTGGGCGTGTTGTGTGCCTTTTTCCCCCTACCCGGTCAAATGCCACTTGCTATTATTGGGGCATTACTCACTCGTGCCAATATTCCCATGTCTATCGCCCTGACATGGATTACCAACCCTTTGACAACCATTCCTGTGTTTTGGTTTGCGTATATGGTGGGTGCAAAACTCTTGGGTGAACCGCTCATTGGGCTTAGAGAGGTTGGCGTAATCTTGACAGAATTAACCCTATGGATTTTTGGTTCTGGTAGTCCACCTGCCCATCATGTATTTTCGTTCACCGCCTTTGTGCTTGGTTTGTGCATTACAGGTATTGTTAGTAGTATCTTAGCTGGGCTGATTTTTCGTCTCGTATGGCGATGGCAGATTGTGGCAGATTGGCGTAAACGACACGGCTACAACGAAAATGCCCCCAAGTTTAGCAACCAAAAGGGGCATAAAAATCGTGAAAGCCAGCAAAATGGCACAGATGATTTTTCTATTTAAAAAACAGATTTTTGATAAAAATCTGTTTTTTGGTAAACTTTAACCATTCAAACCCACGCCCCACTCTTCATTTCTAGCACCCTATCAGCACGGCTTGCTAACTGCCTATCGTGCGTTACCATAATAAGTGCCATACCCAGATTATTTTGTAATTCTGACAACAAATCAAACACTGCTTTGGCATTGTCATCATCTAAGTTACCTGTCGGCTCATCAGCCAGCACCAGTTTTGGCTCACTCACCAACGCACGAGCAATCGCCACACGCTGACGCTCACCACCTGATAGCTCACTTGGACGATGGTGAGTACGGTGCGACAGACCCACTTTATCAAGCAGGGCATTGGCACGTTCTTTGGCTTGTCTGATGGATACATCATGACGCATGAGCAAGGGCATGGCGACATTTTCGGTGGCACTAAATTCTGGCAACAAATGATGAAATTGATAAATAAAACCCAAACTCTCATTTCTAAGTTTGCCTCGTTGGGTTTCGTTTAAATGATTGATACATACGCCATTGACCCAAACTTCACCTGTGGTTGGCGTATCAAGCCCCCCCAAAAGATGTAAAAGTGTGCTTTTGCCAGAACCACTACTACCCACAATGGCAAGCCGTTCGCCTTTTTGAACCGTCAAATCCAATCCAGAGAGTACGGCGGTTTTGATTTTACCTTCATCATAAATCTTACTGATGTTTTTGGCTTCTAAAATGACACTCATTATCTTTTTCCTTATTCATAACGCAAGGTTTGGGCAGGCTGGATTTTGGAGGCTCGCAACGCAGGATAAATCGTCATCAAAAACGACAACAAAAATGACGATGACGTAATGATAACCACGTCAAGCACTTTGACCTGAGATGGCAGATAATTAACAGGATAAGCATCAAACAAATGCAAATTCATGACTTCGTTGACCCAACTTAACAAATCTCCCACCGTCATCGCAAAAGTTACCCCCAAAATCGTCCCTGCCACCGTACCAATCACTCCAATAATCATGCCCTGAACCATAAAAACTTGCATGATAAGGCGTGGGCTTGCCCCAAAGGTCTTTAAGATAGCAATGTCGGACTTTTTGTCAGTAACAAGCATAACAAGGCTCGATACGATGTTAAAAGATGCAATCACCACGATTAAAAAGAGCAGTAAGCCAATCATCGCCTTTTCCATTTGAATGGCACTAAATAAGTTACCATGCGTACTCGTCCAATCATTTGCCATCAGACGCTGTGGGTCTAGGGCTTGGGCTTTTTGGCTGGCTTGTGGAGCAACAAACAAATCATTCATCTTGAAGCGAATGCCCTGAGCCCCTTCTGGTAAACGCAGTAGCACGCCTGCATCACGCATAGAGACATAACCCATGTGGCTATCAATCTCTTGACTGATATTGTACACCCCCACCACCGTAAAGCGTTTAAAGCGAGGTACAATCCCCGCCACAGATGGCGATGCTTCGGGCAATACGAGCGTTACTTTATCACCCAATCCCGCACCTATTGATTCTGCCATGCTTTTACCAAGCACGATGCCAAACTCGCCTGATTTTAAGTTGTCAAACTCGCCTGCTTTCATGTGATTGGCAATGATAGAGACTTTTTTTTCGTATTCAGGTTCAACACCATAAACCATAATCCCAGCAACCTGCCCATTGGCGGTGAGCATGCCTTGAAGCTGGATAAATGGGGCGGTTGCTACGATGTTTTTGTCATTCTTTTCAATCTGTTTGGCAAGCTCTTGCCAATCTGGAAGAATCTCATAAGACGTAACAGATGCTTGGGAAACCATGCCCAAAATACGAGTTTTTAACTCTCTGTCAAAGCCATTCATCACCGACAAAACAGTAATCAGTACTGCCACCCCAAGCGTCAAACCAATCATAGAAATCAAGGAAATGAACGAAATGAAGCCGTTTTTGCGTTCGGCTCTGGTGTACCGCAAACCAATAAATAAAGCCAAAGGGCGAAACATAATCTTTCTCAAAACAAATTTGCGATAGTTTACCTTATTTTGGATTATTAAGTTTAAGTTTTTTGGGAAAATTTTGGCATAAAGATTGATTTTTTAAAAAAATCCCCCTATTTAAGAGCAAAAGTGACACTCTATCGGACACATCATGACAGGTCAAACCACTCAATATCACTACAAATACACCACGACACCCATTTCAACCAAACCACCAAAAGTGGATTTGCCGTGTGAAAAAAACGCCAACCATGGCGACCATTGGGCGATTTTGACAGACGACATTACAAACGTGGCAGATTGGTTCCAACAAACGCTTGACACCGCCAAAGTTCCCACAGGATTGACTGCCAGCACCACACAGGACGATAAGCTATTAATCGCCCAAGACACCACTTGCCACATCAAGCAAATATTTTCCCTAGAAAATGGGCGACCCACCGAATTTATCAACGCCTACCCAAGCGTGGACAGTCCTTATGGCGTGCATTGTATGATTGAACGAGTGATTTGTTGTGAACACACCTCTGATGCCATTTTACGCCTTAGCACCAAAGACGGCACAACGCTTTATGCGTTTGACCAACTTTATGCCATAAATCAACATCACTACCAAACAAATAAACAATACTACGCCAATTTTAGTGCATGGGCATACAACATCGAGCCATCTGACCAAAGTGAAACCATCTTGGTTGACGACCCCAAAGCCATACGTTACCACCGTGCTTTTAACGACATTGTCTCTGCCAACGGTGGGCAAGTCCCCAAAGACATAGATGACAAAATCCGTGCATGGCAACCTGACGACCCAAATAGCGTGCTTGCTCCTGTGGAGATTAATTTTGGGCATAGCTGTATCTACCTTTTTGGTGAAACGTTTGGGCAAGAAGATGAAGCATGGTGTCAAGGGCAAGTTTTTGGCATTCATCGCACTCGCTTTTTTGATAAAGAGCTGATGCTTTTTGATGTGGTGATTTTGCGTGAACCTGACAGTGAGCCACTCGTGGTGAGGATTGCCACCCCTACCACCGCCGAAAACCAAAAAATCGCCGTCCACGACTATGTCCAAGCCAACATCTGGCTACAAGTGGCGATTTATGGCGAAAATCAAAAATAAAAAAATGGGGTCAATCGCCCCATTTTTTATTTTTAATATCACTCTTCTAATGCCCAATCCCTATCATTCATCGCTCGTTTGATGATAAATCCCACCAAAGCCAACAACACAATCAATAAAATCACACCCATCATCAATAATGACATATGATTTTTATAAAAAGACATAATGATGATAAATAAATTCAAACAAATCACCAACAAAGCGACAATCAATCCAACCCAAGAAATCACGCCCATGTGATGATAAAATCCCGACAATTCATAATCCAACAAATCACCCATGTCATTATCATCAGCCATTTGATAAAATTCATCAACTTCTTGTTTGGCATGGCGATAAGGAATACCTGCAACATAATAAAAAACCACTATAACAATAAATAACACGCCTGCCCCCATTTTCATGCCTGCAAAAAAGACCATGATAGATATAAATAACAACAAAGTTGCTAAACCCCCAAATAAAATCCGCCACGTTTGACCACTTGCTCCCACACGGCATTTAAATTGTTGTTTTTTAAATTTTTCAAAGTCTTGTTGCTTTTGTATTTGTGCTTGTAATGCACTTTCATCAATCACCTCAATACCACGAATAAAGCGTTTATTGATAAAATAAAACACAACAGATGGCAATCCAAATAAAATCACTGACCAAATAAGTTGCCATTTGCGTTTGTACTGACTGGCTTTAAATTTATCCAATTGAGCATTAAATTCATAAATCTTTTGTCCATTAATCTCAATTTCATAAGCCAAACCATCATGCGACCATATCTTTGCCATTTGTCCATGATAAGCATATACTTTATCACACGCATCATAACCATCATCGTCATCACAATGAAACCGACTGCCATCAATCACCAAATAATAAAAATCTCTTGCCCTCTTACCACTTGTGCGATGATGTCCCCGAGTCTCTGGCACAATCCCTGTGATGGTAGTCGCTTGGGATTTATCATGAATCAACTCTGGGGCAAATAGCAATCCAGAATGTAAAAAACCTGCATATATCAACCCAAACACAGGCATCAAAAAAGTACTATTGTTGGGTCTAATTGGTGGTGTGCGATATTTATAAATGGTTAATGCCCCAACTACCATAAAAATACACATCATAAATACATAAAATCCCCCCACCAAAAAATAACCAATCGCAATTGCCAACACCCATACAATAACATACGTCATTAAAAATTGAGTGGCACTTATTTTATCAATGAAGGTTTGCATTTTTTCAATGAGCAATGACATATCCTTACCCTTATTTTTTTAAATAACGCCTCATAATAACAAATTTATTCATGGTTTTGTAGCCAAATTTAGGCTATAATAAACACCATTTTTCCAGATTTTTCAAAAATAACACAAAAGGTACGCCATGACAGCCAAACGCCAAATTCTTGTTACCAACGCCCTACCCTACGCCAACGGCCCAATCCATATGGGACATCTACTAGGCTACATCCAAGCCGACATTTGGGTGCGTGCCATGCGGTCGGCAGGTCATGACGTGATTTATGTCTGTGCTGATGATGCACATGGCACAGCGATTATGTTACGAGCCGAAGCAAATGGCATTAGCCCAGAAGAGCAAATCAAAAACGTCCAAGTAGAACATGAACGTGATTTTGCAGGCTTTAACGTTGCCTTTGACTATTATGACAGCACACATTCGGACACCAATCGCAAACGCTCCGAAGAGATTTATCTTGCCAATGAAAAAGCCGGCAACATCAGCATTCGCCCTGTTACCCAGCTTTTTGACCCCCAAAAACAAATGTTCTTATCCGACCGTTTTATCAAAGGTACTTGCCCTACATGCAAAACGGACGACCAGTATGGGGACGCTTGTGAAAAATGTGGTACAACCTACAACGCCACCGATTTATTAAATCCACGCTCCACCCTAAGCGGAGCAACCCCCACCCTAAAAGAATCCGACCATTATTTTTTCAATTTGCCAAACTTCACTAAATTTTTGCAAACATGGACAAGAGACGAGGGACGACTACCCACCTCCATCGCCAACAAACTTGATGAATGGTTTGAAGCTGGCTTATCTGATTGGGACATTAGCCGTGATAAACCTTATTTTGGTTTTAAAATTCCCAATACCCAAGACAAATATTTTTATGTTTGGGTAGATGCCCCAATTGGCTATATGGCAAGTTTTGAAAATTACATCAAAGCCCACCGCCCTGATATTACTTTTGAAGATTATTGGAAAAAAGATTCTGATAAAGAAGTGTATCATTTTATCGGCAAAGACATTGTTTATTTCCATGCCCTATTTTGGCCTGCCATGTTACATGGGGCGAATTATCGCACGCCCACCTCATTATTCGTCAATGGCTTTTTGACCGTCAATGGCGAAAAAATGAGTAAATCTCGTGGCACATTCATCAAAGCCGAAACTTATTTAAAACATCTGAACCCTGAATATTTGCGTTATTATTTTGCCTCCAAATTATCTGATAAAGTAGAAGATTCAGATTTAAACCTTGATGATTTTGTGTTAAAAGTCAATTCGGATTTGGTGGGTAAAGTTGTCAATATCGCCAGTCGCTGTGCCAAATTTATCAACACCCAATTTAACAACAAACTTTCTGATACTTGTACAGAAAGCGATTTGGTCAATAGCTTTATTGCCAAAGGTGATGAAATTATCAAATATTATGAAAATCGTGAATTTAGCACCGCCATTCGTGAGATTATGGCACTTGCCGACATTGCCAACCAATATATTGATGAGAAAAAACCTTGGGCATTGGCAAAAGAAAATCCAAACAGTACCGATGTCCAAGACATTTGTTCGGTAGGGTTAAACCTATTTCACAAAATCATGATTTATTTATCACCTGTATTACCAACATTGGCAAAAGAGTCCAAAGCATTTTTAAATGTTGAAAGTTTGGATTTTCATGCTCGTTTTGATGTTTTGACACATTCCATTCATGAATTTATACCACTCATGCAACGAGTTGACCCAAAAAAAGTACAGGCGATGGTTGATGATTCCAAAGAAGATTTACAAACTGCCCAAACCAACCAACAATCTAATAAAAAGACCAGTAAAAAAGAGAGTAAACCTGTGGAAACCAACAACGAATTTATCGGCATTGATGATTTTGCCAAAGTCCAAATGAAAGTCGCCAAAGTCCTAGAATGTAATAAAGTTGAGGGGGCGGATAAATTACTTCAATTCACCCTTGATGTGGGCGAAGAAAAAACTCGTAATGTATTTAGTGGTATTGCTAAGTTTTATACACCCGAAGAACTGCAAGGCAAAACCGTCATTTGCGTTACCAACCTTGCACCCCGCAAGATGAAATTTGGCATCAGCGAAGGCATGATTTTATCCGCCGAAAAAGACGGGCAACTTACCGTTGTGTTACTGCCTGATAGCATGGTAGCTGGGGCGACTTTGGCTTAAATTAAAGCATTGAAAATTGCCACTATTTTTGTAGTGGCAATTTAATGGTAAAAATGGAATAAACATGTTAAAAAATATTGCCGTTCTCATTGATGCAGACAATGTCAGCAGTCAAAAAATTGATTGGATTTTTAATAAAATTGGCACACTTGGTACAATCGCTGTCAAACGTATTTACGGCGATTTTACCAAACCGAATTTATCATCTTGGGAAGATGCTATTTTAAAATACGCCATTGAGAAAAAACACCAAACCAGTTATAGTACAGGTAAAAATTCCAGCGACCTTGCTCTTGCCATTGATGCGATTGATTTATGGCATACAGATAGATATGATGGTTTTTGTATTGTTTCATCGGACAGTGATTTTATTGGCTTGGCATTACGCCTCAGACAGAGTAATATTCAAGTCTTTGGTTTTGGGGAAAACAAAACCATTAAAGAGTTTACTATTGCTTGTGATAAATTTTTTGAAATTCCAAGCGAACAGAATAATGGCAGTATTACCACCAAAGCAACCAAAGAAAATAAATCCAATCAAGCCAACACCCAGTCAAACACTAAGAAAAAAGCTGATTTAAATCCCAACGATAAAACACAAGAGTTATCAAAACCAAAATTAACAAGCGAACAATTAAAAAAACAGACGATTCTCATTAACGCCATAAAAGATAGTATTGCTAAGAATATTAACAAAATAAATGGATATTCAGAATTTAAAAAAGTTACACAATATTTGAATACAAAGTACCCAACGATAAAAGCTAGTAATTATGGTTATGCCGAATGGCATTCATTGCTCAATCAATTGGATTTTTTTGAAATAAAAACTGTTTATGAAGTTTTATGTATACGAATTAGAACCCCCTATATCGCACCAATAAAGCAATCAAAACCCCCAATCAAATACATAACAAAACCCTTAAAGTATAAAATAATGCTCATGATTGATAAAGCTCCCATTAAAGATAAGTATGGCTATACTGATTTGAATTACATTGAAGAACAGCTTAAAATTATGAGCATCAATATTGAAGATTATCATTGTAAAGACATCAAATCTTTTTTAAGAAAAGTGGGTTGTATTTTAAAAGATTAATTTTTAGTCAATGAAGTTAATTTTTAACAAAACCCATTACTCTGAGTTTATCAAATCATCTTAAATAGACATATACACAGAGTAAAAGTCCAGTCCGACCACTCCCTAACTTTTTACGCGAGAAACTTTATGAAAAAATTACTTTGCTTAACCGCACTTCTTGCCAGCACTGCCCACGCTGACACTTTGTATGGACTTTATGTAGACGCAAATTATTGGCACGCTAGCAACGAAACCACCCAAAACAACACCAACACCAAGCACAAGGACGGTGGGCAACTCATGGTGTCGGCAAGCCTAGAACATGGTGTGCCTTTCGTCCCCAACGCTCGTGTTCACCATGTTAGCCTTGACAGTACCGAAAAAACCACCGACATCAAACACGACCTATCTAGCACCGATGTTATCGCCTATTATGAATTGCTAGACAACATGGTAAACCTAGACGTAGGTTTGGGGGCAAAAATTTTGGAAGGTGAAATTGAGGGCAAAAACACAGATAGTACCACCGATTTATCAAAAACTTTGCCCATGGCGTATGTGAGTGCAGGGGTCAAACTACCCCTGACAGGTCTGTCCGCCAAAGCCGAAGTTGGCGTGGCTCACAACAACAAATACAAAGCCACCGATGCCCAAGCCGAAATCAAATACAACTTTATTGATAAAGCATTTATTGATGTTGGTGGCAAATTGGGCTATCGCATGATAAATATTGAAGCAGATAAATTATTAAAAGATGATAGTGATTATAAAAATGAATTTAAAGGTCCTTATGCTGGATTAGAAATTCATTTTTAATGATGTTTTAAAAAGCCCAAAATACGGTTTTTGGGCTTTTTATTTGCCCGTATATTCGCACGTTGGCAAATGCAGTCCAATGTCTTTAATATCAGGGGTGGTACAAGACCAATCAATATAACTATCTTGGTGAATGGTGGGGGTAAAAATCAGCGTCCCTTTACTTTGGGCATTATCAATGTGAATGGTAACAACGGAATGATTGTCTAATTTGACTGATTTAATTTTACTGCTCGGTGTCCAATTGGGTGGCAAATTCAAATCCACCAATGATTTGGGTAATTCTCCCCTATCAAATAAATAATGTTGCATATCCATTCTGATTTGCTCAAAACCAGCTTTTGCCAGTTGAATGCTTTCGTGGTCAAAGGCGATTTGTTTGATTTGTGCCATTTTTTCTTCGTTTTTGGCATTTAATTCTTGCTCAATATGATTAATGGCTTGTTTTTCGGCTTGACCGCTAAATAAATAAATGAATAAGCCTATTAATATTATTAACAGCACAATGATAATGCTAAGTAAGGTATTGGTTTTCATCAGTTTTCCAAATTATATAATACCTTATTATAGATAAAATTACCTCACATCGTCAAATGTTATTACAATAATTTTTCTATGAATACCATCAATAACCCCATTCGCCACACAGCCCCCATTCCGCCCAATATGACAGGGCGAGTGGCGGACATTGAGCGTGATATTGTCAAAATTCTTAATGATGAGATATTGGCAAATTATTCTTTGACAGATAAACAGTTTTCTGACTTTATTGAGCAGTTGCCAATTATTGAATATAGAGAAAGTGAATTTGCTTTTGTGATTAAATGCTTAATGATTGTTGCTGTTGGAGTGCTATTTGGGTATTGGGCGATATTAAGTTTATTAAATATTTCCACCAATTTTATTTTTGCCATTACCGCTTGTTTTTGTGCTTATATTTGCGTGCGAGTGCTATTTTCTGAAATGCCCAGACAATTTAACCTTTATCATCACCGTGAACATTGTATTATTGATAATTGTCAATTAAAGGTAAGAAAAAAAGATTGGTTGGGTTATTTTGATGTTGATTTGACTATTATTGACTTTAAAGACATTTATCATATTGCTTGTGAGCCTGTAAAATCTGGCAGGAGTTTTTATTATGCAATCAATGTTTATTATCTGACATATAGTGATGATGAAATGTTTTATCGGAAAAATGTTATTGAGTTGTATGCTTATGCGTATTTTAAAGAAAAGGTTATCAATAAAGCCATTAGACTAAAATATTTGGTAGATGATTATCATCAACATTTTGGCAAAGCAAAAATGCCTAAAATCATCTATGTCAAGCAACTTTCTTTTGAAGAATTTGCCAAACAAAATAAGAATTATCAAGATGATTGGGATAAGGACGAATGGAGTAAAGATGATTGGAAAGATAATTGGTAATGGTAAAATGCCAACAAAAAACACCACCCAATTTTCATTGAGTGGTATTTTTCATCTCAAACTACAAATAACCCAAAAGATTATTCATAATTCTCAATAGAAGGACAAGAACAAATCAAATTCTTATCGCCATAGACATCGTCCACACGCCCCACGCTTGGCCAAAACTTATGAGCCTTGACATAAGGCAGGGGGAATGCCCCGACTTCACGGCTATACGGTCTGTCCCATTCGCCCACGATAACAGCTTGGGTATGCGGTGCATTGACCAGCGGGTTATTGTCAGCAGTCCAACCCTCTGCCCCTGCCTTGACTTTCAACGCCTCTTGTTTGATTTGTTTTAGGGCAGAGATAAAGCGGTCAAGCTCATCAATGCTCTCAGACTCTGTCGGCTCAATCATCAGCGTACCAGCCACAGGGAAACTCATTGTCGGTGCGTGGAAACCATAATCCATCAAACGCTTGGCAATGTCGGTCTCAGTAATGCCTGTTTCTTCTTTTAGGGGGCGAATGTCAATGATACATTCGTGTGCCACGCGTCCGTTTTTGCCTGTATAAAGCACAGGATAGTCGTCTGACAGCGATTTGGCGACATAGTTGGCGTTCAGTAGGGCTTGTTTGGTCGCTGATAATAGCCCATCACGCCCCATCATTGTGATGTACATCCACGAGATGGGCAAAATGCTTGCTGAGCCATAAGGGGCAGATGATACTGCACCTTGACCAGATTGGGCATTAAATACAGGATTGACCGTATGGCTTGCAATGAATGGAGCAAGGTGTGATTTTAGTCCAATGGGTCCCATACCCGGACCGCCACCGCCGTGTGGAATACAGAATGTTTTGTGCAAATTCATATGCAAAACATCCGCCCCCACATCGGCAGGACGCATTAGGGCGACTTGGGCGTTCATATTGGCACCGTCCATATACACCTGTCCACCGTGTTTGTGGATAAGGTCGCAAATGTCTCTGATACCTTCTTCAAACACACCGTGCGTGGACGGATAAGTAATCATCAACGCCCCAAGTTTATCGCTATGCTGTTCACATTTGGCTTTTAAATCGTCAATGTCCACATTGCCATAGTCATCGGTAGCAACCACCACAACTTGCATTCCCATCATTTGAGCGGTGGCAGGGTTGGTACCGTGTGCCGAGCGAGGGATTAGGCAGACCGTGCGGTCATTGTCATTATGGCTTTCGTGATAACGGCGAATGGCAAGAAGCCCTGCGTATTCACCGCTTGCCCCAGAGTTGGGTTGCATACTGATTTCATCAAAGCCTGTGATTGCCTTTAACTGCTCTTGTAGGCTTTCAATCATCTGGATATAACCTTTGGTGTCTTCACTTGGGGCAAATGGGTGAACATTTGCAAACTCGTTCCAAGTAATCGGAAGCATTTCGCTGGTGGCGTTTAGCTTCATTGTACAAGAACCCAAAGAAATCATTGAACGGTTCATCGCCAAGTCTTTGTCTTCCAAAGATTTTAAATAGCGAAGCATTTGATGTTCGGTGTGATAGCTGTTAAAAGTGGGGTGGGTCAAAAACTCATCGGTGCGATTTAAGTCGCCCAAAATATTTTCTACCTTATCCAAATTGCCAGTTACCCCAAAGATTGCACAAAGCTCGTTAAACTCTACTTCATCGGTCAGCTCGTGGAAAGATACGCCCACGAGATTATCTTTATAAAATAGGTTATAACCTTTTGATTTTGCTGATTTTACCAATTCATCGGCTTTATCGGTTTTAAGCGTTACCGTGTCAAAAAATACATCGCTTACCACCTGATAATCGCCTTTGACGGCATTATAAAACGCCACCGCCAAAGCGTGAATACGACTGGCAATACGCTTTAAGCCTGTCGCTCCGTGATAGACGGCATACATACCTGCTAGGTTGGCAAGTAGCACTTGTGAAGTACAAATGTTAGAATTTGCCTTTTCACGGCGAATATGCTGTTCACGAGTTTGTAGTGCCATTCTAAGAGCGGTGTTGCCTTGTGCATCTTTGGATACGCCAATGATACGACCGGGGGCTTGGCGTTTGTCCTTGTCTTTAAAGGCAAAGTAGGCTGCGTGCGGTCCGCCAAAGCCCATCGGAATGCCAAAACGCTGGGTGCTACCAAGTGCAATGTCCGCTCCCATATCGGCAGGGGATTTCAGTAGCACAAGGCTCATAATGTCCGCCCCGACAATGGCATACGCTCCTTTGGCTTTGACGGCAGAGATGGCATTGGTCAAGTCGGCAACATCGCCATCTTTACCGACATATTGAAAATACGCCCCAAAATAGTCGCCAGTTTTGGCGGTCTCAAAGTTGCCCACCACCACCTCAAAGCCAAAATATTTGGCACGAGTGTGAATCACATCAAGGGTTTGTGGATAGGTGCGTGCGTCCACAAAAAAGGCATTGGACTTAGATTTACTGCACCGCTGTGCCATTGCCATTGCCTCAGCTGCTGCTGTGCCCTCGTCCAGTAGGCTTGCCCCTGCTAGGTCCATACCCGTTAGGTCAATGCACACTTGTTGGAAGTTTAACAAGGCTTCCAAACGCCCTTGGGCAATCTCGGCTTGATAAGGGGTGTAGGCGGTGTACCAACCGGGGTTTTCTAGCACATTTCGCTGGATAACGGCAGGCAGTCTGGCAGGACTGTATCCTTGACCGATATAGCTTTTGGCAACGGTGATGTTGTCCGCCATTTGACGAAGTTTGGCAAGGGCGTTATGCTCACTCATCGCAAGGGGCAAATCAAGGGCTTTATTTAAACGCACCGATGACGGCACCACGCTGTCCACAAACTCATCAAGGCTATTTGCCCCAACGGTTTTTAGCATTTTGTCTTGGGCGGATTGGTCATTGCCTAGATGACGGTGTACGAAAGCATTTTCGTAAAATAGGTCGGAAAAGGTATTAAAACTCATCATTTATCCTTAATAGGTTGAGATTAAAAAATTTAATTAAAAATAGTACAGTTAAAATACGATTTTGAATTAAATTTTAATTAAGTTTTGGGGTGAGGTGCGTATTACGCACCAATTTAAAAATTATCCAAAACGGTGCGTAATACGCACCTTACTTTCTAAAATGCCAATCAATCAACTTCCCCATTCGCTACATCATCAAGAAATTCTTGGATATAAATACGAGCTTCTTGTTTGGTCATAAACTTATTTAAAAAATCAAGCAATGAGCCTTTATTTGTTATTTCTTCAAAATAAACTTCGTGGTCTGTACCAAATACGGTTGGATTATCCGAGTTTATGTCATTGGTGCATATAAAATAATGGTCTGGATAACCATAGCTATAAATAAAGATTAAAAATTCTGGTGCTTTACCACCTGTAACTTCCAAGCATTGAGATAAATCAATGTCATCATCTAAAAAATCAGCAGACCATTCATTATAATCAGGTGTGTTGGGTGTTAAAGGGGTGAATAATTGAGTTTGCCAAAAAGCTTGTCCAACGGCTGTTTCGTCATCATCGGCGGAAACATAATATTGGTTAATGGCTTTATCAATAAATTGTTCTGTATTATTTAATAATGATTGATTATTATCATAAAATTCATCATAAAAATCATAAAAAGGTTCTTCATCAGGTCTTTTAAAATGTAATACTTCTTTAAAAGTAATTTTCTGTAAATCATCAATCAAATATTGTCCTGTGGTTTGGCTAATATCGCCACCCAACTTAGCAATACGATTTAAAATTTGTTGTTTCATAAAAGCCCTTTTATGATTATTAGATGAAAAATAAAATCAAGCGTAAATTCATCAAAAAACTTACGCTTGTTTTTGTCAGATTACAAACTGCTCTCGTACTCATCAGCCGTCATCAAGCTGTCATAATCGGCAGGGTTGGCAGGCTTAATTTTAACAAACCACGCCTTGCCATAAGGGTCTTCATTGGCAAGCTCTGGGCTATCCACCAACTCCTCGTTGATTTCAACGATTTCGCCACCAATCGGAGCATAGACATCACTTGCGGCTTTAACGCTCTCAACGACCGCAATCTCTTCATCAGCAGAGACGGTGCGACCGACTTCTGGCAATTCCACAAAGACCACATCGCCAAGCAAATCTTGGGCGTGGTCAGTAATACCAACGGTGATGATACCGTCATCTTCTAGTTTTAGCCATTCGTGGCTGGCTACATATTTCAATTCGCTGGGAATGTTACTCATAAAAAACTCCTAATTTTGGGGTTTGGGGGTTAATAAAAAACTTAAACAACAACCAAATATAAAATAAGAAATCCAAATAATTGAGTACATTATAATTATATGTTGATTATCTGAAATAAATCCAATAACAATACCTAATGTACCAATAGAACTTGACAATAAATATAGGGTCTTTGGTATTTCAATCAATGTTTTGTCAATTGCTTTTTCAAGAAAAGGAAGGTTTTCATTCATATTTTTAAATATTCTATTAAATAGAGTTAACAATCCTGCAATAACAATTACAGCAAAACAGGTAAACATAAACTCTTTTAATGTAAGATTATTTATTTTTGATAATATGAAATCTTCTAAGCCTTTCTCGTCTTGAAAAAAATTACTTATAAACACACTAATAAGAAAGAATATCGCAGATTGTACCAAACAAGTGAACAGTTCGCCTGCAATAAAGCTTACTTTATTTTTCATATATCAATCAAACTGCTTTTTCCCATTTCTGACAAATGGTAATTTAAGCACTCGCACTTCCACTTCCTTGCCACGCATAATCACTTTTGCCGTATCGCCATTAAAGTCGGACGGCACACGAGCAATGGCGATGGATTGATTAAGACTTGGGCTAAACACGCCACTGGTGGTAATGCCACTGCCGTTTTCAGTAACCACTTCCATTCCTGCACGCATGACGCCTTTACTTTCTAATAAAAGCCCCACTTGTTTGACTTTGACCCCTGCTGATTTTAGGGCAACAAGGGCGGATTTGCCGACAAATTCACGATTTTCGTCTTTTAAATCCACCGTCCACGCCATACCTGCTTCAAGTGGGCTTACCTCATCGGTCATATCGTTGCCATACAGGTTCATACCTGCTTCCATACGCAAAGTATCCCTTGCCCCAAGACCGCAAGGTGCAACACCTGCCCCTACCAATTCATCAAAAAATGCACAAGCCTTATCGGCAGGTAAAATCACTTCCACACCATCTTCGCCTGTGTAGCCTGTACGAGCGACAAAGAAGTCTTGTCCCATATCAGCCCCAACAAAGGGTTTTAGGGCGTTGACTGTTTCTGCCCATTGTGGGCGAATGGAGAGTAGTTTTTGAACAGCTTTTGGACCTTGTATGGCAAGCATTGCCAAATCATAGCGAGGGGTAATGCTTACGCCAAACTCACTACCAATTTTGTTAAATTGGGCAAGGTCTTTTTCACGAGTTGCGCCATTGGAGACGATGCGGTAGGTGGTTTCTGCTTCATTGGTGCGATAGACAATCAAGTCGTCCATCACACCGCCATTGTCGTTGAGCATTGCCGAATATAACGCCTTGCCAACAAAGCTAAGTTTGGCGACATCGTTGGCAATCAGTTTTTGAAAAAAGGCTTTGGCTTTATCGCCCGCCACATCGGATACCAGCATATGACTGACATCAAACAGTCCTGCATCTGTGCGAACGGCATTGTGTTCGTCAATTTGTGAGCCATAATTGACAGGGAGCTCCCAACCGCCAAAGTCCACAAGTTTGCCGTTGTGAGCGGTGTGAGCATCAAAAAGAGGGGTGCGTTTTAGTTCAGACATTGGGTTTTCCTTAAAAAGTGCATAAAATCAATAAGTTAGATTGGTTTGTTAAATTTTTTGGTTTAATATTGGGTAAAATATTGTAGAGGCAAATTGCGATTTGCCCATTTAAATGAAACCAATTTTAACATTTTAAGCACCCCATCTGTCCTGTTACCTGAGATTTTCAATGGCTAATTTATTGAAATTTAACCATTTTCTTCCCTTCGGTAGGCTATCCAAAGTTGCCATTCTCCAGATTTTTGTGATAATTTCTTGAATTATCAAAATTTTTCAGTCCTTTTACCTGAGCGATTGTGGGAGTGGTTTACGCCTTCGGTGTTGTTTGATTGGGTTTTTGACATTACAAAAACCCAATCAAACAAACTCTCCTGAAAAATCCATCACCCTATTATGAAAAAAAATGCTACAATTTACAAGCAAAATTTTTGTAATTTTACAAAATAATTGGCAAAATTGAGTTTTTTAAAATAATTTTGAGTACATATATGCACTGTGATGTTTATAAATTCCCCAAAAGTCCCGACTGGTACGTCTATATCGCCCGCCCCAATTATCCTGATGATGTTGATGAAATCAAGGATTGGTTATCGGTTTTGCCCAAAGAAATCCGTCAAAAATTGGGGCTTGGGCAATTTGTGATGCACCTTGATTTGTCGGTTCGTGAAAAGTTGGCACAGGCAGATATTGCCACTGTCAAAGCTCGCCTTGCCGAGCAGGGCTATTATGTCCAAGCTCCGCCCAGTGATGTCCTGCTTGCCCAAGCCCTCAATCGAGCAAAAGAAAGCCAAGATAAAAGATATGACTGACAAAAAATGATGAAATTTTGACAAATTCATGCTAGAATGGGCGATTATTTTTGTGATTAATGATTATGGATTGGCTAAAAAACCTTGTCAAAAACTTACCGCTGGACCTCATTAGCGATATTGTTACTAAACTGACAGTAATATGGTCAAAATTCGTCCAAGACGTGCCAGATGAAGAGTTACCTTTTACAGCTTATGTAGGTTCATCTATATTGGTTTTGGTGCTTTTGTTGTTCGTTGTGCGAGTATTACCACGTCCTTTTGGTGGCATCATGTGGATGTTGGCAGTGTCAATACTATTGACACCAAGCAACACCTTAACAGGTTCTGACCAACTTGCCCCTGCCATTGCTGGTGTTGCCCATCGCATATTGATGAAAGACCCATCAGGAGCGGTGGTTGCATTTTTACCCATCTTGGCAGTCTTTATCGTACTTTTGTTCATTGGTGGCGTTTGGCATTTACTTCGTGGCGTCCTACTAAATGCCGAAAAACAAAAAGCCAATCTCCACTAAATAAAATTTGCATTCAACATTAAAATCTGCTATCATAGAAAGATTGTTAAATAGATTTATCCATAAATCTACTTTTCATCTCCTTGCCACTTATTGTGTAGTGGCTGTTTTAATCCGTAGGGAGTCCTTATGAGACATTATGAAGTGGTGCTACTGGTACACCCAGACCAAAGCAACCAAGTTGCCGACATGGTAACTAAATATCGTACCATCGTAGAAGAAAACGGTGGCAACAACCATCGCTTAGAAGATTGGGGTCGCCGTCAATTGGCTTATCCAATCAACAAAATCCACAAAGCTCACTATGTTCTACTAAACATCGAATGTAATGATGCAACTTTGGCTCAACTAGAAGAATTGTTCCGTTACAATGACGCTATTTTGCGTAGCCTTGTTATCCGCCGTGAGAGTGCCATCACCGAACAATCACCTTTGGCAAAAGAAGCCGAAGAAAAACGCACTCGTAAAGCCAACCGCCGTAATGACGTTCGCACTCAACCAGAAGTTGAAAGCGAAGCAGACAGCGAATAATTAAGGAGAACACTCATGGCACGTTTCTATCGTCGTCGTAAATTCTGCCGTTTTACCGCAGAAGGCATTACCCATATTGATTATAAAGATGTAGAACTTTTGAAACAATACATCAGCGAAAATGGCAAAATCATTCCTAGCCGTATTACTGGTACTTCTACCAAGTATCAACGTCAGCTAGCCGTTGCTATCAAACAAGCTCGCTATTTGGCTCTATTGCCATATACCGACAACCACAAGTAATTAACGGAGAAAAATCATGCAAGTTATTCTATTACAGCGTGTCGTTAATCTTGGTAAACTTGGCGAAGTCGTTGATGTTAAAGCGGGTTACGGTCGTAATTACCTAATCCCACAAGGTAAGGCACTACCAGCCAATGAAGCAAATATTGCTAAGTTTGAAGCTCGCCGTGCCGAACTAGAAGCTGTTGAAGCCAAAGAATTGGCAGAAGCCAGAGCTCGTGCCGAAGCCTTATCAGACGTAAATGTCATCATGCGTGCTAAGTCTGGCGACGAAGGTAAGCTGTTCGGTTCTATCGGTACTCGTGATATTGCTGATGCTTTGACTGCCTCAGGATTGCCTGTTGACCGTTCAGAAGTCAAATTGCCAGAAGGTTCGTTCCGTCAAGTGGGTGAGTACAAAGTTACCATTCAATTGCACCACGACATCACTGCTGACATCATTGTTACTATTTTGTCAGAAGATGGCGAAGTGAAAGCTGATGATGAAGAATAATCATCATATTATTAAAAAAATCCCAAACTTCTGTTTGGGATTTTTGCTTTACTGGCAATCAATAAGATTGGTAGATATAAAATACACATACACACCATTTAAATTTAGATCCTAATGGCACAATAGGCAAATACACTAAAACAATCTAAAAGTACCACAAATTTATTTTTTAGCGGTAGGGGAAAATTGCAATTCGTCCTTACAATCCGTAGCAGGTTTTAAGTGCGTTGAGCATATCATTAAAAAATATATTCTAATATCGGTGTTTTTTTCAATCAACAAACGAATAACAAAGCCAATCAACAATACTATCCCATAAGCCAAAAGTTTATTGATAAAAGCAGATAAAACAATTCCTTTTTGCACTAATTTTTGACTAAGTCTTAAACACACTCTATTCGCACTCCAAACCATCAACCCCCACATTACACCAACGATGGTAAAAAATACCACCATTTTTAATCCCAAATAAGCGATTTTATGTTCCGTCAAATAACCAACAAACAGACCCACTCCATAAATAAAACCTGCCACACATAAATAAGAAATAAGTGGACTTAACCATCGCCTATTGGATTTGGTTGCCAAAAATTTAAGCCAATCCATTACACACAATAACGAAACAGGAAGAGCAATAAACAAAAATACCAATAGCATTGAGGAGACCACAATCGCATTGCCAATAAATACAAAGGCTTGTAGTAAAAATAGCACAACAACAATCAACCAAATTAAGGTGGTTAATTTGGTATTTTTTATAGGGATATGATTTGAATTTTGCATTATTACCCCAAAACAACCATTACTATTATTTTATTGCCATCGTTTAATCACACATATCAACAAAAAAAATTTAGCAAATGGTTATTAATACCAAACGATTATTTTTTAAAGCGGTTTGATAAAATTGTTTAAGCGTTTCAAAAAGATTTTACATAAATGAATTAAACTAATACTCCCAACCCACGCCAATTAAATCTCCATTCATTGCAAATCTTGCGTATAACATACCATTAGAATAATTTGGGTCAATGATATAATTTAACTGAATAAATATACTTTCTGTATTCATTATCCAAATAGAAAAACTTTCTAATTTTAATAATTCAATAAATTCCAATAAAAGTCTTTTGTAATCTTGCCTTTTTAACTTTCCACCAATTAAGCCAAAAAATTTACTCAAATACAATTCATTTGAATTATTTAATAAATCAACAATATAATCATTCTCTTCTCTAAAATAGTCCCAAAAATAATCACAATAATGTTTGTGATAAAATTCAATGTTTTGATAATAAGATACTAGATTATCCAATAATTCTTGCGTAATTAAGGCATTATCCAAAGCCCGCACAAATAGCCTTATCTCACGGTTTTGAAAATCTCGCTTGGCTTCCCAAGTACAACCGTCTTTAAGATTTAGCTTGCCAAAAAAATGATATTCCATCTCTTTTCCTTAGAATAAAAATGGCATTATATTGCTATAATACCATTTTTATTTTTCAAAGACAAATATAGTTTTGGTATAAAGTATTATAAACTTACTATCCAATAATCACACAAACACACCGATTATTTTTTAAGGCATTTTGATAAAATTGTTTAAATGTTTCAAAATATCCTTTTAGTTCATCAGCCAAATCATCTTTGTCTTCATTATACCAAATATCAGGGTACAAGTCCGCTTCGGCAAATTTTTCAAAATCCACATTATTCAATAATTCATCAATATTAATATTTTCCAAGACTTTAACAATATCAGCAAGCTTATTATCATCCACCAAATAAACACCTTCATCACTTAATGTATTATTGCCAAAAAATGCGTAATATAACGCTAATTGTTCAGGTGTTTTATTGGCATTATAATCATCATCACTATCAAACCCTGTTAATAAAAAATGTAAACCGTCCCATAATTTATCAAGGTCAGTATAATTTTCATCATTATCGTTGTCTTCAATTTCTTCTAAACACTCATAAAATTGCTCCACAGTATCATCATTGTCTTCTGATAATAATGCTTTAAATTCTTTTACTTGATTATCATCAAGTGCATAATAACTGGCATAAATACCCATAATGTTCTCCAAAATAAAACTAAAAATGGTATTACATCTCTATAATATTATTTTTAGTTTTAAAAGACAAATATCATTTTTGTGTAAGGTGCATATAACGCACCTTGCTTTCTATTAACATTAAAAAAATCAACCAATGAATATAAAAACAGATTTACCATTGTTTAACACATTTTGATAAAATATTTTAAATTCTTCAAAATAATTTCTTAATTCATCACATATTTCGTCATATTCATCGTCATATTCCCAAATATCGGGATATAAGTCCGCTTCGGAAAATTTCTCAAAGTCCACATTATCCAATAATTCATCAATATTAATATTTTCTAATGCTTTAACAATATCCGTCACTCTATTATTATCATTAAAATGAAGTCCATCACTGTGCAAACACTCTTTCCCAAAAAATCCATCATATAGAACATTTTGTACAGGGGTTTTGATGCTTTCATCATCGTCATAACTAGCACAGCCTGTTAATAAAAAATGTAAGCCGTCCCACATTTTATCTAAATCAAAATAATGATTTTTATCATACTCTTCATCATCTCTTAATGAAAATAATTCATCAAAGGCTTTTTGTTGAATATCTTTATCATCACTTGCCAACCAAGATTGATAGTCATTGGCTTGTTTTTCACTCACCGCATAATAACTGGCATAAATACCCATATTATTTTCCTTTTAAAATCAAAAACCAATCAGCCATTATTGACCGATTGGTTTTATTTTAACCGATTAAATAATGATGGTCAATGCAATTACATCACTTCTTTAACCGCATTCACCACATTTTCAACCGTAAAGCCAAAATGTTTAAATAAATCTTTGGCAGGAGCGGATTCACCAAACGAGGTCATACCAATCACCTGTCCGTCCAAACCAACAAATTTATACCAATAATCGGCGATACCTGCTTCTACCGCTACTCTGGCACGAATATGGCTTGGCAAGACACTTTGGATATAAGCCTTGTCTTGTTTCACAAACACTTCGGCACACGGCATAGACACCACACGCACGCCATCAAGCTGTTCATACGCCCCCATTGCCAATTCAACTTCCGACCCTGTAGCAATAATAATCGCCTTTAAGTCGCCTTTTTCTTGTGCCAAAATATAAGCCCCTTTGGCAATATTGGCAATTTGTTCATCACTGCGTTGATTAAATGGTAAATTTTGACGAGATAAAATTAAAGCGGTTGGTGTGTTTTTGCTTAAAATCGCTTGTTTCCACGCCACAGCCGTCTCTACCGTATCACACGGACGCCAAGTATGATGATTGGGTGTTTGACGCAAACTTGCAATCTGCTCCACAGGCTGATGGGTAGGTCCATCTTCGCCAAGCCCAATAGAATCGTGGGTATAGACTTGAATCACTCGTTGTTTCATCAAGGCTGACATACGCACAGCGTTACGAGCGTATTCCATAAACATCAAAAAGGTTGCGGTAAATGGAATAAAACCACCGTGCAACGCTACACCATTGGCAATTGCTGTCATACCAAATTCACGCACACCATAATGTACATAATTACCATCGGTGTGGTTTTGCACGCCTTTGGCATCTTTCCATAAGGTTAAATTTGACCCTGCAAGGTCGGCACTACCGCCCAAAAATTCAGGCAAAATGCTCGCAAATGAGGCAATCGTATTTTGACTTGCCTTACGAGTGGCAATGGTTTCGCCCTTTTCGTTGCAGGCTTTAATAAATTCATCTGCCTTTTGTTCAAAATCTGACGGCAATTCGCCATTTAAACGGCGTTCTAACTCTTTTGCCAATTCTGGATACTCATTTTTATAACCCTCAAATAAAGTATTCCACTGACTTTCCAATTTTTCGCCTTTATCTTTGGCATTCCACGCCTCATAAATCTCGCTAGGAATGTCAAATGGCTCATTTGCCCAGCCCAAAGTTTCACGCACAAGTGCTATTTCGTCAGCCCCAAGTGGCGCACCGTGGCAATCTTCTTTACCTTGTTTGTTGGGACTTCCTAGACCGATGATGGTTTTGCAAATAATCAGCGTAGGTTTATTTTTTTCATTTTGGGCAGACAATGTCGCCTGACGAATTTCATCACTATTATGCCCATCTACTTTTAATACTTGCCAGTTATAAGATTCAAAGCGTTTTTGGGTATCATCAGAGAACCAACCTTCCACTTCGCCATCAATGGAAATGCCATTATCATCATAATAAACAATGAGTTTACCCAAATTTAATGTTCCAGCCAGCGAGCAAACTTCGTGGCTAATACCCTCCATCAAGCAACCATCACCCAAAAAACAATAAGTATAATGGTCAATGACATCAAAGTTTGGACGATTAAATTGTCCTGCTAAGGTTTTTTCCGCCAAAGCAAAGCCCACCGCATTAGCAATGCCCTGCCCCAAAGGTCCTGTTGTGGTTTCAATACCATCAGCATAACCATATTCTGGATGTCCTGCGGTCTTTGAATGCAATTGACGGAAATTTTTGATGTCATCAATGGTCAAATCATAGCCAGTTAAATGGAGTAAAGCATAATGGAGCATTGAACCGTGTCCATTGGAGAGTACAAAACGGTCTCGGTTTGCCCATTTGGCATTGGTCGGATTATGGCGATAAAATTCACGCCAAACCACATCAGCGATGTCCGCCATTCCCATTGGTGCACCAGGGTGTCCAGAGTTGGCTTTTTGTACAGCGTCCATCGCCAAAACACGAATGGCATTGGCGGTATGGCGTTCATTTAATGGTGGGTTAAAGTTGGGTAAAGTGGTCATAAAAAGGTCTCTGTTTTTAAAAATGGGGTTATTATAACACACTTGGTTATCTTTCCCTACAATGAACAAAAACATCATCAATAAAAAACCCTGCAAAACATCGCAGGGTTTTTTATTGATTTTAGCTAACCTTCATCACTTAGCAGGAGCTTCTTGCTGTGAGATAAAGCGAATATAGGCGGCCAATAGCATGATACGCTCATTACCAAGTTTGGTTTGCCATTCAGGCATTACACCCGAACGACCATGACGAATGGTAGTTTCAATGCTAGCACGGTCACCACCAAACAACCAAATATCATCGGTTAGGTTAGGCGCACCAAGCGATGTTGTACCCTTAGCATCAGCACCATGACATACTGCACAGTTAGCCTCAAAAAGAGCCTTACCTTGAGCAACTTTAACTTGATCAAGTTTTTCACCATTTTGGTTGCCAGAAATACTCATTACATATTCGGCAGCTGCACGCACACCAGACTCACCCAGTTGTTTTTGCCATGCTGGCATCGCACCGATACGACCATGATGAATGGTTTGTAAAATCTCATTTGCATGACCACCATGCAACCAATCATTATCAGTTAGGTTGGGATAGCCCACTGCACCTTTAGCATCAGAACCGTGACACAATGCACAGTTTTGCAAAAATAAACTGTTACCGATTTTGGTGGCTTCTGGGTCAGCTGACAATTTATCAACATAAGGAGCAAGCAACTTGATCTGTTCATCAATCTGAGCTTTTAACTCATCGCTTGGCTCTTTTTTCTGAGCATTTTGTAGCTCAGATAGTTTGGTAAGTACAGAGATGGCTTCGCTTGCTTCTGCATTTGCCAAAATGTTTTGCTCAAAGTTTTCGGTAAAAATTTTGTTGTTCTTTTGCAAATCGCTGTTCAGCTCATTTTCTGATGTCCAAGGCACATCTTGACCATCAACTTGTACAGTGTTAAGACCTTTCCAAGTATCAGGCTGAATGGCTGGATAAAACACAAAATAAGACAGACCCCAAAATAGCGTGCCAAAAAACACCACCAACCACCATTTTGGCAAGGGTTGGTCATACTCTCTGATACCATCATATTCATGACCTGTTGTGCCATCTTCTTCCAAATCAGGCTTGGTTTTCAGCGTCCACATCAACACGCCGAAGATAAATAACCAACAGCCAATTGATAGGACGGTAATCCAAGAACTCCAAAAAAAGCTCATTGTGTATCCTTAATGCGTTGTTGTGATAAATGTTGTAGTTGTTCATCATCTAACGCAAGTTGTGCATCTTCTTCAAAGCGTTTTTTATTTTTGGGGGAATATGCCCACCATGCCACAGCGATGAAAGCAAAAAACGCTCCCACCGTTGCGATGCTATGTAAAACGCCCCAGTTCATTAGCGTTGCCCCTGCATGGCGATACCAAGTTGTTGCAAGTAAGCAACCAATGCATCAAGCTCAGTTGCACCTTGTACTTGGTCAGGTGCTGCCTCAATATCAGCCTCTGTATAAGGCAAACCAAAACGATCTTTAAAGATACGCATTTTTGCTTGTACCTTAGAACCATCAACTTCGTTTTTGGCAAGCCATGGATAAGCAGGCATGACAGACGCAGGAACAACAGAACGTGGGTCAGTCAAATGGTCAATGTGCCATTGGTCAGAATAACGACCACCCACACGAGCAAGGTCAGGACCTGTACGCTTAGAACCCCATAGGAATGGGTGATCCCATGCTGATTCAGCGGCACGGCTATAAGGTCCATAGCGTTCCACTTCAGCACGTAAAGGACGAATCATCTGCGTATGACAAACGTGGCAACCTTCACGGATATAAATATCACGACCTTCAAGCTCCAACGCTGTCCAAGGACGCATATTTGGCAAAGGTTTATTGACACCGCCTTTATCTGGGTCGTTGGTATCATAAATTAAAGGCACGATTTCAACCAATGTTGCAAAGCTGATGGCAATGACGATGAATATGACAAGTAAGCCTGTGTTTCTTTCTACAATATCATGGGTAATTGACATATTTCCCCCTTATGCCTGAACAGCAACGCTGTCTGCGTCTGCATTTTCTGGCGTTTCTAATGCTTCTGGACTTGGCATTTTGATGGTTTTATAGCAGTTATAAGCCATTACAAACATACCTGTTACATACAACGCACCGCCCAAAGCACGCACCACATAAGGAATGTGAGACATCACCACAGTTTGCACAAAATCATAAGACAAAGTGCCATCTGGATTAGTTGCACGCCACATCATACCTTGTGCAATACCAGAAATCCACAACGCCACGATATAAAGTACCGTACCTGTGGTAGCAAGCCAAAAATGCACGGTAATCAAATTGGTGGAGTACATTTTTGATTTTTGGTAGATGCGTGGCAATAACACATAGATAGAACCAATGGTAATCATACCCACCCAACCTAACGCACCAGAGTGAACATGACCTACTGTCCAGTCAGTATTATGACTGATGGCATTAACTGCCTTGATGGAAAGCATTGGACCTTCAAAAGTACTCATTGCGTAGAATGACAACGCCACAATCAAGAAACGAATGATAGGGTCAGTACGAAGTTTGTCCCAACTACCAGATAAAGTCATCACACCGTTAATCATGCCACCCCAAGATGGAGCAAACAAAATCAACGAAAACACCATACCCAAAGATTGAGTCCAGTCAGGTAATGCCGAATAATGCAAGTGGTGTCCACCTGCCCACATATAAGAAGCAATCAATGCCCAAAAGTGAACAATAGACAAACGATATGAGTAAACAGGGCGACCAATTTGTACTGGGATGAAGTAGTACATCATGCCCAAGAAAGCAGCAGTTAGGTAAAAGCCCACCGCATTATGACCATACCACCATTGCACCATAGCATCAGTTGCACCACCATATAGGGAATAAGATTTCCACATACTAACAGGTACGGCTAGGTTATTGACGATATGAAGCAAAGCAATGGTGATGATAAATGCTGCAAAGAACCAGTTGGCGACATAAATATGTGAAGTCTGACGCTTAATCAATGTGCCAAAAAACACAATCGCATAACACACCCACACCACCGTAATGGCAATGTCAATTGGCATTTCAAGTTCAGCATATTCTTTGGCGGAAGTTAAGCCAAGTGGCAAAGTAATGACCGCCGCCACAATGATGGCCTGCCACCCCCAAAACGTAAACCACGCAAGATAAGGAGCAAACAATCGTGTTTTGCAAGTACGCTGAACAATATAGTAAGAAGTAGCAAAAAGTGCTGAACCACCAAACGCAAAAATCACCGCATTGGTGTGTAGCGGTCTTAGACGACCAAAAGACAACCAAGAAGTGTCAAAATTTAAAAATGGCCATGCAAGCTGTGATGCGATAAAGACACCCACGCTCATGCCAACGATACCCCAAAACACCGCCATAAGAGTAAATAATCTCACTAGTGTGATTTCGTACTCGTGGTCGATAGATAGCGGGGCTACTGCTGAATTAGATAGACTCATTGGATAGTTTCCTGTGCAGCCCGATTTATGTTGCGTGATTAAAAATTAACCAAAAACGCTTTTGATTTATTGTATGATAACACAAATCACCAAAACATAACACCAAAGCCACTCTCAAACATCAAGAAGTGCCACCTAGAATCCACTGGCTCGCTCACATTTGGTGTGTGCTTGGCTTGCGTGTATTGGGATTTGCCCCAACATCAAAATAATTCCACACTAATAATAAGGTATTATTAGCGGTTCTCACCTTTTATTATACAACAAATTGTAAAATTTCTGCTACCTTTTGGTAAAATAATGCAAAAAATTTTTCTATTTTTTTAAAAATAATTAACTAATAATTCATTTATGATTTATTTTTCTCATCAAAAAGGCAATTTTTAAGAATTTTTTCGCATTTTTTATCCATTTCACTTATAATAATCATTATTTTTTTCATATTGAGAAATGTTATGGCAAAATTTTTAAGTGATGAGTGGTTTGACAAAGTTGCCACCTTAAACAATGAAGCAGGTGAGTTAAACCTACCACCAAGTCTTGCCAACCTAAAAATCAACATCAATATCACAGGTGATGATGTTGTAAATCTATACCTAGATGGTGGTAAATTTACCAAAGGTTTATTACCAGACGCTGTCAGCACCATCAACATTGACCGCCAAAGTTTGCTTGACATCATCGCTGGTAATGATATCAATCTCGCCATTGAAGCGTTTATGACAGGTAAAATTCGTGTTGATGGCGACATGAGTGCGGTAATGAACCTACAAAGTACCAAACCTAGCCCTGAGCAAAAATTGCTGTATAAACATATTAAAAACATGACAGATTTTGCATAAGTTTAGAAAAACAAACATTTTTCCACACTAACAAAAATGTTACTGGATTTTTTTGTTTAAAAAGGAGTAGAATAAGCATATTCTATTTTGTGGGTTGTTTAATCTAATTTATCATATAAATTTATTAAATTTTATAAATATATCATAAATTAAGATAAATAAACCATGACCCAGCCAAAGCAATCATTGCTATTTTAGCTAAGGTGATTATTATGTCAGAACAAGAAAACGACCCAAAACCAAGCACTTCCAATGTGCCTGACAACACCCCGCCCCAAGCAGACAAACCTAAAAAGAAAAAGCCTGCTCCTGAAAAAATTATTCCCACCACCCCCATCATGGACGCCAGTAAAAAGCGTATCCACCCTCGTTTTGTGCGAGGTAAATACCAAAATATCCGCCTAGTTACCATGTATGGCTTTATGGCAATTTTTCTTATCATGCCGTGGTTACGCTGGGACGGTCATCAAGCACTCTTGTTCAACGTTACCGAACCCAAGTTCTTTGTGTTTGGGGCGACTTTTATGCCCCAAGATTTCTACTTTTTTGCCTTTATTTTTATCATTGCTGCCATGACCCTATTTATGGTAACGGTGTATGCAGGGCGAGTGTGGTGTGGTTATGTCTGTCCACAGACGATTTATGTGCATTTATACCAACATGTAGAAAAATGGGTGCTTGGCGAGCGTAACCAACGCATGAAGTTTGAAGATGAGCCAATGAGTGCCAAAAAACTTGCCAAAAAAGCACTCATTCACGCCATTTGGGGTGTATTTAGCGTCATCACCGCCATGACCTTTATCGCTCTTGTGGTGGGCACGGATTATTTGTTCTTTAATGGCAATCCCTTATTTTTTATGGGGTGGAGCAAGCTCACTTGGGTATTTTTTGGCATCATCACTTTTGTAACACACATGAATGCGGGCTATATGCGTGAACATATGTGTGTACATATGTGCCCTTATGGTCGTTTCCAATCTGTCATGTTTGATAAAGATACCTTACTCGTCTCTTACGATTATGAACGTGGTGAGGCTCGTGGGGCTCGTAAAAAAGGCACACACCCCGAAGGCATGGGTGATTGTATTGATTGCAATATGTGTGTACAAGTTTGTCCTACTGGTATTGATATTAGAGATGGCTTACAGGTGGATTGTATCCAATGTGCCGCCTGTATTGACGCCTGTAACGAAATCATGGATAAGGTTGGCTACCCACGTGGATTGATTCGCTACACCACCGAGCGTCAGCTTGTCCACAAAGAAAAAACCAAAGTCATCGGCTTTCGTATTTTTGCCTACATCTTTGTACTGACGGTTGCAATCGCAACAGCGACATGGGTTGCTACCACTCGTAACCCCTTAGAGCTAGAAATTCGCCACGACCGCAAACAACTTAACACCGTTGGTCGCAACGGCTTGGTAGAAAACAGCTACGTCCTAAAAATCGTCAACAAAACAGACGAAAAACAAACCTACATGGTTAAGTTAGAAGCGGTTGATGGTTTAGAAATTCGTTCACGATTTAAAGAGTTGCCACTCAAAGCTAACGAAGCTTACTCCATGCCTGTCAGTATCTTTGGTGATCCAAGCAAAATCAAAGCAGGTCATACGCCCATCACCATCACCATTTATAGTGTGGACGGTAAATACAGCCAAAGTGCCGAAGATATCTTTATTTATGAACCCAAAAAGTAAACCAAAAAATAAAGCCTCCGATTGGAGGCTTTATCATATGACCAAGTCCTTAAAGCCCCAGCATTTTAACAATCACTCCATAATGATCTTCAAACATCATCGCACCATCTAGCTCACCAAGTGGCAACCAAAAAGCACGATTGGCATCATCGCCCCCTTTGACTTCTGGCAAATCATCACCCAAAAGCTCAAAATAAAATACACTCGTTACCGTCCGCCCACGAGCCGAGCGGTCAGGTTTATCAAAAATTTGTGTGTTTTTGAGCGTATTTTTGTCAATAACAAGACCTGTTTCCTCACGAAGCTCACGCAAGGCACATTCTAGCAATGTCTCATTTTGGTCTAAAAATCCCCCTGCCAGTGCGTACAGCCCACGCCCATACTCACCCCCACGCTCAATGAGTAAAATATGCCCCGCCTGCACGACCAATGCGTCCGCCGTTACAAATACAGGTGGATAAGGAGCATTTTGCCATGCTTTTTGATAATCCAAAATATGCTCATATTCACGTTGTAGACTGGCAAATTCATCACTATTTTTAAAATTTACCAAAAAGTTTACGACATTGGTTGGTAAATTATCATCAATCAACCCTCGCCCAAAATATGCCTCACGCATGGGCGTAGCGGATAAATTGGCATAATTTTCGGCAAAAATTTGCTCAACGTGTGGAAAAAGCGACAAATAATACGAACTTTTATCTTTATGATAACCAATCATGCCAACTCGCCCCACACCACCTGTCGTATGAAAAATGGTCGCTTGGACGTTGGCAAGCCATTTGACATCATTGTATGGGTCATCATCAAGCGGTGTACACGAAATACGCCCATCATATTCGTTACCAAAAGCATTTAAAATCATACCGACACGCTCATCATAAGTAAAAGGGTTTTTGAGCGTGCGTGGCGAGTTTGCCGAGCCAATAAGTACTAGCACATTTTTTGCCAATGTCAAGGCATGACGCACTACTGCTTGATGTCCATCATGAAAAGGCTGAAAGCGACCAATGAACACCAAATAATCAAATTGAAACATTTTAAATCCCATGATTAGAAAAATTAGACTTGATAAAACGGATTATGTTACCATAAAGATTAAAATTTTTAAAAAATGAGCATTGCCATGAGCGATACCCCAACTTGCAACATTATTATCACCGAATCTGCCCAAACCTACCTTGCCGAACTCCTTGCCAAACAAGAAGTAGAAGGTATTGGTGTACGTATCTTTGTTGAGCATGCAGGCACCCCCCGAGCCGAATGCTGTATGAGCTACTGCCAACCTGATGAAATAGATGAAGATGATTTACAAATCCCCTACCCTGCCTTTGTCGCTCACATTGACACACCAAGTATTCCTTATTTGCTAGATGCAGTGATTGATTATAACAAAGACCGTTTTGGTGGGCAACTCACTTTTAGAGCCCCCAATGCCAAAGTACCACAAGTGGGTGAAAATGCCAGCATTGAAGAGCGGATTAATTATGTCTTACAATCTGAAATCAACCCCCAACTTGCCAGTCATGGCGGTCATGTAGAGCTTATTGACGTGATAGAAAATGAAGCAGGTAAAACTGCGGTACTCAAATTTGGCGGCGGCTGTCAAGGGTGTAGTGCGGTTGATGTAACCTTGCGTCAAGGCGTGGAAGTTCAGCTTAAACAACAAATCCCTGAGCTAACCCAAGTCATTGATGAGACCGACCACACCAAGACAGATAATGCGTATTATAAATAACAAAAAAGCAGTCTTTTGACTGCTTTTTTATTTGGCACTTACTTAAAAACTCATTCTAACACCAACACTTGCACCAAATTGGTTGAGTTTAACCTTACCTTCATCATCTTGGATGTCAATCTCACCCAGATGGTTGTATTTAGCATTTTAATTTGTTATACCAAAATAACTTTAAGAATGATACAAAATTGGTGATTGTTCATAGGGATAATTACCATTCGCCCCCACAAAACGTATTAAATGCATGGTTTAATTGATATAAATCTAAAAGCTGATTATTCCAAATTAAAAAAATATACAATCCATTTTTTACAATTCGCCAAAAAATATCATATACCTAACGAACTTAAAATATACTACGAATTGTAAGATAAATTACAATTTACCCCCCTACCGCCAAAAATAAATTTGTAGTACTTTTAAGATGGTTTTGGTATAGATTATGTTAATTAAATTTAGCTTACAAAAAAAACGGCAACCTAAGTTACCGTTTTTTTATTTATCAATTAAGCCAATTGTGCTACACTAATCTTATCTGATTTTGAAGTATAATCACTCATCTTATCAAAGTTTAGATAATTATAAACTTCAGCCTCCATAGATTGCAACTTACCTGCGTATGCCATATATTCTTCTACCGTTGGTAGCTTACCAAGCACAGACGCCACAGAGGCAAGCTCAGCAGAAGCCAGATAGACATTTGCTCCTTGACCTAGACGGTTTGGAAAGTTACGAGTAGAAGTTGAAACAGCCGTACTGTTTGGTGCAATGCGTGCTTGGTTGCCCATACATAGCGAACAACCAGGCATTTCGGTTCTTGCCCCTGCTTGGGCGTAGGTGTTGTAATAGCCTTCGTCCATTAGCTGGCGTTCATCCATCTTGGTTGGTGGGGCAATCCACAAACGAGTGGTCAAGCTACCTGCAGGCACTTCGGCAAGGAGTTTACCAGCAGCACGGAAATGCCCAATGTTGGTCATACAAGAACCGATGAACACTTCATCAATCTTATCGCCAGCCACTTCTGAAAGCAGTTTGGCATCGTCTGGGTCATTTGGACAGCAAAGGATTGGCTCTTTGATTTCTGACAAATCAATTTCATAAACCCGTGCGTATTCGGCATCTTCATCGGCTTTTAATAGCGAAGGATTATCCAGCCATTTTTGCATATTTTCAGCACGGCGAGCCAGCGTACGAGCATCGCCATAGCCTTCGGCAATCATCCATTTGAGCATTACAATGTTGGAACGCAAGTATTCGGCAACCTTTTCTTCGGATACGGTGATGGCACAGCCAGCCGCCGAGCGTTCAGCAGAAGCATCTGATAATTCAAAGGCTTGCTCAACAGTCAAGTCATTTTCCATTTCGGTTAGGTCAATTTCTAGGATACGACCTGAGAAAATGTTCTTTTTGCCCTTTTTCTCAACAGTCAAATCACCTGCTTTGATGGCATAGTAAGGAATGGCGTGCACCAAATCACGCAAAGTGATACCAGGTTGCATTTTACCTTTAAACTTAACAAGTACAGACTCAGGCATATCAAGAGGCATTACACCAGTTGCCGCTGCAAATGCCACAAGACCAGAACCTGCTGGGAATGAGATACCGATTGGGAAACGAGTGTGTGAGTCGCCACCAGTACCAACAGTATCAGGCAATAACATACGGTTTAACCACGAATGAATCACACCGTCCCCAGGGCGTAAGCTCACACCGCCACGATTCATAATAAAATCAGGCAAGGTGTGGTGCGTTACCACATCAATGGGCTTAGGATAGGCGGCTGTATGGCAGAACGACTGCATAACAAGGTCAGATGAAAAGCCTAGGCACGCCAAGTCTTTTAGTTCATCACGCGTCATCGGACCTGTGGTGTCCTGACTGCCAACGGTGGTCATCTTAGGTTCGCAGTAAGTACCAGGGCGAATGCCTTGACCTTCTGGCAGACCGCAAGCACGACCAACCATTTTTTGAGCCAGCGTATAGCCTTTGCCAGTATCGGCAGGGGCTTCTGGCGTACGGAACAAGGTAGAAGCTGGCAACCCTAAGGCTTCACGAGCTTTGCCTGTTAGGTTACGACCGATGATAAGATTGATTCGTCCACCTGCACGCACTTCATCAAGCAAAACAGGGGTTTTTAGCTCGGATTTGGCGATTTCTGCTCCGTCTTTAAAGGCGGTAACGGTGGCGGTGGCGTGGTCAATTTTTAGGGTAATTTCATCGCCCATATTCATATTGGTAACATCAATCTCAACAGGCAACGCCCCAGCGTCTTCCATTGTATTAAAGAAAATTGGGGCAATCTTACCACCCAAGCACACACCGCCATCTTTCTTATTGGGAATATGAGGAATGTCATCGCCAAAGAACCACAAAACAGAGTTGGTAGCAGATTTACGAGATGAGCCAGTACCCACCACATCGCCAACATAGGCAACTTGATTACCTTTGGCAATGAGTTCTTTGATTTGGGTCAAAGGTCCAACTTCGCCATTTTTTTCTGGACGAATGCCATCTCGCTCGTTTTTAAGCATTGCATTGGCGTGCAAAGGAATATCAGGGCGACTCCACGCATCTTGGGCAGGCGACAAATCATCAGTATTGGTCTCGCCTGTTACTTTAAAGACGGTGATTTTTAGCTCACTTGGCACATCAGGACGGCTTGTGAACCATTCAGCATCTGCCCACGATTGCAATACCGCTTTGGCGTTTTCGTTGCCTGCTTTGGCTTTTTCTTCCACATCGTGAAAGGCATCAAACACAAGCAAGGTCTTTTTCAAGGCATCTGCCGCCAACGCACCAAGCTCTTTATCATCAAGTAGGCTAATAAGTGGCTCAACATTATAACCACCAAGCATTGTACCTAGCAGATATACCGCTCTCTCTTTGCTCACAAGGGGCGATACTGCTTCGCCCTTGACAATGGCATTTAAAAAGGCAGCTTTGACATAGGCGGCTTGGTCCACGCCTGCTGGCACACGGTTTTCTAACAAATCCACCAAAAAGGCTTCTTCACCTTTTGGGGGGTTTTTCAAAAGTTCAACCAAATCCGCCATTTGCGTATCAGTCAAAGGCTGTGGAGGAACGCCTAAGGCTTCTCGTTCGGCAGCGTGGGCTCTGTATTCGGCTAGCATTTGCGACATAGCGGTTTTCCTTATCAAAATTAAAATAGTTAAGTGCTTGATAATTTTAGGTGATAGTAATTATCATAATACAAACAATTATCAAGTGCCTAGATGTTGATTTTACAGGCAATTTGCCCAATTTCCCCTATATCATACCCTAAAATAAACATAAATTCAAAAAATTATCTTTCATAGCCAACATTTATTTAAAAAATGATGAAATGCAAATTATTTTGATTTATAAATGGTAAGTTTTATCGGCAATGACCAAATTTTTTGCCATCGCTTTTTGATTGAAAATAAGGTAAAATAGCCCCATTTATCTTTAAATAATAAAAATAGGCAAGCTATGACCGTCCAAACCTACACTCCCACCGCCAAGCCCGCCCCCAAAAAAGCCATTCAAGGTGAAAAGTTGCGTGGAGCGGATAAAGTTGCTCGTATTCCCATTAAGGTCATTCCCACCATTGACACCCCCAAAAAACCCGATTGGATTCGTGTCAAACTCTCAAGCCCAGCCGAAGTCGAACGCATTAAAGGCACACTGCGACAACAAAAGCTCTACACCGTCTGCGAAGAAGCCGCCTGCCCCAACCTGCCCCAATGCTTTGGCGATGGCACGGCAACCTTTATGATTATGGGCGATATTTGTACTCGCCGTTGTCCGTTTTGTGAAGTGGCTCACGGCAGACCCAATCCGCTTGATGTAGATGAGCCACGCCACACTGCCGAGACCATTTTGGGGCTTGGGCTAAAATATGCCGTCATCACAAGTGTTGATAGAGACGATTTAAAGGACGGTGGTGCTTCACACTTTGCCGAAGTCATTAACGAAAGTCGCAAACTGTCGCCAAATTGCTTGATTGAAATTCTAGTCCCTGATTTTCGTGGGCGTGAGCAAATCGCCCTTGATGTCTTAACCAAAACCGCCCCAGATGTCTTTAATCACAACATTGAAACCGTGCCACGCCTGTATAAGGCGTTTCGCCCTGGTTCTGACTATGAGCATTCTTTAAAATTATTAAAAGAATACAAAGCACGCCGTCCAGACATTGCCACCAAATGCGGATTTATGGTGGGGCTTGGCGAAACCGAAGAAGAAGTTTATGCCCTGCTGGACGACCTAAAAGCCCACGATGTGGATATCATCACCATTGGGCAATACCTTGCCCCCAGCAAATCACACGCCCCAGTAGAACGCTATGTTCACCCTGATGAGTTTGCCAGATATACTGAATACGGCAAAAAATTGGGCTTTTTTAACATTTGGGCAAATCCAATGGTGCGTTCAAGCTACTTTGCCGACCGCCAATATTATGGCGAAGACTGCCCACCGCCTGTGCGTTCGGCGAAGGCTTTGGCAGAAGAGAAATTGGCGAAGGCGGAAAAAGGCGAGAAGGTTGGGTGTTTTTAAGTGGTAATACTTGATTTTATGCGTCTAAGTATTTAGCTTGATTTTTAAATATAGCCAATTGCTGGAGATGATTATGAAACAAATGCAAAAGTTAACAATCCATTTAAAGACAATGGATTATGATTCTTTTTATCAAAAATTAACCAACCAATCCGTAAATGGCTGGCAACATAATGTGGAAAGAGAACAACAATTGTCAGAAACAGATATGAAGTGGATTATTTATACTGCCAACATAAAAGATTTGCCTAAGTCTAATCTTTGTTTGCATAAAGATAATAGCACAACAATTGATGTGCCAAATATTGTACCACTTGAAATTTCTCAATTAAGTGTTGATGAATATAATGCTATTTTGCATAATTTTGTAGAGTGCATTTTAAAGCCAATACAGGTTGATGATAATTTTACTTTTGAATTGTCAAAAAATGAACTATTCTTATCTGATATGTTAGATGAGAATTCCGTTAATAAATTTAAAAGTTTTTCAAGACTTGCAAATAAATCAACTGGTTTCTCTGACCCTAGAGATGAAGAGCGTTGGTTTGATTTTGTATTAAGTTCATTTAATAAAAATTTGGATTTAGATTTATTGGTAGATTCATTGGTTAACGATGGTTGGACTGCCGATAACTCAGAAAGATTGGCAAGAGATTATGAATATGCCTCATCATTGTTGAAATATCAACAAGAGCGATATATATGAATTTAGATAATTACCAAGACCAATTGGATTATGTTATTCAAACTAATGCTCCACTTTTATTTATAGACACTTGTGCTTATCTTGATGTATTGCGTATGGTACATCGTGATGATATGTCTTTTGATGATTTGGATGCTTTGCACGATTTAGTAAAACTGATTGCAGAAAATAAATTGCTCTTTATCACATCAGAAATTGTGAGAGATGAATTTTTTAACAATCATAGTACAACTTTGGAAGAGCTAAATATAAAATTCAAAGCACATAAGCATTTCTATGAAAAGACGGTAAAGGTAATGACAAAGTTTTCTCCAAATACAACAAAATATACTCCTACTGTTAGTGGAGATTGGATTATTCTACTAGATGAATTTTGTCAAAAAAATATCAAAGATAATAGTATTATTTTTGATAAAACAGACAATGATAAGACAAGAGCATTTGACCGTGTTTATGCTGTAAAAGCACCAGCCAAGCAAGGAAAAGATTCGCTAAAAGATTGTTTGATTTTTGAAACTTTGTTAAGAGTTGTAGGAGATTTAAGAAAATCAGGTTTCGATAAAAAAGTTTGTTTTATTTCATCCAATACAAAAGATTTTGGAAAAGTGCGTGATTGTTTTGTGCAAGACGATTTGGATGAATTGAATATTTTATTTGCCAATCAATTTTCTCACGCTAAGAGTCTTTTGATTTAAAGTGGAAAATTTAAAAGGCTTTATAAATATTTGCTACAAACAAGCAAAATTTTGTATAATACCAAAAAATAACACCTGTATGCCATTATGACTTCTAAACCCATTCTCTCCTCAAACAGCGTTTATCGCTTACATCACATTTTTTATTCATAAAAAAAACAACCATAGACGCTAATCTGTGGTTGTTTTTGGTTTGTTGTTATAGATTAGAACGCAAAATAAGCACCCACGCTCCATAGCTGTGCATCGGCATTTAGGTAGTTAAAGCCTGCTTCAACACCGACATTTTGGTTGGCTTTAAAGCCTACACCAACACCGCCTGCTACGCTAGTTTTGTCGGCAGTATGAGAGCTGTTCACTGTCAGACCCTTGCTATCCACCTCTGTATTTGCCATACCCAGTTTACCTTTTAGATAAACGGCAGTATTTGGCATATGATAGCGATAAGTGCCGTACACCCCCATGGATTTGGCATCATATTCATGTCTTTCAGAACCAACATCAAACTGTTTGGTAGAAGTGGTGATATATTCTGCTTCTACACCAACAGTTTGGTCAAAATTGTAACCGCCATAAATACCATAAGCGGTGTTTTTTTTGTCAGCAATGTCAGCATCTAACAAACCCAATTTTGCACCAACATAAACTTGACCTGCACTAGATGAGCCATAACTGACCGCAGAATGTGCATTAATAGCAAAAAGGGGTACGCTTAGGGCGATAAGAGTTTTGTTTAGGATGGTCATAATCACTCCAAAATAGCCAAAATTGGGGTAGTTGTTTTAAAATAAAATCACCGACCCAAATATATCGCTCAATTCTATCAAAAAACGTGCTAAAAAGATAGATTTTTATCCATAAAAAACAACCACAGACACCAATCTGCGGTTGTTTTTTATGATTTGTTTGGCTGTTTTGTGAATTAGAACACAAAATGTGCACCCACACCCCAAACGTTGGCATCTTTATTTAGGTAGTTGTAACCTGCTTCAATACCAAAATTAGCGGTTGGTTTAAAGCCGATAGCTACACCGCCTGCAGCACTGGTTTTGTCCGCTTTTTCACTAAACAAAGCACCATTTTGGCTCACACCTTTATCTTCAACTTCGGTTTTTGCCACACCAAGCTTACCTTTGACATACAAAGGTGAGTTTGCAAAATGATAGTTATAAGTACCATAAGCACCGTAAGTTTTGGCTTTTAGTTCGTATTGAGCGTTACCAACGGTGTATTTGTCACTATCAGCACCTTGATACTCCAATTCAACGCCAAAATTTTTGTCAAAATTATAACCACCATAGATACCATAAGCGGTCAAATCACCCTTATGTCCGTCAATTTTATCAAGGTCAAATTGACCCACTTTAACACCCACATATGGACCAGCATCTGCTGAACCGTAGTTGACAGCAGCATTTGCACCAGTAGCCAGTAGAGCGGTAGCAGTTAGAGCGATAAGAGCTTTGTTTAAAGTTTTCATGGTTTTTTCTCCAAAAGTGGTGCAAGCACCGTTGATTTTAAAATTTGCACCATTGGCAAAATTTTGTGTGCCAATCTGTGATGTGCTAATAGTAACAAAATATTTCTAAAAAAGTGTGCGTGTTTATGGTGTAAAATGTAATCTTTTGAAAAAAAATCTTAATTTGTGCCAAAAAACTTGGTGTTTTGAAAAGTTTTGTTACATTTATTGCAACAACGACCCTTTACCCAATCATTTTAACTTGTTAAAGTGGCTAAAATTTGGGGTGTTCTGACATTTTTTTGGAAAATTTTATGAAAAAATCTTTGGTTATTTTTGATTTAGACGGCACACTTATTGATAGCGTGCCTGATTTGGCAGATGGCGTGGACGGTATGCTTGCCCATTTTGGCAAATCGCCTGCTGGCACAGAGCGTGTGCGTACTTGGGTGGGTAATGGCTCACTCAAACTGGTGGAGCGAGCGTTGATGTGGGCGGATTTGCCTTTGGATAACCTGCCTTATGCTCATGAGATTTTTTTGCAAAAATATGCCAACAGTCAAGGCAAAACAGCAGAATATCAAGGGGTCAGCATTGGTCTAAATCAGCTTATTCAAAACGGTTTTACACTTGCACTTTGCACCAACAAACCCACACAATTTTTGCCTGATATTTTAAAAAATATGGGTTGGGCGGACAAATTTGCTTGTGTGATTGGCGGTGATAGTTTGGCGGTCAAAAAACCTAACCCCGAACCACTTTTACATATTTGCAAGACGCTAGGCATAGATAAAAGTCAAGCGGTGATGGTTGGCGACTCTAAAAACGACATTTTGGCAGGGCGTGGAGCGGGCATGATGACGCTCGCTCTCACTTATGGCTACAACTATGGCGAGCCGATAGCGGATAGCGAGCCTGATGAGGTGTTTGAAAACTTTGGGGCATTGGTGGAGTTTGTTTTGGCTTAAAACCTTCTCACAAAACAAAACTCATCAAAGCCTTTGTTTTGCTTGCTAACAAAACAATGATAATGCGTTAAGTCAGGATTGTCATTCATGATTGTTAGGGTGCGATTGTGGCGATAATGCATGGTGGCTAGGGTGTCATTGAGTGTGCTTTTTATGTTCTCAATCACCAAATTGTAGTCATCATCGTACATCACCGAGCCATCTGGATGGGTTTTGTTGGTGATACGGTGCGTGATATGAATGGGCTTGCGAGCGTTGGGGGCTTTGGCAGGTTTTAGTACCATGTCCACCCCAACCCCAAAGGCATTGCCCGACTCGATACCGTCCAGCACCGTGCAGGTGGTTTTTTGGATAAGTTTGCCCGACTTGAAAGTGACACAAGGCAACTTCAACCCCGTCAAATCGGTCGAGCCTGCGTGGGCGGTTAGACTGATACCGATTAACACAAATAATGCAAATTGAGATAAATATTTCATATTTTACCTTTGATATGATACCTTAACGATAACTCACCGCCTCTGCCAAATGTGCCACTTCTACCTGCTCGGACATCGCCAAATCCGCAATGGTGCGAGCCACCCTAAGCAGACGATGATAACTACGAGCAGATAAGTTCAGTCGTGATTGGGCAGTGGCAAGAAACTGTTTTTGGGCAATGCCTAGCGGAATATATGTATCAATCTGACTGGGCGTTAGCTGACTGTTGGGCTTACCTTGACGGTTCAAAGCGATGGCATAAGCCTTGATGACACGTTCACGCACAACGGCTGACGATTCGCCAAGAGGGGCATTTTGCAAATCATCTATGGGCATGGCAGGTACATGAATATGTATGTCAATACGGTCAAGGAGTGGGCCTGAGATTTTGTCTTGATAACGGCGAACTTGCTCACTCGTACAGCGACAACGGTTGGACGGATCGCCATGATAACCACATGGGCAAGGATTCATCGCCCCCACAAGCTGAAAATTGGCAGGATAGGCAACTTGAGCACTGGCTCGGCTGATGATGATTTCTTTGGATTCTAGGGGCTGACGCATGACTTCTAGGGTTTTGCGGTCAAATTCTGGCAACTCATCAAGAAAAAGTACACCATGATGAGCAAGGCTAATCTCACCTGGTTTTGGGCGTGAACCCCCACCTGATAAAGCCACTGCACTCATGGTGTGATGACATGGGCGAAATGGTCGCACACCAAATTCATAAGGCACGCCTGCCACCGAATAAACACTAGCAACCTCCAACGCCTCATCGTCTGTTAGGGGTGGCAAAATACTGGGCAAACGACTTGCCATGAGTGTCTTGCCAGAGCCTGGCGAACCTTTAAATAAAATAGAATGACCGCCTGTGGCACAAATCTCCAACGCTCGCCGTGCATGATATTGGCCCTTGACATCAGACAAATCTAGGGTGTATACAGGGTTGGTGGATTCATGGGTAAAAATCATGGGGGTCAATTTTTCACCGCCACCCACCCCACTAACAGCGTTCAAATGATGGCAAACTTGGGTTAAATTATCCGCCCCCAATATGCCCACGTCCGCCACTTTAACGGCTTCTGCCCCATTGATTTTTGGCATAATCAGTGTGCGAGCACACCCCTTGACAGCACGAGCCACCGATAATGCCCCTGTAATGCCTCGCAAATCGCCATTTAGAGCAAGCTCACCAACAAACTCAAAATCACCTAGCACACGTTCATCAATCTGCCCACTGGCTGACAAAATCCCAATGGCAATCGGCAAATCAAGTCTTGCTCCATCTTTTGGCAAATCAGCAGGGGCAAGATTTATGGTAATGCGTCTGTTTGGAAAATCAAAACCACTATTAATAATGGCAGAGCGAACACGGTCTTTACTTTCTCGCACAGATGCTTCTGGTAAACCCACCATTGTCAAAGCAGGCAAACCTTGAGAGATATGTACCTCTACGGTAACAGGGGGTGCATTTAGACCAACAATAGAACGGGTGTGAACTTGGGCAAAAGACATGGTATTTTTAACAACAACAAAACACCGATTCAGTTTATCATCAAACCGTCCAATAAAACAACAAAAAAAAGCAGGTCAAACCTGCTTTTATTTTAAAAATTATAGTCAATTAAACCCAAAATGCACCACATTAGGTTTTTTCGTTCATGGTGAGCTTGTCGAACCATGGCGAAAAACCGTTTCACCCTTCGACTTAGCTCAGGGCGAACGGTTTTGGTGGTTTTTGAAGTTAAATCACTATAAAATCTTTACACATCAGGTTGCAGTTGTTTTTTGGCAACTTCATAACACTGCTCCATGTGGTCGGTGGCGATTTTTCTAAAAATGACATAACCGAGCGTTCCTGCGACAATCTGCCCCCCAAATGGCACATATTTGGCAACCTGTTTGCCCAAAATACGCCCACCAAAGCCCTGAACAGTTTTGTTTACAACACTACGTGTTGCAATCAATCCAGCAACTGCCGTAATGCGTGCGATGAGATTTTCGGTACGTTCTTTTTCACTGACACCGATATTGGTTGGATCTTGCTCCTCGGTTAATCCAAAACGCTTGGTAATCTGTGGTAGCAATTTGGATAACAGACCCACGTCCACCGCCACATCTAAAAAGGGAATCGGAATGATTGCCACACCAGCAGAGATTTTGGCACGAGCCGAAATCAAATCTTTACATTCTAAGCGGATTTTGTCAAGGTCGGCTAAGGTCTTAGGAGAGTTTGACATGATGATTTCCAAAAAAAGATATTATCGTTATTATGGGTATAAAATGATAAAGTTACAAGACAAAAGATTGTCATGATGGCAAGAAATTGTAAATCTATGTAAATTGTCTGGTTAAAAATATGGTACAATACACGCCAAAGATAGATTTGTAAGAAGTGTAAAATAATGGGAACAACAAATAACTTGGTTGATGATAATGATCAACCTTTTACCCCCAAACCCAACGGTACGCAAAAATTTGCAACTGCACGATTGAGCCATCTCACCAATACCCAAGTCCAAGATTTTCATCAAGTATTTAGTGAATTTCACGCCAAACGCCTATCATTAACCCAAAGACAAACAGAAAACCATACCAATCATGAGCTAACTTTGACTTATGGCGAAACCCTAGCCAGATTGTTTGGTAGTCGTGGCATTAAAGATATAAGCGAGCTTGACATGAATGTCATGCATTTGTTGCCTGCAAAGGATTTGTGTGGCATTGAAGAAGCAGGACTTGCCATTGATAGAGCAATAGATGAGGGCAAACGCATCTTAGTAGTGGGGGATTTTGATTGCGATGGAGCAACTTCTACCACACTTATGGTACGCTGTCTTCGTGAAATGGGAGCAGATGTTGAATTTTTGGTACCTGACCGTTTTAAATTTGGCTATGGACTTACCCCAGAGATTGTAGAGTATGGGGCAGAACTTTTTAAACCCCAACTCATCATCACGGTGGATAATGGCATATCTAGCCATGAAGGTGTTGCCAAAGCTTGTGAACTGGGCATTGACGTGGTCATCACAGACCATCACCTTACCACCACCGACAGTCCAAAAGCGGTAGCAGTAGTCAACCCCAATCAACGAGGTTGCGATTTTGGTAGTAAATGGCTTGTGGGTGTGGGTGTGGCATTTTATGTCATGGGACGTGTCGCCAAAATCCGCCGTGAAGCAGGTAAATCTACCACCAGCGTTACCAAATATCTTGACTTGGTGGCACTTGGTACGATAGCGGACGTGGGACATCTTGACCACAACAACCGAATTTTGGTAACACATGGCTTAAACGCCATCAAGCAGGGCAATTGCTGTGTGGGGATTTTAGCAATTTTAGAACAAGCAGGACGAGACGTGAGCAAAATCAGTGCTGATGATTTTGGTTTTGCCATCGCCCCACGCATCAATGCAGCTGGACGCATGGACAATATGCGTACAGGTGTGGAATGTCTCTTAACTGATGACTGGGAAGAAGCACACCGCTTAGCCAACGAATTAAACCGTCTTAACATCTCACGCCGTGCCATTGAAAGCCAAATGAGAGATGAAGCAAACGCCATCATTGATGAGTTGCACCTAACCGACAGCAACCCCCCAAAAGCAATTTGTCTATACCAAGACAACTGGCATCAAGGCGTGATTGGGATTGTGGCAGGGCGGATTAAAGAGCAATTGTACCGCCCCGCCATCGTCTTTGCCCCTGCTGACAGTGAAAAAGTGGGTGATGATGATTTGCTCAAAGGTTCAGGACGTTCCATCACAGGCATTCATATCCGTGATGCTATCGAGACGGTTGCCATGAATTATCCTGACTTGATTTTACATTTTGGTGGTCATGCGATGGCTGGCGGATTGACGATTAGAAAGCGGGATTTCACCCAATTTAAAACCGCCTTTGAACAAGTCGTCCAAGCCTTTGATGATGATGTTTTTGAACAAGAACAATTTACTGATGGACAGCTGTTACCCCAAGATTTTAGCCTACGTTTTGTACAAACACTCAAAGATGTCAGCGTTTGGGGCAACGGCTTTGCTCCACCCGCCTTTGATGGGGTGTTTAGCATCATCAATTTTCGCATTTTAAAAGATAAACATCTAAAACTCACCCTGCGTCATGACGGCGTACAATATCCCATTGATGCAATTTGGTTCAATTATGACGTAGAAAACTGGGACTACCGAGCCAGCCAAGTGCATTTGCTATTTACCCTAGAAAATAACGAATGGCAAGGCGTGCAAAGTCTGCAACTGATTGTCAAAGATTTGGCGGTGATAGATATTAGCTGATGGTAACAAATACCGCATGATGAATGCGGTATTTGTTATTAAACTTCCTGCAATGCTAGTTTTTGTTCGCCGTCTATCAAAGGTGGGCTAAAAACATTAGGCTTCCCAAGCTCACCACGAACGGTTTTCCTTAATTTTAGGGTTTTGCAGGAAGTCTAATTTATAAGGGATATCTAGATTTAGATGAATCATAAAATTTATTTATATCGATACTCATCTCATTAAGTTCATCGTTAAGTGATTCAAGACTTTCAAAAAATTTAAACTTCCCCACTTTATCATAATTAGGATCCCACTCATTATCTATATCTTCTTTAATAAAGGAACTTATTCTCATTTTAAACTGATATAAATTACAATCATACCTAATTTCTACCCAAGTATAATAATTGTTATCGTCTACATTGACTCTCTGTACAAAAATATCACCTTTATATAAATAATCATAATTCATAATACCAACTCCACGGGAAAAATATATGTATAACTTTACCTCCAAATTCATGAATTTGAAGTGGCGTAGGTTGGGTTGAGCGATAGCGAAAACCCAACATTTAAAAATAAAAAAACCATTTAACAAAAATATTAAATTTTTTAAATGCGTTAAAAGATGAAAATGCGTTTTACCAAAAAGTGTACCAAGTATTAACCGAACCTGATCGTGTTAATAAAAAAGCTCAAAATGTAGTATTTACGGCTCTTTTTAGAGATACAGATTATGAGTATGGGGGTAAAATACCCCAAGCAAACTCATAATTTGCCCAGATGATGCTGTCTTGTTCATATACTATGGTAAAAATAAATTGGTTAGTGTATTAAAAGTATTTGCTAGTTTTTAGGCTGGTAGATGTTTTTATTGGTGTTCACGGTGGGCGGGACATAAAGTGGAAGTGATTTTAATTTTTAAATTGCTCTCTAAATTCATTCAATCCTAAAGACTTTGGTAGTAAGTCATCTATATAAACCAAGGTAGAAATACCAGTAATTTTATTAATTTCGATTAATTTTTGGCAAAAATTTTCGAATAAGACATCATCTTCTTCTTTTTGCTCAAGAAAACCGTTCCCTTCGGTATGTGAAGATGAAAGCACTCGCAGAGCTTGAATGAATTCAGATTGATTTAATTCAATCCATTCTATACTTAAATTATTAATTAAATGGATTAGAGTTACTTCATCTTGATATCTTAAAAAAGATGGTTTATCTTTTAGATAATCATACAATATATTTTTTTCATTCACTTAATATCCTGAGCCATCTAATGGAATATGAGCACCATCTTTATTACTACCAAAAGTTCTCCAAGTTCCGTCAGTGA
>NZ_BCYQ01000014.1 GCF_001598275.1 Moraxella oblonga NBRC 102422
GGTTCCAGGGTTTGTATTTACATTGGAATTACCCCCTGTATTTGGTGTTATAACAGGTGTGCTTGGTTTTACTACACTACCACCAGAACTGCCACCGCCTCCACACGCTGTCAAAGCAAGGGTTGACGAAATGGCAACGGCAAGTGCCAGTTGATTTTGCTTTTGCATAGAAAACTCCAATTATGTTATATCATTTCAATATTGACATTATACAAAAGCACAACACGCTTGTAAAGAGGCTAGACAAAAACAAAACCCCACCGATGTGGCAGGGCTTTGTTTTTTTTTGGGCAAGATTATTGTTTGGTTGCCCCAAACACACCGCCAAAGGCTTTTTCATTATTGACGTAAGCACCACTAATCTCTTGGGCTTTATCGCCAAAGAATGCCCCACGAGTTTCTGTACCTGCACTATTTTTACCATTAAAACTATTGCCAGAAATGGTGGCATTGAGAGCGATATTGGACACTTTTGCATTGCTGATAGAGCCCGACAAAGTCTTTTTACCAAAATCTACTTTAAATTCAGACGTGCCTTGTACCATTTGACTGTTGCAAGTTTCACAAGCATAAATAGATTGACCTTTATAGTTAGCGGTACCTGTGGTAGGTACGTTAGCAACTGGGGTTTTTTCGCCTTGATAAAAATAGTATTCCATTTGGGCATTTTTATCACGAACGAAACCATATTTGGCATACTTCATGTGTGTGCCACTAATGGTGGTGTGAAGCTGAGCGTTATTGATGTCGCCAAAACTACCAAAAATGATATTTGGTGAGCCGATATTGAACGTTTTACCATCAACATTTAGAGTATTGATATTATCTGTGTTTGTATTGATAAATTTACCATCGGTGTCAGCTTTGGTATTGACGACTAATGACTCACCAGAAATCTGAACTTTGGCTGGATTGGTGGGATTGGTTGGGTTTGGTTTTACAACTGGGGTGCTTGGTTGTGCGGTGCTACCGCCAGAACTGCCACCACCGCCACACGCTGTCAAAGCAAGGGCTGATGAAATGGCGATAGCCAAAGAAAGAGCGGGCGTTTTCATGATAAATCCTTATAAAAATAAATAAAATGTCAGTGCCATACTGACATTTTAAGTATACAAAAATACTGTATTACTGTAAAGGATTTATTTTACCCATGCTAAAAATAAGCTAAAAAATCCGCCCATCATTGCGTACTTTGGCATATTTGACAATGTTATCATCAATTTTTTTGGCAATGTCCATGTAGTAGGGGGCGAAATTGTCGCCTGCGATGACGCTTGGCGTACCTTTATCGGCGTTGGCTCTGATGTCGCTGGCAAGTGGTAGTTGTCCCAGCAGTGGCACGCCATATTCTGTTGTCATTTTATCGGCACCACCCTGCCCAAAAATGGCTTCGGTATGCCCGCAGTTGGTGCAAGTGTGTAGTGCCATATTTTCAATAATACCCATGACAGGGATATGGGTTTTGGCGAACATTTCCACGCCTTTTTTAGCATCAAGCAGGGCGATGTGCTGTGGTGTGGTTACGATTACTGCCCCTGTGATGGCAATGCGTTGAGCGAGTGTGAGCTGTATGTCGCCTGTCCCAGGTGGCATGTCAATGACAAGATAATCCAAGTTTGGCCAGTTGGTTTGGTTGTATAGTTGCATTAATGCTCCTGTTGCCTTGATGCCACGCCATGCCACAGGTGTGCTGTCATTATCCAACAAGCTACCAATAGAGAGCATGGCAAGCCCGTGAGCATTAATGGGGATAAATTGGTCGTTTTCTACATCAGGTTTAAACCCTGCCACACCCAGCATATCAGGGATAGAAGGACCGTAGATGTCAGCGTCTAAAATGCCGACTTTTTTACCCAAATTTTGCAATGCCAGTGCCAAATTGACGGCGGTGGTGGATTTGCCTACTCCGCCTTTGCCAGAGGCGATAACAATGGTATGCTTTATGCGAGGGTGGGGTGCAAGGCTATCTTGGGTAGGGGCTTTTTTGTCGGTGTGTGTCATGGCGATGTTTGTATCTGTGTTTGTGGGTGTGGTTTGTTTGGGGTTAAAAGTTTGGGTGGTGTTGTGGGTGCTTTTGATTTTGTCAGATAAAGTTACTTGAAAATTTAATTCATTAATGCCAATGCTTTGTAATGACTTTTGCAAGCTATCATATACACGCTCTACGACTTTTTCGTTGATGTCTTTGGGTAGTGTCAATGCCACATCAAGTATGTCGTCATGGGCAAATTTGGTAGTAATAAAATCCGTTAAAGGTTTTTCAAGCAGTGTGTGAGTTGCCAGCAATTCATCAATTTGAACGGTGCTGGGTGTGGTTTTGGGGGTGTTATTTTTTTTAAATAAACCAAACATATTATTTCTCTTAATGTAGCCAATAAATCATCTGTCCACCCAATGTGTCATCGCTGTCTTTGTGGGGTAAAATCTGCTCAGATTTGGCATAAGCTTTGGTGCTGTTTTTGGGAGTTTGGGCAAGCTCAAAATCATCAGTTTCATCAACTTTATCATCATTACCAAAACCCACCAAGCCTCGCTTGACCAGTTCCAAAATTGCTACAAAACTTACCACCACGCCCACACGCCCCTGACTTTTGTCCAAGAGTTCATAAAAAGTCGCCATGCCTTTTTCGCTCAAAATACGGCTGATTTTGGCAATGCGGTCGGGCAGTGGTACAAGGTCGGTTTTAACCGTGTGCATTTGTCCAACTGGGCGAATTTGCATATTGATGAGGCTGTTGATGAGGATTTCTGGGTTGAATTTGGGGCGTTCTAACTGTATGGCTTCAATGCTTGGCAAGCTGGCATAAGCCACAAACACATCTCGCTCCAAACGAATGAGTTTATCAAGGCGAATGCTTGCCTCTTTGATTTGGGCGTATTCTTCAAGACGGCGAATGAGGCGAGCTTTGGGGCTTGGTTCATCGCCTGCGATGTCAGGTTGGGGTAATAATAATTCACTTTTGATGGCAATGAGGGTACTTGCCATCAAAAGATAATCCCCTGCCAGCTCAAAATAGGTGTCATCAAGCTCTTTGATATACGCCAAATACTGCTCTGTGATGGGCAAAATGGCGGTTTCGGTCAAATCAAAATTGTTTTTTTTAACCAAATACAATAAAAAATCCAAAGGACCTGCAAACTGCTCCAACCAAATCGCAAAGGCTTGGGGAGGGATATATAAATCATCGGGCAATGATGCAATGGGGGTATCATAAATGCGGATACCAATTTCAATGTTTGGGTTGGTGGGATTACTGGTCATGTGAATTGGGTTTTATTAAGGGGTTTGTCTTGTCAAGATGTCTTGGATAATTGCTTGTGTATTCTCATCAACTTCGTTTAACTTATTCTTTAATAGTTGAATTTGATTGGGAGTAAAAGTTTCAAATTCTAAACACAACAATGCGTGTTGCCAAACCAATTCCTCTTCGCTTTCCAAAAAGACATTAAATACTTTATCACGGGTATTTTCATTATAAAAATTATCAGAATATTTTGTAATAACTTTTATAATTTCAACCACTAAAAATTCATCTAAATTTTTGTGATTATCCAACTCTTTATTTAAAAATTCAAAAATTTCATTATCAACAACCAATCCACTGTGATAATAAAAATAGGACAATACATCGTATTTATCATCTTCATCTGATGATTGATATTCTTTAAAAAATTGAGCCTTACTAACCATAAAAATAACCTTAATTGGATTTGACATTATTTAAAAATGTGTTGATAGAATATATTGCCTATCTAATTAAACATTTTTAAGTTGTTTGGTGTCACTCACCCAATAATATTTTCCGAAGATTGGATGCGGAACAATTTTTAAAAGCCATTTAAAATTGGTATAATGATTGGTTTTATTTAAGATAAGCATACCATTTGCCAATAAATTATCAGGTTGATTATTTTCATCAACATCAAAATCAAATACAGACAGTATTTTTCCTACTTCTAAATAAATTTCTTCACCATTGGAGTTGGTAATAATATCTGCATTTGGCAGTATCAAAATATCCAGAAAAGGGGTATTAAAATCTACCCATATTCTTGGTTTGTCCAAAAGAGAAGTATCGCATTTTGGAAGTTCTTTTTTGATAAATTGCACCATTGTTAATTTTAAATAAGGGTTAATAAATTGATTGTAAGGTACATATTTTTATTTTAAAATATGTACCTTTTTATTAAACCAATATTTATTTCAACTTCGCCAAAGGCTTAATGCCAATCGCTCGTCTGGTTTTATCCAGTTGTTTTTGGGCGACACGGCGAGCTTTGATTGCTCCCATTTGTAAAATTTCTTCAAGCTCTTTGGGGTTGTTCATAAGCTCCAAATACCGCTCACGCATGGGGGCGATTTCATTGTCAATTTTGTTAAACAAAATCTCTTTGGCTTCGCCCCAACCAATGCCTGCTCTATAATGCTGAGCAAGGGTGTTAATCTCATCGGGAGTAGCAAAGGCCTTATAAATTTCAAAAATATTGCACTCGTCAGGATTTTTGGGTTCTTCGGGGGCTTGGGAGTTGGTTACGATTTGGGCAATGGCTTTTTTAAGGGCTTTTTGGGGGTCAATGGTGGGGTTGCCATCGCCAAATAATGGAATGGTGTTGCCGTAGGATTTGCTCATTTTACGACCGTCAAGCCCTGTCAGTAGGGGGGTATTTTCATCAACAAGAGCGGTAGGCTGAATAAACAGTTCTTTGTATTTAAAATTAAATGTCCCTGCAATGTCCCGAGCCATCTCAATGTGCTGAATCTGGTCTTTGCCCACAGGCACATGGGTGGCATTAAACATCAAAATGTCAGCACTCATGAGTACAGGATAGCTAAACAGCCCCATCGTGATGCCATAATCAGGGTCGGTGTCTTCTTTGGATAGGTTCATATCCACAGAGGCTTTGTAGGCATGGGCTCGATTCATGAGTCCCTTGGCACATGAGCAGTTTAAAATCCATGCAAGCTCCAAAATCTCTGGAATGTCCGATTGGCGATAAAAGGTGACTTTTTCGGGGTCAAGACCACAGGCAAGCCAAGTGGCAGCAATGGCACGAGTGGAACGATGAATTTCATCAGGGTCAAAGCATTTGATGATTCCATGATAATCCGCCAAAAAGAAAAAAGCGTCATCGTCTGTATTTTGCACTGACTGTATGGCAGGGCGAATTGCCCCAACATAATTGCCCAAATGTGGAATGCCTGTGGTGGTAATGCCTGTTAAAATGCGTTTTTTGGTGGTGTCGGTCATGAGTTTTCCTAGATATAGATTGATGATATTATAGCGTAAAATCTTGGGATAAAATAGGGGCGGTTATTCAAAAATAAATGCCCCTTATGCCTTGCGTTTGTTAAATTGGGTTAAATGGATTGATTAAGTTTGATTTTAATTTGTTAAGCAGTTATCATAAAATCAATTGATTTAATACCGTTTGCTATAACAACCATATTTATCAATCAGTTGCAACTGATTTAAAATTATAATACCTTAACCACCCTAAACTTGGTAAACAAAAGCCCCATCTTTTCATCAAACACCCCATATTTTTCAAAAAATGCTTGATGAGCGGTTCGCCAATAGCTAAGCGATAAATCGCCTTCGCCTTCTTGTTTTGCTAAATTTTCATCTACTTCATCAAAATTTTTGATAAATTGGGCGACAAGTTGCACCACGCATTTTGGCGTGCTTTGACCGTCTGTGATGACTTCAAATCCGCCCACCAAAGTCTTGTCATTTTCTTCTAAATGCCAAAGTAGAGCAGTACAAGTTAAGGTTTTTTTACCGTCTAATACAAGCTGTACCAGTTCGTCCGCCATTTCGGGACTATCGCCAAACGACCAATGGGGTAAGGTGTCAAGGTTTGGAATGTTCATTGATTTTTTCCTTTAATTTGTTAATCCACGCCTGTGTTTCTGGGGTTTTGGTATAAGGATTTAGGGTAAATTCTTTATTGTAGTTGGAACTGTCCGCCCAACTGATAAACCTTGCTTTATTTCCCAATGTGGTAGGATTTTTAAAGGTTAATTCTACCACATTATTTTTGATGGAAAATAAATAGCGATAAGTAACAGATTGGATATTACCATAATCTATTGTTTCACTCACCTTACCATTTCTAATAAATAACCCATTTTCTACTTCTTTGACTTCATCGGCAAGAATTAAAATATTGCTTTTCATATAATTAAAAGTCATCATATGAAAAGCAATCATTACAATCACAAAAATGAAAAATATGATTGATGAATTGCTTGCCATTGATAGAGCGGTTAAGGTAAAAATACTGATAAAAATTATCCCAATAAAATACATTATTTTATATTGTATTTTATAAAAATAAACCGTATAACTAGCAATGCTTTTTGGGATTAAAGTCATATTTTCTACAATTCCAATTATGGTAATCTTAGGTATGTACGACGCACCAATACACAGTTTATGCCAGAACGATGCGTAATACGCACCTTACCATTATAAATAAATAACCTTTAATCACAATACAATCCAATAGCGTCTAATCATTTTATCATTAAAGGGCAGTATATTTTCCAAAATACCGCCATTAGATTCAATGACTTTTGATGAACCAATATTTTTATCATCACAAGTAATTAAGGCTTTATCAATTTGTTTATCTTTTAGGACGGATAAGCCAAAGGCAAGGGCATTTTTGGCAATGCCTTGTCCTTGAAAGGCTGGGTGGGTGCTATAACCAATATGACCGCCGATTTTTAATAAAAATTCAGTTAATTCATAGCGAATATTGACAATACCCACCACCTGATTGTCTTGATAAATAATAAAAGTATCATCAGCTACTTTATCATAACCAAATAAATTTATGCCAACAGGGGCATTGACATAGTCTAGCCATTTATCAAAATTGCTTTCATCAAAGCAAGCCAATTCTGCTCCGCCGTGAATGCCAGTTTCATCATAATGTGCTAAATAGGCGTTTTTAAAGGCGAGTACCGCCTGTTTGTCGTCAAAGGTGGGTTTTTTAAAAGTTAGGGTCATTTTATTTACCTTATTAAGTGTTAAGCGAAAAATCCTCTTAATACTGCATTCATTCTTGTCATTTCTTTTTGATTATTGGCATTGGCTTTGATAAGTTGCCAAACATCAGGCTCTATCATTGGTGGTTTTTCAACTGTATTTTCTAGATTGCTTTGACGATTTTTTAATGCCAACTGAATATGTAATGGCAATTCGTCAGTTCTAACAGCATTTTCAAAACTGACTTTGCCCATTTTTTCATAAAGTTCAGTGGAAGTTTCGTTTTTCATACATTTTCCTTTGGTGCGGTTCACATAGTCGTGATGAAATCAGGCAAATATTATCGTCTCTAATTGTCCAATTTACAATTAAAAGTCTGGCTTTATTACTCATACCAATAGTAAAATATCGTTCTTCGCCATTATAATCACCAAAATCAGGCTCGTGCAAGGCATAAGGGTCATCTAATATTGAATTGGCTTCATCAAAATCAATATTGTGTTTATTGATATTGATTTGTTGTTTATTGGGGTCAAATTCCAAATCCATTCTATCATATCTCTATTTTAAAAACACTCCATAGCCGACATTATCCGTCAAATCCTCACAAAAATAGCCAATGTCATTTAAAGCGTCCACAATCTGCCGTGATGAGCCAGCACTGGCTTGCAGTCCGACAAGCACACGCCCTTCTGCCGCTCCGTGATTGCGGTAGTGAAACAGGGTGACATTAAAATCTTGCCCCAATTTTTCAAGGAAATTTAATAGAGCGTTGGGGCGTTCTGGGAACATTACTCGGAACAATTTTTCGTCATTTAGCCGACCGTGTCCGCCAATCAAATAGCGAATGTGTGTTTTGGCAACTTCATCATCGGTCAAATCATAAGCATTATAGCCGTTTTGGGCAAACATCGCCATCAAAGTCGTCCGCTCGCCTTGACCATCTTTGAGCCCAATGCCAACAAATACTTGGGCGATGTTTGGGTTTGTGGCGTCCGTACGATAATTAAACTCGGTGATGTTACGCCCTTGTAGCGTGCGACAAAAGTTCAAAAATGCCCCTGTTTGTTCGGGCAGTTGCACGGCAAAAATCGCCTCTTTGTTTTCGCCAATTTCGGTGCGTTCGGCAACATATCGCAGGCGGTCAAAGTTGATGTTTGCTCCTGAAATGATGGCAATGCAGTTTTTGTTTTGTAAGTGGTTGAGTTTGATGTATTTTTTAAGACCAGCCACCGCCAATGCCCCAGCCGTCTCCACAATAGAGCGATTTTCTTCAAAAATATCCTTAATCGCCGCACAAATCTCATCGTTATTGCAGGTAATCACTTCTTTTTCAACCACCGCCCCTGTGCCGTCTGATTTGGGCATTGTGATGACTTCAAAGGGCGTTTGACCGATTTGGGCGACCGCCACACCATCGGCAAAGAGCGACACTTGGGGCAGTTTGACAGGCTTGCCGACCTCTAACGCCGCTTTTAGGCACGCCGCCCCCTCTGGTTCAACGGCAATCACCTTGATGTGTGGTGCAACCGCCCCCAAAAACCCTGCCACGCCCGCAAGCAGTCCACCGCCCCCACACGCCACAAAGACATAGTCCACCTCACGCCAATCTTGGCTGATTTCAAGCCCCACCGTGCCTTGCCCTGCAATGACAAGTTCATCGTCATAAGGGGCAATGTAGGTCATACCCTCACTCTGTGCCTTGTCAATGGCAAAGCGGTTGGCTTCATCAAAGCTATCGCCGTGCAAATGCACCGTTCCGCCTAAGTTTTTGACCGCTTGCACCTTGATGTCTGGGGTGGTTTTGGGCATCACAATCAGGTTTTTGAGCCCCAATTTGTGAGCCGAAAACGCCACGCCCTGTGCGTGGTTGCCAGCAGAGGCACAAATCACCCCTGCTTGTTTTTCGCCATCGTTAAGCTGGCTGATTTTGTTGTACGCCCCACGCAGTTTAAAGCTAAATACAGGCTGTAAGTCCTCTCGTTTTAGGCGAATGTCATTGCCAAAACGAGCCGAGAGCTTGTGGGCTTTTTCAAGTGGCGTGCGATGGGCAACATCATAGACGGTGGACTGTAAAATGGTGTGAAGTAGGGGGGTTGGCATAATAATCCTTAGGGTGTTTGAATTTGTAGAATGAGCTGGCTATCGTTATCATTAAGTCGCACTTTTAACCACTCATACAATTTATCTTTGTCATTATCCGCTATCGGTGTGGATAATTCAAGCCAAATAAAAGTATTGTTGGTTATTTGCCAATTGTCATTGTCTTTTTGGCTGATATTGCCTTTACCAACAAAGATTTTTTGAGCGGTTGGAAAGTGAATTTGCAACTCTTTTAATAACTGTTCATTATTAACTGTTTGTTTGATTTTGTTTTCTAAATTTTTAATATGGTTGGCTTGTTTTTCTAATTGCGTTTGCAATTGTGGTAATGGGTTATTTTGATTGTGTTGTAATTGCCGATACAATTCTCTAAAACTTTCTTGATTACCCCCTGCGTACAAAACACTAACTTTGGTATGTTTAATACCTGATAAAACAAGCTGTTGTTTGATTTGATTGGCTATATCATTATTATCACCTGTACCACTAATAATCAATCTTAGAGCATTGTTTTTATGGTCAATGTCTTTTTGCAATATCCACAAAGTTTCTTGTTGTTGTTCAATCTGTTGAATTACTTGATTGATTTTATTATTAAACAGTTCTTGTTTTACCAATTGAATGGCCAAATAACCACTTGGTAGCATTACAAGTAAGGTAATCACAATTAAAATAATCTTTTGTTTTTTAATATGACTTTGGCTAATTAACCCTCTTCTTGGTAATTTTAATAGACGGCTTATCAATAAAGAGGCAATGGCAATAAACACACCATTGATGGTAAATAAATAAAATGCCCCAAAAAAATAATGCCAATTGCCTTGCGATAATCCATAACCTGCCGTACAAAGTGGTGGCATTAGGGCGGTGGCAATGGCAACCCCAGGAATAACATTACTACCTTCTTTTCTGGTCATTGCAATCATACCTGCCAAGCCACCAAAAAAAGCAATGAGTACATCCCAAAGGGTTGGTTGCGTGCGTGCCAATAATTCGCTTTGGGCGGTGGTTAAAGGCGTAATAGAAAAATACAAAGTGGCAGTTAATAAACTAATACCAATAAAAATAAGCAAATTTCTAAATGCAATTTTAATCAATCGTACATCAAAAACGGCAATACCATAACCAATGCCAACAATTGGACCCATTAAGGGCGAAATTAACATTGCTCCAATAATAACAGCCGTACTGTTCATATTAAGCCCAATGCTGGCAATAAAGATTGCAAACATCAAAATCCAAAGATTTGTACCAGCCACTTTGACATTACTTCTAATTTCATTGTCTATTTTGTCTGGGTGGGCTTGGCCATACGATAGATTAAAGATTTCATTTAATTTGGAAAATGAAATGGGTTCTTTGTCTTGTTGTGGACTGGTATTTTCTGTACTCATTGGTTTTTGTTTGGGTTGGGCCTAAAATAAAAATTAGCGAGCGATTTCTTGTTGATATTTACCTATCAAACCTACATCAAGACTTAACAACTCTAACTTGTGAGTTAATTTAGTTGCTAATATAATAGCATCTGGCAATTTGATTTTATGACGTTTTCTTAGATCAATCACTTTATTTTCTATGCCAAAATCTATTGAAATTTTATGAAATCTTGATAATAAAATCGTCAAATTCTTTTCATCTTCTGGCGTAATATGAGAATAACCCAATGCTTCAAGGCGGTTAATTACGCTAATGGCACATTCAGACGAGCGAATGTTTTTATCAATCAAGATTTGCAAAACTTCTGGACTTTTCTTATGAAATTCCAAAATAAAACAAGTATCCAATAAATAGTTAATCCCATTCATCACGCAATTCCTTTTGAATTTCTAAGCCACTGCGGGTTAATTGGGATTTTGGAAAATTTTGAATAAAGTCAATCAGTAATTCATCATCTTTTGGCTTAGCAAAAGATTGTAAGGCTTTTTCATAAGCACTAATGGTAATAAAATCTTGAATGCTTTGTCCATTTTTTTGAGCCACTTGTTCAATCACTTGTATCGTTTCTTGTGGTAAGTCTAAAACAATCATCATTATCCCCTCAAAAACAAAAAAGACTATGACAAAACCATTTATCATAGTCTTTATTTTCTATGATAAATCAAGCATCCAGTTGTGCCATTACTTCATCACTAAAATTGACATTGGTATAGACTTCTTGAACATCGTCCAAATCTTCTAACATATCAATCATTTTGAGCACTTTTTGAGCATCATCAATATTGTCAATGTCGGCAGTGGTAGAAGGCGACATGGTAACTTCGGCATTATCCGCTTTTAGTCCTGCTCCTGCAAGAGCGTCCATCACCGCCCCAAAGTCGTTTGGTTCGGTAATCACAAGCAAACTTTCGCCATCATTTTCAATATCGCTTGCTCCTGCTTCTAGGGCAATCTCCATCACTTTGTCCTCAAGTGAGGTATCATTAAAGATAATCTCGCCTCGCTTGGTAAATAAATATGCCACCGAACCTGATGTGCCAAGATTGCCACCGTGCTTGGAAAAAGCGTGGCGAACCTCGCCCACCGTGCGATTGACATTGTCGGTCATCGTCTCAACAATCACCGCCACACCACCCACGCCGTAGCCTTCATAGGTAATTTCTTGAACATTGTCGCCCTCACCACCGCCTTGACCTCGTTCAATGGCTCGTTTGATGACATCTTTAGTCATATTGGCAGCATTGGCTTTTTCCAAAACAGCACGCAAACGAGGGTTGTTGTTTGGGTCTGGGTCGCCCCCCTTAGAGGCAGAGACGATTTCACGGATAATTTTGGTAAAAATTTTGCCCTTTGCGGCATCTTGTTTGGCTTTGCGATGTTTGATATTCGCCCACTTACTATGACCTGCCATAATGCACCTGTATCAGTAAAATATAAAATAAAAATTGATGAAATCGCTTATTATACCGTGTTTGATGGTCTTTGCCAATCACTATTGACAGTACTTCTGATTAAACATGTTTTCTTGGTGTTCAGGCGATGTTATCATCGCATGTCCTTGTTCATGACGTGGTACTGGAATGTAGCGTGTGCAGTTGGGGTCATATTTGGTATTGTGGGGTGGGGTGGTGAGTTCATGGTTTATCTGTGATGTTGCACAGCCTGTATTCATCAAAACCAGTAATAACAACCATGAAAAAGTGATGTTTTTTGTCATAAATCAAACTCCATACATTGATGTTTCATTATAACACATCATCAAAATTTTGTAAAAAACTCATGCCTTTAATGTTCTTTATGATAAAATAGCACAAAAAAACTCTCAATACACCATGAAAACCACTCATAAAAAGCACCTACCTTTCAAAGAAAAAATCCACATCATCATCGAGGGTACGGACACGCCATCAGGACGATTTTTTGATGTATTATTACTCATTGCCATTGCGTTGAGTGTGGTTGTGGTCATGCTTGATAGTGTGTTATACCTGCGTTTGCAATATGGACGGCTATTTTTTTATGCTGAATGGTTTTTTACGTTATTATTTACCTTAGAGTATTTGCTTAGATTCTATTCTGCACCCAGTCGCAAACGTTATGCGTTTAGCTTTTTTGGTGTGGTGGATTTGCTGGCATTATTGCCCAGCTATTTAAGTCTATTTTTTGTTGGTACACAGTATTTGCTGGTTGTGCGTATTTTGCGTATTTTGCGTGTCTTTCGGGTATTTCGCCTCAAATCCTATATGCAACAAGCGGGATTTTTAGCAGCAGCCTTCAAAACCTCCCAACATAAAATCACCGTGTTTTTTTTATCACTGTTGTTACTCGTTACTATTTTTGGGTCGGTGTTATATGTGGTTGAAGGTCCAGAAAATGGCTTTACAAGTATTCCACTCTCAATTTATTGGGCGGTCGTTACGCTCACCACCGTAGGTTATGGGGATATGTCGCCAAAAACACCCATCGGTCAAGCCATTGCAAGTATGGTGATGATAACAGGTTATGCCATCATTGCTGTACCAACGGGGATTTTTACGGCGGAACTGACTCGCACCATGCGACCCCAGCTCCACCCTGTATCTTGTCCAAATTGTGGGAAATTTGGTCACGCCTCCAATGCTAAATTTTGCGACAGATGTGGGCATGAGCTACATATCTAAGTGATGTGGCAAAATGCTATAAATTACAAATTTGATTTTTATTAATTTTTTATTAAAAACTTTACCACTATCCAAAATGTGCTATAATAGTTGGCTGATTTTTGTCAATAGGGGGAGATGTGTCTATTAAATCCGATCGCTGGATACGCCAAATGGCAGAGCAATATGGCATGATTTCGCCATTTGAGCCAAACCAAGTCCGTTATAATGAACGTGGTGATAAACTTGTCAGTTATGGTACATCAAGCTATGGTTATGACGTGCGTTGTGCCAATGAATTTAAGGTGTTTACCAACGTACATTCTGCCATTGTTGATCCCAAAAATTTTGATGAACGCAGTTTTATAGACATCGTAGGTGATGAGTGTATCATTCCACCCAACTCATTTGCACTGGCTCGTACGGTGGAATATTTTAAAATCCCTCGTGATGTTTTGACAATCTGTCTTGGCAAATCCACCTACGCACGTTGTGGTATCATCGTTAATGTAACGCCCCTAGAACCTGAATGGGAGGGTCATGTTACCTTAGAATTTAGCAACACCACCAACCTACCAGCTCGTATCTATGCAGGGGAGGGCGTGGCTCAAATGCTGTTTTTCCAAAGTGATGAAGTGTGCCAAACTTCCTACAAAGATAGGGGTGGCAAATATCAAGGACAAACAGGCGTAACCCTACCTAGAACTTAATTTAACTCATTTTAAAAAGAGAAGTATCATGTCAGACATTCGTTTAGAAAAAGCCCACAACTTTGATTTTGCAACTGCTCGCACCAAAGCCAAAGAGTGGCTTGCTGAAGCTAATGAGCGTTTTGGTCTAGATGTTCAGTACCAAGAAGGTGAAACGGCTGATACCGCCACGATTAGTAAAGCAGGCGTGAATGCCAAAGCAGTATTAGATGCACAAAAAGTTGTTTTTGAAGCAGAGTTGGCGTTTTTGGCAAAACCTCTAAAAACTCCAATCACAAATGGCATTCAGCAGGGTTTGGATAAATATTTTGCCTAATTTATGAAATCTTTGACCACACTCATGGCAGGTATGGCAATGGCGATACTGTCGTTGCCTGCTTTTGCCAATTTACCTACACCCATCAGCGATAAAATCGCCCAAACCCAAGTCAATCCCCAAGATGTGAGTATTTGGGTCAAGCCCCTAGACGGCGGTACGCTTGTGATGGATTATCATTCAAGCACACCCAGAATCCCTGCTTCCACCCAAAAACTTGTGCCTACGTTTGTCGCCTTACATACACTTGGTGAGAACCATCATTGGTTCACACGCATTTATACTCGTGGCATACAGATAGGGTCGGTATTACATGGTGATGTGATTGTCAAGGGTAGTGGCGACCCATCTCTTACACATGAGCGATTGAATGCCATGTTGGAGCAACTGGCTCATAAAGGCGTCAAGCACATTAAAGGCGACATCATCGTGGATAATAGTGCGTTTAACAACGTGGCTTATGATGTGTATGCTTTTGATGGGCAAGGACTTCGTGCTTATAATGCACAGCCAAATGCATTGCTGATTAATTACGGCACGATTAGTGTGGACATGACACCGTCAGGACATGGCGAACTGACAGGTGAAACGAACAAACTTGGCAAACCCATCACTCGTTTTGTAGCGAATGGTAATGACGTGGCGGTTAATGTCTTGCCTAAAATGGCGGAGTTTGACTTTCCAAAAATGTTGATGGGTGGGCAGGCGTGCCAAGAGCCAAGATTTTCTTTATCAAAAACAGCATTATCCATTAGCCAACCTAGCGTTGGTTGTGGAACGATGACGTACTGGATTACTATGCCAAATGGCGATGAGTTTGTTCGCCGAGCGATTTTGGGTACTTGGCAAAGTATTGACAAAGACTTTACTGGGCAAGTGCGTGTTGAATCTGCCAAAACTTATGGTTTGCCGATTGTTAGTTATCCATCCAAGCCTCTATCCGCCCAAATTTACGACATTAATCAACATTCCAATAATGTCATGACTGAACAAGTGGCATTGTCATTACCTTTGGTGACAGGGCAGGCGGTGAGTGATTATCCAAGTGCATTTAAATTTATCAATGATTGGTGGCAAACCAACATGACAACCCAAGCTCCTGTGATGACTCGTGCATCTGGACTGTGCCGTAATTGTCAGATTGCCCCAAAATCTATGGGTGAAATGCTAGAATTTGCCTATCATCAGCCAAACTTTGAAGTATTTAAAAATTCACTACCCATCGCAGGGCAAACAGGTACGATGATAAAGTTGGCTCAACGTAATCCCAACCACCCCGCCATTGGGCGAGCTTTTATCAAAACAGGCACGCTTGATAATGTAACAAGCATGGCAGGCTATGCTCTGGACACACAGGGTAAATGGTATGTGGTGGTTGGCATGATTAATTCGCCCAATGTTGCCAAAAGTGGAGCAATAGAGATTTTAGATGAAATGCTAGCACAAGTAACCACACACTAATTCATAGGTCATAGGGTGTTATAAGCAAAAGCGGTATGAACTTACCGCTTTTGTTTTTGGTTTAGTGTGGGCGAAAGTTATTCACATTTTTTATTAAGGTTGGTGAGTGCCTCATCAATGATTTTTTGGCTCACACCTTTGTTTTTTAATTCTTCAATGAACAGTACATCTTGGCTAAAATCATAATTACAATTATCACGATGCAACCCTTCGCGGATATAAAAACGAATTAAGCCTTGAATGGTGTTAAAACCGTGTTCTGCCATCGTATGTTCTAAATGTGCGATAATCTCTTCGGAGAGTTTGAGGTGTACAGGACGCATGATGGTCTGTGGGTGGTCGGAAAATTGGTTTTTGATTTTGGGAGAAAGCATGGTAATGACATTTGAAATGAATTTGTAAGATTATAGCAAAATGACAATTTTTTTTCAAATCAAGTAACATTGCCGTCTGATTGGTTGCAAAAATATGCTAGATTGCAACATGAAAAATTGGCATAATAATCACACTTTCTAATCGGAGCTTATCTTATGTCTTTTTTTACAAAATCTCTTACTGTTGCTGTTTTGACCTTGCCTGTTTTTGCGTTTGCTAATGATGGAGCGGTGAAAAATTTTAACAAACTGATGACCAATACCAAGTCAATGACGGCAAATTTTAGCCAAACCACCAAAGCAAGTGGCAAAACTCAGCAGTTTAGTGGTAGTATGGCGGTACAGCGTGGCAACCAATTTCGTTGGGAGACCAAAGTACCTACCGAACAACTTATCATAGCCAATGGTAGCACGATGTGGATTTATGACAAAGATTTACAACAAGTTACCAAGCAATCAGTCAATGGGCAAATGGGCGATACGCCTGCCATCTTGCTTTCTGGTGACACCACTCAGATTGGCAACAACTTTACCATTACCCAACCTAATAGTGGTAAAAACTATTATGTATTAAAGCCAAAGAGTGCCAATGCCAACTTTAAAGATTTGGCGATTAGTTTCAATGGCGGTAAGCCTGTGATGATGGTGATGAATGACAACATGGGACAAACCACAACTGTGAAATTTAGCAACATTACCATGAATAAAAAAATCAGTGCTAACCAATTTAGCTTTACGCCACCTGCAAATGTTGATGTGATTGAGCAATAATTAATAATTATTATCAATTGATAAAAACTCTGATATGAAAATGTCAGAGTTTATTTATTGGCTTTCTAATAAAGTATGGCTGTTTAGTATTTTGTGGTGGGTTTTTAGAAAAAAAATGTGCTATAATATACCGCTGTCAAGAATATAAACAGGGGTGTGTATGTCAGCCCAATGGTCGTCCATTGTCTATCTATTGTGTGCAATCGGTTTGGTTGCCTTTATGCTCATTGTCCCACGCCTTTTGGGGGGCAAATCATCAGGTTCTCAAAAGCACGAAAATTTTGAAGCAGGGGTATTGCCTGCTGGTTCTGCTCACATTCGTTTGTCCGCCAAATTTTATTTGGTGGCGATTTTTTTTGTGATTTTTGATTTGGAAGCGCTGTTTTTGTACGCTTATTCGGTCAGCGTGCGAGAAGTGGGCTGGGTGGGCTTTTTGACTGCCTTTGTGTTTATTGCCATTTTGTTTGTCGGTCTTGTTTATGAGATGAAAATGGGGGCGATGAATTGGTCGCCTGCCGACAAACGAGGCAAAAAACCCCGTATTTTATCTCGTCCTGCCGATTTTAACTTGGCAAGCATTACCGCTTTTACCAGTATTGATGAGTTGCACACCGACCCCACAGGCAAAGTGCCTGCTCAGTCGTCTGGGCGGATTTTTGCAGGGCGTAAGGACTTACAAGCCGTGCTAGAAAAAGACAAAACTGATATGGCAAACATTGACCATATCAATGATACAGGGCGAGTTACCACGCAGAAGTTTGATTAAGAATTATTAATTATAAGGACATAAAATGATACTTTTCCCAAACTTTGACGAGGTTTTTTATGAAGCCGATGACATTCATAAAATGGTCTTTTTTCCATTATTGACAGTGGATTTGGAAACATTGAACAAGAATGAGGGTAAAGTTCATTTTGTATCGGTTTTTGGTAATGGTAATCCTGAATTGACTTCTCATAATACTGCTTTATTTGATTATGATAATATTCGTTTTGAATGGGACGGTAAACGCTATCATTTCAAAGGGGACTTATCTACAATTAAAAATATTAATGATATTCCAAAATGGTACGATGAAGCGGTGCAGGAATATACTCAATTTAAAAATGAATATTGTCTTTTAAAGTCTTGGCAAGATGCTAAAAACTCTAACTTTGCCATACAATGTCAAAGACGAGAGAAAATTGATTTTAACTATTATCATTATATAAGAATTCTTATCAATTATTGGACAACCAAAGAAATGTATTTAAAAACAGGGTATTTTATTCAAGGCTCTGTTTATTTGGATGGCATTTATGGTGATTTGGATAAATTCAATCCCAAAGAATATGAAAGAAAATCAACCATTGGCAAATTAAGCGATAAATCTGCAACCAATCGCAGTAATGAATTGATTGGTAAGGTTTGTGGTTATAATTATATAACAAGTGGTGAAGATGAAATTAAGCTATATATTGACCGCAAAAACAATCAAGTTTTTGAAAAATTTTATTGGAGTTAGTTTTTAAATTTAAAACATTTAACCTTAACTTTAAAAAGGTGTTTACGATTATTAAAAAAGTTTGCACCTAATATGATACTCAATTTCCCATTAATGCCAGTTTTAAAAAACAAGCAGACAACTATGAAATATACCCTAACACGCCCAAACGAAAACGCCAACACTTATCCACACACCACTCGTCAAGTGGTGGACGACATTACCCAAGCGGAAGTTGAAAAAAATGTCTTTTTGGGCAGTCTTGAAAACCTCGCCCACGCTGCCGCCAACTGGGGTCGTAAGCACTCGCTTTGGCCGTTTAACTTTGGTACAAGCTGTTGTTATGTAGAATATGCCACCACTTTGACGGGCGTACACGATTTGTCTCGCTTTGGGGCGGAGGTCATTCGTGCTTCACCTCGCCAAGCCGATGTGATGATTGTTGCTGGTACTTGCTTTGTCAAGATGGCACCTGTGATACTGCGACTGTATGAGCAAATGCTAGAACCCAAATGGGTCATCTCAATGGGGGCGTGTGCCAACTCTGGCGGTATGTATGATATTTATTCGGTGGTGCAGGGCGTGGATAAGATCATCCCTGTGGATGTGTATATTCCGGGCTGTCCGCCCCGCCCAGAGGCACTCATTCAGGCGATTATGCTCCTTCAAGAGAGTATCACCAAAGAACGCCGTCCACTTGGCATTCATCTTGACCAAAATATCTATCAGCCGATTATGACCCCAGAGCGAGACCGTAAAAATGCCGAGCGGATTGCGGTGAAGAATTTAAGAAGTCCTGATAATGTGGAATAACCAATAATTTAATAAGGAATAATAATGTCAATCGCCATTCGTCAATTTACCGTTGATGCGTTTACTGATAAAGTATTTAAAGGCAATCCTGCCAGCGTTTGTTTGCTGGATAATTGGCTTGATGATGAGATTTTATTAAACATTGCCAAAGAAAATAATTTATCGGAGACGGCTTTTGTCGTTCCACAAGGCGATGAATTTGATTTGCGTTGGTTTACGCCAAAAGTAGAAGTCAGTTTGTGCGGACACGCCACTTTGGCAACGGCATTTGCTTTGCATTTGGCATTAGAAAATTGTCCAGAAATTTTAAAATTTCATACAAAAAGTGGCTTATTAACCGTACAAAAAATGGGCGATAAATTGTTAATGGATTTGCCTGTGTATTCCTTAACCAAAATTGATGACATTAAAGCCATTGGCGATATTTTGGGCGTAATGCCAACCGAAGTGTATTTGGGGCGTGATTTGTTGTGTGTGTTTGATGATGAAAATACCGTCAAAAATTATCAAGCCGATGATAATAAAATCACCCAATTAGATGGGGCATTGTGTCATTTTACCGCCAAAAGCCAAAATCCAGACTTTGATTGTGTGTCTCGCTCATTTGGGGCAAAAGTGGGTATATCAGAAGACCCTGTTTGCGGTTCGGGGCATTGTCATATTTTACCCTATTGGGCAAAAGTGCTAAATAAAAATACTTTAACCGCTTATCAAGCAAGCTCCCGAAGTGGTATTTTGTATGGTGAAATCAAAGGCGAAAGAATGATTTTGGGTGGGCAAGCGGTGTTATTTGCTAGGTCTGAGATTTATATAGGTTAAAAATAAATGAATGATAAACTTTTAAAATATGGCATTACCAAAGCCAACCGCCCCAAAATCCCCGCAACCAAACGCTTGGATTTAACAGGCGAACAAGGACAACAAATCATTAAATCTGAAACGAAACTTGTGTTACGGACACATAAAGAAACCTTTAAACGCTTGGCGGATATGTAATGGAAATTATTTGTTTTCCATTTGAGCGAGTAATTGAAATTAACGCTTACATTCTTTCTACCGAAAAAGGAATGAAAGGACAAGCCGATATTGGTAAATTACAAGGGGCTTTATCTCGGATTGATAATGCGATTTTGTATGAAGGCTTAAATGATGTTTTTGAAATTGCCAGTAAATACGCAAATAGCATTGCAATGGCTCACGCTCTATCCGATGCCAACAAACGCACAGGACTTGCGGTTGCCTTAGAATATTTATCGCTCAATGATTATGAAATCACAATAGACCATATTTTGATGGCGGACGCTATGCGTGATTTGGTGATTGGCGAATTATCTGAAAGTGAATTTGCTGATATTTTGTATTATCAATATTTAAAGAGTTCATTTTAATTTAAAATTTATTAAATGTAAAAATTGTATTAAAACGGTGTGTTATACGCACCTTATAATACCCAACCTATAAATAAGAGGGTTTTAATGAATTATGAAATGGCAAAAAATAAGTTAAAACCTTTATTTTTAACTTATTTGCAAGATGTCAGTCAAGAAAACTTTCCCAACGATATTAAGGTGTGGTGGTTTGGGTTGTATGAACCTTATGGGATTTATTTATTGGGTTCAAAAGAATTTGATGAAAATGATGAATATTATGATTGGGCGTGTCCAAACGATAATGATTTTTGTTCATTAACAAAAGCCCCTGATTTATCTATTTTATCAAAATGGCATTGGCAAGATGTTTTGAAAATTGTCCAAGAAATATTAACAGAATTATTTAATGAAAATCCTAATTTGACTTTATTGCAAATATCAAAAGTTGGATTGGGATTTGATGATGGCGATGGTATGTTGATAAGAGCATAACATATTTATTTTAAGAAGTAAGATGCGTATCACGCACCATTAAAAACCAAAATTAAAACTAAATACAATTTTTAATTTAATCATTTATAAAATGTAAAAAAATGTAAAATTGTATTTAAAACGGTGCGTAATACGCACCTTACACTTCAAACCAATATATTGTAATGGTGTCATAATAACACACCTTTAAAAATTCATTTTAAAATTTGCAAGCAAACCGCAAACACAAACAAAAGTTAAGATTATGAGCATAAACCACATTCACGATTTTGAGATTTTAACCGAACTTAATCAAAAGTTCGCCAATTTAACTGTCCAAGAGACGGCGGACGGCATTCCCACCGTTTGGGTGGATAAAGGGCAGGTGCTTGATGTTTTGCTATATTTACGCAAATTGCCTAAGCCCTTTGTAATGCTGGTGGACTTATCCGCCATTGATGAACGACTGCGTAAACATCGCTATGGACAGCCAGCAAGCGACTTTACGGTGTTTTATCATCTGATGAGCATTGAGCGAAATTCGGACATTCGCATTAAGGTTGCCCTAGCCGAGGGCGAGCATATTCCATCTGCGACCCAAATCTACCCCAATGCCAACTGGTATGAGCGAGAAGTGTGGGATATGTTTGGTGTGGTGTTTGACGGACACCCGCACTTGACACGCATTTTATTACCCAAATACTGGGAAGGACACCCCCTGCGTAAAGAATACCACGCCCGTGCGACCGAGTTTACGCCCTACTTTTTGAACTCTGCCAAACAGCAGTTTGAACAAGAAAACTTACGCTTTGTGCCAGAAGAATGGGGAATGAAACGCTCTGGGCGAGATGAGGACTTTATGTTCCTAAACATCGGACCCAACCACCCGTCTGCTCACGGGGCGTTTCGCTTGGTGTTACAGCTTGATGGCGAGGAGATTGTCGATTGTATTCCTGACATCGGTTATCATCATCGTGGGGCAGAAAAGATGGCAGAACGCCAAACTTGGCATTCATACATTCCCTACACCGACCGCATTGACTATTTGGGTGGGGTGATGAACGAGCTTCCCTATATTATGGCGGTGGAGAAACTCGCTGGTATTAGCGTGCCAGACCGTGCCAATACCATTCGCATTATGATGAGCGAATTGTTTAGAATTACCAATAATCTACTCTACTGGGGAACATTTATCCAAGACGCTGGCGGTATGACCCCTGTGTTTTATATGTTTGCTGACCGTCAAAAGGCGTATGACATCATCGAGGCGGTGACAGGCTATCGTATGCACCCTGCGTGGTTTAGGATTGGTGGAACGGCGATGGATTTGCCAAATGGCTGGGATAGGCTTGTGCGTGAGTTTTTGGACTGGATGCCAAAACGCATTGATGAGTACTTTAAGGCGACAATGACCAACTCGGTGTTAAAGGGGCGTACGCAAGCGGTCGCCCAGTATGACGCCAAACACGCCCTAGCGTGGGGGGTAACAGGGGCGGGACTTCGGGCGACTGGCGTGGAATTTGATTTGCGTAAAGCTCGTCCTTATCTGGGCTATGAAAACTTTGACTTTGAAATCCCTGTCTTTTATAACGGCGATGCCTATGACCGTTGTTTGGTAAAAATTGAAGAAATTCGCCAGTCTCTGCGGATTATTGAGCAGTGTCTAAATAATATGCCATCAGGGGCGTACAAAGCTGAACATCCGCTTGCTGTACCACCACCAAAAGATAGAACTTTAAAAGACATTGAAACCTTGATTAACCACTTTGTCTCCGTGTCGTGGGGACCTGTAATGCCAGCAGGGGAGAGTGCCTGTATGGTAGAGGGTGTCAAAGGGCTAAACAGTTATTATGTGGTGTCGGATAACTCAACGATGAGCTATCGCACGCGTATTCGTACACCGACTTTTGCTCATTTACAGCAAATGCCGTCTGTGATTAATGGAAGTTTGGTATCCGATGCAATTATTTATTTGGCAAGTATTGATATCGTAATGGCGGATTGTGATAGGTAACTATACAGTCAAAAATCATATTTATGCTAAGGAGTTATGTTATGAGTACCAATCAAAAATATACTGTTAGATTGAAAGTTGCTTTTGATGACAAAGTAATAGCTGATAAGGTTACTTATCAGGTGTTTTATCTTAGAAAAAAGAAAACAGCTATTGAAAAATTTGATAGTAACGGTTGTAGCAAAGTTTATGAAACCTATGTTAATGATATTGTTTGGTTTGAAATTTATCTATCTGGAAAACTGATTGATAAAATCTTTGTTACACCAACACTAAATGGAAAATATAATGATAATATTTATAAAATAAAAACAAAGCAACCACTAAAAATTCCAGTTAATAACTCAAAGTTGCGAACCGTTTCTTTTTGTGAGGCATTGGACTTATTTATTAAAAATCCTAGCGTTTGGACTGTCGATAATCCGCCAGATTTATACACAAGAGAAATAGGTCAAGAACAGGATTATATACGTAGCCTTGGTATTAATATTAATACTAATGATGGAGTGGATTTGCAGTATTTTCTTATTCAACATAGATATAGAAGAACGGTAGATGGTTTTACTGGATTTTTGGCTTGGGGAGGTTTAAATGCTTATCTTATATTTTTTAGTGGTGTATCTGCAATAAATGGCAAGACTGGTTTTGCTGGTTACTGGCAAGATGTGCGTAATGATTTTAAGGGTAATACTGCTGGATTTGCGGCTGGCGGCATAACATTAGGCTTGTACACCAAGATGTATTGTGGCACAGTGGGTCGCTTATGAAAGATTTAGATAATAATAGCTCAAAAATAAATTTTAGTGTTGTTTTTGTTGGTGTGATTTTGATTAGTTTTGTGGGGATTGTTGTCTATAATTCAATTTTTAGAACAAATCAAATACTTGACCAAGTGGTTATTGACTTGGCTACCACAAAACAAGCCTTAGGCGAGCCAAGTCCTTATTATTTTGTTAAGAGTGATTGTGATAAATTGCAATTTATCACTTGTCAAGAAATGGATAGTCAAGATGTTGAGGTTATTTATTTTTGGACTAAGGGTTTGGATATGAATATTGTGGTAGGTTTTGATAAAGCGGATAAGTTAAAATTTAAGAAAATTGTTATCAATGAGCAGTTAAGTCTTAAAGAATGAAATGTATGACAAATAACACCAAACAAAAACAAACCGCCCATTCATTGCCTTGTTGCCATAACCCAAAGGCAACAATGAAACAAATTTTTAAAACTATCCAAATTTATTTGCCAAAAGATGATAAATTTGACCGTAAATTCGCCAACAGTCGTTGAATGAAAATTGGTAAAAATTAATTGGTAAAAAGTAAGGTGCGTACCACGCACCCCTAAAAACCCAAAATTAAAAATCAATTTAATTTTGTTTTTAATTTAAATTTATCAAAAAACGGTGCGTCATACGCACCTTGCCATTAAAAGATTGGAGCATAAAATGCAATTAACAACCATTAAGCAAAATGATGGTATTTTTATCCCTTTGCCAAAAGATATGATGGCAAATGTGGAGAATATTGTTTCTAATTTTGATGATAACACCAAGCAAATCCAAATTATATTTTATTCAAAGCAAGAAAATGACATCAATTCACAAATTCAAGACGAAGTAAAATTATTATCAGGTAGTTTAAAGCCTTATATTGGTACAGATAATGAGGTGCTAAGTGATGATGAAAAAGCCTTTTTACAAGCGATATTAGACGATGATAATCGGATTAAAACCGAATATGATTTAACATTCACTCAATTAAAGAGATTTAAATAATGAGTACCCATCACATTTCCGAAGAAACCTTAGTAAACTTTGCCCAAGAAACCCTAAATGAGGCAAAGACCATAATGTACAATATGCTGACCAAAGTCGTTGAGATTGGAGCGTCTGACCTGTTTATTACCGCAGACTTTCCCCCAAGTGTCAAACATCAGGGCTTGATGAAACCTTTGGGTAAGCAGGTTTTGAGTGCCGAACGCACCAAAATTTTTGCATACAGCATTATGAACGAATATCAGCGAGATGAATTTGAAAAAGAGATGGAGTGTAACTTTGCCATCAATGTCCCCAATGTCTCTCGTTTTCGTGTCAATGTTTTTATCCAACAGCAAAATGTGGGTATGGTGATTCGTACCATTGCCGCTGAAATTCCCAATTTTGAAAAGTTAAAACTGCCTATCAAGCTAAAAGATGTCATTATGGAAAAACGAGGGCTTGTTTTGGTGGTGGGCGGTACTGGCTCTGGTAAATCCACAAGTTTGGCTGCGATGATTGACTATCGCAACGAAAACAGTGCAGGGCATATCATCACGGTGGAAGACCCTGTGGAATATGTCCATAAACACAAAAAATCAATGATTACCCACCGTGAAGTGGGGGTGGATACCCACTCTTGGCACCACGCTCTAAAAAACACGCTAAGACAAGCCCCTGATGTGATTTTGATTGGTGAGATTCGTGATACCGAGACGATGGAGCACGCCATTGCCTTTGCCGAGACGGGGCATTTGTGTCTTGGCACACTGCACGCCAACAACGCCAACCAAACGCTTGACCGTATCATCAACTTTTTCCCAGAAGAGAGACGAAATCAGCTACTGATGGACTTATCTAGCAATATGAAAGCCATCATTTCTCAAAGACTTATCCGCACCGAAGATGGTAAGGGTCGTAGGGCGGCGGTGGAAATCATGCTTAATACTCGCTTGGTGGCTGATTTGATTTTAAAGGGTGAAATGCACGAGTTAAAGGCAATCATGACCAAATCTCGTGAAGTGGGTATGCAAACTTTTGACCAGGCCTTGTTTGACTTGTATAACGAGGGGGCGATTAGCTACGATGAGGCGATTAAAAATGCCGACAGTGCCAACGAACTTCGCTTGCAAATCAAACTTAAAGGTACTCGCAAGCCCGGTGATGATGGTCCTGTGGGGGGAGGTTTGTCGTTGGAGCCTGAAAAAGCAGAAGAAGAGAAAAAGGAATGATGAATGAATATCACCGCCCTTGACCATTTGGTTTTGACCGTTGCTGATATTGCCAAAACGATTGATTTTTATGTAAATATTTTGGGAATGCAAGAAATTAGCTTTGGCGAGGGTCGCAAAGCCCTACAATTTGGCTCACAAAAAATCAATCTGCACCAAAAGGGACAAGAGATTAAACCCAATGCCACCAATGCCGACTGCGGTACGGCGGATTTGTGTCTTTTGACCGATACACCGCTTGATGAAGTGATGAAGTTTTTGCAATCAAAAAATATCGCCATCATTGACGGCATTGTGCCACGCACAGGGGCAGTGGGCAAAATCCACTCTATTTATATCAATGACCCTGATGGTAATTTGATTGAGATTAGTTGTTATGTTTAGATGGTTTTAAGAAGTTGGGATAAAAAATGCAAATCCGTTTTATGAGTGAAAATGACATTCCCCAAACTTTTGAATTGATGAAAGCATTGGCGATTTTTGAAGAATATATTGACAGTTTTGCCATTACTCCTGATATTGTCAAACAAAGGGCGATTGATAATCAGGACTTTTATTGTCTGGTGGCAGACGATAATGGGGTCATTGCAGGAATGCTGGTTTATTATTTTTTGCCTTATACCGCTCAAAACCGTCCCAATATTTATATGAAAGAATTATATGTCAAAGAGGATTATAGAAATCAAAAAGTGGGCGAAAAACTAATGCTTGAATTAAAGAAACAAGCCAAAGAAAATGATTGTTCTGCCATTAAATGGACAGTCGCTCCTTGGAATGAAAGGGGAATGAAATTTTATGAACGACTTGGGGCAAAACAAAATAATGATTGGGTGAATTATGAAATGGCGGTGGAATAAGTTGAATGTCTGATTTAAATTTGCCCTTATTAAATCAAATCAGCGATGTGATTGAACAAAGTCGCCTAATGACAAAACAGGCGGTGAATACAGCAATGGTTGCTTGTTATTGGCAAATTGGACAAATTATTGTAGAATTTGAACAAAATGGCAATGCTCGTGCCGAATATGGCAAGGCTCAATTACAAACTTTATCGGTGCAATTAACTAAACGGTTTGGGCGTGGCTTTGAAGCGACAAATTTACGCCGTATGCGGTTGTTTTATATCACTTTTCCAAATCAGGCGACACTGTCGCCTAAATTGAGTTGGTCGCATTATGTTGCCCTAATTCGTGTGGAAAATACAGATGCTCGCCTTTGGTATATGAATGAAGCCATTAGCCAAAATTGGAGCGTGCGAGCCTTAGAGCGACAAATTAGTGTGTTGTATTATGAACGGCTACTGGCAAGTCAAATTAAGGGGCAAAATAACCAAAGTGTGATTGATGAAGCCAATCATAAAATCCTAGAAAATCAAGACAGCATTCATCATTATTTAAGAGATCCTTATATTTTGGATTTTTTAAATCTAAACAGTGAAAGTTATCAAGAAAGTGATATAGAACAGGCGATTATTAGCGACATTCAAAAGTTTTTATTAGAACTTGGCAAAGGTTTTGCTTTTGTAGAACGGCAAAAACGCATTAGTTTTGATGATGAAGAGTTTTATATTGATTTGGTGTTTTATAATTTTAAATTAAAATGCTTTTTGCTCATTGATTTAAAACTGGGTAAATTAAAACATCAAGACATTGGGCAAATGGATACTTATGTTCGTCTATTTGATAGCCAGTATAAAGGCAATGATGATAATCCTACCATTGGCTTGGTATTGTGTAGCGAAAAAAGTGAAGCGGTGGTAAAATATTCCATATTGGCGGAGCAAAAACAGTTATTTTCCGCCAAATATTTACCTTATTTGCCAACGGAAAATGAATTAAAGAAATTATTAACTCAAAGTTACTTAAATAAGGATTAACAATGAACACCATTTTACCTAGTTTTGAAGACATTACTGAATTAAACGAATATTTAACCCCATTTCCAAATATTGATACGATTTTTGTAGAACATCAATCTTGGTTAAAAGACCATTTTTTGCCGTTAATTTCTATTGATTTGGGAATGCTTAATCGTAAGGTGTGTATTACGCACCAGTGTTGACATTTTTAAATTAGGGGTTTCATATGGGTATCTATGCAGTTGATGTTAATCGTCAAAATATTAAGCCTTTAATTAAACGAGAGTTTAAAAAAATTGGCATCAAAGAAAAAGACATTCAAGATGTTGTAAAAAATAACCCAGATATTTTGGGTGAACCTTTATTTGTAATTGGCGAAGAACTTAATTTGTGTCAAGAAACCCAAAAGCACTTAGATGTATTGGCAATAGATAAAGAAGGGAAAATTGTTGTTATTGAATTTAAACGAGATACCGATGGTTTTCATATGGATTTGCAAGCCATTCGTTATGCGTCTATGGCAAGATTATTAACCATTGAAAAACTCATTGAATATCGCAGTGAATTTATTCAGCAAGAAAAAGACCAAGCTGAGCAAGAATTGATTGAATTTTTGGGAAAAGAATATCTTGATAAGATAGAAGTTAATAATGCTAATGTTCGTATTATGCTGGTTAATCAAGATTTTTCGCCAGAAATTACAAATTGCGTCATATGGTTAAATGAACAAGGTTTGGACATTCAATGTGTCAAAATTGAACCTTATGAATTTAATGGACAAACATTATGGGATATTGATACCATTATTCCTGTAAAAGAAGTCCAAGAATACCAAATGACATTAAGAGAAAAACAACAATCAGACCAAGAAACTAAACGCCAAAGTAATAAAGATTTTAGTAAATATCAATTTAATGGCGATGAATTTGGTAAAGGGCGTTTGGTTTTGGAAGTGGTGACTCATTATTGTAAAAATAATAATGTTATTGATATTGCTGATTTGCAAAATAAATTTCCATCAACTTTGCAACCAAGATTTGATGTTGTAACGTTGTTGTCGGAATTAAAAAATAATCCAAGTTTAATGATGAGATATTTTAGAAATGACAATCAAATTATTGCTTTAAATAATGGCGATAAAGTGGTTGTTTGTAACCAATGGGGTGTGGGTAATATTGATAATTTTATTAACCGTGCAAAAGAGTTGGGTTATGTGATTGAAAAAGTTGGAAAGTGAACAAGTTTGGGTTTGGGATAAATAAGGGTGTGTGTTACGCACCTTACGCCCAAATCAAAACAAAAAACAAAACTCAATCTTGATAACATCATAAGCAACCCAACACCCCACAAATCCGCCCAAAAATCGTGTATAATACGCACCGCAAAAGTGGTTTGCCAATTTAAGTAAATTTGAGAATGATTATTAAGAGTAGCGTTTACTTACATTGATAAATCAAAAAATAGCCAGTCCGCCCCACCAAGCAGGGCAATAGACTAGCAAGCAAGGTAACTTTATGAAAATCGTAACCGACAAAACCCCCAAAGTCGCCATTGAGACGATTTTAACGCCTGACGAAATAGACGGCATTCATCATCACATTCATCATTATCCACAGGCTCGGGCGGCGGTGCTTGATGCCTTAAAGCTCGTCCAAAAACGCAACGGCTGGGTCAATGATGAACAAGTCGCCGCCATTGCCTATATGCTCAACATTCCGATTGCTGATGTAGAGGGCGTGGCAACCTTTTTTAACCGCATTTATCGCCAAAAAGTCGGTCGCCATATCATTTTGATTTGTGATAGCATTGCCTGTTATTTAAACGGCTATGAAGAGTTAGCCGATGCCTTCAAAAAAGAGCTTGGCATTGACTATGGGCAAACCACGCCTGATGGACGATTTACGCTTTTGCCGATTTGCTGTTTGGGCAACTGTGATAAGGGGGCAAGCGTGCTGATAGATGAGGACACTTATGGTCCTGTACTGCCAAGTGAAGTTGCTTATTTATTGGAGCAATATCAATGATTTATAATGAAATAACCAACAAAGCGGACTTAAAAAGCCAGATACAGGCTCGCCTTAGTGGACTTGCCCCAAGCCAGCTAAACCGCCAAAAAACACCCATTTGGGGCGTGGGACTGGCAGAAGGACAAGCCCCCACCAGTCTCACCCACCCCTTAACTTGGCGGTTATACCACCACGATGCGGTGTTAAATTTAGCCGATTATGAAAAACTGGACGGCTTTAAGGGCTTAAAAAACGCCCTAGCCAAAACCCCAAAAGAAGTGGGTGAGATGATAAAGACCGCCAATGTGCGTGGGCGAGGCGGTGCTGGCTTTAACGCAGGGTTAAAATGGACCTTTATGACCCCACCTGATGGCGGTGTTCGCTATCTGATTTGTAATGCCGATGAGATGGAGCCGGGTACTTTTAAAGACCGCCTTTTGATGGAGCGTTTGCCGTTTCAGTTGATTGAAGGTATGCTCATCTCTGCTTATGCCATTGGGGCAAGTGTTGGGTATATTTTTATCCGTGGCGAGTATATTTTGGCTGCCGAGCGTTTGCAAAAGGCGGTGGACGAGTGTATCGCAAATAACCTTTTGGGTGAGAACATTCTTGGCACGGATTTTAAATTTGAGCTACACATTCACACAGGGGCAGGGCGATATATTTGTGGCGAAGAGACGGCACTGATTAACTGCTTAGAAGGCAGACGAGCCAATCCACGCACCAAACCACCATTTCCGCAAGTCTCTGGGGCGTGGGGTCGCCCAACGGTGGTTAATAATGTAGAAACACTCAATAATATGTCCGCCATTTTGTTAAATGGGGTAGAGTGGTATCTTGACCTTGCTAAGATTAAGGGTAAGAGCGAGACCCCCGGTACTAAGATTATGGGGTGTAGTGGTCGTGTCAAGGACGCAGGTCTTTGGGAGCTACCTTTTGGTTATACCGCACGAGAGATTATAGAATTGGCAGGCGGTATGCAAGATGGCTTGAAATTAAAAGCGTGGCTACCCGGGGGAGCAAGTACCGACTTTTTGACCGCAAGCGATGAACACCTTGACCTTGTGATGGACTTTGACCCGATTATGAAAGCAGGCTCACGGCTTGGCACTTGTTTGATGATGGTGGTGGACGAAACCCAAGATATGGTAAGTCTGTCGCACAATCTACAAAAATTCTTTCAGCGTGAAAGCTGTGGCTGGTGTACGCCCTGCCGTGATGGTCTGCCGTGGGGGGTTAAAATCTTAGATAGCCTTGATAAGGGGCAGGGGCAGGCAGGCGATATTGAAAAACTAAGCGAGCTTACCAAAGATTTATGGCTTGGCAAAACCTTTTGTGCTCACGCCCCAGGGGCGATGGAGCCGTTGATGTCGGCACTTAGATATTTTCGTCCAGAATTTGAAGCAAAATTGATTGAAGCTAAAATCACTAACGAACAGGAGCGTGCATAATGGCGGTCATTCATATAGACGGCAAAAGCTATGAAGTGGACGGCACGGACAATCTGTTATCGGCGTGTTTGTCTTTGGGCATTGATGTGCCTTATTTTTGTTATCACCCAGCTTTGGGGTCGGTGGGGTCGTGCCGTCAATGTGCGGTCAAGCAGTTTAATAACGAAGAAGATATGAAAGCTGGGCGTGGTCGCCTTGTGATGAGCTGTATGGTCGCCCCTACCAACGATATGTACATTTCGGTGGACGATACGGAGGCTAAGGAATTTCGCAAAAGAATTGTGGAATACTTGATGACCAACCACCCCCACGATTGCCCCACTTGTGAAGAGGGCGGTCATTGTCATTTGCAAGATATGACTTATATGTCAGGACATCGTCAAAGACGCTACCGCTTTACCAAACGCACCCACCACAACCAAGACTTAGGGGCGTTTATCAATCACGAAATGAACCGCTGTATTGCCTGTTATCGCTGTGTACGCTTTTATAAGGATTATGCAGGTGGGACGGATTTTGGCGTGTATGCGTCCAATAACCGTGTCTATTTTGGGCGAGAAGAGAGCGGTCAATTTGAAAGCGAATTTAGCGGTAACTTAACCGAAGTCTGCCCCACAGGGGTCTTTACCGACAAAACCCACTCTGACCGCTACAACCGTAAATGGGATATGCAGTACGCCCCTTCTATCTGTCAAGGGTGTAGTACAGGGTGCAGTATTTCGGCAGGGGAACGCTACGGTGAATTACGCCGTATTGAAAACCGCTATAATCCTGATGTCAATGGTTATTTCCTATGTGATAAAGGGCGGTTTGGTTATGGCTATGTTAATCGTGCCGACCGACCCTTACAACCGTTGGAAAATGTGAATGGCAAGGCGATTAACCTAAATGCTGATGTTGCCCTTGATAAGGCGGTGGCAATTTTAAAGGGTAAAAAAGTGATTGGCATTGGCTCACCAATGGCAAGTTTGGAGAGTAATTTTGCCCTAAAACAACTGGTTGGGAGCGATTATTATAGCACAGGGCAAACGGCTCACAGTGCCAAATTGGTGGGTGAAGCCCTAGCACTCATTCGCCATCAAGCGGTGGATAATCTTTCCATCGGTCAAATTGAAAGTGCCGACTGTGTGTTTGTGCTTGGTGAAGACATTACCCAAACGGCAAGCCGTGTCGCCCTTGCCGTTCGCCAAGCCAGCAAGAACAAAGCCAAATCAATGGCAACGGCTCTACGCACCGAGCATTGGCTGGCTGAACCTGTCAAACGCATTGGGCAGGAGGCGTACAGCCCCATTTATGTCGCTTCGGTGTGCGATACCAAACTGTCCGACATTGCCAAAGTACCTGTGGTGGCGGATATTAACGACCTTGCACGGCTTGGCTTTATGGTGGGGCAAATGATTGCCAAGTCGCCAGAGAATTTGGCACAATTAAACGAACATTATGCTAAGTTTATCAAGAACTTAGAAGATAGTAATGCACAAGATGACGAAACGATGATGAGCCAATTGGCAGGGCAAATTGCCTATGATTTGCTGGTGGCAAATCGTCCGCTTGTGGTGTCTGGTACTTCTTTGTCGTCGGTGTGTTTGGTGCAAGCAACAGGCTATATTTGCCAAAACTTGACCGCCAAACGCCAAGCCATTTATGCTAATGAACTTGCCAAAGTCAATGCCCACAATGCTCGTCTTGATGAACTTGCCAAGACTTTGGGCGAGGGCGAAGAATTAAAAGAAAAACCCTTAACTGCCAATACCAACTACCTTAGCAAAACAGGCGTTTACCTAACTTTGCCAGAGGTCAACAGCGTTGGTGTGGCAATGCTTGGTGGCAAGTCCTTAGAAGAGAGTTTGGCAAGCGATTATGAAGTTGCCATCGTGCTTGAAAATGACCTATCCGCCTTGTCTGATGGGGCATTGGCGACACTTTTAAACAAAGAAGTCATCGTCCTTGACCATCAACACTATGATTGGCACGACAAAGCAAGCCTTGTGTTGTCGGTTGGGGCATTTAGCGAGTCCGATGGCACGGTGGTGTCGGCAGAAGGGCGAGCAGGGCGATTCTTTGCAGCCTATGACAAAAAGTATTATTTGCCTACTTCTGACATTAAGGATTCTTGGCGATGGCTTGGGGCGATGGCAAATGAGCTGGACGGCATTCCCCATTTTGCCCACCTTGATGAAGTGATTGATGAGCTTGTCGCTGCTTATCCAGAGTTGGCACTGATTAAGGAAGTTGCCCCAAATTCTGATTATCGCATCACAGGGCTAAAAATCGCCCGTGAGCCACGCCGTTATTCTGGGCGTACTTCATTGCGTGCCAAACTCTCCATTCACGAACCAATGCAGCCCAAAGATAGGGATAGTGCCTTGACCTTTTCAATGGAGGGCTATGTTGGCGACAAAACACCAAGCTCCGCCACGCCTTTTGCGTGGTCGGCAGGCTGGAACTCACCGCAAGCGTGGAATAAATTCCAAGAGACTTTGGGTGGTAAGTTAAAGGGCGGTGATGTTGGCATTCGTTTGTTTGACCATTTACCACGCCTAAATCATTCTTATGGCTTTGTGGCGATGGGCAAGGCGTTGGGGTCAAGTTTATCCGAAAATCGTGCCAAACTGGTGCCAATCTTTAACCTGTTTTCATCAAATGCCCTAATTTCATCAAGTCCTGTCGTGGCAAGTCAAATCAAACAAGCCAGTTGGACGATTGGCGATGAGGATGCCAAAGCGTGGGGGCTAAAAGAGGGCGATTTGTTGGAAATTAGCCAAAACGATAAGGCGGTGATTTTGCCAGTTTGCCTAACCGACTACTTGGCGGACGGTTGTATTGGCTATCCTGCTGGACAAGTGTTGTTTGTGCCGTATTTGCCAGCCAGCGTTAAAAAGGTAGAATCTGGCGAGATTTTTGAGCCTGTTTATCAAAGAAGGGTCAAGGCGATAGAGGGGCAAGTAATGGACAGCATTAGCCTAACCAATACAGGCGGACTTGTACACACCTTTAACAATCAAAGCCAGCAAACAAGCAAACCAGCGGTGGGGGTATCACGATGATTAGAATTATTCCAGATGTGCCGTCTTTTTTGGCAAATTTGCTTTCTTTTGAGGCGTGGTCTTTCTTGTTTTTGGCGGTGCAGGCGGTGGTGATTTTTTTGGGCTTGGTCATCACAGCAGCCTTGATGATACCGTACGAAAGACGAATGCTTGGTCTATGGCAAGACCGCTACGGCCCAAACCGTGTCGGCTGGCAAGGCTCACTACAACTGGTTGCCGATATGCTCAAAATCTTTTTTAAAGAAGATTGGACGCCCAAATTTGCCGACAAATTTATGTTTACCCTAGCCCCAGCGATTGCGATGTTTACCGCCCTTGCAAGTTTTGCCATCATTCCACTTAGCCCAAGTTTGGGAGCAAGCGATTGGAATGTGGGTTTGCTGTTTTTCTTTGCAATGGCAGGTCTTGCGGTCTATGCGGTGATGTTTGGTGGTTGGGCTTCTGCCAACAAGTTTTCGCTTTTGGGTGGACTGCGTTCATCGGCACAGACCATTAGCTATGAAGTGTTTTTGGGTTTATCCTTAATGGGCGTTGTGGCACAGGCAGGCTCATTTAACCTAAGAGACATTGTAGAAGCCCAAACGACTCTTTGGAATGTCGTGCCACAGTTTTTTGGCTTTTTATGTTTTGTGGTGGCAGGGGTGGCGGTTACGCACAGACACCCCTTTGACCAGCCAGAAGCCGAGCAAGAGCTTGCCGAAGGCTACCACGTGGAATACTCTGGTATGAAATTTGGTATGTTCTTTATTGGCGAGTATGTCAATGTCGTGGTGATTAGTGCCTTGATGACGACCTTGTTTTTTGGGGGCTGGCTTGCTCCGTTTAACCTAACTTCGCCACACTTTTTTTGGTTTGCTATTAAGACCTTGTTTTTTATGACTTTATTTGTCTTGGCAAGGGGGTCTTTGATGCGTCCTAGATACGACCAAGTGATGAATTTTGGTTGGAAAATTTGTTTGCCTGTTACGCTTGTAAATCTTTTGCTAACGGCATTTGTCATTTTATTAACACAAGGAGCGTAAGATGATAACAGCTCTAAAAAATACAGCAGTTGGCTTGGCTAGTATCGTCCGCTCAATGTGGATGGTAAACACCCACGCCACACGAAAAAGAGACACGATACTTTATCCAGAAGTACCTGCAAGTGAGATTGTACCGCCCAGATTTCGTGGGCGGATTGTCCTAACACGAGACCCAGATGGCGATGAACGCTGTGTGGCGTGCAACCTATGTGCGGTAGCTTGTCCTGTGGGCTGTATCAGCTTACAAAAGGCGGAGCGAGAAGATGGGCGTTGGTATCCACAATTTTTCCAAATCAACTTTTCTCGTTGTGTGTTTTGTGGAATGTGCGAAGAGGCGTGTCCAACCACCGCCATTCAACTAACCCCTGATTTTGAGCTTGGCGAATATAACCGCCAAAATCTTTTGTACGAAAAAGAGCATTTGCTCATCAGTGGCACTGGCAAATATCCAGACTATAATTATTACCGTGTAACAGGTATGGCAACAGACGGCAAGCCCAAAGGCTCGCACGAGTCTGAAAGCACGCCTATTGATGTACGGAGTTTGTTGCCGTGATTGATTTATTAAACAAAGTGTTGGGCAATGGCGATGCGGTCGGCTTTTATGTGCTGGGTTTGGTGGCGATTTTTGCCAGCCTTAGAACGGTTACGCACGCAAATCCTGTTCACGCCATTTTGTCCTTGATCGTCTCGCTGTTGGCGGTGGCGGGGATTTTCTTTATCTTAGGAGCTCCTTTTGCAGGAATGCTAGAAATGATTGTCTATGCAGGGGCGATTTTGGTCTTGTTTGTGTTTGTGATTATGATGTTAAACTTAGGTCAAGACACCAGCCAAGAAAAGGCGTGGTTATCAGCCTCTGCGTGGGCAACGCCTGTATGCCTAACCCTCATCATTGGGGCGGTAATGGTCGGTCTGCTTATTCCCACAGGCGAGTTTGGTCAGACGGTGTATTTGCAAGACACCGGTGTATCTGCCAAAGAGGTGGGTATTGCCTTGTTTGGTCAATATGTGCTGATTGTAGAGATGGCGGCATTTTTGCTTTTGGGGGCGTTGGTGGCAGCCTATCACTTGGGTAAAAAAGCCCTTGATGATGAAAATGAAAGCCACACCCAAGAGTTAGCAGAAGAAGGGGGTGTGTGATGAGTGCTGGATTAAATGCTCCTTTTGCTCACGAAGTGGTACAAACGGCAAGCTCTTTGGGCGTGCCAGCTCATCACGGACTTATCCTTGCAGGGATTTTGTTTGTCATTGGTTTGATGGGTGTGATGGCACGAAAAAATGTGCTGTTTATGCTGATGAGCTTAGAAATTATGATGAACTCCGCCGCCCTTGCCTTTGTGGTGGGGGGTAATATTTGGGGGTCGCCTGATGGTCAAGTGATGTTTATTTTGACCTTGACTTTGGCGGCAGCAGAGGCGGCGATTGGGCTTGCCATTTTGCTCCAATTTTATCATCGCTTTAAAAATCTTGATGTTCATAATGCCAATGAGCTAAGGGGATAACAATGCTTTTTATGACAATTTTATTTCCCTTGATTGGCTTTTTGATTTTGGCAATTTTAAGGGACAAACTTTCACAAAAATTGGCAACCGTCGTGGGCGTAGGCTCGCTGGGTTTGTCGTTTTTGTCGGCACTGATAAGCGGTCTAAGTTTTTTGCAAAGCGGACAAAAGTCCTTGACCCAACATCTTTGGACTTGGATTAGCGTGGGCGACTTTAAGTCGGATTTTGCCTTGTATTTGGACGGCTTGTCTTTGACGATGATGCTTATCATTACAGGTGTGGGCTTTTTGATACATCTATTTGCTAGTTGGTATATGGACGGCGAGGCTCATTTTAACCGCTTTTTTAGCTATTTAAATTTGTTTGTTGCCAGTATGCTGATTTTGGTGCTTGCCAACAACCTGCTTTTGATGTATCTTGGCTGGGAAGGCGTGGGCATTTGTTCGTATCTTTTGATTGGCTATTATTATGACAATCGTGCCAACGGGCGGGCAGCGATGAAAGCCTTTACGGTAACTCGTGTGGGCGATGTGTTTTTGGCGATTGGGCTGTTTGTGCTGTTTGTGGTGTTTGGTACGCTGGATATGAGTGCCATTAACACCCGTGTGGGCGACACCTTTGCTGTCAATGACCCTTTGCTAATGCTGGCGGTGTTTATGCTCATTGGTGGGGCGTTTGGTAAATCGGCTCAAATTCCTTTGCATACTTGGCTTGCCGATGCGATGGCAGGTCCTACCCCTGTTTCGGCACTCATTCACGCTGCGACAATGGTAACGGCAGGCGTGTATTTGATTGCCCGTATGCACCCTTTGTTTGTGCTAACGCCTGATGTACTTTTGTACACGGTTGGCGGTGTGGGGGCGTTGTCAATGCTGGTGGCTTCTTTTTGTGCAATGGCACAGACTGACATTAAGCGTATTTTGGCATATTCTACAATGAGCCAGCTTGGAATGATGTTTATGGCGTTGGGCGTTGGAGCGTGGCAGGTGGCGATTTTCCATTTGATGACGCACGCTTTCTTTAAAGCCTTGTTGTTCCTAGCCAGTGGGGCGGTGATTGTCTCAATGCACCACGAACAAAACATCTTTAAGATGGGCGGACTTCGTAAACGCATTCCCTTGGTGTTTTGGTCGTTTGTGGTCGGTGGTGGGGCACTCGTAGCCTTGCCATTTATCACGGTCGGTTTTTATTCCAAAGAGGCCATCATTTGGGAGACTTATGCCACAGGCAATTTTGGGCTCTTTTGGGCAGGCGTGTTTGGGGCGTTTTTGACGGCTGTTTACACCTTTCGTATGATTTGGATTACCTTTTTTGGACAAGAAAATCATCACGCTGGCAAACTTAGCGGTATGAGCTATGCTTTGCCGTTGGCGGTCTTGCTGATTCTTTCAACAGGCATTGGGGCACTCATTCACCCACCGCTTGCCGATGTCTTGCCTGCAAGTGTGGGCAGTAGCCTTCACGAGGGTAAGCACACCGCTGAAATCATTGCGGTGGGGGCGACAGCGTTTGGTTTGCTTGTCGGTTGGTTCTTGTTCGCTTTAAATAAAGGTCAAATGTTGGGCAAATTTAAACAAACAAGCCTAGGCGGTGCGGTGTATTATTGGTGCTATAATGGCTTGGGCTTTGATGCTTTGTATGATTTGGTGTTTGTTAAGCCGTTTTTGGCAATTTGTCAATTTATCAAAAATGACCCTGTGGATAAGATTTGGGGCATTTTGCCAGCCCTTGCCAGCGTAGGCAATCGTCTTTTGACCAAAACACAAACTGGGCTACTATCAAGCCACGCAATCAGTTTTGGGCTAGGGCTTGGTGTGATTTTAGTATTGGCGATGATGATGGTGAAATGACATGACAGAACAAAATTGGCTTTTGCCGACATTGATTGCCATTCCTTTTATGGCGGGATTTTTATGTTGGCTGATTGAAAAAGTAAGTGATAAATTACCACGCTGGATAGCGTTATTTGCCATGCTGATTACATTTGGTATCAGCGTGGTGTTGTGGCAACAAGGCGATTTTACTCAGCTTATTGCCACAGATGGCATGGCAGACAAAGAAAACTTGCCATGGTTGGCACAGTTTGTCGTGCCTTGGATTGGTTCGTTGGGTATTAACTTTCATCTGGCGATGGACGGCTTGTCTTTACTCATGATTGCTTTGACTGCCTTTTTGGGAGTGATGGCGGTCGGCTGTTCGTGGGGTGAGATTCGTCATCGTGTTGGCTTTTTTCATCTCAATCTTCTATGGAGCTTGGGTGGGGTCATCGGCGTCTTTTTGGCGATAGACTTGTTCTTGTTCTTTTTCTTTTGGGAACTCATGCTACTCCCCATTTTCTTTTTGATTGCTTTGTGGGGGCATAACGCCACCAGTGGCAAAACCAAAGAATATGCCGCCAAGAAATTTTTTATTTATACCCAAGCCTCTGGGCTTATCATGCTCATTGGTATTTTGATGCTCGTCATCATTCATTTTAGCCAAACAGGTGTATTAAGTTTTGCTTATCATGACCTTTTGGGGCTTAATTTGGGTAAATACGAATATGCCATCATGCTCCTGTTCTTTATTGGCTTTGCAGTCAAATTGCCTGTCTTTCCTTTGCACGGCTGGCTACCTGATGCCCACGCCCAAGCACCAACGGCAGGTTCGGTGGATTTGGCAGGGATTTTGATTAAGACCGCCGCCTTTGGCTTGTTGCGTTTTGTCATTCCGCTCTTTCCAACAGCGTCAGCAGAGTTTGCACCGATTGCCATTATTTTGGGTTTGATTGGGGTGTTTTATGGGGCGTTTTTGGCATTTGCCCAAACTGACATCAAACGGCTGCTTGCTTATACTTCCATTTCTCATATGGGCTTTGTGCTGCTTGCCATTTATGCAGGCAACATTGTCTCGTTACAGGGGTTGATGGTACAGATGTTGGCACATGGGTTGTCCTCAGCAGGGTTATTTATCATGGCAGGGCAGGTTTATGAACGCCTACATACTCGTGATATGACCCTAATGGGCGGAATGTGGGGGCAGTTTAGATACCTTGCACCGCTTTTGATGTTCTTTTGTTCGGCACTCTTGGGTATTCCGGGGACTGGTAACTTCATCGGTGAGTTTTTGATTTTGATGGGGTCGTTTAAGCAGTATCCTGTGATTGTCGTGCTGATTACGGTAAGTCTTGTGTTTGGGGGATTGTATTCGCTGATTTTGATTCATCGAGTGCTTTTTGGTGAAAACACCGCCCCACAGCTTGCTAAAGCCAATGGCGGTCATCTTAAAGATTTGGGTAAACGTGAAATCAGTCTTTTGGTGGTGTTGGTGGGTGGCTTAGTGTGGCTTGGTTTGTATCCCACGCCTGTACTTCATGCCTCAAATAATGCCATGAGTTGGATTTCGCAAGCCTATGCACATCACGTCAAAGAAGGTCAAACACGTTATGGTATTCGTCTGATTGAGGGTAATATGGCAGATTATCAACATGCCAAACACCATGCACACGATCATCACCACGAACATCATGGACACAATCATCATGACCATGACCAAGCAACCTTTTCTCATACATCAGCAGGGGGACAATAATGCACGGTATTGAAAATTTGTTATCCTTTGCCCCCATGATGGTGGTGGCATTGACGGTATTGGTAGTTATGCTTGCCATTGCCTTTAAGCGTTCACATTTTTGGTCGGCAACTTTGTCAGTGGTTGGTTTAAATACTGCTTTTATCATATTGCTGGTGCAGGCATTTGGCGTTTGGGAAGTTGTACCACTTAAAAACACGCTATTTGCCATTGATGGTTTTGCTCATTTTAATATGGGTGTGATACTCATTTCATCTTTGGCTTGCTGTACATTGGCTTATGGGTACTTTGAAACTTTAAAAGACCATAAAGAAGAGCTATATTTGCTTATGCTTATTAGCACGCTTGGTGCAATGATGATGACATCATCAGTGCATTTAGCATCATTTTTTATGTCGCTTGAACTGTTATCTGTGCCGATGTATGGTATGCTTGCCTATACTTTTTTGCGAGCCCGTTCGCTAGAAGCTGGTCTAAAATACTTAATATTGTCTGCCGCCGCTTCTGCCACATTACTTTTGGGCATGGCATTTATTTATGCAAGTTTGGGCACACTTGACTTTGCAAGTATTGCCAAAGCAATCCTTGAACGCCAAACTGTTTTACCACTCATGATTGTAGGTGGTGTCATGATGTTGATGGCAATCGCTTTTAAACTGTCAGTAGCTCCTTTTCATTCATGGGTTTCTGATGTTTATGAGGGTTCACCTACTCCCATTTCTGCATTTTTGGCCAGTGTGAGTAAGGTGGCGATGATGGCTTTGGCAGTACGTTTTTTTGCAATGAGTGCCATACCAGTCATGCCGTCTGTGGAGAAGACTCTTGTGGTTATGGTGGTATTGTCAATTGTGTTTGGTAATGTGCTGGCTATTCATCAAAACAACTTAAAACGCTTGTTTGCCTACTCATCAGTTGCTCACATGGGTTATGTGCTGGTGGCATTGGTTGGTTTGGGTGAGGGCAGTGCTGGTATTATCAGTATGTATATGGCAATTTATGCGCTAACTTCGGTGGGGGCGTTTGGTGTGATTGCTCTGATGTCAAGCCCTTATCGTGAGCGTGGGCATACTTCTGTGAGTGGTGAGGCAGATGATTTGCGTTTTTATCAGGGGCTATTTTGGCATCGCCCTGTACTGACAGCGGTGCTGACCGTCATGTTGTTGTCAATGGCTGGCATTCCTGCTACTGCTGGATTTATCACCAAGTTTACTGTGATTTTTGGTGCGGTACAGGGTATGAGGTTTTATCTGGCAGGGCTGATGATTGCAGGTTCGGCAATTGGATTATATTATTATCTAAAAGTCTTGGTAGCTCTTTACCAAAAGCCCAAAGCACACCTAGAATTTGATGCTAATCCACATTGGGGTATCAAAGCAGGGGGCGTGATGGTGCTGTTTGTCACCGCCATTGTCATCGTGCTGGGTATTTTGCCAAGTCCGCTGTTGGAGCTGGCTGGGTTTGTGATGTTGAAGTGAGTTAAAACAAGCACTCAATTTGGGTGCTTGTTTTTTTGGATTGCCAAGGAGTTGTTTTAATGGATTTGTATTGTTATAAAAAATCATCTTGTGTGATGACAAGTTGTTTTGGCGATAAGATAATGGCAATCCCATGTTCAATATCCCAAGAACAATCACATAATAGTGCAAACTCACCATCGCGATTAAAATATAAAGTTTTTGCTTTAACATCATAATTATCAATCTGATTTTGGGTTACAAAATCCGATAGTAGCTCATTGGCTTTATTTTCGTACCTATTTTGATGATTAATAAAATCTTCATAGGCATTCATTTGCTCGACACTGACTTGCTCGTCATCATAAGCATTAAAAACCAATTCAATATTAACTTTTTTATTTTCAAAAGTTAGATTGATTGGCTTTCTCCAGCCGTAATCAAAAATCAAATTATCGATATTCATATATTCCTCCAGTTTGGGTGCTACTTAACTTTGTTTTTTGGCTTCTGAAATTCCGCCAGCATGAGGGACATTGTTGTGAATTTCTTTTGGTACTAACTGCATTGTTTTGCAGTCTTTACATTCGTGCCAAGTGCAATTATTTTCTTTTCTCCACTCTGCAATGTCTCGACTTGTCCAAGTTTTGCCATCTTTACCTTCATCTGTCCATTGCTTGGCAAGTTCTTTGTCTGCTTGAGGGAAATTTTTGGTACGGTCTGGGGTAAAATTATCAATCTGGACTTCCGCCACTTTAATATCATCAAAATTGGGTTCGCCATCATTGAATTCAATACCTTCTATTTGATATTCTTTTAAAATATCACCCCATGTTTTGTCATTGGGATTGTCTTTTTTTGGTATTTCATCTTTGTTTGGAAACCAAACCGAATTACCTTTTTCTCCGCTCCATGTGCCACTGCGTGGCAAAAAAGAACTAATGGTATTGTCAAATCTACTTGAATTATCGAAAATATTTTTGCCAATATCATTGACAATTTTGGATAATTCTATGGATTGAGCAAATTTCTCAATCATTAAATACTCCTTTTTTGATTTGGTGTTTTAGATGAGCATGAACCTTTTCAAAAATACTTTGTTCATCAAATATATAGTGAGATAAAATATCTTTACAATCCACATTCTGTTGATTGCTGATATATTGTTCAATGGTATTCTTAATAGTTAATGCCTCTAATAATTTATCAATCACACATTCTGAAAATGGTTTTTGCATTTGATTAAAGGCATTTAATAATGCTAATTTCTCTTTGATAGCAATATTGCTATTTAAAACACCTACTTGAACAATGTTTCTATTATAGTCTGAATGACCCAGTATAAATTTTGCTAACTCAGTATTTTGCCTTTTCTGTATATCATTTACATCTTTAATGTAGTGATATTTATTGCCAATTATATCAAAATGCGACACTTTACACAAAATAGGCTCTAACCAATCATTTTGATAAATGACAGCCACACCTTGCGGTAATTTGGCAATTTCAGGTAATTGCTCATCTGTTAGTCCTGATGCTTTACCAATTAATCTACCATCAGTTTCATCAGGTAAACGCATGATTATTTTGGTATTAGTATTGCGAATGGCGGAAATGTCCACCGCATTTGGCGATTGGTCAGCAATAATAAACCCTTCGCCAAAAGTTCGCATTTCAGCAATCGCATTGCTTAACAATTCTACCGATTTACTTGCGATATTAGAACCATGCTCACTATGAGTAGTATGATTTTTTAATAGATTATGTGCTTCCTCTAAAACTGTGATATGCTTAAGTGGCGTATTCATTTGAACTGCATTCACCATACGGTACTCATTTAAACGCAATACCAAAATGCCCATAATCAAAGATTTGGTTTCTTGCGAACCGACACGACTTAAATCAACAATCACATTTTCATCAAATAAAATGTTATCATCAATTTCATCAGCACTAAATAATTGCTTATTTAAACCTGTTGTTAATGACGCAACACGAGTAATTAATGCACCTTTATAATTACTCTTAATTTCAGAAGAATAATTTGATTTTTCAATTTCACTTTCCAAGCATTGCAATAAATCAATAAAACTTGGAAATAAATTGTTGTCGTAATAATTGATAGAATTATCCAAATCCCAACCGCTTAATTCATAAGCCTTTAATAGTGCTTGTTTGAGCATGGCTGGCATTGCATCATACATCGACCAGCACATACTAAAAATTTCAATCAAACGGTCAATGTGTTCGAGTACATGAATTGGATTGTGACCTGTACTTGGGAATTTAAATGGGTTGATTTTTAATAAATCACTCATATTTGGATTGGTGCTAAATACTTTAACATCGGAACGATTACCAAAGATATGTTTATATTCACCTTTGGCAGGCTCAATAATTAAAAATTTAATCTCTTGCTTATTGAGTTCATTTAATAAATGATAAACCGTGTTACTCTTACCAGAACCTGTTGCTCCTGTGATAAATAAATGCCCTGATAATTTATCAACATCAAGCGTTACTTTTTGTGGTAAATCTGTCCACAGATGACGGATTTGACCGAGTGTGAGTGTGCGACTAGGATTATCATTGTGCAAATTGGTGCTTTGAATCTGCCGACCAAATGGAGTAGCTTCCACCACCGTTACGGTAGAAGTGGAATGGCGTGGCAGAGCCAGTTGTAATGCCATTTCTTTACCAGAAACTAGGGTGGCGGGGGTAATGTCGCCCAAATTCAATTGATTTAATTCATTGGCAGAGAAGTGTGGGTGAGCAAAGTTTTCAAGCCATTCAAAAATAGGTTTTGATGAATGACTATCCCAAGTATTCGTAGCGGTATTTTCTATGTAGGATTCTTGACCACGAGTGTTGCCCGCAAACATACTTGCCAAACTTTGAGTAACATAGCTGTCTTTGGCGATAAAATAACTGGCTGTTCGCCAGCCCCCATAGCTTCTGGCATTATTTAGGCGTGTTAAGTGTACATCGATTTGGGTGAGTAATTCATTGACAGCTCTGTTTTGTATGTCTATGCCAAGTGTGCCTGATTGACTGCTTGATGTGCCTGTGCTATAACCTGTGGTGTCGGTTTTGCCATCTGTCTTGCCTGCTGAGCTAGAACTGCTCATGCCTTCGCTGGTGCTAATAGTCTCACTGGTACCTGTTGATGTGCTTTGGTTTGTACCATAGGAATAACTTACACCTCCACCACCTATTGATGTCATACCGCCAATATAAGCTCCGCCTGTATGTGAACTACCTTTTGTGTCGGTATGGGATACACCTTTACTGTTGGAAGTGGATTTGTTTGTGCCTGTGGTTTCGGTCTGGGTAAAGCTCTCATTGACGCTGTGGCTGATATTAACCCCCACATTTTGTCCCAATGTTTCATTATAGGATAGGGTTTGTTTGGCAAGGGGAGACAATGCTGTCGCCATAGATTCATAGCGACTTTTAAGATAATTAAGCTCATCGGTGGATACAGGCTCTGCCAAAATCAGGGCTTGATATTCGTGTTGCTCAGCTGAGTCAATAAACTTTTCTAGCCCTTGCACAAAATGCTCTCGCTCATCAACTGCCAATGATGATACTGATGATAAACTACTGACACAGCGAGATTGCCAATGTTCTGCTGACAGGGGCGATAAAATTTCTTGTTCATCAAGCTCATCACTTAATATTTGTTGATAATCACTGCCTGCAAAATGTCCATTTAGGCTCGCTTCTAGTAATTTGCCAGCTTCATTGCCGTTTTTGGCTTTAACCCCCAAATAAATATCAGTTAAGCCCCCTTTGCTATCCAAATACAAAAACACACTTGCTCCAAAACTGCCCAGCGTTTGATACAGAGCGGTTAGGCTTTCGGTCATTGATTGTTTGTTGTGCAGAGCCACTCGCCCCAACCGATATAGGCGAATGTCTGTATTTTGATTGATTTTTTGTTCATCATGAATGGGTATGATGTTGTATTGGTTGATATTGGTTAAATAAGACTTATTTAACCAATCACTGCCCACATTGATGTTATAATCTAAAAACTCATTAAAATTATCCAGCGTTATGACGGCATTTTTTGTCATAATATTCCCCTTACCATAAAGCAAACAAGGCAAGTAATGCCATTCCTACAACAATACAAACGGCAGTTTTGGGATTTTCCTTTGCCCACTGACCGGTATTTTTGCCGATGTTTTGTATTTGTTCAAAGGTATGCTCAATAAAGGATTTTTCAAAACCTTTTGATTGATGTTCTCTTTGATTGACCACCACCTGCTCAACTTGGTCTGTATTTTTGGGTTGATTGCCTGTTAATTTGTGTTTGACATGAGCCAAATGAATGATTCTTTCAAGGGAAAAATTCAGTGTCAGATAACTTTTATGAGTTAAAAAATAATCTTCGTCCCATAAACTTTCATCAATCTCAAAATCTTTGTGTAGCTTTGAAATTTCAAATTGTTTAAAAATATCAGCATTGACTTGTTGGGCGTATAAGGATTTAATCACCAATTCCTCAAAGCTGACATTGGGATTTTGCAAATCCAATCTCAATAGTGCTTGTACCATACCAGAGTTGCCGTCATTTAAGGCTTCCACTAGGCGTTCGTCTGGATTGTTGGCGTATTCGGCAATTTTTTGTTCATATGCCTGTTGCAATTCATGGGTGTTGGTGCTCATAAAAATTCTCTCGTTGGTTAAGGGTGATTAAATGCTTAAAGTTGCTTGTAGCATGTGTTCAAATTCATTAAGTTGATTTATTTGTCTCTCTGCCAACTCAAGTTCGTGCTGCAAGCGGTCAGCTTGTGATTTTTGAGCAAGGGTTTCAATCGCCATTGCCATATTGCTTTCAAATTGCTCTTGTAGTTGCTGACAATAATTTTTGGCTATTTGTCTGGCATTCTGTTTGACTTGTTCAGACAGAGCATCTATTTTATTGCGAATGTCTATTCCAATCTGAACGTAGGTGTCTTGCCAAAACTTATCAAGTTGAACCTTTGTTATTGTTCTGGTGCGAGTTTCTTTTTTGGTATGAAATAAATCAAGAATACTGCCCCAAAAACCACCTCTTTTTACAGACGCTTGATAATCTTCATAACTAATATTGACATAGCGACTGTTTAGCTGAAAATAATGGTCAAGACTCATCGATTGTTTGGATAAATTTGAAATGATGTTTGGCGGAATGTCATCAAAATATTCATCAAAGGTTTCTTTGATAAACAGTTGGTAGCGACCACGAATGTCTGCCAAGACTTTTTCTTGGTTTTGTTTGTCTATGGTAATTAAATCCGATAAAAAGTCATCAAGTAAATCTGAAAATTTTTTTCTGACACTCATCAATGCTTGGTGGGCTTTCTCTTTACTGTCCATTTGATAAAAGTGCCGACCAGAAGATTCTAATAATTGTTCAAACTTTTTATTGGTGTTGACAAAAAACTCTGCAGTCTTATCACTTAATCCTACTTCTGCACTCTGTAAATCAGCGATAAATTTATCAAATTTATCAGAGTGCTGAAACTTTTTTTCGGCATCACGAATCTTTTGGATAAGCTCGTCCAATTCGTGTTGTTTTTTGTCTTTTAATTGTAGGATATTGTCCAGCTCTGGCTTGATGTCGTTTAATATCTCTTGTAGGGCTTCCACCATCAGAGAGATGCGATAGGGTTCGTTGTATTTTTCAATATAATCACTTATCATCAGCTCAATCGCTGGTACGCCAGAACGCAATAATGGCGTATCGTCTAGTTTGCTGATTTTTGCTTTGACTCTTGGGTTTAAGGGCATATGCGTTATGAGATTTCTATCATCTTGGCGATTGATTTTTTTGCATAAGCCATCTAATGTATCTTCATCATCTTCATCAATTAAATGACTATTTAATTTATTTATACGCCATAATTTTGTTAATCTTGCAGTAATGGGGTAAACTTTTGGGTTAATAATACCATGCTTTTCTAAATATTGTTTGACACAAATCAAGGTATTACTGATGTTTTCATCTTTCCCAAAAAACTCATCCATACGATTAACCAAAAAGATAAATCTTTCTTTTGCTAAGTTCCCTTGTTCATTAATGACTTTGTTAATGGTGGAGAGTAATTGGTGGTCGCTTTCATCGGCAATTTTAGAACCATCTATGATGTACAAAATCAATGGGTTTTGTTTTGTGTCTTTGATTTTATTGAGCGTAATGATTTTATGATTGGCGTTGGCGGAGTTGGTGGGGCCGGGTGTGTCGCTCATTCTAAATTTGGTTTTGGCAGATAATTTAATGCCAATAAAATTACCTTCTAATTTAATGGTGCTGGTTTTGCTGTTATTATCTGTGTCACTATCGGTGTTTTTATTCCAGTCAGATAATAAGTCTCGGGCAATTTTTGCGGTATCAGGTTTTGTTAAATCTAGCTTTTGTTCGTTTAATAGTTCATTGTTTTTGTTAAAACGATAAGCGTGGAATATACCCTGAGGTAACTCTGGGTTGTGAGTAATCTCCGCCACACAAGCAGTAGTTGCTTCATTTTGAGCTGGCAATAAATCACAGCCCAATAAGGCATTGATAAAAGTGGATTTGCCCGATGACATGGTTGCCACCACAAAAATATCCACAACATTTTCACGAGCGATATTGAGCTTGGCGTGTGTTTTGATGCGTTCTTGGTATTGCTCTAGACTTTCAAGTTGATTGATGAATTGTTGTAAATTTTCTAGTCGCTTGCTGGCATTTGGCTTAATCACCATAGGCGTATAAGTTATCTTGAAGCCTTGTTGCTCTGCTTCACGAACGGCATTTTCCATATCTTCACAATCCACATCAAGTCCTGTAAACTGCAGACTTAAAGAAAATGGTTTTTTGTTATAACCATAATGCTCACTCAGCTCACTAAAAAATGAACCAAGCCAAGATTGTAAGGTCATATCCTTATAGGTACGCCAAATGCTTTTGTCATTTGGCACTTTACCATCAAATAAAAACTGAGCTTTGTTTTTGGTGAGTAGGGGGTTGTAAGTGATGGAAATTTTTGCAGTCATAATAACTCCTTGTTTTTGGCATTATATCTTAAATTTTAGTGCCTTGACAACATTTACTCGATAATCTTGTAAAATTGTGATGGTTAAAGGAAAACCGTTTGTTATGATTAATTTAAATGGTTGATTTTTATATGATTTAGTAAATTAATAACAGGTAAAAACTGGTTTTTGTCAGCCTTTATTTTACTTTTTTCTCCAATTATTCTACAATAGTCATTAACTTTAAGTATAAGAACGAACCATGTCCGACCAAAACGCCACCCCCATCACCGTTTTATCCAAAACACCCATCACCCCCACGCTGTTTAGCTTTACCACCACTCGCCCTGACTCTTTTCGCTTTGATGCAGGGCAATTTGTACGGCTTGGGGTCAATCCTAGTGAATTAAAAAACACTCAAAACGCCCCTGATGAACGTATTTTCCGTGCTTATTCGGTGGTGTCTAGCCCTTATGATGAGTGTTTGGAGTTTTTTAGCGTGGTGGTGCCTGATGGGGCATTTACTAGCCAACTACAACATTTGGCGGTGGGGGATACTTTGTATCTAAACCCAGAACCCTTTGGCTTTTTGACCCTTGCTCGCTATCAAGAACCTACCCCCAAAGATTTGTGGCTACTGGCAACAGGCACGGGACTTGCTCCATTTTTATCCATGCTTGGGGATTTGACGACTTGGCAAAATTATACCGACATCGTGTTGGTATATAGTGCCAGAACGCAGGCGGAGCTTGCCTATTTGGATAAAATTCATGAATTAAATCAGCAGTTTAGCGAACTGACTGACAACCCTGCTCGCCTGCATTTTGTGCCGATTATCACTCGTGAAAAAGTGGACGGTTGCCTAAATGCTCGCATTCCTGCCTTGATAGACAGTGGCGAACTTGAAAACTTTGTCGGTTTAAACTTAAATCCTGCCACTTCCCATGTCATGCTCTGTGGCAATCCGCAGATGGTGGACGATACCAAAGAGTCTTTAAAAAACAAGGGCTTAACGATGAATCGGCGTGGTGTGGGTAATATTGCGGTGGAGAATTATTGGTGAAAAACCTCCTCTACGGCTCGCTCATCGGTACGGCGGTGGGCGACATGTATGGTTTGCCTTATGAGGGTTTGTCTGCACGCCGTATTCACAAAATGTTTGGCAATCGCACGCAGTTTGCTCTCATTCCTTTCATTAAAGGTGGTATGATTTCGGATGACACCGACCATGCGGTGATGACGGTGCAAGCCTTCATTGCCAGTGGGGGCAACCCTATGCGGTTTGGGCGTTCGCTCAAAAGGCAACTCATGCTGTGGCTTGCTCATTTGCCTGCTGGCATTGGCATGGCAACAGGGCGGAGCATTGTCAAGATGTATTTGGGCGTGGATATGTTTGGATGCAAAACAGGCGTATACTCGGCTGGTAACGGCTCTGCCATGCGTGCGTCCGTGCTTGGTGTGCTGTGTGAGGATTTGCAGATGCTCAAAACGCTCAACCACATCAGCACCACGCTTACCCACACCGACCCCAAAGCCGAACACGGTGCGTATTTGGTGGCACTTTTGGCGTGGGTGGAGGCTCGTCATGCTAAGTGGAGCGAGGAGGAGATTTGGGTGTTTTTGTCGTGCCACATTGACCCAGAATTGTGGGAGTTATCAAGCACTTACACCCCAAATGAGCGTGGCATCACAGGCTATATGTATGACACCGTTCCTGCCGTGTTTTGGGCGTGGCGACATTTTCGTCATGCACCGCTTGAAGGCATGGCGTGGCTCATTCGTCAAGGGGGCGATACCGACACCACCTGTGCGATTTTTGGGGGGATTGTGGGCATCAATCACTACGCCCAACTGACCGACATGGGGCGGTGGTGCGAGCCTGTGATTCGTCCGACTTTTTTGTTAAAATTGAGCGAGCAAGCCTGCCACGTCCAACACACCCAAGTTTCACAAAGACCCATTGCCTTCGCTGGCGTGCGTACTTTGTGTAGAAATTTGCTGTTTTTGGGTGTGGTGTTATTGCACGGATTTCGGCGATTGTTACCGCCTTATTAAATCGTGCAAATTGACAAATCATTGAAATGGTTGGTTTTTTTTAAATCAACATAAAAGGAGCAACTCATGAAAGCCCTACTTGTCGTAGATGTACAAAACGGCTTTATCGGTGGTAATTTGGCGGTGGCGGGGGCAAATAATATTATCCCAACGGTCAATCGCTTGATTGATGAGTTTGATACAGTGATTTTGACCCAAGATTACCACCCAAAAGACCACATTTCTTTTTATCAAAATCATGACGGCAAAAAGCCATTTGACACCATAGAGCTACCCTATGGTACGCAGGTGCTTTGGAATGCTCACTGCATACAAGGCACGACCGATGCTGATTTTCATGCCAATTTAAAGGCAGACAAAGCCGAGCTGATTATCCGCAAAGGCTTTCATCAAGACATTGATAGCTATTCGGCATTCATGGAGGCGGACAGGGCGACTAGGACAGGGCTGGCGGGCTATTTGCGTGAGCGTGGCATTGATACGGTCTATGTGGTGGGCATTGCTACCGATTTTTGTGTGGCGTGGACGGCGATGGATGCGGTGGCGTTTGGATTTGATTGTACGGTCATCACGGACGCTACCGCTCCCATTGACATCGATGGCTCACTGGATAAGGCGATGGCGGATATGGCAGAAGTTGGGGTGAAATTTATTACCTCAAAAGATATTTTAAATCAATAATTTACAAACTTTTTTAAAATTTTTATAAAAAACGCTTGCCAAATTTTAAAAATACTCTATAATACGCCACATCAAGACAACTTGATACAAATCTGGGGTCGTGGCGAAATTGGTAGACGCACTGGATTTAGGTTCCAGCGGGGCGACCCGTGAGAGTTCGAGTCTCTCCGACCCCACCATCTATAAACCTGCTTTTATGGCAGGTTTTTTGTTATGTTGATTTTAAAATTTTTTTTTTAAAAATTGTTTAAAATTTGGTAGTTGGTTTACTTATCTATACCAAAACAACCTTAAAATGACCACAAAATTCCTTCTCGGTGGTAGGGGTGAATTGCAATTGACCTCTACAATCGGTGGTATATTTTAAGTTCGTTGGGTGCATTTTAAAATTTTAAAATGTTGGATAATGTCATTGACCAACTATCATCAAAGTTAAAATAGGGCAAATGCAATTTGTCCCTACATAACCAATTTTATCATCAAGGTAAAACCATTTACCCAAACCCATTCTTAATCAGCCAAGTTTTATCTTTAGCCAAAATACCATGAGCGTTCAAACTTTTAATCCCAAAAATCCAAATCCTAGCGAAGTGGGCTACCACCACAAAGCCAACCACAACCAAAACCGCACCATCGACCAAAGTGGTGATTTGTCAAACTCGCCCCTCATGTCCATCACCAAGCCTGATGGTGGTGTATCCAGTGAAATTGTTAAAACACCCAAAGTGGGCTTTGTCTCACTTGGTTGCCCTAAGGCACTGGTGGATAGCGAGCGGATCATTACCGAACTGACAAAAGAGGGCTACCAAGTCGCCAAAGATTATGATGGGGCGGATTTGGTGGTGGTGAACACTTGTGGTTTTATTGAGTCTGCCGTCCAAGAGAGTCTTGATGCCATCGGCGAGGCAATCACCAAAAACGGCAAAGTCATCGTAACAGGCTGTTTGGGTAAAGATGCCGAAAAAATTCGCACCATGCACCCTGCGGTACTGGCGGTAACAGGGGCTCATGCTTATGATGAGGTGGTCAAAGCCGTAACGCACCATGTACCAAAACCAAAAAAATCCAAAACTTATGACCCCAAAATCGACCTCATCAATGATGCAGGCGTGAAACTCACCCCTGCTCATTATGCCTATGTCAAAATCAGCGAGGGTTGTAATCATCGCTGTACTTTTTGTATCATTCCCTCGTTGCGTGGCGATTTGGTCTCTCGTACTATTGACAGCGTGATGAATGAAGCAGTTGCCCTTAAAAAAGCAGGGGTCAAAGAGCTACTCATCATCAGCCAAGATACTTCTGCTTATGGCGTTGATTTAAAATATAAAATGGCGTTTTGGCAGGGTGAGCCCATTCGCAGTAAGTTTTTTGATATGTGTCAGGCATTGGCACGGCTTGGTATTTGGGTGCGACTGCATTATGTCTATCCTTATCCGCATGTGGACGATGTGGTACAAATCATGGCGGACAGCATGAAAGCCAGCGGTGGCACAGGAGGGCTACTGCCTTATCTTGACATACCATTTCAGCACGCCAGCCCCTCTGTATTAAAGGCAATGAAACGCCCTGCCATGAGCGAAAATACCCTAGAACGCATTGCCAAGTGGCGTGAAATTTGCCCTGACATTGTCATTCGTTCGACCTTTGTGGTAGGCTTTCCGGGTGAGACGGAGGAGGATTTTCTCTACCTGCTTGACTGGCTCAAAAAAGCTCGCCTTGACCGTGTGGGTTGTTTTACTTATTCACACATTGATGGGGCGGTGGCAAACGACTTACCAAACCCTGTACCAGAGTCCATCAAACAAGAACGCTATGAGCGGTTTATGGCGGTGGCACAGGCGATTAGCGAGGAGAAACTCCAAGAGAAAGTCGGTCGCACGATGGTGGTTTTGGTTGATGAAATTGACGCCGATGAGAACATCGCCATTTGTCGCAGTCATGGAGACGCCCCTGACATTGACGGTCATGTCTATGTTGATAATATCGATGAGACGGTCAAAGTGGGGCAGTTTTTGACCGTTACCATTGATGAGGCCAGCGAGTATGATTTGTTTGCCAGTTTTGCAGGCTAATTTTGTGGGCTAAAAATACAAAAAGCGTTAAAGGTGAATTTAACGCTGACATTGTTAAATTAAAATATATTTTAAGGTTTCCCATTCGCCCTGAGCTATGCCTGCGGGTGGGAAAACCGTTGCGGTTCGACAAGCTCACCACGAACGGTTTTCAAAGAAAAGTATTCTTAATTAACAATACCTTAACCATCTCATCGCCTAGCTACCACGATAGGTGCTATAACTGTATGGAGAAAGTGTAAGCGGAATGTGGTAATGGCGACCATCGTTTTTAAGTTCAAAAATCACATCAACATAAGGATAGATGGTGTGAATACCTTTTTGTTGGTAATAATCACGTGTGAAAAACACCAACTTGTAGACACCTTCGCCTGATTTGGGGTCGGTTTGTGGTAGAAAGTTGGGGATACGACCGTTGTCGTTGGTGGCCTTTGTGTCCAATTCTTCCCATTTGTTGCCATTTTGTTTGAACAACTGTACCTTAACACCGGTAGCAGGCGTGCCAGCATTGGTGTCTAAGACATGGCTAGTAAGTAGGTATTTGACATCATTGGCATAAGCCATGACTGACAGACAAGCTAGAGTGCTAGCCATGATAAGTTTTTTTAACATATGCACTTCCTAATTTGCTTTTAAAGGGAATTTTTATTGTAGCATAAAAGATTTGGTTGTGTCATGATTTTTTATGGTAGAATTTTTTTTTTTAGATTTTGTGCGATAGCTCTATATTTTTTTACCAATTTTTAGTAAAATTCGCTTTTACCAGTAAGCGATGATTTGTATGACTAAATTTATTTTTGTAACAGGTGGTGTGGTTTCTTCTTTGGGCAAGGGCATTGCGGCGGCGTCTTTGGCGTCCGTGCTAGAAGCTCGTGGTCTTAAGGTTACAATGACCAAGATGGACCCTTATATCAATGTGGACCCCGGCACGATGAGTCCGTTTGAACACGGCGAAGTCTTTGTTACCGAAGATGGGGCAGAAACTGACCTTGATTTGGGCTATTATGAACGCTTTTTAAGACATTCTAAAATGTCCAAAGCCAACAATTTTACCAGTGGGCGGATTTATCAAACGGTGCTTGCCAAAGAACGCCGTGGCGATTATCTTGGCAAAACCGTGCAAGTTGTTCCCCATATCACAGACGAAATCCAAAGCCGTATTTTGGCATCGGGCGAAGGCTATGATGTGGCGATGATTGAGATTGGCGGTACGGTGGGCGATATTGAAAGCCTGCCCTTTATGGAAGCGGTTAGACAATTGATGGTTAAATTGGGGCGTGAAAATACAATGCTTATGCATTTGACGCTTTTGCCCTATATTTCATCTGCCAAAGAACTAAAAACCAAGCCAACCCAGCATTCTGTCAAAGAGCTACTCTCTATTGGCATTCAGCCTGATATTTTGGTTTGCCGTACCGAATACGATGTGGATACCGACACCAAACGCAAAATCGCCCTATTTACCAATGTGCCAGAACAGGCAGTGGCGGTGTGCAAAGACGCACGAAGCATTTATGAGATTCCTTACACCTTTTTTGAACAAGGGCTAGATGAACTGGTTTGTCAAAGATTTGGTTTTGATTGTCCCAAAGCGGATTTATCAGATTGGGATAAGGTCATTGATGGGCTATTTAATGCCGAAGGTGAGGTCGTTGTGGCGATGGTTGGCAAATATGTAGAACTGCCAGATGCCTATAAATCCGTCAATGAAGCCCTACTACACGCAGGCATTCACAACAAAACCCGTGTCAAAATCCACTATATTGATGCCGAAAAGCTAGAAACCGACATAAGCTTAATGAACGAATTAAAGGCGTGCCACGCAGTGCTTGTACCGGGGGGCTTTGGCGAACGAGGAACGGCTGGCAAAATGATGGCGATTCGCTATGCTCGTGAAAATGGCGTGCCGTATTTGGGTATTTGCTTGGGAATGCAACTGGCGGTGATTGAGTTTGCTCGCAATGTCTTGGGGCTTGAAGCCAATTCCACCGAATTTGATCGCAAAACCGCCAATCCAATTATCGGTCTGATTACCGAATGGTTTGACGAAAAAGGCGATTTACAAATTCGCTCGCTAGATAGCGATTTGGGCGGTACAATGCGACTTGGCAAACAAGAAGCCCATCTTGTTGCTGGCTCTCGCCTTGCTCAAATTTATGGTGCAACCACCATTTTTGAACGCCACCGCCACCGCTATGAGATGAACTCTCGCTATATTGAAGCCCTTGAAGAAAAGGGGCTAAAAATCTCTGGCTACTCTGCCAAACAAAACTTGGTAGAAACGGTAGAGCTTGACAACCACCCCTTCTTTGTAGCGGTGCAATATCACCCAGAATTTACAAGCTCACCAAGAGGCGGACATTCATTGTTTAATGCTTTTATTGGTGCGACGGTCAAGTTGCAAACAGCAAAGTAAAAATGATAGAATAAATGGGGCGTTTTTCGCCCTGTTTATCTATGGAAGTGAGATGATTGAAATTACATACAGGAGATGGTTAATTATGATATGGCATAATTCTGCAAGAAGCTGAGCAAGTGATACTATATCATAACGACAAATGATTTGGTATGATGCTAGATAGCAGTATGTTGTCTGAAAATGAGAGAAAATTGGCAATTTTGGATAATATTTTTGATAATGTTTAGGTAAAATCATTATTGGATTTGAAGTTTGATTGTGGGATGTTTGTTATATTAAACCACTACCTTAAAATTAGTTAAAATTTATATTCTTAGGGTATACACCACACTCAAACACTTGACAATCAATTAACCATCATCAACCCATTTATTTAACTGAATGAAATTAATTTAAATTTAAAAGGTATTTATCATGACACTGACCGCCAAATCTACCATTGAATTATCCACCCAATCAGGCGATATTCAAATCGCTAATGATTTGCCTTTTGTGTTATTTGGTGGTATGAATGTTTTAGAAAGCCGAGAACTCGCCTTTGAGATTGCTGAGACTTATATTGAGATTTGCAAAAAACTACAAATTGGTTATGTGTTTAAAGCCAGTTTTGACAAGGCTAATCGTTCAAGCCTACACTCCTTTCGAGGCCCTAGCCTAGATACAGGATTGACATGGTTAAACGACATCAAAGAAAAGTACGGCGTACCCATCATCACCGATGTTCACGAACCCTATCAAGCCTCACCTGTGGCAAAAGTGGCAGACATTTTACAAATACCTGCATTTCTCTCTCGTCAAACCGACCTTGTGAGTGCCATCGCTCGCACAGGGGCGGTGATTAACATCAAAAAAGCCCAATTTCTAGCTCCGCACGAGATGAAACATATCATCAACAAATGTTTGGAGGCTGGTAATGATAATGTGATTTTGTGCGAGCGAGGCACTTCCTTTGGTTATAATAATTTGGTGGTGGATATGCTTGGCTTTGATACGATGAAAGCGATGAATGTCCCTGTGTTTTTTGATGTAACCCACGCCCTACAAACACCGGGGGGACGAGCCGACAGTGCGGGCGGTCGCCGTCATCAGATTACCACCCTTGCCAAAGCAGGAATGGCAACGGGTCTTGCTGGGCTATTCTTAGAAGCCCACCCAGACCCTGATAAAGCCAAATGTGATGGTCCGTGTGCGTTAAGACTTTCCCAATTAGAACCGTTTTTACGCCAAATTAAAGAATTGGATAATTTGGTCAAAGGATTTGAGGTTTTGGATACGCATTGATTTAAAAAAGGATAGGATATGAATTTATTTGATTTTCTTAATGATGGTATGAGTGAAGATAAGTTTAAACAGCGTTTAGATGAGGCATTTGACAATCATTTGCCTATTGCTGATAAGGTCAATCAGTTACGCAAAGACTTAAATGATACCAAAACCATCTTAGAAATCGTTGCCCAATGCCTTGATAAGACTTTGGGTATTGATACGGTTGGGTTGTTTTATCAACAATGTAAGCTACATTTTGAGGTGGTGCAAAGTTATCATTATGTTGCTGAAAAAACGACACCAATTAAAAATACACAGTTATGGCAAGACAGTGTGGCTTGGCTGACGGTATATTATGAAGATATTTTTGGTTATGCTAAAGTAGATGAGCGATTTATTGAAATTAAAGAAGCTCCAATATTATGGTATTTTAAATGGGTGGTATCCGATATTGTAGAAAGCTCTCATATTATTAAAAAGCAAGTTGATGATTATTTAAAATTATTGGGATACTATTATACCCATATTTTTGATTTGGGCGAGCGTTCCTTATACAAATTGGTGGTAATGCAAGGCATTAAAATGGGTAATCATCAACTTGTTGAAACTTATTTGAATAAATGGATTGACGCAGAAGCAAGTCATTTTGATGACTGCTGGGCGTGCCAAGTTGATGATATTATTCGTGCCTATGTATTTTTGGGCGATTATGATAAAGCCTTAGAATGGTCAGAACAGATTTTAAATGGGTCAGTAAAATGTGGCGAAGTGCCAGAAGTTACCAACAGTTTAATCGCACAGGCTTATTTTCATACCAAACAACGACAAAAAGCCAAAGAGCTATTGGAAAGTGGTTATAAATTGGTAAAAAGTCAAGGGCAATTTATGCGACCCATTGCTGAGTTTATGCGTGTGGCAATATTGCTTGGCGAGACTGATATTGCAAAAATAATTTATGATGATAGTAAGGCATTATTTGAAGAATGTGAATCGCCCTTTGAAAAAATGTTATTTGTGATTGAGGCATCAAAATTGGACATTGCCGAAAAGTCAAAATTATTAACTGAGGCTAGAAAATTAGCCAAAGCATTTGATGAACGCAATGAAAATGACTATTACACTTCGCAATTGCCGATGTTGTATTCTTGATTTTGCTTGTGATGTATCTGCTCAATTAAAATTATTTTTATGCCAAATTAAAGAATTGGGTAATTTGGTGAAAGGATTTGAGGTTTTAGATACGCATTAAAATTTGTGTTAGATTATTGGGGTGGTTTTATACTTCCCCCAATAATTTTTAGAAGGATTTTAAAATGAAATTAGCCATTAATACCATTGTAATCACGCTGATGACTGCCATATTGACAGCGTGTGCTACCACTTCCAATCCTTATGAACATTTAAGTCCGCTTGACTATGATATCAATACTTATCAACCGCCTTGTCAGAGGGTAACGCAAACGATGGGTGGGGCGATTGTGGGAGAATATACCCAGTGTCCGCAAGTGCAGTATTATTGTACTTTAAAAGGTACAGGTCAGCGTATTCAATGTCCTAAATTTAATATGGAAAAGTATAATCAGGCGATGAATCAATTAGATTATATGCATTGGCAAGAGCTGTGCGATCACGCTTATCGTGCCAATCTTGATCAGCGAGAGGGCTTGGTAAAAATCAAATCATCATTGGCGGGTCAAAAAAATCCTTTATGTGATGAATATGGTAATCCTAATCCAAGATAATTTGGTTAAGGGCTTTGAGGTGCTTGATACGCATTGATGTTAAATGGCAAGGATAATGTATTCTTGCTGTTTTAAAAATAGGACAGTAAAAATGACAAATTCCATTCAATTAACACCATTTAGTGATGAAACAGGTGAAGTCACTGCAACCGCCAAAATTTGGGGGCAAGAAATTGAAGTCTTCTTAGATGAAGATGAATTTTGCGATACTTTGCCAAATCAACAACAGGTTGATAAAATAATCAAGCATTTAATATGGTTGAATGATAATAAAAAGCCAGTCATTGATTTTGCCTTAGAATGTGAAGATTTTGTGGAAAATTTTAATGATTGGATTGAAGATGAAGTTAAAAAATATGGTAAAGCCAAGCTATATGATGGTACAGTTTTAACGCAATCTGTCAGTTATGAGAAAGTTTGCCAAAGTATTTTATTATCATCAGTTTATGCTGTATTTTTTGATGATGAAATAACGCTAAGTGTGGATTTGGTAACTGAACCTGATTATTTTGGCGGACACACCTTTAATGTTGAAATTAATGATGATTTTTTAATGGAATTTGGCGGTGTAAATGGATAATGGTAAATTTTATTTTTAATTGAAATAAAGATATTTGAAAATGAAAAAATTTCTCTTATTCCCTTTAATGGCGATATTGGCAACCAATGCTTATGCGGATAATAAAATAGCAACTCAACATACTTTAAAAGCCATCAATGAGCTAATTGATAAAAATAAGCAAATGAGCATTCAAGCAATTCGTGAGAAATTGAATTTAACCAAGATTGATGAATTAGAATATTTTGAGAAAACGCCATTGGGTTATGAAGCTCAACATTTTGTCAATGATGATAAAAACCCTTTGTTTTCTATTCGTCGTTTTGTTTATTTTGATAGCAGTATTAATGATGCTGAGATTTTATATGGCGTTGAATTTGAATTTAAAGACAAATATTGCTTTGATGTAGAAATGTACGAAAAAATGATTGGGCAAAAGGCTTTTAAAGCGATTGACCCAATCCCAGTTCATATGGATAATGAAACGGTATTTAGAGATGATTTGGTGGTTACCAGTTATTATTTTGGTGATACTAAAAATTTTACAGAAAATGTGATTATTTTTGGTTGTGCTTTAAGTTATCAAAAAAGAATTGAATTTAATTAAGGTATTTTAAAATGAAAAAATTTCTATCATTTCCTTTAATGGCAATATTGGTAACCAATGCTTATGCCAATAGTAGTATTGATACCGTTAAACAAATTGTCTCATTAGCAGAAAATGGCGATATTTTTAATTTAACCAAAACAGCTGAAAAATTAACCCTTAAAGATGAAATTGATAGGGTAAAACATCAACCTGTGGCGTATGATAATCGCATTGAATATACTTATCCAATCCACACCCATCAAGTAATCCAGTCCATTTCTTATAGCGTGTCGTTTGGTGGGCGTGATTTAAGTGAAGTGCATAAAAATATTGTCATTACTTTTAAAACAGAATATTGCCCAAGCCTTGATGAATTGCAAAAAACCTTTGGCGAAAAGTTAATGGCGAGTGAATGGAGCGGTTCGCCAAGTTTGCAAACAGGGCAGGGCGTGCATTTTAGTGACTATCATATTTTAAGCAAAAAACACCTTGTTTTTATAAAAAATAATGGCTGTGAATTTTCGCTGATGGGGCGAGCCAAATTTGAATAACTGGTTTATATGAGCCAAAATTTGTGTTATAATTTTGAAAATTTTCCCCCATATAAGGATTTTGCGATGTACGCTGAAAATTACGACAACCAACTTGAAATCAAAGATATTGTTGCCCGTGAGATTTTGGATTCTCGTGGCAATCCCACCATTGAAGCCGATGTGATTTTGGCAAATGGGGTGATGGGGCGTGGTATTGCACCCTCTGGTGCGTCCACAGGCTCTCGTGAGGCATTGGAGCTTCGTGATGGCGACAAGGCTCGCTATCTGGGTAAGGGCGTCAAAAAGGCGGTTGCCAATGTCAATAGCCAAATCCGCTCTGCCCTTTTGGACAAAACGGTTACCAATCAAGCCAACATTGACAAAATTTTGCTTGACCTTGACGGTACGGACAATAAGGGCAATTTGGGGGCGAATGCCACTTTGGCGGTCTCTTTGGCGGTGGCAAGGGCGGCAGCAGTAGCAACCAATGTACCGCTTTTTCAATATATTGCCAATTTGCGTGGGCAAAGCTCGCTGTCTATGCCTGTGCCGATGATGAATATCCTAAATGGTGGGGCACACGCTGATAATACCGTTGATATTCAAGAGTTTATGATTGAGCCTGTGGGGTTTGATAGTTTTGGCGAAAGTTTGCGTGCAGGCACCGAAATTTTCCACGCCCTAAAATCAGTATTAAAGGCACAAGGATTAAACACAGCTGTGGGCGATGAGGGCGGTTTTGCTCCCAATCTGCGTTCTAATGAAGAGGCAATTACCGTTATTTTACAAGCCATTGAAAAGGCAGGCTATACGGCTGGCAAGGACATTTATTTGGCACTAGACTGTGCGTCTAGCGAATTTTATAAAAATGGTCAATACATCCTAGCAGGCGAGGGCAATAAGGCGTTTGATAGTCAAGGCTTTGCTGATTATTTGGCGAATTTGACTCGCCAATATCCGATTATTTCTATTGAAGATGGGCTTGATGAAAGCGATTGGGGCGGCTGGGCGTATTTGACTTCGCAGATTGGTAATAAGGTTCAGCTTGTTGGCGATGATTTGTTTGTTACCAATCCTAAGATTTTGCAAGAAGGCATTGACAAAAAAATCGCCAATGCCATTTTGATTAAATACAATCAAATTGGCACACTCTCTGAAACCTTAGATGCCATTTACCTTGCCAAACAAAATGGCTATGCCACCATTATTAGCCACCGTTCTGGCGAAACCGAAGACTCAACCATCGCCGACTTAGCGGTAGGGACAGCGGCAGGGCAGATTAAGACAGGTTCTTTGTGCCGCAGCGACCGTGTCGCCAAATACAATCAGCTTCTTCGTATTGAACAAATGGTTACCGCAAGTTTCCGTGGGCGTGATGAATTTATTGGATTGCGTGGCTGATTGGTGTTAAGATGACTGGTACCCAAGCAGATAAATCTGCTGTTGTCAAAATGAAACCACCCAAACTCTCGCCTGAGGCGTTTGGGTATGGTCTGCTCATTATTTGTGGCATTGTGGTATTGCTCATGCTTCAACATCGCTATTGGCATGGTGAATTTGGGCATGAGCGTTTGACCGAGCTTAAAAAAGAATTGCGTGAGCAAGAGCGTATCAATTTAGAGCAACGCAACTACAATGCCATTTTGCGAGCAGATGTTGAGGATTTGAAAACGGGTCTAGGAGCGATAGAGGAGCATGCTCGGCTTGATTTGGGATTGATTAAACCTGGTGAAACTTTTGTTCAGTTGTCGGTTGCTCCTAATGCATACAGTCGCCAAAAGGCGGTGGGTGTAGACAGTAAAAGTGCGGTTGAGCCTGTTGATGCCTTGATACCAGATGGGCAATAATATGGCGAACATTCATGCACTCATTGTTGGGGCAGGGCGTGGCAGTCGTTTTGGATCGGCATTGCCCAAACAGTATACCACCATTGGCAATAAAACGATTTTGGAGCATAGCGTAGCTTGCCTAAACCATGAATGTATTGCTGATTTGACGCTTGTTATCGCCCAAGATGATGAGATTGCCAGTACCTTAACATTTGATTTTGACAAGCCTATCTACATCACCACAGGTGGTGCGGAGCGGTTTTTGTCGGTCAAAGCTGGGGTAGAACACATCATGAAAAATGGTGCCAGTTTTGATGATTGGGTACTTATCCACGATGGTGCAAGACCTTGTTTGCCTGAACAAGATTTAAACAACCTTATTTGTGTTTTAGATGGCTTGACTGATGAAGTTGGGGCGATTTTGGCAACACCTGTCGCCGATACACTCAAATTTGTCCAAGATGGCAACATCAAACATACCATCAACCGTACAAATCTATATCAAGCCCAAACGCCACAAGTATTTAAAGCAGGGGCGTTGCTTGCCATGCTTGATGATGTGTGTGATAAAGGTTTGATGATTACTGACGAAGCAAGCGGATTTGAGCAGCTTGGGCAAATGGTCAAAATCGTCATTGGCTCTTGCCAAAACATCAAACTTACCTACCCTGATGATGTGGTGATGATACAAGCCTTGCTTGGTTTGCCATTTCAAATCACCTAAGGTTAAGTATGAATTGGTTGTTTGGGTTGTTGGTAGTAGGGGTGGTTTTTGCTGTTTTGCAGGTATTGCCAACTTTGCCCATGACCTTGAATGTGGCAAATTTAGAGCATGGTGTGTGGTTTTGGCTGATGAGCATATCCCTTGTGGGGTGTGCTTTTTTGTGGTCAAAATTTGCCAATTTAGCCCCCAAAACAGCCCCAATCAAGTTTGTCAGTCATGGTATGATAGTGGTGCTGATGAGTATGGCGGTTGGGCTATTTATAGTACGTACTGTGTCTGTTCAAACTGCCTTTGAGCAGTCTATACCCGCCCAAAGTTATACCGTACAAGCAACTGTTCATGTTGATGAAATTAGTGATGGCGTTTATGATAAAGCCTTGCAAACGCATTATCGGCAAAAGGCGATTTTGAGCGACTTGGTGTTGGTGGAAAATACCCACAAACATGCAAATAATGCCAAAGATGCACTCAATCCCTTTTATACGCCTGAAATCACACCCAAAGAAACGCCCACCTTACCCAAAGAAATGACCGTCATGCTTTCGGCATTTGCAAATCCCAAACAAGACTGGTCTGTACTTAATCAGCTTCGCCCAGACACCAAAGCTACCATGACGTTGACCATTTCGCCCATTGTGCCTGATAAAAGTGCCACAGGATTTGATAGTGGGCGTTGGTTACGCACTCGCCATATTCATGCCAATGCCAAAATCCTCACGATAGATGGACAAATCACGCCTGATGAGCCGACTTTTGTTGGGCGGTTGCAGGGCTTGCGTCAACGTTTGCGAGAGCATTTTTATCAAGATTGGCATACTATTGGTGTAGAAAAGCGAGAAGCAAAAGCGGTTACGCTTGCTCTTTTGACAGGTGATAGGGCATTAATAAACAAAGAAACCAAAGAGTTGTACCAGTTTGGTGGAATCAGTCATCTTTTGGCGATTTCGGGGACACACGTGGTGTTTTTGGCAATTTGGCTTGCTTGGGGCGTGTGTCATCTTGTGGATAAATGGGCATGGCTCTATCAACGCATATCACGCACGACAATTCGTCTTGTTGTCATGGTGGGGGCAAGTTTGATATATGCCTTGTTTACAGGATTTGATGTGCCAGCCGTGCGTACAGTGTATATGCTAATCATGGCGACTGTGGTTGCTCGTTTGGCACTGCCCATGTCGTCTATGACCGTATTGCTGTGGGTGGGGCTTGGCATGATTTGGCTTGACCCTGTCATGGTGTGGCAAGCAGGGTTTTGGTTGTCTTTTGTGGCGGTTGGGTTGCTTATGCGATACGGTGAACATGAGTTTGCTCAATCGGTTGGTGGATTTAAAGACCGACTGGTCGGTTTGATAAAATTACAAACTTACTTATTTTTTGTGATGTTGCCATTATCGGTATTCTTGTTTGGCAAGGTATCACTGTGGGGGCTTGTCGTCAATCTATTTGCGGTGGGTCTGTTTGGGGCGGTGATTGTGCCGATTAATCTGTTGGCAGGCGTGCTTTTTGTGGTTGTGCCACCCCTTGCAGATATGCTGTGGGGGATTTCAACTGTTATTTTGGGTGTACTCAATGATTTTTTAAAATTGTTACAAACCATCGGTGAATTTTGGTTGTATCATAGCATTGGTGGGTTGGGTGTGGTGTTTTTGATGCTTGCGGTGGCGTGTTTTGTCGTACCGATGATTGGGCGAAAATTTGCCATTGTGCCATTGACGTGCTGTATGTTTGTCTTGCAAAAACCTCTCATACAGGCAGATTTGTTGGTGCAAAGTTTGCCCAGCGATGATAACAAAATCAGCCGAGTACTCATTCGCCAAACCGCCCCTGATGTTGATGGTGGAGAGTTGGTTTGGCTTGTGATGTCAGATTTTGGCGGACGAATGGATGGTGTGCATCATGCCAAAGAGTTAACCGAGTTGTTAAAAAAGCACCAAATCAGTCATTTGACAGGCGTTATCGTCCAAACACCTAGCCCCATGCTTGCTCAAAGTGTGGAACGACTGCGTGAAAATTTTGCCATTTATCAGCATTGGCAAGCTGGCAAGTCAACCATGAGTGAATGTGTGGCAGATAAAACATGGCAGGGAGCAGGTTTGACGGTGTCGGTATTGACAGGTTGGACACAGATTAATGATGATAAAGTGTGGGGGTGTAGTGTGATGGTGGAGAGTCAATACACACCTACATGGGTAGGATTGATGGCTGATGGTGAGGTGCAGGAGAATGGTGTAAAGCGATTTGTCATCAACGGAGCAACCGATGGCATGGCGTGGCAGATGTATGATAAGATGTGTCATGACAAACAAACAGCAGATGTTTGGCTAACGCACACAGGGCATGATGTAGATGAGCGAGCGTTGTCATCATTTGCTCCCAAGCAGGTACTGTATCTGGATAAAGATACCCCAGAATCTCGCAGACGAATGCGTGAAAAGTTGTTCTAAAATTGTATCATGACTATCATCTTGGGCGATTTTGGTTTAAAATAGATTATTTTATCAATTTAGGAAAAACTCATGGCATGGCCACCAAACCCTGACAAACAACCTAATCAAACCCCTCAATCCCACCAACCATTACCCACTGTACCCACAGGTCAAGAATGGCGACTCTTAGAAAAAACGCTCATGGCGAGTATTGACGAACAACGCCGTGCTAGACGTTGGAGTATATTTTTTAAGCTACTGACTTTTGCTTATGTGGTGTTTGTGATTGCTCTGATGGGGCGTGGATGCAGTCCGACTCATAACAGTGCGATGCCATTAGAAGCAAACGAACCACATTTGGCGGTGGTAGAGGTCAATGGTGTGATTGCCAGCGATAGCGAAGCCAATGCTTACGACATTAATTCGGCACTGATTGAGGCATTTAAAAACAAAAACTCCAAAGCGGTGGTGCTTGCCATTAATTCACCGGGTGGCTCACCTGTGCAGTCTGATGAAATTTGGCAAATGGCAATGGAGCTTAGAAAAGAAAATCCTAACAAAAAACTCTATGCTATTATTGGCGATATTGGTGCTTCTGGGGCGTATTATATTGCAAGCTCTGCTGATGAGATTTGGGTTAATTCATCAAGCCTTGTAGGTTCTATTGGTGTCATTATGTCAGGCTACAACATTGAAGAACTTCTTAAAAAGGTTGGCGTTCAAGACCGCACCATAACCTCAGGACAATACAAGGATATTTTATCCATGTCTCGTCCGATGACTGATGAGGAACGTACCCATGTGCAAGCCCTACTAGATACCACGCACCAAAACTTTATTGAAGCGGTCAAAGAAGGGCGTGGCAAAAAACTTAAAAATCCTGAACAAAACAAGATTTTTACTGGACTGTTTTGGACAGGCAAACAATCTGTGGAACTTGGTCTGGCGGATAAAATTGGCAGTTTACACAAGCTAGAAAAAGAGCTTGAAGTCAAACATTCGGTCAGCTACACTTATGTAGATCCTATGAAAAAAGTTTTTGATCGCTTAGGCATTCAGGTTGGCAAAGGGCTTGGTCAAGGCGTACAGCTTAGCATAGAAGAGCGTAGCCAAACCAAATTGCAATAATTAATTATGATAATAAATAAAAGCAGATAATAAATAAAATTGTCTGCTTTTTTAGGTGTTTGGGAGAAATATACTAACCAAACTACAAATTTAATACGGTCTTGTAGGGGGCAATTGCAATTTACCCCTTGTATATCCAAAATAT
>NZ_BCYQ01000015.1 GCF_001598275.1 Moraxella oblonga NBRC 102422
CTTGTCGTATCAAGTGATTGCGTATTATATAGATTTTTAAAAATTTGTCAAGAAAAAATTTTAAAAATATAGATATTTTTTTAAAATTTTAAAAATTTTATAAAAAATCAATAAGTTAAAATAAAAACCAAAACACCGCTGTCAAGGATTGACCATGAACCAAAAAGTTCAAGGCGGGCGAATTAATGTTGTTTTAGGTTTCCCGATACATCAAAAGATGCGGGCATACACACCACAACAAAAAGTCATCACCCTATAAGTGTGATTATCGGCTCAGGTGTATGCTTGACTGGCGAGTGTTTCAGTGGTCGCCATTGTACGACAATTTCATCAAAATTTCAAGGTGCGATAAAATTGTAAATTTTTAGGAGTTTGGGTGCTTTGGGCGGTGCTAAATGGGGGTATTTTGTGATAAAATGAATAGGATTTTAATGGTTTTTAAGGATTTTATCATGAAAAAAATTCCCCATGTTTTGATGATTTTGGACGGTGTTGGACATCGTGAGGATACACAAGATAATGCTGTTTATACCGCTTCCACGCCCAACCTAGACAGTCTGTTGGCAAGCTGTCCAAATGGGCTGATTAGTACATCTGGACTTGATGTGGGTTTGCCTGATGGTCAGTTTGGTAACTCCGAAGTTGGACACATGAATCTGGGGGCGGGACGGATTTTGTACCAAGATTCTACCAAAATTAGCAAAGAGATTATTGATGGTGATTTTTTCAACAACGAAGTACTGATAAAGGCGATTGATGATACGATAGTCAATGAAGGGGCGGTGCAGGTCATTGGACTGCTGTCTGATGGGGGTGTGCACTCGCACCAAGACCATATCTATGCTACTTGCCGTCTGGCATTAGAACGAGGGGCGAAGCAGGTATTTGTTCATGCCTTTTTAGATGGGCGAGACACCGCCCCAAAATCTGCTGATGGCTACATTGACCAATTACAAAATAAATTTGATGAATTAAATCAAGCATTTGATGGCGAAGTGAAACTGGCAAGCATGGTTGGGCGGTTTTTTGCGATGGATAGGGATAACCGTTGGGAGCGAGTGCAAAAAGCCTATGATTTATTGACCATTGCCAAAGCTGAGCATGCCCATGATGATGGCTTAACCGCTTTAACGCAAGCTTATGAGCGTGGTGAAACGGACGAATTTGTTGAGCCAACCATCATTGATGATAACGGCGTGATTGCTGATAATGATGGCGTGATTTTTGTTAATTTTCGTGCTGACCGTGCCAGAGAGCTATCCAACGCTTTTGTGATGGCGGATTTTGATGGTTTTGAACGTAAATCAACCCCCGAGTTGTCCGCCTTTGTTACCATGACCAAGTATTCGGATATTTTGGAAAGTAATCCCAAAGTCAGCATTGCTTATAAGCCCATTTCCCTAAAAAATACGCTGGGCGAATATTTGCAAAATCAAGGCAAAACTCAGCTTCGTATCGCCGAAACTGAAAAGTACCCTCACGTGAGTTTCTTTTTTAGTGGAGGGCGTGAGGAGTTATATGAGGGTGAAAAACGTATTTTGGTCAATAGCCCCAAAGTCAAAACTTATGATGAAAAGCCAGAGATGAGTGCTTTTGAAGTAACTCAAAATGTGGTTGATGCCATTTTGTCAGGCGAATTTGACACCGTTATCCTAAACTATGCCAATGGCGACATGGTGGGGCATACAGGAGTGTTTGAGGCGGCGGTCAAGGCGGTAGAGGCGGTGGATGTCTGTATCGGCAAGGTGGTTGAAGCGGTGCGTGCCATGAATGGACATCTACTTATCACGGCAGACCATGGCAACTGCGAGCAAATGCAGGATTATGAGACAGGACAGGTGCATACCCAACATACCACTTATCTTGTGCCGTTTATCTATGTAGGTAACAAATCGGTGAACGTGCGTGAAGGCGGACGATTGTGTGATGTGTCGCCGACCATTTTGGATTTGATGGGTTTACCAAAACCTAGTGAGATGACGGGTGAGAGCCTTTTGGTGGTGTAAGATGAAATTGAAAAAAGCATTACTTGTGGCAATGTTGGCGGTGGTATTCTCAACCCATGCCGATGCAGGTTGGTTTGATAAAAAAAACAACAACCCCCCAACGCAGGAAGTTACGACCAAAGTTGTTACTACAAATGATCTGGGTTTGACAGCACTAGATAGTGAACCAAATATGTTGCATGGCATTGATGGACTTCATCAAGGGCGTGTGCCATTGGGAGCGGTATCGCCAAATACTCTAAAAACCTTTGTGTCGGTGGTGGATTTGGTGCGTCGTGATTATGTCAAAGATGTCAATGATGAAAAGCTGTTTGAGTATGCCATGAGTGGTATGCTTACCAAACTTGACCGTAATGCAGGGTTTTTGGATCAAACAGCTTATGCCAATCTTAAATCTTTTACCGAAGGTAATATTGCTAATGTTGGTTTGACCGCTTCTTGGCAAGAAGCAGAAGCTCACTGGGTGGTAACTTCTGTAGGTAGCCAGTCACCTGCAAAAAAAGCAGGTATTGATGTGGGGGATTATTTGCACCAAATTGGTGATATTAAATTGGGGGTCGGTCAATCAGAAAATGACATTACCCAGTTGCTTAGCGGTATCGCAGGTACGCAGGTGGATGTGGTATTTTCTAAGGCAGGACGCTCAAAACGTACTGTCAGTATTCAGCGTACAGAGATGATTAAGGCAAGTATTGAAACCATGATTTATGATGGGGTTGCCATCATCAAGTTGCCCGTTTTTCAAGACAATACTCGCCAACAAATCCTAGATAGTCTTGCTCAGTCTTCTACTCCCATTTCTGGTGTTATTTTAGATGTTCGCAACAATCCAGGGGGCGTGCTAGAATCCGCCCGAGATGTGGTGTCGTTGTTTGTGCGGGGACAGCAAGTAGTGCAGGTGATGGGTCGTAATGGTTTAGAAAGAGTAATTTCCACCGAAGGTTCACCTTTGTTGGCAGAGTTGCCTGTGATGGTACTCCAAAATCGCTATTCGGCTTCTGCCTCCGAAGTGTTGGCAAGTAGCCTACAAGCCCAAAATAAAGCCCTGATAGTGGGCGAAAGGAGCTATGGCAAAGGTTCGGTACAATCAGTCATACCCATTGGCGATAGTAGCCAAGCCGTCAAATTGACTACTGCTCATTATCTTACGGCAAATGGTGATGTGATTGACGGGGTGGGGGTTGTGCCTGATGTTGCTTTTGACATACAAGAGCGTGTTGTGCCAACTGAAGTCATTCAAGATACATGGCTAAAACAAGCATTGACAATCATGGAACAAAAGAAACTGCCTAAGGGGATTAAATTTGACCCTGTGGGTGGATTTTGATGTGTGGGGCATACCCACTCTTTATAACATTATTGACATTTAGCCATAATTTAGAAATCAAGATGGCGTTTTTACATTAAAAATGGCTAAATCTTGTGGCTTGAAGACAAAAACTTGTCTGATAGAATGACCATCACATTAGTCTACGTTTTTTTTCTAAAAATGTGCAATTTGTACTTAATTCACATCAAAATCACACAAAAAACCACTTCACCCTAAGCCAAGCCTTTGGGTGAAGTGGTTTTTTGTTATGGTTTGAAGTTTGCCACAAACAAAAACCTTTGTTTGTTTTTGAATAGAAGTTACTATACCTCATTTTAAATTGTAAATACAAAAGGTGGAGATATCCCAAAAAAGACTTGCCATACAGCAAGTCTTTTTGTTAGGTTATTCGTCATCTTCGGTATCGTTATCCAGCCCCAATTTTGATAAACGATAACGAAGTGAGCGAAAGCTCATGCCTAGCAGTTTGGCGGCCAGTGTTTTGTTGCCTCCCGCTTGGTGCATGGCGGTGGTGATGAGTTGTTTTTCCTGTTCTAATAAATAAGCTTCCAAACCTTCTTCTGGTAATGTTTGTTCGCTTGGGTGTGATTGTTTTTGTGTGCCATAGTTGGCAGTGCCACTGATTTGTAGACCTACTTTTTGGGCAGGCTTATTTTCTTTGATAAGGGGTTGGGGGGCATAGGTGGGGCGGTTGTCGTGATAAGGAGAGATTTTTTGGGAAAAACCTCCACCTGTTGTTGTTGCTAAGGCAGGATTTAGTACCAAAATTGGCTCTTCCTCAAAAATCAATGTTTCTACTTCACTGTCTTCTGTCCATGTAAGATGGTGAATGTCTGACTCTTTGGGTTCTGCCATATCTTTGGAGATTTGAAGTTCTTTTTTAATTTCTTCTGTTTTTTCGGGGGTGATGGCTTCAAGAGATAAATGCTCACCATCAATCTCACTACCTTCACTCATGGTAACAGCACGCTCCAAGATGTTGCGAAGCTCTCGCACATTGCCTTTAAAATCATGATAGGTCAAAGCGTCAATAGCATCATCGGTGAGAGTAAGTGGGTCTAACCCCCAATCTTTGACAATCATGTCCAAAAAATGACGGGCAAGCATAGGTATGTCATCACGGCGGTCATTGAGAGCAGGCAGTTTAACCTCAATAACATTGATGCGGTAAAATAGATCTTGACGAAATGCCCCTTTTTGTACCAAATCCGCCAAATCTTTGTGCGTAGCACATACGATGCGAATGTCCACAGGGACTTCTTTGGTGTCGCCGATGGCACGCACGGTTTTTTCTTGGATGGCACGTAGAAGTTTGACCTGCATGGCAAGTGGTAAATCCGCCACTTCGTCCAAAAACAACGTACCGCCATCAGCTTGTTGGAATAGACCGATTTTGTCGCTTGTTGCTCCTGTGAAACTGCCCTTTTTGTGTCCAAAAAATTCGCTTTCCATGAGTTCAGAAGGTATTGCACCACAGTTGACAGGAACAAAATTACCACTGCGACGCGGACTTAGGTCATGGATAAGTCGTGAGACAACTTCTTTGCCTGTGCCAGAACCACCCCACAAAAATACAGGAGCTTGGGAGCGAGCGAGTTTTTTGATGGTGGTGCGAAGCTGACGCATTGGGCGAGAATCGCCAATAAGTCGTTCATCAAGCAAGATATCGTCATTGCTTTTTTGTGGTGGTGTTGTGTCTGTTGTGGGTGTTTCTGATTTGATGGTGGTTTTTTTGGGTGGTTGGGCACGGTTGGCACGAATGTCAGCACGAGCTTTTAGGGCGGATTCCACCAAAGCACGTAGGCGTGGCAACTCTAAGGGTTTATTAACAAAATCAAATGCACCAAGTTTTAGGGCTTCGATTGCTACGGTTTCATCACCATGTGCAGTGATGACAGCAACAGGGGTATCTGCCTTTTGGGAGAGTAATTTGACAATCTCAAATCCAGAACCATCAGGCAGTGCCAAATCCGTCAAACAAAAATCATAGGTATTTTCTTCTAGTAGCTCACGAGCCCGATACAAATCATATGCTACATCACAAGTAACGCCCATTTTGGTGAGTGTGATTTGCATAAGACGGCATAGGTCGGCTTCATCATCAATGACTAGGGCAGTTGGTTTATTTGACATATGCTGTTTTACACCTTAGGACTTACTTTACTTGCCTTTATTATAAAACATTTTTTGCCAAAACCCAAAATTTTACTTCATATTATCCAAATGTGGCAATGATACATGGTCTTTACTGGACTGCACAAGCAGGGGGCGTGTAACGTGTTGACCATTGTTTGCCATTGGGATTGATGGTACACGTCCAAAGACCATCATTGCCTCTAGCCATGATGATTTTGACACCTTGTATGCCTGTGTAGGCATTTTTACCAAAGGTGGCAGTTAGTGTTTTAAAATTGCCACCTGTATTGTCAACATCGGCAGTATAGATAAGATTTGAGTTGAGGTTGTCTTGATCAATGCCGATGTATTCATGTAAGGTATTGTTGATGGTTTGACCGTCTTCGGCAGGTTTCATGGTGGGGAGTATGCCATTGGACAGTAGTGAATCAATGACTGTGCGTGTGCTACTTAGTTCATAATGGACACGCTGAACCTGAGCTTTGATGACGTAGTCTTGATACATGGGTAGAGCAATCGCTGCCAATATACCGATGATGGCGATGACAATCATCAATTCAATCAGAGTAAAGCCTTGTTGTACATTTGTTTTCATGACGTTGTTCCTAGACGATAAAACGGCAACAAATGTTATGTGCCGTTTTTTTTGTATGCGTGTTGCTACAAAGGGGTAAATGATTGTGATAAAAACACAATTCTTTGCTATAATAAAAAGCAATTTTCATACCAAGATTGTAATTTTATGGTAACAATAAGTAAACAACTCGTTTTATCTAAGCTGAAAGCTGGCTTGATTCATTTTTTGATTTCTTTATCCATTTTTGGTCTAGTGTTGGCGTGGGTATGGTTTGTGGCTTATCCTGATGTCTATTTTACCATGGCAGGGGCGGTACAGGGTCTGACGCTTGTTTTTTTGGTGGATGTGGTGTTGGGGCCTTTACTTTCATTTTTGGTGTATAATCCTAAAAAGCCCAAAAAAGAAATCTTTTCTGATTTTGCCATTATTGGTTTGGTGCAAGTAGGTGCATTGCTTTATGGGCTAAATACGTTATACCAAGAACACCCCAAGGCGGTGGTGGTTTATCATAAAAGTTCTGCTACGGTATTTAATAAACGAGAGTTAGATGAGGTTGCCAATTTTAATCTTAACGGTGATTATAGCAAATGGGGTGAGTTGCCTGTGGCTGTTTATTCGCCGAGTGTTTCAAGGCAAGCACCTTACCAAACATTATCAAACTCACTTAATATTATCCAAGAAACTGACAAAATTACTCGTCCAAGCCTTAGTGCTGATGATAAAGCAACGTTGGAAAATTTAGAAAAAACACACGGCAAACTTTATGTCATCGCTGTGTTGGCAAAATATAACGGAGCATATTTTGCATTGAATCAAGAATTGCAATTGGTTGCCAAATTTGGTGAAAAGCCAATATCCTAAAAAAACCACCTTTAAGGTGGTTTTTTTTGGTTTAGCTTTTTACTTTAAAATGTAGCCAACTAACCTGTTGCCAATGAATATAAGGGTGAATGGGGTTTCTCATCATAACAGGAGGCATATGGTCGCCCACCACAATGACTTCTACGCCTGCCATCTCTGGGCGTTTGATGAGTTCGCCCAAATCATCAAAAAACTGGGTATGGAGCATGAAGTTGTTGCAAATATCCCCCTTAGGCAAACCATGCTTATCGCAGTCTAAGCGATGGTTGCGAATGTCTTTTTTGGGATAGCTGGCGTGGCTTGTGAGTGTCAACCAATAAAAAAATAATTTGTCATGACTGGCGAATTTTTGAGCAACCACATCAAACATCTCGCTGTCACAAATGCCATTAAAAGCAGAACAACGTTTTTTGTCGTTATGCTGTTCAGCAAAAATGGTTTCTTTAAAACCTAATTTGGGGTACAAAAAATTCCGCTCATAAATTTGACTAAATCCTGAGTGCATGCCAATGGCGTGATACCCCAGTTTGGTCAAGTGGTGGGGTAAACAGTCTTTGAATACTGTATCATCTACTTTGCTAAACGCATAGCCTCCATGCAGACTAAGCCGACAAAGCTCACGCAATTCACCCTCAACGGTCGCCCCCGATGCGTCAAAATAACCTCGCTCGATAAACTCAAAATTATCTTTTTGGGCATAGATATTTGCCAACATATCATCAGTAACGCTCTCTTTACGAGCCACGCCCCATGATTCAGCGACGATGAATAATACTCGGTTGGCATTGGTTAGGTGGTGAGAGGCATTTTCAATGTCAGCACTGAGGGGCTTGATGGTGGGAATGTTGCTAAAATGCTTTACAAATTCGCTGTCCGCCATCCAACGATAGCGTTTGTATTGGCTGTGTATCACAAAAAAGTCTGACTGGGCAAAACGGTCGCCTTCTACGTCTACATAACGTATGTCATTAAATTTTTGATACATCAAAAAACCAAACAAAGCGATGGTGAGTACATAAAACCAATCACGTTTTTGGGTAAAAAGGCGTTTGCTAATTTTTGTCATCAAAATAGGCATGAGTGCTAAATAAAGTGCTACCAAACCCACAAGTACCATGTAACGCAAAGGAGCATTGACCAAAAATGGGGCAAGCGAGAGCATGGCAGAAATATCCAAAAATGGAAATAACTGCATACTAAGCATCATGACATCAATAAAAATGGCGATGATAAAAGCTAATATGCCAAGCCATTTTAAAAAGCGGTTTGGCATAACAAATAAAATACATGCCACAAAATAATCAATGTTAATCAAGGGGCGAGCCAAACCCACAAAATACGCCCCCACCAGAAAAAACACGTTGGGTGCAAGTAATAACAAAAAAGCCCAAATGAACTTTTTGTAGTGAAGCTTGGGAAGTTTGTAGTCACGATTGAGCCATGAGGGGGGATTGGGTGAGGTCATAAGTCTAAACCTATTAAAATACGTGGTTTTTTATTTAAAAGTCATTAAAATATCACACCCCTACCTTTTGACGTATCATGTTTGCCATATCCAAGACGCTCATGGTGTCATTTAGGGTAAGTACTCCATAACTGTCCGAACGAAAAGCTCGGTCTATTTCAAGCACGACATGGGTTAAATTACCAACTGGCAAAAACGACACTTCCACGCTATTTAAGCCAAAACCACGCCCTGCGTATTCAAATTCTTGGTAACACCCAAAACTTGACCGTCCATAAGGGGTGTTAAGATAACCAAGCTCTACATCGGATTTGACAAGATGAAAACCCACCTTTGACATTGCATCCAAGAAGCGTGACATGATGGGTGTGGGTGTGGTGTGAATGGGGTCTTTGTCCGAGCTGTCCAACGTACGTGCCACATCCACATCAGTATGTAGCCATAGGCGAGTATTGTTGTGATGGGGGTAGCTGATGTGTGTGATGGGTGTTTCGGCAGACAAGGTCAACTCAAAAGGCAACACAATTTGGTCGTTGGCAGGAACGATGAGTTGATTTGCCAAACGTACCGAGCCTAAGGTGTGAGCTTTGGTAAAATCCCCATCGTCGGTGTCTTGTTCGGCGATGGTGATAAGATGTAAATTGACATGATTGACTGTTTTGTCGTGTTTGGTTCCCTTTATGGTAACTGTGCCTTTTAGAGATGTGCCAACCATACAGCTTTCTTGATTTAGGCGAGTATCTACTTTGAGTGTGTCAAGTCCTAAGGTGTTTTTGAGTGAGTCAAACATGGTGTTTTCCTTATAAAATTTGGTATTGTTAATTAAATGAGGTTTAGAGCAAACTGTCCGCCTTAAACTAAGTTTAAGAATGATTTTTTATTTATGGTTTAACAAACTTACCACAAACGAAAAACTCTGTACATATTACTACCTAACAATGCCAAAAATTTCATCATAAAATAAAATTCGCCCAATATCAAGTTTTTATCAAGCCTTTTTATACTCGGTCAAATCCACCACCACATCACAATAATAACGAGTTAAATCATGGTCGTGGCTTACCATGATGAGTGTGCAATTTTGGCTTTGGCAGGCTTGTGTAAGTAGGTCAAGTGTGGTTTTTTGGGTAATTGGGTCTAGGCGGTTGGTTACTTCGTCTGCAAAGAGTAGTGCAGGTTTCATAAGCAATGCCCGCATGATGGCAATGCGTTGGAGTTCGCCCCCTGAGACGTGTTCACTTGTGCGGTTTAATAACTCTGGCGACAGTTGCAATGCCTCCATGAGTGGGGCGATTTGGCTTTTGTCAAGGCGGTGGCGTTTGATGATATCATCAATGAGCGTACCAAGTTTGACTGAGCTAGCAAAGGCGGACGGCGGGTCTTGGTAGAGTTTTAGGACTTGGTGGCGGGCGGGGGTTTTGTACCAATGTATCCCCCCTTTACTTGGGGCAAGTAGCCCACATAAAGCGTCTCCAAGTGAGCTTTTGCCAATACCACTATCACCGATGAGTCCCACCGCTTGCCCTTCGTACAAATCAAGCGTTAGTCCAGAAAATAACTCCTTGTTACCACGACTGATGGCAACATCATCAAGGCGTAATAGTGCTTTGTCAAAGGTGCGTGCGTTGCCCTTGACCCATGTGGCGGGGTTGGCACGAATAAGCTCTTTGGTGTAGTCGGACTGTGGGGTGGTGAGTACGTCTTTGGCACGCCCTTGCTCCAAAAGTTTGCCTTTTTTCATCACCATCAGCATATCATCATCACCGCTTAGGTGGCTGGCTATCTCAATGTCGTGGGTGATGACAAGCAGTGAGCCAGCATTTTTGGCGACTTGCCCAAGCATATTTGCAACGATGAGTTTGTTGGTGTGGTCAAGCCCTTTGGTGGGTTCGTCTGCAATGACGATGTTTGCTCCCAAAATGGTAGCAGCGGCAAACGACACTCGCTGTGCCATACCTCCTGACAGTTCGTGGGGGTAGTGATGTTTAGCGTGGGTAAGAGCAAGCTTACCAAGCAGGTTGTTGGCTTGGGCAAGGGCGGTGGTTTTGTCCAGTTTTTTTACCAAATACAAACTTTCGGCGACTTGGTTTTGGGCGGTCATGGTGGGGTCAAGCGAACGCACAGGTTCTTGGGGGAGCATGGCAAGTGTTTTGCCCCATAGGGGACGAAATTTGGCAAGGTTAATTTCACCTTGTTCGTGCAAGGTTTGACCGTTGATGATGATAGAACCTGTTACGGTCAGCTCGTTTGGCAAATCGCCCATGATGGCATTAGCAAGTAGGCTTTTGCCTGAACCTGTTTCTCCCAAGATGATGAGGTTTTGACCTTGTGCGATGGCAAAGCTGACAGGCTCAACAAGCACTACACCACTACGAGTGATGACGGATAGGTCTTTGATTTGGATTAGATTTTTATTGTTCATGTTGTTTGCCTGATAAAAGTTGAAAACTTAGCACCAGTAAAAATACCGTAATGATGGGCAAAAAGAACACGAGCGGAGCTTCATAATAATAAGGAAAAAGTTCCGTCATCATCAGCCCAAGCTCGGCAATGGGTGGTTTTAAACCAACATTGACAAAGCCAAGCGTGGCAAGAGTCAACACTGCATTACCTGCTCCAAACGCCATGAGCGTCCACATCACGCTCATCAGGCGAGGCAGGTAGTGGCGTTTGATGATGTACCACAGCCCCATGTCCATGAGTGTGCTTGCTACCACTTCGGGGGCATGGCGTAGGTTTAGGCTCATGGCACGAGCCATTTTAAAAAATTCCACCCACATCACCAGCGATACGCCCAGATAAAGTGACCAAAAACTGTTTGGGGCGATGGATGCAAACAGCAGGATAAATAACAGACCCGGTAAAGCCATGATACAATCGCAAATAAAGCCCAAAATTTTATCCAAAATCCCCCCAAAAATCCCTGCCAGTAGCCCCAAACTTAGCCCAAAAGTGAACGACACACCCACCGACATCACAATAAGCCCAAAAGATAGGCGAATGGCAGATGTAAGCCGAGCGAGCATATCACGCCCCAGATGGTCTGTACCAAGTGGGTGTGTGGCGTTGGGGTTGGTTAGTACAGCATTTAAATCCTGTAATGCCATGTCATAAGGGCGAAATAGGGGGGTTAAATAGGCAAAACCAAGCAGAGCAAGTAAAATCAGCATGCCGATTTTTTGGGTGAGTGTGAGGTTTTTTAAAACAATCATGTTGCCCCCTAAGCCTGATAACGTGGATCAATGAGTTTGTTGAGTACGTCCACGATGGTGTTTAGCACAACGAACAATGCCCCCATGACGAGTGCTGAACCTTGTATCATCGGAATGTCTCGTGCGATGATGGCGTGAACGAGGGCGTGACCGATGCCCGGCCAAGCAAAAACACTCTCAACGATAACCACACCCTCAATCAGATAGATAAGTTGTACGCCATGATAGGCGACCACAGGAATGGCGATGTTGCGAATGCCATGTCGGTAAAAGGCTTGCCATGATGATAGACCCTTTAAGTGGGCAAAGTTATAAAATGTGGCATTTAGTACCGATAAAGTGGCTTTACGACATACTTGTACCGACACGGCAGATAATGCCAAAGCGAGTGTTAGGGCAGGCAGGATATAGTGAGTGGGTTTGCCATAGCCTGCCACAGGCAACCACCGCAGTTGTACAGCGAACAGTGTGATGAGTAAAATCCCAATGATAAAGGTGGGGGCAGAGCGTAGTAAGGTGGTCATAAACAAAACAACTTTATCTAAAACACCACCTTGTCGTACCGCACACAGCACGCCCACAGGCACACCAATAAACAGCGATATGATGAGAGCGACTATCGCCAAAGACAACGTATGCCCAAATTGGTGAGCGATTTCGCTCCATACACTCATGCCACTGACAAGTGAGTTGCCCAAATCAAGCTTTATAAGTTTGCCAAACCATGCCAGATACTGCTCATACCACACCAAATCTAGCCCCAATTCGGCACGAACAGCATCGGCGGAGCTGGCGGTAACTTGGTCGTAGCCATAGCGAGAGCTGGCGATGCGGTATGCCATATCACCTGGTAGGCTTTTCATGAGAACAAAGGTCAATGTCCCAACCGACCAAATGACGAGCAATAGCTGGATAAGTCTTGCGGTGAGTAGTTTTAACATGGTGTATTATTGTAAAATCAAATCGCACCATTATAAGGGGTGTTGGGAGTAAAGGCAAATGAAATGGTATATTATTTCTAAAATTGTTCTCATTAAATAAAACCCTACCACAGGCAGGGTTTTGATTGGGAGGTGTGGAATTTTATAGGCTTCTAGTCTGGCATAGTTTAGGTTACTAGTCTTAGGGCTATTATGATGGCGGTTTGGTATGCCCAATCAATTTTTTGTAGATGCTACCGCAGGGTCAAACATCTGGCTGGTCAAATCCTTAGTTGCCAAGCCACATTTAAAACAATAATGGTTAAAAGCACTTTTGCGAGTTTGGCAATTGGAGCAATGCTCAAACAAATGTATGCCACAATGCGGACAAAAATCCAAATCGGTATTGCCAAAGTCTAGTGTCCGCTCGCAACTTGGGCAAATGCTTCTAGCGATTTTGGCGTGGGCTTCATCATAATCCATTTGGGATTGGCGTTCACTGCTAGATAAGGCTTCTTCGGCACGTTTGCGTTCTAGATAGGCATTCATCGCACCGATGGCATATTTGCCAATAAATACCGTCATGATGATGCCCACGCCATAGCGAACATAACCCCCATAGTTGGGCAAGTATGGCACAAGTTCTACAAAAAACACAAAGGTTGCAAAAAATCCAAATCCCCATACAAACGGCCACGCATTCGTATGGCGATAACGGCGAAACAAAAACCACGCCAAAATCAGCAAAGGCAAAGTAATGACAAGCCGATACATAAATACCGTAAATTCAGTGCGATTGAGATACTTGTTGTAATCATTCATCGCATCTGCTTCCATCATGCTGATTTGGTTTTCAATGTTTTCAATGGTGTGTCTGCGGTCAAGCTGACGTTTTTCAATGGCTTCTAATTCGTGCTTTAACTTGCTTTCTTGGGCTTTTAATGTGTCAAGTTCACCTGTGCGTTTGATGACTTCGGGGTTTTGGTCGGACTGCTCGGTTACTGAGCGGGTTGCAAGCCAATTATCAAAGCTTTCACGAGCATTGGCATAGGTATCTTGCTGTGTGATTAGCTCATGGTTTTTTTGTTCCCATTCATGGTCAATGCCAAGTTTTTGGTTTTCGGCATCATCACGCTCGGATTGGAGTTTTTTGTAAGCAGAGTGGTCAGCGACAAAGTCCTCAATCGTGGTCTCGTTTGTGGTAAACATTGGCAAATCTGCCACCACTTTACTGCCAAGCCCAATCAAAAATCCTGCAAAGATAAATGACACTATCCATAAAAATATCCGAAACCATTTTTCAGGTTGGCGACCTGATTTGGTTTTGGCAGGTTTGGGCTTGGTGTAAGCTTTGGTGGTCATCATGCTCTCCAAATGATAATGAGAATAATAACACTAATCTAGCATAATTTGTGGGGATTTGATAATGGGGTTTTTGTTAATAAAACTCTCACATTTGTTATTGAAAAAGCGGTGGTTTGTTGATAATTTGCTCTTTACGTTATACCACCACGCCACTGACAATCTTAATCTTAATCTCATCGCCCACCTTGACCCCACTTGTGATGGGTAAATGTGCAATCAGTTCGCCTGCTTGGGTTTGTAATTGACAACGAAAATATCCGCCCTTAAAGCCGCAAAATACCACCTGTGCCGATACGCCCATATCGTCCAAATGTACATTTTCAGGGCGAATTAGGAGCGTGCTTGCGTTTGTGTCGTTGGTATTTTCGCAAACAATCTTGCCAATGGCGGTTGTTGCCATGCCATTTTGAATGTTTTGTATTTCAATCAATGCCCCATCGCCGATAAAACTGGCCACCATCTTGGTGTTTGGAAATTGATATAACCTTGTTGGTGTGTCCCATTGCTGTAATTTTCCGTCCGCCATCACGCCGATTTTGTCCGCCATTGCAAAGGCTTCTGCTTGGTCGTGCGTAACCAAAATGGCGGTGATGTTTTGCGATTTTAATAGCTCTCGCACTTCAAAAGACAGACTGGCTCTAAGCTCCACATCTAGGTTTGAAAATGGTTCGTCAAGCAAAATCAGCTTGGGCTTCATGGCAAAAACCCGAGCCAAAGCCACCCTTTGTTGTTGTCCACCTGACAACTCATGTGGATAACGGCGAGCAAAATCACCCATGCCCACCAATGACAAAAGCTCATCAAGGCGAGCTTGTTGTTCACTTTTGGCTAAGTGTTTGATACCAAAGCAAATATTGTCCGCCACCGTCAAATGGCTAAACAAAGCATAATCTTGGAACACCATGCCAACTTGGCGTAAATGTGGAGCAACCGCCTGTCTTGTCGTCCCATTAAACAGCTCCTTCTGGGCTAGGCGAATCTTACCAGCATTGGGCTGACAAAAGCCCATGATAGAACGCAAAACCGCAGTTTTGCCACAGCCTGATTGACCCAAAAGACAGCCGATGTCGCCTTGATTAAGAGTGAAAGATATGTCTGAAAAAATGGTTTTGTTGCCAAAGGCAACGGCTAGATTATCCACCGTCAAATGTGGGTTGGTTAAGTTTTCAGTTGGTAAAGTTGTCATTGTATTTTTCCGATATATTTTATTTGAAATTGGTATAACTAATTGATTTTTTAGGGTAAAATTGCAATCACTAAGTATAAATGTCGCCACTTTTATCCAAAGTTATTTGTCATTTTGCCCCAATCTTGAAAACCAAATCACAGGTACAAGCCCCACCACCACAATCAAAAGTGCAGGCAAACTCGCCCTGTCATAAATGCCCTCCATCGTAAAGGCGTGAATCCGCACCGCCAACATATCCCAATCAGAAGGACGCATCATGAGCGTAATGGGCATTTCTTTCATCACATCTACAAATACCATCAATAGCGACACGCCCATTGCCCCTTTGAGCATTGGCAAATACACTCGCCAAATCACAGGCAAACCTGACACACCAAGTGAGTGAGATGCTTCAATCAAAGATGGCTTGACCCGCTCCATACCTGCTGATACTGACGATGAACCAAGTGCCAAAAAGCGAATCAAATAAGCAACAATCATCACGCCAAGTGTTCCTTTAAAAATGGCGGTGGTCTCTTCACCAAGATTGAGCCATTCAATCAGTACATTATCCACGTATGCCACAGGTACGAACACGCCTACCGCCAACACCGTTCCAGGGATTGCATAACCCATCAAGGCAAGTTTGGTGGTAAAAAAAGTAAAACGACCACCATCTTGTCTTTGGGCAAGGGCGATAAGTAGAGCAAACAGCGTAACCACCACAGACGCTACGATTGCCACCGATACTGAATGATAAGCCTGCATGGCGGTCTCTTGCCAGTCAATGCCTTGCCAAGTTTGTACTATCCATATGATAAGCTGAATCACAGGCACAAAAAACGCCAAACCTAGCACCAATAAGCACCAACCCATCGCCAGATATTTGCCAATACCTGTCAAGGTTTTGGGTGTGTAATGGTTGCCTCGTCCTGCCTCTTCAAATCGCCTGCCACGTCGTGTCCATTCTTCTAAGGCGACCATGACAAAGACGGCTAGAATGAGCAAACTTGCCAATTGTTTGGCGGTTTCAATAGAAAAAAAGCCAAACCACGATTCATAAATGGCGGTGGTAAAAGTATCATAACCAAAAATAGATACCGCCCCAAAATCTGCCAAAACTTCCATCAAAGCCAACATCAGTCCACCCGCTATCCAAGGGCGAGCCATCGGTAAGGCGATTTTGATAAAGGACTGTACAGGCGACAAGCCCAAACTTGCTCCCACTTCTAAGGCACGAGACCCCATACTGCCAAAGGCGTTTTTGGCAAGCAAATAAACATAAGGATAAAACGCAAGGCTCATCACGATGGTTAGTCCCACACCATTTCTAATGTCGGGCAATCCTTGCTCAAAGCCATACGTTTCTCTTAGATAAGTGCTAATTGGTGCAGAATATTCAAACAAACCCAATTGCACAAAAGCAAGCACATAGGCAGGGACAGCTAAGGGGAGCATCATCGCCCATGATAAGGTTTTGGATAAGGGGAAACGATACATCGCAAGTAGCCATGCCGTTGTCGTTCCCAAAAATAGTACGCCTACCGCCACGCCAATTGCTAGAATAATGGTGTTTTTGACCAGTAGAGGCAGTTGATAGTCTAATAGATAATCCCAAATTTCTTGGTCAAATTTGCCCAATGCCGACACAATCACCAGCACAGGCACGACCACCAAAAACGCACACAGCACCACCCAAAGGCGAGACAGTAGGACGGTTAGATTTCCCATGGTTATCCCAAAAATTATTTAAATTGCAAACTAATCATTGTAGACGACCTATTATACCACAAAAAAGATAATGATAATTTTTATTGTTTCTTTTATGAAAATTTAGTATCATATGGGGAAATTTGCAACCCAAAGGAAACCTTGTTATGTCAAAAAAACTCCTTGCCACTTCCATCATTCTTGCGACCGCCCTGCCTGCGTTCGGTGCAGAATTGACCGTTTATTCAGCCCGTTCTGACGAATTGTTAAAGCCTCTTATTGCCAGGTATCAAGAAAAAACAGGGCATAAAATCAACCTAGTTACCGACCGTAACGCAGGTTCGCTCATGGAAAAAATCAAAGCCGAAGGCAAAAACACCAAAGCCGACATTCTTATCACCGTAGACGGTGGCAACCTTTGGCAAGCCGCCCAAGCAGGTTTGTTGCAACCCATCAATTCAAGCGTGCTAAAAGCCAACATTCCATCACACCTAAGAGACCCTCAAAACCGCTGGTTTGGTTTGTCAGTGCGTGCCAGAACCATTTTTTATAACCCAACCAAAGTTAAGCCAAGCGAGCTTTCTACTTATGCTGACCTAGCCAATCCAAAATGGAAAGGTAAATTGTGCTTGCGTACCTCCAACAACGTTTATAACCAATCTTTGGTTGCAACCATGATTGCCAACGAAGGTCAAGCCAATGCCGAAAAAACAGTCAAAGGTTGGGTTGCCAACCTAGCCACCAAACCATTTGCCAATGATACCGCCCTACTTGAAGCGATTGGTGCAGGGCAATGTGATGTGGGCATTGCCAACACTTACTACTTTGGTCGTCTGGTTGCCAAAAACCCAAATCTTAACGTCAAAGTATTTTTTGCCAACCAAAATGGCAAAGGTACGCATGTCAATGTTTCGGGTGCAGGCGTGGTAAAACACAGTAAAAATGTCGCCGAAGCCCAAAAATTCATTGAGTGGTTGTCAAGCAACGAAGCCCAAGCCATCTTTGCAGGCAACAACTATGAATTTGTGGCAAGCGTTCATGCAAGCAATGCACCATTGGTCTCTAAGTGGGGGCATTTTAAACAAGACTTTATCAATGTCTCTGTGGCAGGTCAACATCAACAAAAAGCCATCATGCTCATGAAAAAAGCTGGTTATCAATAATTTTGGTTTGACAATAAAAAATCGGTTCACTTGAACCGATTTTTTATTGTGATGGTGATATGATTAAATAATGTCATAGTAATTACAACACACAATCACTTCATTCTTGTTTTACTTCCTAAAAATTTATTGGACGACCTTTTTTATCCTTAAATTGTCAAAATAAAACACTTCATCATTTAAATACGCCACCACTGTACTTTGTGTTTGAGAGCCATAGACATCAATTTTATCATAAATAAACGGCACGACTTCCACGCCTTGTTTGTTGATACAGCCTGATTTGCCATTCTTTTTGATACAAACAATGGGGCGGGTAAAATAATTATGCGTATCGTATTGTGGCGGGGCTATTTCATTAAAATCCTTATCAATAAATCCCCATTTGTCATCTTTACGCACCCAAGCAAAACCATCAAAGGCAAAGGGTTCTACATAGTCATATTTACCAAATACCAATAATTCATTTTGGTTTTTGTCTATAAATCCCCATTGCCCGTTTTTATTGGCACGGATAATGCCGTGTTGATTGGGTGGGTTTAACTTATCGTATTCAAAGGGAATAATAATGTCATTATTGACAGTGACCATTCCCCATTTGCTGTTTAATTCTACCGCCCAAAGTCCATTATCAATACCTGCCGAATTGTCATATTGGGCAGGAATGATGATGTGATTGCCTTTTTTGGCAAGTCCGTATTTGTGGGTTTTGGTATTTTGAATGGGGGCATAGCCATCAACATAACAACTGCCTTGATGGTTTTCTATTTTAACCAAACGACAAAACAACCCTGCATTGGCGGTAGGGGACAATAAAGCTGCACCCATCAATATTAAAAAAATAAGCCATAACTTTTTCATCATTGCACCTATTGTATTTTTAAAATCTCGCCCTGTTTGTCAATTAACAATGCCTTACCATCTTTATAAATATTGATAAAGTCTTTATCAATATCTCTATATCCATCATATTCTATGGGTAATAATAAGGTGTTATTGACATCAACCAAGCCTATTTTTGTATCTTGTTTTGTGGTTGAAAAACCAAATCCTTGTGCAATAAAAATAATGTTCATTACATTATCAATGTCTTCAAGGTTCATTTCTGCCATATCAACATCAATATCGGTGGGCTGTTGTTTTTCTACCACAAATAAAGTTTCGCTAATTGGATAAATATAATCGTATTGTGGGGCGATAATTTCTTTACCTGTTTTATCAATAATGCCCCATTTTGCCTTTAAAAAGGGGCGGTCTTTATCGTAGGTGGCAACCGATAAATAATCGGACGACTTTGACCATTTGCCAACATAATCATATTTAAAGGCAATGATAATGTTGCCTTTATTGTCAATCACACCAATTTTGCCATCTCGCTTGACTCGCCAAAATTCCTGCTGTTCTTGACAGGCTTTTAATTCAATCTCACTGTATTGTTTGGCGATACTTTCTTTTAATATCGGTGGATTGGGGCAGGTATTGGCAAAGGCAATATTGCCAAATACTACCGTACTGATAATGGTGGATAAAATCAATTTTTTCATAAATTTTCCTAGTAAGGCTAATTTTAATACCGATAGCATTAAAGCGTGGTTAATTCACTTCGTATTGCTTGGCTCTATTGCCATTTTTATCATAACATATTTTTTTATAACCTGTATCGCCAATACTGCCAAATGCTCCACAAATGGCAAAGCCTTTGGCATATTCATAGCCAATATTGCCTGTATAATTATCCAATGGCAAAATAACTTTACCGTCCAAATTCATTACGCCAGATTGTTTACCACGCTGAATGTTAAAATAAAATTCATCTTTAATACGCTGGCTAAATCTTATATCATCATAATAAGTGGTGATTTCGCCTGTCGGTTTCATTAGGGTATATTGTCCAATGCCTTTTTTGGCAATGGCATAATGTGTATTTGGACAATAAGTAAAACGATGTCCTGCCAATTTGGGGAATTTATCGCACTCGGCAACAGCCAGTTCTTGTTGTTCTTTGATATGTTTGGCGATTGCGATACACCCTGTTAAATTGGCAAATAGAGTGGCGGTTAAGGCGGATAAAATAAGTTTTTTCATCACAATTTCCTTAATTTTAAACAATGGTTAATTAAGATTAATCATTTTGATATTCACACGCATTTGATAAACATTAAAGCTAGGTTTATGCTCTGTAATATCCGTCACCATTTTATCAATATGGCGGTGATATTGATGATTTGTCGGGACATCATAGGATTGTTTATCAAAATACAAGGCATTGGGTAGATGATTTTGCTTTAACCATTTTTTATAATCGTGATGATTAAACTGATAAACAGCAATACTGTTATTGGGATTGTCTTTTTGGGCAAAGACAAATTCGCCTTGATTTAATTGCCATTCACACACCACGCCATTTTTTAGGTAGTCTTGATTTTGCCAATGGTCGTCATAAATACGGACGGTATAGTGATTATCACTGATTTTTTGAATGGTGTTAATGGTGATTTTGCTACTTGGATAAAAGGGTTTGGCGGATTCTATACCAATACTGTGTAAAGAATACCAGCAATTCGCCCAATAGTTACCATTGACCGAAATAAGCTCTAAATTTTGTGGCACATCAACCAATTCAAATTCAAACTCATAATAAGATTTAGGATTTAAATTAGCGGTTGGGGTAGTTTTTTGGATTAATTCATCATAGCTTTTGATATGCTTGGGCAAATGATGAATTTTGGGCGAAGTTTCGGCAAAGGCGATATTAGCAAACAAAGCCGTACTTATTAAAGCGGACAATGTCAATTTTTTCATCAAAGTTTCCTTTAAAAATATTAAAACAATTTAAAAACCATCACGGCTTTTTATTCATATCGGACTTATTAAAATTTGGGGTGGCGGTAATATAAATTTTACCCAAATGTGGACGAACTTCATCTATATACCATTTATCGGTTGATGATAATTCTGCCCAATATTTGTTATGAATGTTTGATATTCTGGGATTGGTAATTTTTAGGCGATTAAAATAAAAAGTACCTTGATAAGGTTCATTGTCCGCCAATAATTCTCTTGTTTCGTGATGTCGCCCAATATCGGTACTATCGGATAATTCAAGAGCGTAAGGATTGGGATTGGGCGTAAAGGCAAATCTAATACTGGGCGTTTGCCAACCACAATTTTGACCGTGATTAAAATAATCTTTGTCTATCAGCCAATCTTTATAAATGGTGGCTTGATATTTTTGTTTGCCGATTTGTTGAAATGCGACTGGCATTTTATGATATAAAGGCTCAGAAATTGTTACCGTTGCAGGAATGCGTCTTAAAAATAATCGGCATTTGCTGGTAAATTCTATGGATAATTCACTCAATGCCAATCCGTCAATGCTATTGGTGGCATCAATAATCACATCGTATTTTTGCGTAGGATTGGGATTGATTTCGGCTTTAATGGTGGGATATAACGCTTGATTGTGGCGTTCTAATTGCCGAGTTTTTGGCGATACGCAAGCGGTTAAAATAAATGCCATACTTGTGCCAACCATAGCGGATAATATTAATTTTTTCATCAAAGTTTCCTTTAAAAATATCAAAACAATTTAAAAAACATCACGGCTTTTTATTCATATCGGACTTATTAAAATTTGGGGTGGCGGTAATATAAATTTTCCCAAAATGATTGCGATGCTCTCCCCCAAACCATTTATCGGTTGGAAATAAATCTATCGTTTTGGCAATATCTGTATTTTTTTGATTGGCAATATGAAGACGACTAAAATAAAAAATACCGTGATAATTGCCTGTTTCGTGGTTTTGCCCAATATCTGCAAAATAAAATATGGCATTAGGATTGGTCGTTGATTTAAATGTAAACCAAACCTTAGGCGTTTGCCAACCGCAATTTTTACCCTGATTAAAATAATCTTTGTCTATCAGCCAATCTTGATAAACGGTGGCTTGATATTTTTGTTTGCCAATTTGTTTAAAAGGTAAAACACTTCGGTAAAATAAGGGCTCATCTATATGCGTTACCGCAGGAATGCGTTTTACAAATAATGTGCATTCGCTGCGAAAAACAAAGGATAGCTCGCTTAATTCCAAACCTTCAATACTGTCGCTGGCATCTATAATAATGTCGTATTTTTGGGTGGGATTGGGATTAACTTCGGCTTTGACGCTGTCATACAAGGCTTGATTGTGCTGTTCTAATTGGCGAGTTTTTGGCGAAACGCAGGCACTTAATACAAGCGTTGGTATGATACCAATAATGGCGATTTTAAAAGCAGATGACATAAACTTTTTCATAAAAGTTTCCTTAAACTTGGGGAAATTGGGCAAATATCAATCACTTTTTCGCCCAATTTTAATAAAAGTTTCAATTAAAGTTCTTTACTTTTAATGCCTTTACAGGTATTTAGGTCATTATAGCGTGCCATACAACGGTCATTGACAATTTGTTTGGCTTCCCTACAAGTTTCGGCAGGGTAACTATACAGCACTTGTGGTGTATCCAAATAAGCAATGCATCCACGACTACCTTTTACGGACGCTAGGGTTTCACAAGGGGCACGCTTGCTACTTTTGTTGCATTCTGCCAAGCCATCACCATCCGCTTGTTCAAAATCCAAATAACCGTCACTGCTGATATAAGATTTTCTTACAAAATAAGGCTTATAATTGCGGTCACGAAATAACCCTAGATATTTAACACGGTAGCCACTGCTATAACCATAACCGCCACGATTATTGCCACAATTTGGGTTATAACCATAATGGCAATAATTTGGGTCATTTTGTAATTGCCATTGTATTTGCTGTTGTTGCTGACAAGCAAAATCGGTTGAGTTACACGCCAATGCCGATTGACTAAATAATACATTTGCCCCTGCGAGAATTAGGGCGGTGGCGGAAAGTTTTAACAGTTTTTTCATAAAGTTTTCCTTTTAAAGCAAATAAAAGTGAATAAAAATACTACGGTGTTTGATTGGTGGTGGGTTTAGCAAACTGTTTTTTTGCCGTAATGGTAATTCTCCCCAAATGATTGCGATGCTCTGCCCCAAACCATTTATCGGTTGGAGATAAAGCTATCTTTTTAACCATATCCCTATTTTCTGGATTGGCATTGGCGATAAACAGACGACTAAAATAAAAAGTGCCTTGATAGGCGGTATTTTCTGCCAATAATTTTCCTGTTTCGTGGTCTCGCCCAATATCTGCAAAATCAATCATTGTCGCATTAGGATTGGTCGTTGATTCAAATGTAAACCAAACATTGGGCGTTTCCCAACCGCAATTTTTACCTTGATTAAAATAATCTTTGTCTATCAGCCAATCTTGATAAACGGTGGCTTGATATTTTTGTTTGCCGATTTGCTTAAAGGGTAAAACGGCTCTATAAAATAAGGGCTTATCTATATGCGTTACCGCAGGAATGCGTTTTAAAAATAATCTGCATTCGCTGTAAAAATGAACGGTCAATTTGCTCAATACCAAACCTTCAATACTATCACTGGCATCTATGATAATGTCGTATTTTTGGGTCGGATTGGGATTAACTTCGGCTTTGACGCTGTCATACAAAGCTTGATTGTGCTGTTCTAATTGGCGAGTTTTTGGCGATACGCAAGCGGTTAAAATAACTGCCATACTTGTGCCAATAACAGCGGATAATAAAAGTTTTTTCATCGCAATTCTCCTATTTTAATTTATCCAAAGAATGAATTACAGGTTTTCTCATATTACAATGATAAAATCCTTTATCATCAATACTTTCTTCACCAAATAAAATGGCAGTAACATAAGCATATTCTTTGCTGTCTGCAAATTTATGGTAGTACATTTCGTGGTGGGCTTTATCGCTTTTAAATTGAGCAGATTGAAAATAATGGTTTTGGTTTTTATTGTCTTGCAAATTATCTGCAATAAAATTTACATCAGATTTTAGCAAGTCAAATTGCTCACTTTCGCCATTATGATACATCACTTGATAAGTCAAAAAGTCATTGCTTTTTTCGCTGTCTGTTAAACGAAATTGACTGCCTAAAATGTCAGTACATTCAAAATAAGTTTCGGCAAAGGCGATATTAGAAAACAAAGCCGTACCAATAATGGCGGATAAAATTAATTTTTTCATAATAATTTCCCTATATCAATTAAAAAAAAGATTATTTTTTAATAACATTACCCTGCTTATCAATATAAATCTCAGCTTTATTGGACAGTACTTTTGCCCGACCATTTTCAAATGAATAAGCAAAATCAAACCGTTGCTTAATAGCAATTTTACCGCTTTTATCAATAAATTGGTATTTATTATTTTTAGCTACAACCGCCAACCCTTCACTAAAATCCCAAGCCATATCATAGTGAATAGGAGTAATTTCTTTGCCAGTTTTATCAATAAAACCATATTTGCCATTTTGTTTCACAACCGCCAAATTATCATTAAATTTACCAATTTCTTTATAATAAACTTTGGTTAGAAGTTTGCCTGTTTTATCAATCAATCCTTTATATTTCCCTTGTGTTACTACCGCTACACCATCATCAAACTCATCAATAAAATTATAAATAAATGGCACAATGGTTTTACCTTTTGTATCAATTACACCCCGAGCGTAGTTTTTATTGGCGACAATTGCCAAACCATCTTTAAAATTATCTGCTTGTTTGTATTTGACATCAATGACTAAGTTGCCTGTTTTGTTCACATAACCATAATTTCCATTTAATTTTACTTGTGCTAAACCATCACGAAAATCATAAACTTCATCATAAATGATTGGGACAACTATTTGATTTTTAATATCAATAATTCCCCATTTGTTATTTTTATTAACTGCAAACAACTTGTTACCAAAAATCCATACTGTATCATAATTGGCTGTGATAATAATGTTATTGTCTTTATCAATCACACCAGAGCGATGATTTCTTGTAAATTCTATCAAATTATTTTTAAAAAAATTAGAAAGATTGTCATATTGAAAAGGAATAATTATTTTTCCTGTTGTATCAATCACACCATATTTCTTATCTTTTTGTACAATTGCCAATCCATCATAAAAATAAATAGATGTATTATACTGTGGTTCTACAAAAATGCTATTATCTTTGGTAGCAAAGCCGTATTTATCATCTTTTTTAATCAATAATATGTCTTGATTTGGGCAATCGGTATATGTATAGCCGTTTTTGCTAAATTTGGGACATACAGTCACATCAGCAAACGCTATATTAGAACATAAAGCCGTACTTATTAAAGCAGATACAATTAACTTTTTCATATAAAAAACCTTACCATATTTTAAAATTAACGCTCTGTGTCAATGTCATCTTTAGATACCAATCCGTCTTTTGTAAAGACATCATTTTTGGAGCTTAATCCGTGTACTAAATTACCATTACGGTCATAACAATCTTTGCCTTCTGGGTGATAACTTTTGTAGTTGTTGTTATCGCCACAAAAATATTCTTTATAATCTATGACATTAATATATTTTAAAGGCACAATAATTTTACCTGACCTATCAACCACGCCTCTTGTATTAAAATTGTCGGTGTTTTTGTCTTGATAAGTCCAAAAATAATTGGGTTTAATTTCTGAAAAATACTCAAATTTGCCATAGGGAATTAAAATATTGCCGTCTTTGTCAATTAAGGCAAGGCTTTTGTCTTTTTTACTTTGAGCAATACCGTAATTGTATTGTAAATTGCAAGCAAAAATCTTACTGTCTTTGATTTTGCTAAAATAAATGCACTCATCTAACTTTTTGGGTCTTGTCAAATTATCAACTGCAAACGCTGTTACCATAGCAATGGGAAATATGGAATCCCTAACGGTATCTTTAACAGTCGTACAGCCTGTTAATAGCAAACTTGCCATTACGGTGGATAAAATTGACTTTTTCATAAAATCTCTCTTTTTAATATTAAAAATTGCTCAATAAATTCAGAGAATTTAAAATGGGCAATTCTTGGTTACATTGATGAATTTCCTTAATGTTGCCAAATTCATCAGTCATCGTAATTTCTAAATAGGTCTCTTCTTTGCCATTGGTAAATTTGGTATGACCCAAATAATAATGGACATTATCGCCAAAAAATTCAGCATATTGTTCTTGAGTATTGTCTAGGTACTCTGTTTTTGCAACAATGCTGTCTTTTTGCATATCAAAATAAGTTTCGCCATCGCTATTTTTAAAATGATAACGAACCAAGTCGCCATTGTCTTTTAGGCTAATGTGGTTATTGTCTGTATCAGTACATTCAAAATAAGTTTCGGCAAAGGCAAGATTAGAACATAAAACCGTACTTATTAAAGCGGATAATATCAATTTTTTCATCACAATTTCCTTTAAAATTTTGGGTGGTTGCTTTTTTAAAATGGATTAACCATTGATAATCCATTGATATTTTCAAAATCTTGGATATTCCTGTCTTTCTAAAATATTGAGTTCTGGAAATTGTGCTTGTGCAAAAATTTGGTGTAAGCGGTCTCCTAGTCCTTGCGTTGGTGGATTAGCCATACTTTGCAAGGCTTTTTCATAAGCACTAATGACAATAAAATCTTGCAAACTTTGTCCATTTTGTTTGGCAACTTGGGCGATGATTTGCTCGGTTTGCGGTGGTAAATCAATAAACATTTTTTGCTCCAAAAATATTAAAATTAAAATCTTATCTATTTGGATAAGTGGTTAATGACACCATTCCTGCTTGTTTAAAAGCGGTTTCATCAAAAGTTACTGTTAATTGGCAATTTGCCATTTGGTTTATTTTGCAAATTAACAAATCCGAAAAATCGGCTTTTGTATTTTTATAAATTGCCAACACTTCCCACAATAATGCTAAGTTTTCAAATATCAACACAGACGATGAAAATAAGGTTTCCAAAATAATGACCATTTCGGCACGGGTCTTTTTATAAACTCTCGTCAATACCCAAATCGTTTCTACAATCACAATATTATTAACAAAACCTTGATTTTCAAGCGTTAAATTTTCCAAAAAATCGCCTGCAATTTTGGCTTGTGTTTCATCATCTTGGGCAATGTATCGCACCAAAACATTGGTATCAATACCAATTTTATTCGCCATAAATAGCCCCCATTGCAACCGCATTATTCATCTCATCAATACTGGCTTTGATATCAGTATTGGCAATGCCTTTTAATCGGCGAATGTCGCCTTTGGGATAGGGATTGGCTTGATTTGCCCATTGGCTAATTAGGTCAGAAACGCTTAATCCTGCATTTTGGGCTTGGATAACAATGCTTTGTTCAATATGTGGTGGTAAATCAATAAACATTTTTTTACTCCCAAAATTAAGTTTTGTAATAAAAACAACCAATTAGATTGGTTCTATTATAACATATTTTAAATGATGTCTAAATTTAATCTATCTTAATTTTTAAGAAAAATCAAGGGATAATGTTAGAAAATAAAGCCGTGCTAATTAAAGCGGATAATATCAATTTTTTCATAAAACAATCCTTCATATTTAGGAAATTGGGCGAATATGGATAACTTTTTCGCCCAATTTTTAAAAACCCTAAGGGGTATATAACACACCGTTTTTGTCTTAGATTTTTACTTTTTAAAGTTAAAATTAAGACCTTTTAGTTCTATAAATTTTACAGGCATTGGGATTGCTATCTTTGATTTGACACCATTGTATTGCTTTTTGTTTGGCTTCTTTGCAAGTTGCACCACCATCAGCATACATCATCTCGCCTACTTGGGCGATAGCGATACAGCCATTTGTCATTGAAAAAGCCTTTCTGCAAGGGCTACGCTGACTGCTTTGGTTGCATCGGCTAATAAAAATATAATCTTGCATTTCCCAATCGTATGGGGTTGGATTATAATATGCTGTAATCATTGTGGTATTATAAAAAAATGGTTTATCATCTTTTGTCCAAGCAAGTCCAATGTATTTATGCTGTGTACCGCTATAACCACCAGAATTAACATTGCCATAACCGCCAATATTGCTACATTGCCCTGTACCTTGTGCAGGGTCGCACGCCAAAGCCGATTGGCTAAATAACATATTTGCCCCTGCGATGATTAGAGCGGTGGCGGAGATTTTTAACAGTTTTTTCATAAAAGTTTCCTTTTAAGGTTAAAGTCAATTTCATTCCCAAGCTTAATTAAACTTGGGAATGGCTTTTTTAACAATCAACTTGGCGTGCCATAGCTTTCAATTTTATCTGCTTTGATTTGTTTGGGATTACACAAAATGGTTTTTGAATTGGGTTTGTGTTGATTGATAATCACCCCTGCTTTTTTTCTGGGTGTGGGTAATTCTTCACGATTTTCGTCCAAATTCACCAAACTGGAAAATACGGTATAGACATTGCCCCTGTAAGGCAGTTCAAACCAGTTGCTGGTTTCTACATTCCAAAAACCGCCATCATATTGCACCTTATGTTTGGCAATGGAAAACGCAAGCTCGGTCTTTTTGCCTTTGCCAAACTCATAAGTAAAGGTGTCGCCATTATCCACCAATTTAATTTGTTTGCCATTGGTGGTATTGCACAAAAACACCGTTTCGGCAAAGGCAGGGCTCGCAATTAACGCAAGGATTAGCGGTAAAACAAATTTTTTCATAAGGTGTTCCTTTTTGGGTTAAGTGAATTTTATTTCCCAATTTAATTTAATTTAAAAAATTGGGAAATGGGTTTTTAAAAATTAGTTTGATGAAGTATATTTTTCAATTTTATTTACCTTAATTTGCTTGGGATTGCAAAAAATGGTTTTCGGGCTAGCATTGTCCTGATAAACGGTTACGCCTGCACTTACTTTTTTTGTATTTTTATTCAATGAAGAAAATACGCTATAACTTACTGATTGATTGGGAATTTCAATAAAATCATTAAAAACACCGTCTTTCCCATTCCAATTAGCAATAATGTCTTCTTTTGCGACTTTTAAGACAAGTTCTGGCTTTTGGGCTTTACCAAATTGATAGGTAAAGGTGTCGCCATTATCCGTCAATTTAATTTGTTTGCCATTTGTGGTATTGCACAAAAACACCGTTTCGGCAAAGGCAGGGCTTGCAATTAACGCAAGGATTAGGGGGAGAATAAATTTTTTCATAAAAGTTTCCTTTTAAGGTTAAAGTGAATGTCATTCCCCAATTTAAATCAATTAGGGAATGAAAGATATTTATTTGTCATAAGCACAAATTTTGACTTCGGCAAAAGGATAGGCTTTATCGTCCAAATCAAATGCAATGCGATATTTGCCTGTTTGCTTAATGTCATAAATAACGCCCCATTCATCGCCATCATCGTGTTTTAGGGTTTTGCCTTTTGGGTCTTTGACGATTTCTGTAATGGGTTTACTGCTTTCAATACCAATACGAATCCATTGATTTTTCTTTAAATGTAAAGTAAATTCACGATTTGCCAAACTACCGTCAAAATAACCGCATTCACTGCCTTTGGCAAATTGAATTGGCGTAACATAAGTTTTGGCAGGTTTTGCCAATGCAGGGCTTGCAATTAGAGCAAGGATTAGGGGGAGAATAAATTTTTTCATAAGGATTTTCCTTTTTAAGGTTAAAGTAAATGTCATTCCTCAATTTAAATCAATTAGGGAATGAATGCCAGTTATTTATCGTAAGCACAAAATTTAATTTCAGCAAAGGTATATTCATCATACAAATCAAAAGTAAAACGATGTTTGCCCGTGTGTGCAATCTGATATTCCTCCAAATATTCATCAACAAATACGGTGCTAGAAAAAGGCAGTTGATCTTTGCCTTTTGGGTCTTTTAATTTTGGGTTTACATAGTCGTCTTCGTCAAATGATTTGGAAACAGTAACAATTAAATATTGCCCTTTCTTTAAATTTAAGGTCAATTCACGATTTTTAACATTGCCTTCAAAATAACCACAATCACTGCCTTTGGCAAATTGAATTGGCGTAACGACAGGTTTTGCTAAGGCAGGGCTTGCGATTAAAACAAGAGTTAGGGGGAGAATAAATTTTTTCATAAAAGTTTTCCTTTTAAAGTTAATTGAATTGGGAAAAAAGAATACCATTCCCCAATTCATTTTATTAAACCATTATTGATAGCGTTTGTCTATGGTTTCAAATGCCTGATTTAAGTCTTGATACAGTTTCTCGCTTTGACATATTTCCTGTTTTAATTCAGGGTCTGTTTCGGTTTTGCAAGATGAGTTTATAAATTCTGTTCGCTCAGTATCTTTAAACCCATCTTTAAAATCATCATAAAATGCCAATGCCCGACAACCTTGCTCATTGCCATTATTGCACGCCCGTTTTGCCCAACCATAAGCGTTGATGATATTTTGTTTTGTTTTTTCAAGTTGGCTAATTTCATTATTGGCTTTTTTGCCATTTTCATCAATATCCGCTCCAAACAAAAACAGCATACTAGAAAATTGTGCCAAATAAACTTGGGCATCGCTATATCCCATTTCGGCAGATTGTTTGATATGATGTAATGAGCCGTTTTCGTCTGGATAAAGATTTTTATAAATATCAGCAGGTAAATCTGTGGCAATTTGCGATAACAAAAAATAGGCAGGGGCAAAGCCATTTTTTCCAAGCTCTAATAATATGTCCACGCCTTTTTGAATATCGGTTTTGCTGTTGATATAATACATTGCCACATACATTTTGGCGTGCGGTTGATTTAAATCACTGGCTTTTTTAAACCATTCTAAGGCTTCATTTTCGCTTAAATAATTAGCATAATTATTCATCGCAAAGGCATTGCCATTTTCGGCAGATTTTTTATACCATTCTTGGGCTTTAGTTTCGTCTTTTTGGGTATGAATGCCCAATTGATACATTTTGGCAAGATGAAATTGAGCCATATTATCGCCTTTATTGGCTTTTTTCTGAACGGTTTTAAACTTCATTGCTTTTAGGGCAGTAGGATTGGCAGATAAGAGTTGCCCTTGTGCATCAAAATCGCCATACGAGCTCTTGATAATATCAGGGGCAACTTTTGCCATTACAGGGGCAGAAAATAGGGCGGTGGCAAAGAGTGCCGATAGGATAAGTTTTTTCATACAAAACACCTCTTTTATTTAAAAAACAAAATCACTAAAAATAACATTGGTTTATTTTATACACATTTTATCAATATTATCAATTAGAATTTTTAATGATTACAAAATCACTACGCCAGTAATATTTAAGTAAACTTCTACATGGTTCAATTTCATCTATCCTTTGTTAAAAATCATCGCTTTTTATTGTTTTTAGCCATAAAAAAGACCACTTAAAAGTGGTCTTTGTTTTTTTACCATTTTAGCAGATTTAAATTATATTTGCGTTCAAATGGGTCAAGTGTCAATCCTTGTAGAGATTTGTGAGTGGACGCACTTTGTTGATAATAAGCCACAGGAATGAGTGGGCGTTCATCAACTAGGATTTTGGCAATTTGTTGTTTGAGTTTGGTTTTTTGGGCATCATCGGTAGTAGTGGCGATGTCGGTTAGGGCTTGGGTGAGTTCATCATTTTTATAATTCATCACGCCCCAATCACTGCCTTTGGGATTTAAATCTTCGGACAAAGCGAGCAATGGGTCAGGACTCATGCCGTAGTTGCGAGCATAGAGTGCCATTTGTAGTGAGCCGTCTTGGTGGGCTTTGGGGATTTCTGAGGCGTTGGTGATGTTGATTTGTAAATCCACGCCGATTTTACGCCATTGGTCTTGGAGGGCGGTGGCGATGAGTGGTAGCTCTGGACGATCAGAGAAGGTTAAGAGTGAAATGGTAAATGGTTTGCCATCTTTATGAAGTTTGCCATCTTGTTCGGTAAAACCATTGGCAAGCAAGGTGGCTTTGATGGCGTTGTAGTCAGGCGTGCCTATTTTGTGATTGCCCACTTGCCAACCACCAAACATCGGCGGTAGTAGCTCATACGCCCCTGCATCGCCAATGCGTAGCACGGATTGGGCGATGGCATCACGGTCAATGGCGTCAGAGAGTGCTTGGCGGACGATTTTATCGCTAAATAGGGGGTTGGCGATGTTCATTTTTAGGGTGATGGTGCGAGCGAGTGTGGCAGTAGCGACTTGTAAATCAGGGTTATTTTGCAAACGTTTTAAACTTGCTGAATCTAGCGTGTACACCAGATGGTCATCATTGCCTTCGGCAAGTAGGGTGCGAGTTTCGCTACGAGAGTTGGCAAGATAGTTGATGTGGTTGATGTGGGCTTTTGTTCCCCAGTAGTTAGCATAGGCGGATTGTTCAAGTTTTTGGGGTGGTTCTACTTTGTCGGCTTTGTATGCTCCTGTGCCGATGATGGTGATGGCTTGTCCTTTATCATCAAAAGAGTTGGGTGCTAAGATGATGGCGGTGGCGTGTGCCAAAAATGCAGGTAGTGTGCTAATGGGTTCGGATAGGGCAAATTCTACTGTTTTGTCGTCAAGGGCTTTGATGGTACTGATTTTGGCATTTTCTAGGGCGGTGGGTTTTTTGAGTGCCATATTTAGACTGTTGACCACTTCTTTGGCGGTCATTATCGTGCCATCATGGAATTTGACATCGCTACGCAGGGTAAACACCCACGTTTTACCATCATCGGTGGTTTCCCATTTTTGGGCTAGGGCAGGAATGATTGCTCCATTTTCATCTACGTCTGTGAGTGTCTCACCAATGCCTAGACGCTGATAGATAAAACCTGATGTACTGGGGTCGGCATTGGTGATTTCCCAAGGAGTAACGACTGTCAGGGTTTTGTCGGCTGGGGTGGCGTTGGTTTTGGTTTGGCTGTCTGTCGGTGCCTTGTCGCCACCACAGGCAGACAGGGCAAGGGCGGTCAGAGCAAAAATAAGGGGGGTGGGGCGAAGTTTCATGATATTTTCCAGCAATAAAAAATATTTATGTTATTGCATAACAATCATAAAAGCAAGTAGGTTTAAAGGATTGATGTGAAAAATTGATGAAACTGACTGTTATTTGTGCCAAAAAATGCTAAACTAAGACAAATTTTTAAATGATAAACATTCATGAAAACAGCCATCATTCTTGTCAATCTAGGTACGCCTGATGAACCCACACCACAGGGAGTACGCCGTTATTTGCGTGAGTTTTTGTCCGATACTCGGGTGATTGAGATTCCGCCTTTTATCTGGCAAATCATTCTTAATTTATTTGTGCTAACCACTCGCCCCAAGCGTGTTGCCCATGCTTATCAGAGTGTTTGGACAGATGAAGGTTCGCCACTACTTGCGATTTTAAAAAAGCAAGCAAGTTTATTGCAAACTGCCCTTGCCAGTGATGGCAAAAATATCCCTGTATTTCCTGCTACTACCTATGGCAATCCCAACATCAAGCACGTGATGAGAGATTTGCAAAATCAAGGCTATGATGATTTGGTAGTATTTTCTTTGTACCCACAGTATTCTGCCACGACCACAGGGGCGGTATTTGATAAGGTGGCAGATTATTGTAAACGTGAGCGTAATATGCCTGCCATACAGTTTACTCGTGAGTACCATGACCACCCTTTATATATACAAGCATTGGTTGAGAGTATTCAAAAGTATTGGGTAGAGCATGGGCGAGCCGACCGCCTTTTGATGAGTTTTCATGGCATTCCCAAACCTTATGCCGACAAAGGCGACCCCTATGCCGAGCAATGTCGCAAAACCGCCGTACTGGTAGCAAGCGAGCTTGGGCTTGGGACGAATGAGTGGGCGGTTAGTTTCCAATCTCGTTTTGGGGCTCAAGAGTGGCTTAAACCCTACACCGATGAGCTTTTGAGTGAATGGGGCAAACAGGGTGTATCGGTACAAGTGCTAAGCCCTGCATTTAGTGCTGACTGCCTAGAAACTTTGGAGGAGCTTGCGGTGGAAAACCGTGATAACTTTATGAATGCGGGGGGTAAATCGTATGAATATATTCCTGCCTTGAATACCGATGAGTTACATATTGAAATGATGAAACAAATCATGGAAAGGTATGTGTGAGTGGGGTAGTTTGTGATTGTTTGATAAAAATGTATGACGAAGTGAATAAAGCGTGATAAAATAGGTAAATTTTTTAAAATTTAAATGTAGGATGTTTGGGTTATGAATACATTTTTGACGATACTTTGTTGTTTGGTGGTACTATTTGGGTTATTTTTGATTGTTCAATACTTACGTTCAAAAACCTACGCTGGTGACGCTGAAACTTTGGAATACAAAGACGGTTTGCCAATCTTGCCACGAGATAAGCGTGATGAAGCTTTGCCAGTACCTACCCCAGAACCAACAACAACACCTGACATCGTGCCAGATGAACCCATGCAGTCGGTAGATATTGACTTGGACGAAGTGCCACAGCCCAAATCCGCCAGAGAACTTGCTGAGGAAACCAAAGCAGACGCATTGTCTAGCCTTGCGATGGTTGCTAGCCAAAATCCTACCGAGTCACCAAAATACACCATACACCCAGAACCAGACAATCAGTCAGATGTACCACACCAAGAGAGTGCAAAACATCAAGAGGTGATACGCCAAGCACCCCACCAAGATTTTACACATCAAGAGATGGCAGACGGTGTGGCAACACAAATGGCAACCCACACTTCTGTTGAGCATTCTGATGTGTCTTATGAAAATGAACAAGAAACAGACAGCGTTGTAGAAAAATTTTCTGAACCATCTAATGAGTTCAATCAAAATTCGCCAATGCTTGACCGTCATTTGATTGAACAACAAGCCTTTGACCAAAATAACGACCCACTACTCAACGCCCAAGATACCGTTACTATTGTCATTACCCCACGCAACCAATATGTTGGTTTGTCAGGCAAAGAAGTCCTTAATATCGTTCGCAACTATGGACTCAAATACGGCGTGATGAATATGTACCATCGCTATGAGCGTGAAGATGGCATGGGAGATTTGTGGTTTAGTATGATGGGTGTGGATTATAATGGTGTACAAGTGTTTGACTTAAATACCTTGCCAGATGCTCATTTTACAGGACTTTCGCTGTTTTTATCCCTGCCACATCCGCACGCCTTGCGTGGCTTTGAGAGTATGGTATCAACCGCTCGCATGATTGCCAAAGATTTGAATGCTGACATTCACGATGAAGAGGGGTATCTCTTGGACGATGGTTATATTGAAAAGATTCGCCTACAAGTCGCTGATTATGTTGCCTAAGAGGTAGTATGTTCTAAGAACCGTCTGTTTAGACGGTTTTTTAAATGTTAAATTTTACCAAATTTAAAAACCAATTTTCACGGACAACGCCATGACAAATATTGACATCATCACCCAAATGCGTGCTTTGATACAAGCACTCAAAAAACACAACCACGCCTATTATGTGCTTGATAACCCTGTCATTACCGATGGTGAGTATGACAGCTTGCGTGCCAAACTTGTTGAGTTAGAAAGTAATTTTCCTCACTTAAAACAACCTGATAGCCCCATTGATGATGTGGGTGGTGAGCCGTTGCCGTTTTTTACCCAAATTACCCACGATATTCCCATGCTTTCTTTGGGGAATGTGTTTGATAAAGATGATATTGCCAACTTTGTTCGCCGTGTCAATGACCGTCTAGATGATAAAAGTAAAAATCCCAAATTTGAAATGGAGCTAAAACTGGACGGTTTGGCGGTGTCTTTAAAGTATGTCAACGGCATATTTACCCAAGCTGTTACTCGTGGCGATGGGCGTGTGGGTGAGGATATAACGCACAATGTACGTACAATTCGTAATTTGCCACTGGTGTTGCCCGATTGTGTGGATATTGAGCTTTTGGAAGTGCGTGGCGAAGTACTGATGCCAAAGGCAGGCTTTGCCAAGCTGAATCAAGACAGCCATGCCAAAGGTGAAAAAACCTTTGCCAATCCTCGCAACGCCGCCGCAGGGTCGCTTCGCCAACTCAACCCAAACATCGCCAAAGCTCGTCCCCTTGCGTTTTATGGTTATTCGGTCATTCAGGGTTTGCCCAACAACATCGATACACAAAGCGGGGCGATGGAATTTTTAAAACATCAAGGGTTTGATGTCTCCCCCTTTAAAGTGGTGGCAAATTTGGGGCAGATTGATGAGTTTTATCAAGCGACCATGAGTGGGCGTGATGAGTTGCCTTTTGAGATTGATGGCATGGTGGTAAAAGTAAATTCGCTCGCCCTACAAGAGGATTTGGGTTTTTTAAGTCGTGAGCCACGTTGGGCAACCGCCTATAAATTTCCTGCCACTACTGCCACCACTCGCCTGCTAGATGTAGAATGGCAAGTGGGACGTACAGGACAGCTTACCCCTGTGGGCAAACTTGACCCCATCAATGTTGGTGGAGTAACGGTCTCCAATGTAACGCTCCACAACTTTGGCGAGATACAGCGTTTGGGTGTGATGATTGGTGATGTCGTGAGCGTACATCGGGCGGGCGATGTCATTCCTAAGGTATCAGGTGTCATGATGGATTTGCGTGATGACAATGTGCGTGAGGTGAGTTTACCCACCACGTGCCCTGTGTGTGCTTCGCCTGTGGTGCTGCCTGAGGGCGAAGCGTTGGCTCGTTGTACAGGGGGATTTATCTGCACCGCCCAAGTTCAAGAAGCCCTAAAACACTTCGTCTCACGCCGTGCGATGGATATTGATGGATTGGGCAGTCAGTGGCTTGTCAAATTTTTTGAAATGGGTTTTATCAAAACCGTTGCCGACATCTACCGCCTATCTGATAAAGTAGATGTTTTACAAAATCTAGAAGGCTTGGGCGAAAAATCGGTCGCCAACATACTCTTTGCCATAGAAAAATCCAAAGCTACCACACTCCCACGCTTTATCTTTGCCTTGGGCATTCGTGGGGTGGGTGAGAGTACGGCGTTAAACTTGGCACAGCATTTTGGCAAGCTTGATGATTTACAAAAAGCAAGCGTGGAGGAGCTTTTGAAGGTTGTGGATATTGGGCAGATTACCGCCCAAAATATTCATGAGTTTTTTAACAACACACACAACATGGTAATCGTGAATGACTTGATAGCACTAGGCGTGCATTGGCAAGCAGTCGTCAAAGATGTGGGTAATGCACCTCTTGATAACCAAACATGGGTGGTAACAGGTACATTGTCTGGCATGGGGCGAGATGAAGCAAAAGCTCATTTGCAGGCATTGGGAGCAAAAGTTTCAGGTTCGGTTTCTGCCAAGACCACGGCATTGCTGGCAGGCGAAAAAGCAGGCTCCAAGCTAGACAAAGCAACCGAGCTTGGTGTGCGTGTGGTTGGCGAAGATGAGTTTATGGCAATGCTTGCCAAGTATGGTAGATGATAGAGTGTGAATGTGAACAAGATAAATGCCAATCCTACCAATCTGTTTTCTATGATTGGGCTGGTGGTTGGCTGTGTACTGTTTGGGCTTGGTAGTCTCATTGTTGCTCATGTGGACGGTGTGGGGGCATATGCCATGGCGTTTTGGCGACTTTTGGTCTCTACCTTTATCTTTTTGGGGCTGACCGTGATTTTTGGTCAAAAATTCCCCCATTCACGACAGGCGGTCTTTTTGGCACTCATCTCAGGCGGTGCGTTGGGGCTTGATTTGGGATTGTGGCATGAGAGTATTCATGCGGTAGGGCCGGGCATTTCTACACTATTAAACAGTTTGCAAATTTTCTTTTTGGCACTCATTGGATTTCTTTGGTTTGGTGAAAAACAAACCAAATTGCAACTACTTAGCCTTGCTTTGGCATCTATTGGTGTCGCATTCATCGCAAGCCCAGAGTTTGCTCACAATTCATCTGCCTTGTGGGGTTTTGTTTCAGGGATTTTGTCAGGAGCGTTTTTGGCGGTATCCATGTCTTTTGTGCGACGCACTCACGAAGTGGCAGAAGTGGCGATTTTTCCAATGATGACATTGGTGGGCGTGGGCGGGACTGTGTCGCTCATGCCGCTTATGTTGATGTTTAATCAAGGTCAGATTCTGCCCACCACACTCACTGCATGGGGTTGGATTTTGGTGTATGGGGCAGTCATGCAATGTATGGCGTGGGGGTTGATTGCGTATAGCATTCCCAAGATTGCTTTGTCTTTGACAGGGCTTTTGCTTTTGACCGAACCTGTTGCCACACTACTGATTGATTATTTTTGGTTAAATAAGTCAATCACAAGGGGGCAATGGGGTGGGGCGTTTTTGGTGCTGTTGGCGATTTATTTGGGGTCATTAAAAAAGCCATAATCTTAACTTATGGCTTTGTGTGTATGTTACATTACTTGCTGGCAAGCGTTGCTTTGATGAGTTTTTCGGCATTAGCAAGCGTATTTGCTACGTCCGCAGGCTCAATTTTACTGCCTTTGATGAGTTCATCAGCAGGCGTGTAAATGACTTGCACTTGACCGTTGATTTCGGTAACGAGTACTTTTAGGGGTAAGCTTAGAGCAAAAGTAGGGTCTTTTTGCATGAGTGGTGTGCCTGCTTTGGGGTTGCCATAGACGAGTACGGTGGCAGGTTGCATGGATAAGCCGACATTCTGACCTGCTTGTTTGTGGTCGATGACAGCAAAGGTGGTCATGCCCTTGCTTTCAATGGTGTTTTTTAGGAGACGAACGGTATCATCAAATCCATATGGGCTAGTTAGGGTGGTGGTTTTGGTTGTCATGATGCTTGGGATGGTTTTGGAGGTGGGATTAGTGGTGGCACACGCACCTAGTGATAAAGCGACAGCGATTAGGGGTAAGTAAAGGATTTTCATGGTATTTTTCCAAATGAAAATATCTTAACATCAAATCCACCTAAAATAAAGCCAAAAATTTTATTAATTTTGCAAAAAGTACTTGCAAAAATCAAAATTAAGTATATAATAGCAGTCCTTAACACCTTACAGGCGATTGGCTCAATTGGTAGAGCAGCGGACTCCAAATCCGCAGGTTGAGGGTTCGAGTCCTTCATCGCCTGCCATCTTTTCTCACTTCCCTATTTTAATTAGCCATTCCTTATTTTAAGGAAATCTTTTGCATGAGCGATAACAAAAACAATCTCAAAAACGATTTAGAGAATCAACTGGCGGACGCAAAAGCCACTGCTCAACAAATGCTTAATAAGCATAAAGCAGTCGTTGTTTCCGAAGAAAACATGGTTGAAGTTGCCAAAACTCGCTCACCAAAAGACATGGTTTTGTGGTTGCTTGCTATTGTTGCACTCATCAGCTCCACCTTGATTTCTCAATATCTACCCAAATACTGGGCACCTGCCAATAACACAATAACACAGCTTGCCATTACTGCAGGATTGATTGTGTTTGCGGTAATTTGTTTGGCTTTTACCAATCAAGGTCGTGCTTTCAAGGTTTTATTGAAGGATGCGGGCATTGAACTTCGCCGTGTTACATGGCCAAGCAAAGATGAAACTGTCAAGTATACATGGCAGGTCATCTTGGTGATGATTGTCTTTGGGGTGTTGATTTGGTTATTTGATATTTTGTTACATTCATTATTTGGGTTGATTTTAGTTAAATAAGTTGGGGAAACATCATGCGTTGGTACATCATTCAAGCATTTTCTGGTTATGAAAAGCAAGTTCAGCGTGCGTTGATTGAACGCATTAAACGCAGTGAACTGACCGAATTTTTCGGTGATGTGCTTGTGCCAACCGAAGAAGTTATTGAGATGCGAGATGGTAAAAAACGTACCGTTGAGCATAAACTGTTTCCAGGTTATGTGCTTATTAATATGGAAATGCGTGAAGATACTTGGCACATTGTTAGAAGTTGCCCAAATATTACAGGGTTTATTGGCGGTACACCAGAGCATCCTGCACCCATCACCCAAGCCGAAGCTGACCGTATCCTAAATCGCATTAACAAAGGTGCAGATGCACCACGACCTAAAACCATGTTTGAGCCAGGCGAGGAAGTGCTTATCATTGATGGTCCATTTACGGATTTTAAAGGCATGGTGAAAAAGGTTGACTATGACAAATCCAAGCTATATTTGACGGTCAGTGTATTTAGCCGTCCGACCGAAGTTGAGCTTGAATTTAATAAAGTTGAAAAAATTATTTAATTGTTGTATAATTACAACCTAGCTCCAATATTGGGGCTTTTTCCTTGAATCGGCATTGTGCTGATTTACAACTTGGGGAGCTTTTTGGCGTTATTACCCACCATTCGGAGAGATTCTCATGGCAAAAAAGATTGATGGCTACATCAAACTACAAGTGCCTGCTGGTAAGGCAAATCCATCACCACCAATTGGTCCTGCTTTGGGTCAAAAAGGTGTGAACATCATGGCGTTCTGTAAAGAATTTAACGCCGCTTCTGCCAACATGGAGCCAGGTCTGCCTGTGCCTGTGGTTATCACTGTATTTAGTGATAAATCATTTACTTTCATCATGAAGTCGCCACCTGCGGCAGTATTGCTACGCAAAGCGGCTGGTATTGCCAAAGGTTCTAGTGTGCCTAATAAAAACAAAGTAGGTACAGTAACTCGTGCCCAACTTGAAGAAATCGTTAAAACCAAAGAAGCAGATTTGACTGCTGCTGACCTAGAAGCTGCGGTAAAAACCATCGCTGGTACCGCCCGCTCTATGGGTCTTAATGTGGAGGGTGTATAATGGCTAAGCTAACCAAGCGTCAAAAGCTCATCAATGAAAAAATTGATGGCAGCAAACTATACACCATTGAAGAGGCAGTAGCTATCCTAAATAGCCTACCACCTGCAAAATTCAAAGAGTCTATTGATATCGCCATCAATCTAGGTGTTGACCCACGTAAATCAGACCAAGTCGTGCGTGGCGCTACCAACCTACCTGCTGGTACTGGTAAAACCAAACGTGTTGCTGTATTTGCACAAGGTGCAGCTGCTGATGCTGCCAAAGAAGCAGGTGCTGATGTTGTTGGTTTTGAAGATTTGGCGGAAAGTATCAAAGCAGGCAACTTAGACTTTGATGTGGTTATTGCATCTCCTGATGCAATGCGTGTTGTTGGTCAATTGGGTACTATCTTGGGTCCACGTGGTTTAATGCCAAACCCAAAAGTAGGTACTGTTACTGCTGATGTTGCAACTGCTGTTAAAAATACCAAAGCAGGTCAGGCTCAATACCGTGTTGATAAAGCAGGTATTATCCATGCTTCTATCGGTCAAGTTGGTTTTACTGGCGAGCAAATTGAGCAAAACGCAACAGCATTACTAAATGATCTAAAACGTGCTAAGCCTGCTACTTCTAAAGGTATTTATATCAAGAAGATTACACTGTCTAGCACCATGGGTCCGGGTCTTGCGATTGATCCAGTTCCACACCGTGCCAACAAATAATCTTTAGGGATTGGGCGAAAAACTATTATTTTCAATGATTTACTTAAAAGTGCTTGCATTTTGTAGTTTTTCGCTTATAATGGCAAAGTTTTTGTTGAAATAACCCGTTTGATTTTAACAAAGAACCAATTTTTAGCTCAGCACAACGGGTTGTGCTGTCTAAGACCGTAGGTGTTGGTATTTATTTTTAATCACCAACCTAAATGAATAATCAGCCTACGCAGACGGTGAAATCTCGCCGTATTTTCGGTGCAAATCATTTGATTTGTAAATTTAAATCACTTAGTGATAAAAAATGGAGACAACCCATGGCACTAAATCTTCAAGACAAACAAGCAATTGTTGCTGAAGTAAATGAAGCTGCCAAAGTTGCCCTTTCTGCTGTTGTTGCCGATTCTCGTGGCGTAACAGTAGCTAAGATGACCGAACTTCGTAAACAAGCTCGTGCAGCAAATGTTGAAATGCGTATCGTTCGTAACACTTTGTTACGCCGTGCGTTGGCAGATACTAATTTTGCTTGCATGAATGATGTTTTTGTTGGTCCTACTCTGATTGCATTCTCAAACGAACACCCTGGTGCAGCTGCCCGTTTGTTCAAAGAGTTTGCCAAGACTAACGACAAGTTTGAAATCAAGGGTGCAGCTTTTGAAGGCGAATTTATTGATGCAAAATCCATTGATAAACTTGCAACCCTACCTACCTACGACGAAGCCATTGCACGTTTGATGGGTACCATGAAAGAAGCTGCGGCGGGCAAATTGGCTCGTACACTTGCAGCACTTCGCGACAAAATGCAAGCAGAGGCTTAATTTTAAGTTTCATTTTATTTTTAATTCAATTTTTATTTCATAGGAAATTGCTATGTCATTGACTAACGAACAAATCTTAGATGCGATTGCAGCTAAATCAGTAATGGAAATCGTTGAGCTTATCTCTGCGATGGAAGAAAAGTTTGGCGTATCTGCTGCAGCCCTTGCTGCTGCTCCTGCCGCTGTTGGCGATGCTCCTGCTGCTGAAGAAAAAGACGACTTTAACGTTGTTCTAACTAATGGTGGCGATAAGAAAGTAGCTGTCATTAAAGTAGTGCGTGAGCTAACTGGTCTTGGTTTGAAAGAAGCTAAAGACCTAGTTGAAGGCGCACCACAAACTGTTAAAGAAGGTGTTGCTAAGGCTGAAGCCGAAGAAATCAAGAAGAAACTTGAAGAAGCTGGCGCTTCTGTTGAGTTGAAATAATTTGGAACATGCGTCTTAATTGACCTAACCAAATAAATAAAAACCCCATATTGCCTATTGCGTTATGGGGTTTTTTCATGTATAATTGGGAATTTGACCTTTTGTGTTATTACACTTAAAAAAGGACAAGCATACCTCATGCGAACGACCTTACTATTTTAGATTGAGATTAAGCTAAATACATGATTGTATTTGGCGTGTTTTTTCGTCTTTAAAACGATATTTATGGTTTGGCGTTGGTGATGTGGTTTTTAAAGTTGTGTTAGTGGACGCTCTGCCAGAGTGTCTTTTCTAGGTTTAACGTAAGGAATCTCAATGGCATATTCTTATACCGAAAAAAAACGTATTCGTAAAAGTTTTTCTCGTCTGCCCGATGTGATGGACGTGCCGTATCTACTCGCCATTCAGGTGGATTCTTACGAGCAGTTTTTGCAAGAGCATAAAAAACCTGCGGCACGTGCCAACATCGGTTTACAAGCGGCGTTCTCATCTATTTTTCCCATCATCAGCCATTCTGGCAATGCTGAACTCCAATTTGTAGAATATTATTTGGGTGAGCCTGAGTATGATGAGCGCGAATGTATCATGCGTGGTTCAACCTTTGCTGCTCCTTTGCGTGTCAAAATCCGCCTTGTGGTCAAAGATAAGGACAATAAAGGCACCATCAAAGATGTGCGTGAAAGTCAAGTATATATGGGTGAAATCCCACTCATGACTGCTAACGGCACATTCATTATTAACGGCACGGAGCGTGTGATTGTATCACAGCTTCATCGTTCTCCTGGTGTATTTTTTGACCATGACAAAGGCAAATCACATTCTAGCGGTAAGGTGCTTTATAATGCCCGTATCATTCCTTATCGTGGCTCGTGGCTTGATTTTGAATTTGATGTTAAAGATTTGGTGTACGCTCGTATTGACCGTCGCCGTAAAATGTTGGCTACGGTAATTTTGCGTGCCATTGGTATGGAAACCAAAGACATCTTGGCAACTTTCTTTGAAACAGTAGATGTGTTTAGGGGTGAAAACTCTTTTGAAATGGAATTGGTGGCAGATCGTCTGCAAGGCGAAATGGCTCAGTTTGATATTGTTGCTCCAGATGGTACAGTGATTGTTGAACAAGGCAAACGTATCAATGCCAAACGCATCAAGGAGATTAAGGAATCTGGTTTAACCAAACTTGCAGTGCCTGATGAATACCTATATGAGCGTGTGCTTGCCGAAGATGTAATGGTTGATGATGAGATTGTTGCTCGTGCTAATGATTTGATTACACATGAGACTTTGGTAAGACTGCTTGAAAAGAAAGTGCCAGCATTCAAAATTCTATTTACCAACGACATCGATCATGGAACATATATCGCCGATACCCTCCGTGCTGATACCATCACTACTCGTGAAGAAGCGTTGATTGAGATTTATAAAGTTATGCGTCCAGGCGAACCACCTACGTTAGAGACGGCAGAAAAACTATTTGAGCAAATGTTTTTTAGCCAAGAACGTTACGATTTGTCTAACGTTGGTCGCATGAAATTCAATCGCCGTTTGGGTCGTGATTTTGTAGAAAGCGATGATATTGATGTGCAACGTGAGCAAGGTGTGTTGTCCAAAGATGATATCATCGATGTGGTCAAGATGCTTATTGAAATTCGCAATGGTCGTGGTGAAGTAGATGATATTGACCATCTAGGTAATCGCCGTATCCGTTCGGTGGGCGAGATGACCGAAAACCAATTCCGTATCGGCTTGGCTCGGGTGGAACGTGCAGTCAAAGAACGTCTAAGTATGGCTGAGTCTGATAATCTACAACCCCAAGATTTGATTAATTCTAAGCCTGTAGCAGCTTCTATTAAAGAGTTCTTTGGTTCATCACAACTTTCACAGTTTATGGATCAAAACAACCCTCTATCGGAAATTACTCATAAACGCCGTGTATCAGCACTTGGTCCAGGTGGTTTGACTCGTGAGCGTGCAGGTTTTGAGGTGCGTGACGTACATACCACGCATTATGGTCGTGTCTGTCCGATTGAAACACCCGAAGGTCCAAACATTGGTTTGATTAACTCTTTGGCGGTATTTGCTAAAACCAACAAATTTGGTTTCTTAGAGACACCATACCGCCGTGTGGTTGATGGTAAGGTAACAGATGACATTGATTATGTCTCTGCCATTGAAGAAGTAGGCATGGTAATTGCTCAAGCAGATTCACCCATGAATGAGCATGGTGAGCTGACCGACCCAATGGTTATGGTACGTTATCAAGGTGAGTCAGTACGTATGAGTCCTGATAAAGTAACTCATATGGACGTATCACCCCGTCAAGTGGTATCAGTGGCCGCATCGCTCATTCCGTTCCTAGAACACGATGATGCTAACCGTGCCTTGATGGGTTCAAACATGCAACGTCAAGCTGTGCCAACCCTGCGTAGTGATAAACCACTTGTCGGTACAGGCATGGAACGCCACGTGGCTCGTGACAGTGGCGTGTGTGTGGTTGCCAAGCGTGGTGGTGTGATTGAGGAAGTTGATGCCAGCCGTGTGATTGTGCGTGTTCACGAAAGTGAAATGACCGCAGGCGAAGCAGGTATTGATATTTACAATCTCATCAAATACACTCGCTCCAACCAAAATACCTGTATCAACCAACGTGTTATCGTTAATGCTGGTGATGTGATTGCTAAGGGCGATATTTTGGCAGATGGTCCTTCTACGGATTTGGGTGAGTTGGCACTTGGTCAAAACATGCGTGTGGCATTCATGCCGTGGAATGGTTATAACTTTGAGGACTCCATTTTGCTGTCTGAGCGTGTTGTCCAAGAAGATCGTTTCACCACCATTCATATTCAAGAGCTAACGTGTGTGGCTCGTGATACCAAATTGGGTCCAGAGGAAATCACTGCCGATATTCCAAACGTGGGTGAAGCGGCTCTTGCCAACCTAGATGAAGCAGGTATCGTCTATATCGGTGCAGAAGTAGATGCAGGTGATATTTTGGTGGGTAAGGTTACTCCCAAAGGTGAAAGTCAGTTAACCCCAGAAGAAAAACTGCTACGTGCGATTTTTGGTGAAAAAGCAGCTGACGTTAAAGACACTTCACTTCGTGTACCATCATCAACCAAAGGTACGGTGATTGATGTGCAGGTGTTTACTCGTGATGGTTTGGAAAAAGATAGCCGTGCCAAAGCGATTGAAAAAGCGATGCTTGATGATTATCGCAAGGACTTAAAAGAAGAGCTTGTGATTTTTGAGGCGGCAGCTCGCTCACGTGTGATTGCACTTTTGACAGGCAAAAAAGTCTCAGGCGGAGCTGGCTTTAAGTCAGGTACGATTTTGACCGCACAAGATTTAGAAAATCTACCGCTTAATACTTTGTTTGACATTCAACCTGCCGAAGAAGAAATTTCGGAGCGTTTGACTCAAATTTCTGAATTTTTGACCGACAAGCAAGCAGAGATTGATGATAAATTTGCCAAGAAAAAAGCCAAATTGACTGCCAATGATGATTTGGCACATGGCGTTCAAAAGATTGTCAAGGTCTATTTGGCAGTCAAACGCCGTATCCAACCTGGTGATAAGATGGCGGGTCGTCATGGTAACAAGGGTGTCGTCTCTCGCATCATGCCTGTGGAGGACATGCCTTATGATGAAAATGGCAACCCTGTGGACATCGTGCTTAACCCACTTGGTGTACCCTCTCGTATGAATATTGGTCAGGTTTTGGAGACGCACTTGGGTATGGCGGCTCGTGGCTTGGGCGACAGAATCAACGACATGCTTCGCTCACAGGTGGCAGTATCTGAACTTCGTGAATTTTTAGACAAAATTTACAACCAAGTCGGCGGTGAGCAGGTGGATTTGGACAGCTTGTCAGACGAAGATATTGTAGCGATGGCTCAAAATCTACGTGCTGGCGTGCCAATGGGTACAGCTGTATTTGATGGTGCCAAAGAGACCCAAATCAAAGAGTTGTTGAAATTGGCAGGTTTAAATGAAACAGGTCAGCAAACTCTATACGATGGACGTACGGGTAAAAAATTTGACCGCCCTGTAACGGTTGGTTATATGTATATGCTCAAACTAAACCACTTGGTTGATGATAAAATGCATGCCCGTTCTACTGGTTCTTACTCGCTTGTTACTCAGCAACCACTGGGTGGTAAGGCTCAGTTTGGTGGTCAGCGTTTTGGTGAGATGGAGGTTTGGGCATTGGAGGCGTATGGAGCAACCTATACTCTACAAGAAATGCTTACTGTCAAATCAGACGATGTGGAAGGTCGTACCCGTATGTATAAAAACATCGTTGACGGTGAGCAATACATGAATCCGGGCATGCCTGAGTCGTTTAATGTGTTGACCAAAGAAATTCGTTCGTTGGCAATCAACATTGACCTAAAAGAGAACAAATAATTGCTGTTAATCGGGTGTTTGCCATGCAAATACCCACGCAAGATGAAAATGAATTAAGCGGAGAACTCATTTGAAAGATTTATTAGACATCATGAAAAACCCTGCCGACAACGGCATGAAAGAATTTGACAGCATTCAAATCTCGTTGGCAAGCCCTGACACCATCAAATCATGGTCTCATGGCGAAGTCAAAAAACCTGAAACCATCAACTATCGCACATTTAAACCTGAGCGTGATGGTTTGTTTTGTGCCAAAATCTTTGGGCCTGTTAAAGATTTTGAGTGCTTGTGTGGTAAATATAAACGCCGTAAATTTCAAGGCATCATTTGTGAAAAATGTGGTGTAGAAGTTACGGCTGCCAAAGTTCGCCGTGAACGCATGGGGCATATTGAGCTTGCCTCGCCTGTTGCTCATATTTGGTTTTTAAAATCACTACCAAGCCGTATTGGTCTTTTGCTTGATATTACTTTGCGTGATATTGAACGTGTGCTTTATTTTGAAAGCTATATCGTAACTGACCCAGGCATGACAGGTCTTGAAAAATATCAACTTTTAGATGATGAGCAGTATTTTAACGCCTTAGAGCAATATGGTGATGAATTTATTGCCAAGATGGGTGCTGAGGCTGTCCAAGATTTGCTAAAAGACATTGATGTGGATGGTGAGATTGATGAGCTTCGTGCCGAAATTCCGAATACCTCATCAGAGACCAAACTCAAAAAGATGTCTAAACGCCTAAAACTTTTGGAATCTTTCCGTGACTCTGGCAACAAACCAGAATGGATGGTGATGACAGTATTGCCTGTATTGCCACCTGATTTGCGTCCACTTGTACCGCTTGAAGGTGGTCGCTTTGCCACGTCTGATTTGAACGATTCGTACCGCCGTGTCATTAACCGTAATAATCGTTTGAAACGCCTTTTGGAGTTAAATGCCCCTGACATCATCGTGCGTAACGAAAAACGTATGCTCCAAGAAGCGGTCGATGCCCTGCTTGATAACGGTCGCCGAGGGCGAGCCATCACAGGCTCAAACAAACGCCCACTCAAATCTTTGGCTGACATGATCAAAGGTAAACAAGGTCGTTTCCGTCAAAACCTTTTGGGTAAACGTGTGGACTACTCGGGTCGTTCGGTGATTGTGGTTGGTCCTACACTACGCCTACATCAGTGCGGTCTGCCCAAGAAAATGGCATTGGAGCTGTTCAAACCATTTACTTATGCTAAGTTGTTGCAAAACAACATTGCCCAAACCATTAAAGCTGCCAAAAAGATGGTGGAGCGTGAAGATCCAGTCGTTTGGGATATGCTGGCTAGTGTCATTCGTGAGCACCCAGTTTTGCTAAACCGTGCGCCAACCTTGCACCGTCTAGGTTTGCAAGCCTTTGAACCTGTCTTGATTGAAGGTAAAGCCATTCAGCTACACCCTCTGGTCTGTGCGGCATTTAACGCTGACTTTGACGGCGACCAGATGGCAGTACACGTGCCATTGACTCTAGAAGCACAGCTTGAAGCACGTGCATTGATGATGTCTACCAACAACGTATTATCTCCTGCCAACGGTGAGCCTATCATTGTACCATCTCAAGATGTTGTGTTGGGTCTTTACTATATCAGCCGTAGTCACCTTACTGCCAAAGGTGAGGATATGGTGTTTAGTACTGTAAATGAGGCTTTGCGTGCTATTGGTTCTGATGATTTGTCTGTCAATGCCAAAATCAAGGTGCGTGTTACCGAGACCATTTTGGACGAAAAAACTGGTGAAAAAACCACCAAAACCGAAATCAAAGACACCGTAGCAGGTCGCCTTCTGATTTGGAATATCATGCCAGAAGGTATGGCATTTGAAGAATGTAACAAAGAGATGACCAAGAAAAACATCTCTAAATTGCTCAATTCATGCTATCGTAAATTGGGTGTGAAAGAGTCGGTTCTATTTGCTGACCATTTGATGTACTTGGGTTTTGCCCAAGCGACTTTGTCAGGCATCTCTATTGGTATGGAAGATATGGTCATTCCACCAGCCAAAAAAGAGATTGTTGATACGGCTGATGCCGAAGTGCGTGATATTGAACAGCAGTTTGAACAAGGTTATGTTACCGCAGGCGAACGCTACAACAAGGTTGTGGACATTTGGTCTCGTACTGCTGACAAAATCGCCAATGCGATGATGGATAACCTATCAGTAGATTTGGTAACTCTTAATGATGGTACGGTAGAAAAAGAAAAATCTTTCAATTCCATCTACATGATGGCGGACTCTGGTGCTCGTGGTAGTGCCACCCAGATTCGTCAGCTTGCTGGTATGCGTGGCTTGATGGCAAAACCAGATGGCTCGATTATTGAAACGCCAATCAAGGCAAACTTCCGTGAAGGTTTGTCGGTATTGCAGTACTTTATCTCTACGCATGGTGCCCGTAAGGGTCTTGCTGATACCGCTTTGAAAACTGCCAACTCGGGTTATCTCACTCGCCGTTTGGTGGATGTGGCACAAGATTTGGTTATCACTCATGATGATTGTGGTACAGATGCAGGTCAGCTTATGACACCTGTGATTGATGGTGGTGAAATCGTAGAACGTTTAGGTGACCGTGTACTTGGTCGTGTTACCGCCAAAGATGTGATTAATGCTAACGGTGAAGTGATTATTGCCAAAAATACCTTGATTGATGAGCGTTTGGTAGAAGTGCTTGACAAAAACGCCATTGATGAAGTTTATGTGCGTTCAGTGATTACCTGTGAAGCTCATCATGGTGTATGTGCCAAGTGCTACGGTCGTGATTTAGCTCGTGGTCATTTGGTGAATATTGGCGAATCTGTGGGTGTTATGGCAGCTCAGTCCATCGGTGAACCAGGTACTCAGCTAACCATGCGTACTTTCCACGTGGGTGGTGCAGCTTCTGCCACATCAGTAGACAATAGCGTGTCTGTGAGCAATACAGGTACGGTGCGTTTCCGTAATATGAAAACGGTAGAGAATGCCGAAGGTCATTTGGTGGTTGTTTCTCGTTCTGCTGAGATTGGTATTACTGATGCACAAGGGCGTGAGCGTGAGCGTTACAAAGTGCCTTATGGTTCTACCGTCTTGGTGCGTGATGAGACAGCAGTAAATGCAGGTGATGTGGTTGCTAAGTGGGATCCACATACTCACCCCATCATTACTGAGTTTGCAGGTAGAGCACGGTTTAGTGACATTACCGATGGCATGACCGCCACCATGAAAACAGATGAAATGACAGGCATGAGTTCGTTTGAGATTTTGGCAATCAAAGATCGCCCAAGCGTTGCCAAAGATTTGCGTCCTGCGGTAATTCTAAATACCGTTGATGGTAAAGAAGTGGTGTATTTCCTACCTGCCGAAACTGTAATTCGTGTGGCAGATGGTGAAGATGTGACTGCAGGTACAGTACTGGGTCGTGTACCACAAGCAACCTCAGGTACGAAGGACATTACAGGTGGTTTGCCACGCGTTGCTGACCTCTTTGAAGCTCGCAAACCAAAAGACCATGCCATCATGGCTGAGGTGAGTGGTGTGGTATCGTTTGGTAAAGAAACCAAAGGCAAAAACCGATTCATCATTACTGACGATGAAGGTAATATCCATGAGGAACTCATTCCAAAATGGCGTCAAATCAACGTCTTTGAGGGTGAGCGTGTAGAGCGTGGTGAGGTGGTGTCTGACGGCCCACAAAATCCACATGACATTTTGCGTCTTAAAGGTGAAACAGCACTTGCCAACTACATCGTAGAAGAAGTCCAAGAAGTTTACCGCTTGCAAGGTGTAAAAATCAACGACAAGCATATTGAAGTCATTGTACGTCAAATGCTTCGTAAAGTTGAGATTGTGGACGGTGGTGATTCTAGCTACTTCAAAGGCGACCAAGCCGAATATACTAAGATTCGTGCTTTGAATGCTGAGCTTATCGCCAACAACAAGTTCCCTGTACAGTACGAACGTCAACTACTGGGCATTACCAAAGCATCCTTGGCAACCGAAAGCTTCATCTCGGCAGCATCTTTCCAAGAGACTACTCGTGTCTTAACTGCTGCTGCTACGATGGGTAAAGTGGATGATTTGACAGGTCTAAAAGAAAATGTGGTTGTAGGTCGTTTGATTCCTGCAGGTACAGGTTTGGCATATCACCAAAATCGCAAACGTAAAGCCGAGCAAGCCAATAAAGCCAACATTGTCGCTGATAATGTGCTACTTGGTAATGCAGAGCAAACGGCGGCGGTTGATGACTTTGCCAAAGCCTTTGCTGATGAGCTAGGACAAGGCGACAATCCACAGATTTAAACCTTGAAGCTAAAAAAGTCCACTTCGGTGGGCTTTTTTGTTTACAATACTGCATTTATACCAAAACAACTTTAAAAATGGTACAAAATTAGCCATTGTCCGTAGGGGTAAATTGCAATTGCCCCCTACAAGACTGTATTAAATTTATAGTTCGGTGAGTATATTTTTTAAAAATAGGTGATTTATGTTTGATAAAAATGTGTATGTTGGTTCTATGTCCTTTGAATATGTTAATATTTATTCAATTGGTATGAATATTCCGACATTGTATGATTTTCCTGCTTATCAAACAAGTTTGCTAGAACTTTATGCAGATGAAGACAATCAGGATTTGATTGTAAAACATAAACGGTTAAGTGGTTATGGTGGCGTTATATCAAACTTAAACAGTCAATTTAATAAATATGAAATATTGCCAGATAGTTTGTGGGTAACAAGTAATAAAAATCCGTTACCAAAAAATGAAGAATATATATTTCAGGTACTAATAGGAGGGATAATTCTAAGAGAACCCTGTGCAAAAATTCTACAGCAGTTTAATCTAGGTCAAACAACTTTAACGCCATTAAAAATTTATGAATATGAGACTAGAGAATTATGGTCTGATGAGATTTTTTATTTTTTAAATTTATGCGAGCATAGGCAATATATTAATTATCCGCAGTCTGATGAAACCTTTGTTTATATACAAGGAGCAAAAAGATATTCAACTCGTGGAATTCCTATACAACCAAATACACTTGAAGTGAATAAATCCATATTGGATTGTGATATTGATTTATGGCACGATCCTATGTTAGGCAGTTCAATTTTCATGTCTGATAAATTATATCAAACTTTAAATGATGAGAATATGATTTATCAATGGAATATGAAATCTTGTCAATTAATTTAACTTAACATTTTATTTTTTATTTTAAGGAATTTATCATGAGTGTTTATCCACAAGCATACAGTTTTATTTTGGTTAAAGGAGATTTAAAATGAGCAATCAGACTGTATGGTTTAGTAGCGTTTTGCGTACAGCAGAACATTTCTATATTAGCATAGGTTATCCGCATATTGACTATAAAAGAATGTTTATTTTGGAGCATAAGCAACACAATGCCAAAGTGGTTGATAGTGATATGGTATTTACTCCTGAAGAAGAAAAGGAGTTGCAAGAACTTAGCTTGCTTTCAAAAAAGGCTTGGGGGAAATCTCCTGATTTGCAAGGCATGAATATTTTACCCAGTAAATTATGGACAAGGGATGTGCGTACACCAGACCCAGCCTTAAATGCATTTACCATTACAGGTCGTTATTTGATATTAAGCGAGCAATGTGGCGAGCTTTTTCAGCAATTTAATTTGGGTAATAGCAAATTGGTGAAACTTCAAATTTATAATATGGGAACGCTAGAACCTGATAATGAACGATTTTTTTATTTTTTAGACATTGCAGAATGGCGACATTATTTATTGCCTGAAAAAAGTAGCAATGCTTGTCGGTCGATTGGTTATCAGAAACATGGCTATGATGCGTACCAGTATCGTTTGTACAGCAATGAAAAACTAACATTATCAGATGAAGCATTAAACTGTGATATAGACCTTTGGCATGACCCAATGTTATGGGATTCACTTTTCTTGTCCGATAGGTTGTATATGGAATTAAGTAATGCCAATATAATTGCTGATTTTGATTTCGTGCCTTGTATTCTTGATAATTTAATTTAATATTTTGGAGATTATGATGTCAGACTATACTTCAGTTCAAGCACACCACATTATCTTGGTTAAAGGAGGGGTCAGATGAGCAATCAAACTGTTTGGATTAGTGAGGTTTTTGGTTGGGCTAAATCTTTTTATATTGGTAATGGTTATTCCCATGTTGATTATAAAAGACAATTTGTACTAGAACATAAGCAACATAATGCCCAAGTGGTTAATAGTAATATTACTTTTACCACTGAAGAAGAGGCTGAGTTGCAATATTTACAGTCATTAACCGAAAAGGCATGGGGTCAATCTAGGGATTTTCATGGAATGAATATCTTGCCCAATAAATTATGGACAAGTGATGTAAATAGCCCAGACCCTAACTTAAGTGTGTTTAAAATCACAGGTCGTCAATTGGTATTAAGTGAGCAATGTGGTGAGCTTTTTCAAAAATTTAATTTAGGGAACAGCAAATTGGTAAAGCTCCAAATTTATAATATGGCAACGCTAGAACCTGATGATGAAAGATTTTTTTATTTTTTTGATCTTGCTGAATGGCGACATTATATAATTCCTGAAAAAAGTAAATCATGTCATTATTCTGGTTATGAACGAAATGGATATAATCGTCATGTTTATCACCCTTGGGAAGGAGAGCTTGTATTGTCCCAAGAAGCACCAAATTGTGATTTGGATATTTGGCATGACCCTATGTTAATGAACTCTGTATTTTTGTCTGATAGATTATATCAAGCATTGCATAATGCGGGTATGGTAAAAGATTGGGATTTAACCCAATGTGTTATTGAGCCCGTAGGTTGGGTTGAGGTACGAAACCCAACAATTTCAGGGCTTAAACCGTTGGGTTTCACTGTCATTTAACCCAACCTACGGGCTGAAGATTGGGATTGTTTGATTTTGGGATTATCCAGTCAATACGCTGGATAATCATATAAAATCTTGTCAATTAATTTAACTTAACATTTTATTTTTTATTTTAAGGAATTTATTATGAGCGTTTTTCCACAAGCACACCACATTATCTTGGTTAAAGGAGAAGTGAGATGAGTAATCAAGCTGTATATTATGGCAGATTGTCTGTTGATATTTATTCTATTGGCATGAATATTCCAACTCTTTATGATTTTCCTTTATATCACAGGACACACATGGAGTTTATTAAAGATGAAAATAACCCAGAACTACTTGCAAGGTATAAAAAAGTCAGTGCTTATGGTCTTGAAATTGAACATAAAATGAGAGGCTTAGAAAAATTTGAGGTCTTGCCAGACAGCCTTTGGGCAGGATTTAATAATGAATATGAATATCCACAAGATGATGAGTATGTTTTTGAAATTAAAGGTGGCTGTATTATTATGCGTGAAAGGTGTGCCAATATTTTTAAACAATTTAGATTGGGAGAAAGCACGCTAACACCATTACAAATATACGATATCAACACAGGAAAACTGTGGTCTGATGAAATTTTTTATTTTTTTAACTTTTGTGAGAAGCGTCATTATCTTGCAAAATCTCAAAGTAAAGGTATCTTGGCATTTATACCACACCCCATGAGTCAGTTTGAAGATGGTACCTATGCCGAGCAAGGGGGTGTAAGAGATGGTGTTGTTGAGGTTGATGCGACAGCAAGCAACTGCGATATTGACATTTGGAATGACCCAAGACTGGTTGGCTCTGTTTTTATGTCTGAGCCGCTAAGAAATGCTCTGAAAGAGCAAAATATGACGATAGGTTGGGCACTTCGTTCTTGTGCATTGGTTTGATTTTTTTAATGATTTATTTGGAGAAGATTTATGACAAACAATACTACTCAAAGAGCAGAAAATGCACCCATTCAAGCTCATCACATTATTCCTGTGGATGTTTTTAATTCACTAACTACGTCCAAATTTCCATAAAATTTACGGTTCATTGCAAAAAGAGGATAATTTTAGGGACTGTACTAGATTAGCCC
>NZ_BCYQ01000016.1 GCF_001598275.1 Moraxella oblonga NBRC 102422
AACATATTTTAAAAAATTTTTGGAATTTGTTTATTTTTGTAAATTCACAAACTCAATGACCGCTTATTATACAGATAAAATCTATCTTGTAAAGTGTTTTTTATAATTTTTTAAGAAAATATCATTAACCAATTGATTTTTAATCATTTTATAAATTAACCATACACCAATTTTTTGTCCGTCAATGCCCTTAATAGTGGGCTGATTTTGCCTACGTCCAGCACATTTTTGGCACGAGTACAAGCCACATACAAAAGACGCAACTCTTCTGGGCTGATTTTGACCACTTGGCGATTGATGTCGTACAAAAAATCATCAGCAATTTGCACTCGTCCCCACTCTAAGCCCTTGGATTTGTGAGCAGTAGAAATCACATAATCTGCCCCAACAGGCTCACACAAATGACCTATCGCCTGTGTCATGGTATCAATACCATGCTCATCAATGAGTTTGACCCATGTTTTTAAATCACTACCTTCACCTGTCTCACTAAATTCCCTAACCTCTCGCCAATGATTAAAATACGCAAGCTCGGCAATGCCAGAAACCGATTTGCCCTGCTGTAAACTTTTTGCCCCTTGACAAAATCTAAGCATACGCTGATGGTCTGCCTGCAATGCCACTTTATGACCTTGTTTTTGTCCTGTCAAAAGTTTTGCCATTGCCCCTGCGTTGGTACGACACAAAATGGCATCTTTGTGCATGGTGAGTTTACCCACTTGGGAGGGTATGGCAGGGTTGCCGATGAGTGGTATGGTCTCTTGGAGTGCTTTTAAAAAAACATTGGCAACTTTGGCAATCTCATTACCAAAACGAAATGACTGCGTGAGCAGTGTCGCAGGGTAAGGCAGTCGTTTCATGGCGTTGGTTGCCCCACGCCATTCATAAATCTGCTGATGAGCATCTCCCACATAGATGGTCTGTTTTTGTTGTTTTAGCAGTGCACTCATCATCAAAGGGTCGGCATCTTGGGCTTCGTCAAATAAAATAAAATCAGCAGGAATAATAGGGTTGGATAGTGTCCATAATTTTAAATAAATGTCATGTCCAATGCCTGCTGGGTGGCGTGGATCAATAGACGACAGCCAACGATGTTCAAAGGCAGGATACAAAAACTCCTGTAAACGCACCTTATCGGTGTCGGATAACCAAGCAGGGGGCGTGATGTGACGTGGTGCAGGATAACTGCTTGATGTTTTGCAAAAGGTGGTGATTGCGTCGCTGATGATGTTGGCAAGTTTAACAGGGCTAAGCGTGACCGACCTTTTTATGCCATCTACATACCTATCCACCTGTATGGTAGGTAATTTTAATTCTTCGGCAAGACGAATGGGGGTAAGTCGTGGCAAGCTAACCTTGGCAGTGATGTTTCTAGGCACATGACGAAATGCCAAAGAATGAAAGGTCTGACAATGCACATTGGCAGGAAACTTGCCCTGTGCTTCGTTGGCAATGGATTTATTGAATGCCAAATACAACCCACGCCCACGCAAATTCTCACTGATAAGTTTGAGTGTGGTGGTTTTACCCGCACCTGCATACGCCACAATCTTGAAAGAATCACCTGTCATCGCCATGCTTAGAGCAGACAACTGTTCATCAGTAGGAGCGTATTGTGTCATGGCATAACCAAAAAATTGAAAAGCATTGGCGGTAAAACCAATGCTATAAGAAAGGTGATTTGTGATTATAAATTATAAATGCTTTTCAAGCAATGCCACAAATTCAGATTTTGGGCGACCACCAATGACGGTGTCTACTTTTTCGCCATTTTTGAATACAAAAAGCGTTGGAATACTACGAATACCAAACTGTGCAGAAACCTCTGGGTTGGCATCTACGTCAATTTTGACAATTTGGACTTTATCGGCGTATTCAGCATCCAACTCTTCTAATACAGGTGCAATCGCACGGCAAGGACCACACCAAGTTGCCCAAAAATCTACAAGCACAGGCTTGTCTGATTGGAGTACATCTTTTGCAAAGGTTGCATCAGTGGCATTAATAATAGTCATGTTTTTACCTTAAAAACTAAAAATAGGAAAATAATATATGTTTAATGGTGATTGATTGGTTTTTTTCAATAAACTTCCTGCAAAACTCAAAAACAAGGAAAACCGTTCGTGGTGAACTTGTCGAACCGCCACTGTTTTCCTACCCTTCGACAAGCTCAGGGTGAATGAAAAACCTAGTTTTGCAGGAAGTCTAATGAAAAAATATAAATATCACAAACAATCATAATCAATGTTAAAACTTCTGCTATAATAACAAAATTTTTGTCAAATGATGATTGAATTTACCAAAATCACCCATTCACCTTATCAATACAACAGTAAGCCCATGACCAAACACGATCGCCTAACTGATGATAAAATCGCCCAAATGAACGCCCAAGAACGTACTTATGATGATGATTTTTTTAAAGATTTTATCAAATCCATTACCATTTACGAAGATGATGACATTTGGGTAGGAGACAAACCTTTTGGATTACTCAGTGTGGACGGTCGTACTCTAAAAGTAAGCCTACAATCACGCCTGCTTAGAGTATATCCCAACATCAAACTCGTCCATAGGTTAGATATGGACACCTCAGGACTGATTATTTTTGGTAAAAATGAACATGCCCAGACCCATTTATCCAAGCAGTTCATAGACCGCATTCCCACCAAAGAATATCAAGCGGTGGTGTTTGGTACGATAGAGCGTAACGACAAAAAAGGCGTAATTGACATACCCGTTCGCTATGAACCCACCACCAAACCACGTCATATCACAGACACAAGCTGGTCAAAAAAAGCGGTAACTCACTATGAGGTCATGCACCACGAACTTCGCTCTTTTGATGGTAAAAGCTACCCTGTAACTCGCCTTGCCTTATACCCCATCACGGGACGGTCGCACCAGTTGCGTGTGCATTGTGTTCATATCGGTCATGTGATGATAGGCGACCCCATTTATGCTGATGATGTGGCTTTACATTTATCCAATCGCCTAAATTTACACGCTCATCGCCTACGCCTAAAACACCCTGTACATGGGGCGTGGCTAGAATGGGTGAGTGAAGTGCCGTTTTGAAATTAACAACATGACGTGGACAAAAAGATTTTTCATCATGACGAGCATTGCCTTACCATTGGTGCCATTGCTTGTGCTATTAGAACTTGTATTCATGCCACTCATTAAAATTGGCAATCATTTTCCCAATGAAAATGAGCTTCTGTACGAAAGTGGTTATTTAAAAAGTTACCGCCACATGTATTATTTAAGCTGTGGAAAAAGGCGTAATTGTGATAGGGAACTCGTTGAATATGCCATGCCAATTTTGGTGCAAAATCCCAATTCGGCTCATGGACATGAATATTTTTGTGATTATGGCGATACGCACAAAGATGGTAGATGTTTTAACAGCAGATATTTGCCAGACGAGTATAAAAATCAACCTGCCAAAATCGGCTATTATATTCAGCCAGATTTTTTGTGGTATCACGCTCCATACAGACAACTGGTAACACTAGAAATCAATGGCAAAACGGTCAGAAGCTACCAAGACACCGTCAATCTGATTGAGCAGAGAAAAAAGACTGAATGGTTGTTAATCATGATATTTACCGCATTGTTTGGTGTCGTTTTGTTGTTTGTTGCTATTGTTGCGTTTATAGAAATTCACCACAAAAATGACAATCACTCCCCATAATCATACCAAACACAAAACACCCAAAAAATTTTGCCCTTTAACCCCAAAAATGCTAAGATACGCCAACCGATATTTTTGGATAATTCATGAAAACACTCACCATTGCTACCCGTCAAAGCCCCCTTGCTCTATGGCAAGCCAATTTTGTCAAAGACAGTCTTATGGCATTGTATCCAGACTTACAAATTGAGCTACTAACTATGGTAACTCGTGGCGACAAAATCCTAGACACACCCCTTGCCAAAATCGGCGGAAAAGGCTTATTTGTCAAAGAGTTGGAGCAAGCATTATTTGATAGCAAGGCAGACATTGCTGTGCATTCTTTAAAAGATGTACCTATGGTATTGCCTGACGGCTTGACGCTTGGAGCATATCTGACTCGCCACACTCCAACTGATGCTTTTGTATCCAACCAATACACTCATATCAATGACCTACCCCAAGGGGCGATTGTCGGCACATCAAGCCTACGCCGTGAGTGCCAGCTTAGACATCACCGCCCAGATTTGGAGATTCGTTCGTTACGTGGCAATGTTGGTACACGTCTTACCAAACTAGACGATGGCGAATATGATGCGATTATCCTTGCCACGAGTGGGTTACAAAGATTGGGGTTAAACAATCGCATTCGCCATGAGTTAAACACCGCCCTAAGCCTGCCTGCGGTCGGTCAAGGAGCGTTGGCGATTGAGTGTCGTGCTGATGATGCGGATACTTTATCATTATTATCCCCCCTAAACGACAGCATAACTCGCCTGTGTGTACTTGCCGAGCGAGCGATGAATCACGCCCTAGAAGGCGGTTGTCAAGTACCAATTGCAGGCTTTGCTACCTTTGACGGACAAACACTTAGCATGGAAGGGCGTGTGGGTACGCCAGATGGCAAAACATTGCTTGTTGCCAATCAAAGCACCCAAATCAATGACGAAAGCCAAGCAATCAAACTAGGGCAAGACATCGCCCAAGCGTTACGCTCACAAGGGGCAGACGACATTTTAAAGGCAATGTACGACCAAGCATGAACCTATTTATCAACACTCGCCCCAACCACAAGGCAAACACCTTGACTCTTGATATGCCTAGTGTGCATTTGCCTTTACTGTCCATTGTGCCTTTTGACAGTCTGACCGATATGGAAAATATGTATTGGGCAACCTTCATACAAGGCAACATTGACACAGTCGTGGTGGTGAGTGTGGAGGCGGTGCGATGTGCAATCAGCTTTTTAAAACAACAAAACATACATCACGCCAGCAACCTGCCTCACCACCCCACCATGATAGCAGTGGGTCAGCCAACCAAAGATGCGTTGGTAGAGTTTGGCTTTACAGTCATCACACCTGCCGAGTTTGGACTACCCATGAGCAACGAAGGCATGATACAATTACCCCATTTTACACACATGGGGCAACACGACAGTATCATGATATGGCGTGGCGTGGGTGGTCGGCGACTTTTACACGATATGTTGGTGCAACGTGGTGTCAAGGTGTTGCCCATTGAGTTTTATGAACGTCAAACCCCCAATGACATGGCAATGCAATTTGAGCATTTTTACCAAAATCTGCCCAAAAATGCCCATTTGTATGTGCTCATCAGTAGTGGCATGAGTTTGGACGTGTGGCGACAGTTTGACAAACAACAACACAATGCCACCTTTTTGGCGTTGGGTGAGCGATTAAGTAAGTTAGCCAAGCTTGCCTACCCTGACAGCATGGTGGTATGTATTAATGATTTGCACAACAACACTCTATTGACAACTTTACAAAAATTCACAAAGCAAAACGATGAACAACCAAACCAAACCAACCGATGATAAGGACGATTTAAAATACCAAGCCGAACAAGCTCGCCGTGTACTTATGCGATTACAGTGGCTTGTCATCGTTTTGCTTGCCAGTGGTATTGTCTGGCTGTATATTGCCTTTGAATCAGTCGTGGGGCGAGTGGACGAACGTCTTGCCACCATTGATGGGCTAGATACACGCCTAAATAGCATAGATGATCGCATTTTTGCCCTAACCCCAACTGACACCCTACCCGCCCAATCACAAAACGCTGACACCTCCCACAAAGACCGTGAACTCATCTATATTCAGCTTGGGCTAGTCAACCAACTTTTTGAACAAGGCAACTACGAAAGCACACTCACCGCCTTACGAGCAATACAGTGGCAACTGCCCCAAACCGAAGGTATGGCAAACCCTGTCAAATCAGCACTTGCCCAAAGTCTAGATGCCGACATCGCTCGCCTAACCGCCCTAAAAAATCAACCTGATGCTTGGCAAGCCCACATTGTCAAAATGCGAGATTTGCAAGCCTTTTTACGCAATCAGCAAAATCACCACGCCACCCTAAACCGCAAAGACATACTACTTCATGACACCACCATGCTCCTATCGCTTGCCATAGGTTCGGCAAATATCCGAGACAAAGAACAAACCAATGCCTATCTCACCGAAGCCAAAAGCCAGCTTGAAAGCTACATCACCCTAAATGGTGGCAACACCCAAATCAACCCTGACAACAAACCCACCAAACTCAACAGCACCCAAGATGCGTTGTACTTATTTTATGAACTGCTTGCCAACAGCCCCAAAGATGAGCCTTTACAAAGCGTACAAATTTTAAAAAATTCTAACTCCCATTGGGAAAACTAAGGAATCGCCATGAAAGCCATTGAGCAAATTTTTAACCCCATTTTGACAAGTGATGACCGCCCCACCGCCCTACGCAACTATCCTGTTGTTCATGTTCAACCTGTGGCATGGGGAGAGATGGACGCTTTTAACCACCTAAACAATGTCATCTATTATCGCTATGCTGAGTCGGCTCGCACAAGTTATTTTCGGGCGATTGGCATGACTTTACAACGCAGTGATTTACTTACCATTTTAGCAAGCTCCAACTGCCAATACCTTGCCCCTGTCAATTTCCCTGACACCCTACTCATCGGTATTCGCATCCAAAAAATCGGCAACACCAGCCTTATTTTTGAGTGTGAATATTTTAGCCATGCCCAACAAAAAATAGTTGCTCGTGGCGAATCGGTCATCGTCCGCACCGATGAAAATATGCAAAAAACCGCATGGAGCGATGAAGAGCGAGTGTTATTTGAACGGTTTGAAAATCGCCAATTTTAAGCATAAAAAAATCCCCGTTTGGGGATTTATGATTTTTTAACTTCCAAAACCACCAAAACCGTTCGCCCTGAGCCTAGTCGAAGGGTAGAACGGTTTTCGGTCATGGTTCGACAAGCTCACCACGAACGAAAACCATACCAGTTTTTAAGTTCGGTTGGTATATTTGACCAAATCAAGGCTGTGGCTTGATTTCTACAATGTTAAGTCCAAAACCTGATAGGTTAAATTTGTCGGTACTGGACAAAAGTTTCATGTCTGACACACCAAGATACCTTAGAATCTGAGCCCCCACACCGATGGTGCGATAAGGCTCGGCAATCTCATGAACACTCTTGGCACTTTTATCCAGTCGTCCACAGACATCTACTTTTTTACCATCATCAATCCACACAAACACACCCTGTTCAGAATTACCCACCTCAGCAAGTGCTGAACGCAAATCCCAACCATGTTTGTTGTCTTTTTGAGCAAACAAATCTTTTAAAGGATTTAGCCCATGTACTCGCACAGTCGCCACGCCTGCCTTTGGGTCACCTTTGACAAAAGCAAGGTGCGTCTCATCTGACCCATATTCTTTGAAACGGTATAGGTCAAATTTGCCAAATTCACTCTCAAATTCGCCTTTTTCTACCTGCTCTACTGTCTGCTCGTGAGTCATGCGATACTCAATCAAATCAGCAATTGTACCGATTTTCAAACCATGCTCTTTGGCAAACACCATCAAATCATCTCGTCTTGCCATCTCGCCATCTGGCTTGATGATTTCACAGATGACCGCAGACGGTTCAAGCCCTGCAAGCCTTGCCAAATCACACCCTGCTTCGGTGTGTCCTGCTCGGTGTAGCACCCCACCCTTTTTAGCAACAATGGGAAAAATATGACCTGGACTGACGATGTCGGTGGGTTTGGCAAATGGAGCAACCGCCGTCAAAATGGTCTTGGCTCGGTCGGCTGCTGAAATGCCTGTGGTTACACCTTCACTTGCTTCAATGGATAAGGTAAAGTTGGTGCTAAATTTTGCCCCATTTTTATCACTCATCAAACCCAAATCCAGCTGTTTGGCTCGTGCTTCTGATAGGGTCAAACACACCAATCCCCGAGCGTGCGTAATCATAAAGTTGATGTCAGATGGCTTAACGTGAACCGCCGCCATCACAAGGTCGCCTTCGTTCTCACGGTCTTCATCGTCCATCAGAACGACCATTTTGCCTGCTTTGATGTCGGCGATGATTTCTTGGGTAGTATTAAAAGTCATGATGATTCTCGGTGATAAATTGGCTTTATAATAAGGCTCAATCACAAAATAAAAAGGGGCAATCACCCCTTTTTTTATCAAGTTTTTATCATCATGAACTTTTATCCAACTTACTTACCTGCCACATTCCCCCTAATAGTACTTCAAGGCGTTTTTTGTGGTATTTTAGCAGTGTAGAACGATGTCCTACGCTGATGAGCGTGGTATTTGGCAAACCGATAAGTAGCCGATACATCGCATCTTCTAAACCTTCGTCCATGCTGGCACTCGCTTCGTCCAAAAACACCACACTTGGGCGGTGCAACAACACACGAGCAATGGCAAGACGCTGTTGTTCACCCAAAGATAGTTTTTGTGTCCAAAGCTCTTCATCATTAAGTTTATCTACCAAATGCCCAAGTTGCACCTGCGACAACAGCTCCCCCATTTCATCAGCCGACATGGTGGTTGGTGCGTGTGGATAATGAAGCACATCAATCAGTCGCCCTTGTGGCAAATAGGGTTTTTGCGACAAAAACAAGGTATCATTTGGGCACACCACTCGCCCCTCTGCCCACGCCCACAGACCTGCTACTGTACGTAGTAGTGTGGTTTTACCAGAGCCTGATTTGCCTTGTATCAACAAATGCTCGCCTTGTTGTATTGTTAAGTTCAAATCATCAATAAGCACGCCACCACTGGGTGTTTTTACCGTTAAATCCACAAAAACAACATCCGTATCATGCGTCTCAATGGCAATGCCCTGTGCGTTTTGGGCATTTTGTATGGCTTTGTCAAATCCTGTTAGACGGTCAAGCGTGGCTTTGTAAACTGCAAAATCATCATAAACATTGCGAAAATAGGACAGATTGCCATGCAAACGGTTAAATACCTGCATGGTTTGCATAAGGTCGCCCAGTTTGATATTGCCTGCAAAATACCGCCCCACTTGGATAAGTAGCGGAAATACGACCGAGATTTGGGAAATGACCAAGTTAAACCCAGAGAATTTAAGCGTACGATATACAATCGCCCACATATTTTTAATGACTTTGTCAAACTCTTGGTAAAGTCGGCTTTTTTCAACTTTTTCACCTGCATAAAAAGCGATGGATTCGGCATATTCTTTAAGACGAATGAGCGAATAGCGGTAATTGGCGTTGAACTTTTCGTTGTCAAAATTAAGCCCAATCAGCGGTCGCCCAAGCCAAAAAGCGATGACAGTAGCAACAAGCACATAAATAAATACCAAAAACACCATCATTTTGGGAATTTCTACCCCCATCAGCGTCATAGAGCCTGCCAGCCCCCACAACAAAATGGTAAATGACACGATGGAACTGACAGATGAAATCACCCCCGTTGCCAACGATAAAGAGCGTTTGGCGTATTCTTGGATGTCGTGTTGGATACGCTGGTCGGGGTTGTCAAGCTCACTAAATAAAGTCTTGTAGTAGGCTTGATTAGCAAGCCATTTATCCACAAAATGACGATTTAGCCATTCTATCCAGTTGATTTGGAAGCGTTGCTCAGCATAATACATCAAAAGCGAGTTGGCAACCGCACAGGCAGCAATAAAACAAAACACTACCATTTGTATCCAAAACACTTCTTGGTTTAAATCTTGGAGTGATGAATACATGGTGTTATACCAGTTGGAATGAATCAAACTGATACGCACTTCTAAGAGTGTCAAAAAGACAATGAATGCAAAAAATGCCAGTGGCTTTATGCTACGTTTGGGTGAAAGGTAGCCTTGTGCCATTGCCCAAAATTGTCGCCCCCAATGCGTAAATCGCACCAAACCCCACACAAACACGGCAAAACATACGCTCGTAATTGCCATGCTTTTGGCAAGCCACAGGGCAGAATCTATGAGTTCTTTTGACCAGTCCAAGACATTCTCACAATCATAAAAAAGATGGCTTATTTTATCATAAATCACCATCACGATGATAACAAATGATGATGTTTTTGTTTAATAAAAGACAAAAAACATGAATAATATCAATGTCCTGTTGTGCAACCATCATAATAAATTTGACATTTCTAAAAATATAGATATAATAATCCCATGCAAACACTTATTGACACCTTTAAGGCACTTGCCAACGAACACCGCCTACAAATGCTTATTTGGCTACACCGCCCCACCCTACATTTTCCCGATTTTTCACCCGAATGTGCCACCATGCAAGATGGTGGTTGGATTTGTGTGGGCAAAATTGCCCAAAAAGCAGGGCTAGCCCAATCGGTCGTGTCGGGCTATCTAAACACTCTAAAATCGGTTGGTTTGGTGGAAAGTCAACGTGTTGGCAAATGGACTTATTACCGCTTTACCCCCAATGCCAAAGCAGATTTGATTGAAAAATTAAACCAAACTTTCCCTATCTGTGATGGTGGAAATTTACCACAGTCATTAGACCAATGAGCTTTATCATACAACCATAATAAAACTCATCAAGAAATATTGTGTTGTTTTGAAATGTATCAAATCTAATTTTTTAGATATAAGTAAAAGTGAAATTTATGATAAAAATCCCCACACTTTCCGCCCTAAACCTTGCCCCAATGCGTCAAGGGCAAACCGCCAAAGATGCCATTGACGCTATGGTACGCTTGGCACAATTTTTAGAACCACTTGATTTTAAACGATTTTGGATTGCCGAACACCACAATATGCCCCATTTGGCAAGTTCTGCCACACAAATTCTCATCGCCCACGCGCTTTCGCAAACACAAAAAATCCGTGTCGGTAGTGGTGGCGTCATGCTCCCCAACCACAGTCCTTTGCAAGTTGCCGAACAGTACGGCACGCTTAAAACCTTGTATGGCGACAGGGTGGATTTGGGTCTTGGGCGAGCCCCCGGCACCGACCCAATGACCGCCCTTGCCCTACGGCGTGGCAGGCGAGATGTGTCTGATGAATTTGCCAGCGACATCAGTGAACTGCAACGCTACTTTGGCGATGACAGCGTACAAGGGCAAGTCAAAGCCTATCCTGCGATGGGTTTAAATGTGCCTTTGTATATTTTGGGGTCAAGTACCGAAAGTGCGTATTTGGCAGGGCGACTTGGTCTGCCTTATGCCTTTGCTGCCCATTTTGCCCCACGAATGTTAGAGCTGGCGGTGGAGATTTATCGCCAAGAATTTAAACCGTCTGCTGTGTTAGATGCCCCTTATATGATGGTTTGTGTCAATGCGGTGGTGGCGGATACGAACGATGAAGCCCACTTTTTGCAAACAAGCCTTCAACAGCTCTTTTGGGATTTGGTGCGTGGCGTGTCTCGTGGCGTGTGTCCGCCTGTGCCTGATATGGACGCTTTGTGGTCGTCCCAAGAAAAACAGGCGGCAATGGCGATGTTGGCTTGCTCATTTGTGGGCGATAAGGCAAGCGTCAAACATCAACTGATTGATTTTCAAAATAGATTAAATGTTGATGAGCTGATTTTAACCAATTATATTTTTGATGAAGACAAACAGCATTATGCTTATCAATTATTTAAAGAAATGGTTAATGAATTGTGAGGGAAATCAAACACCGTTTTTGATTGAATAAAAACGGTGTTTTTATTTAAAAAATCAGGTTTTCAGGCTGCCTGAAAATGTTATTTTTGATGTTTATCGTTTTTGAATGTGTTCAAGCAGTTTTTCGCCATCGGCAATTTGTGAGAGTGTTTGGGCAAATGGAAAAGAATAGCCCAATACCGATTTGACTTCTTTGGCTTTAATTGGCTTATCTAAATTGACAAAACCGTCTAATTTTTGAAAAAAGGTTTTGTTATCCACGCCATAATGATGGGTCTTTTCTACATTACCGCAAGCCTGCCCATAAGCCACAATGCCTTGCCCAGAGGCGTATAAAAAAACATAATCTCCTTTTTTAATCCGTCCAATTTTTTCTTTATAACCATCTTCAAATGCCGCAGCAACTTGATTATTTATCATAAAATGATGGTCATCTATGTCGTTGGCACTGTTGGTGTTTAATAAAAAATAGTTGGTTGCGGTGGAATGGTCAGTTTTTTCTTGCTGATTTTGGTCATTGGCTCGCTGACTGTCCCACGCTTTGATGATGTATTCTGAGATTAAATCGTGAATGATGTCTTGACGAGTGGTCTCCCAAGCATCTGCCAACTCTTGCAAAATCAAATCTTCTTTAATGGACAAACGCAAACTCAATGTGGTTTTGTCCTGATTGCGTTGATTGTAGGCTTGGGTACGGCTGTTGATAAAATCGTTTGACATAAAAAGGTCTCCTGTTTGATAAATGATGTGTGCATTATATGCTAACTTGATTTCAAAACCAACATAAATTTTATTTAAAATTAAAATAAAATTTATTTTAATATAATAACTTATTGATATTTAATGATTTAATTTTAATCACAAAGGTCATTATCACAAAAAATAATACCCACCCATCAAAATTCTCAATTTTACACAATATCCAAAATTTTATACAATAGCCCAAAATTTACCTAAGAGATGAAAAACAATGGCAAAAATCCGCAACCTTTTTACCCCCTTTTCCCTTAAAAACCTTGAACTTAAAAACCGCGTAGTAATGCCGCCAATGTGCCAATATTCCGCCACAGACGGTGTGCCAAACGACTGGCATTTTGTGCATTACACCAGCCGTGCGATTGGTGGCGTAGGCTTGATTATTGTGGAGATGACCAATGTCGCCCCAAACGGTCGCATTAGCCCAAATTGCTTGGGGCTGTGGAACGATACGCAAAAAGACGCGTTCAAAAAAATCGTGGACAGCGTACACGCACACGGGGCGAAAATTGCCGTACAAATCGCCCACGCAGGCAGAAAAGCCCAAGACGAGCCAAATGCCGTTGCCCCGTCTGCCATTCATTATGGTGAGTTGGATTATGCTGGGCAGAATTTGATTACGCCACGCGAATTAACCACGCAGGAAGTCAAAGACTTGGTACAAGCCTTTGCCGACAGTGTCAAAAGAGCGGTGGATGCAGGGTTTGATGCGATTGAACTGCACGCGGCTCACGGTTATTTGATTCATCAATTTTATTCGCCCAAATCCAACCAGCGCACCGATGAATACGGTCAAGACAAAGCGCTTTTTGGTGTGGAAGTGATTCAGGCAGCCAAAAAAGTAATGCCGTCTGAAATGCCCCTAATCGTGCGAATTTCCGCCCAAGAATACGGCAAAGATGGCTTTGATTTGGACTATGGCGTAGCGATTGCCAAGCGATTTTCTGACGCAGGGGCAGATGTGTTTGATGTGAGTGGTGGTGGCGATGGCGTACTACATAAAGGCAATCACCCAGAATTTTATGCAGGTTATCAGGTGGATTTTGCCCGCAAAGTCAAACAGGCAACAGCTAAACCTGTGATTGCGGTGGGAATGCTTGATAATCCGTCTGTGGCTGACCATATTTTGGGTATTGGCGATGCCGATTTGGTGGCGGTGGGGCGTGGGCTGTTGCGAGACCCCTATTGGGTACTCAATGCCCAATATCAGCAAAATGGAGCGGATAGCGATGAGGTGCAGTTTGTGCCACAACAATATCAGCGTGGGTTTGCTTAATCAATGAGCCATTTTTAATCATCACGCCGTTGTCAAATTGACTTTGGACAACGGCTTTTTATTAGGGTGTGTTGAACATTGATAACATTATTTGTAAAAACGCCATCGTTATTTTTAAATGATTTTTAATGTACATAGTGTTATAAAAGGGGGTATCTAATCAAATCAAGCTCAAAGCCGTCCGCCTAATCGCTTCTGCCATTGCTACTTTGGGTGTATAACCCAGCATTTGTTTGGCTTTGTCAATATTGAGTACCATATCAAAATTCAATGCCCCCACGCTATAAGTGGTTAAAATCGGCTCTTTTTGGGTGAATTTGGCAAGTTGTTCTAGTCCCACCGCCAACGAATGCAAGATGGAATACGGCACACTTTTGATTTTAAAATTCATTTGTAATTCATCAACAAATAAACGATCAAGTACCACCCTTAACGCCATCGGCTCGCCACCAGTGATATTAAACGCCTGTCCACTGACATCATTTGGCAAATCTGCACGACTGGCACACAGCATTGCCTCCACCACATTGTCAGCAAAAGTAAAATCCATCATTGCTTGTCCGCCACTGGGTAGGGGCAAAAATCCCTTTTGCTTGATGACTTTTAACAATCTGGGTATCAATACTTGGTCGTATTGCCCAAAAATAGCACGAGGGCGGAGCATAATATAGCGTGTTTGAGGAAATTGTTGTGCCAGTTGCACAATGGCGTTTTCACCTTGTGCTTTGGTGTGGGCATAGTGATTGACATAACGGCTTGGGCGATAAGTTTCTTGAATATCAATATGATGATGATAATCAAAGTACAAAGACGGTGTGGAAATATGCACAAAAGACGGCACACCTGCCACGCCTGCTTGTGTGGCAAGGGTTTGGGTTGCTTTTACATTAACCGCATAAAATTCATCATACGCCCCCCAAGGTGATGATAATGCCGCACAATGCCATATTGTATCGGCTGTTGCTACTAAGTGATTGGGCAAGGCTTGCTGTGCCAAATCACACGCGTAAGTTTGACAGCCCAAGGCGTTTAGTGTGTCAAGCACAGCTTGGTTTCGCCCCACGGCAATGACCTTAAACCCAAGTGCCAACGCCATATCGCAAGCACTTCGCCCAAGCCCACTGGTTGCCCCTGTGATTAAAATATTCATCAATTTTCCTAATTTGCCTTTAAATTTGCCAAATTGCCCCTGCCAAGGTCAGTCCTGCTCCTGTGCCAACGAGTGCCACCGTTTTGCCTTGTTGCCATTGACCTGTGCTGACCGCTTCGTGTAGTACGGTGGGCAAGGAGGCGGAAACTTGATTGCCGTGTGTGGGATAAATATTGATGACTTTTTGTGGGGCAATGCCCAAGCGTTTGATTAAATGACTCATACCCAAATGGCTGGCTTGATGTACAAGCCATAAATCTATCTTTTGGATTGTTAAAGGATTTTTGGGTGTGTTTAATAAATTATCCAAAAAAGCTGGCAACACTTCGCTGGTTTTTTTAAATACCCCATAGCCGTCCATTTTAAAATAAAAATCGTCTTCACACATTCCTGTTTTGGGATTTTTTGCTGTACCGCCTGCCTGAATTTGACAATATTCAATGCCGTCAGGATAACTTTTCATCAAAAATCCGAGCAATCCGCCGTCATTGTCCGTCCCTTTTTCCAAAATGACACACGCCGCCCCATCGCCAAAAATGAGTGCCGTTTCATCGTCTTGCCAATTTAGCCCACGAGATGCCAAATCGGACGCACAAATGGCAATCCTTTTGTAACAGCCCATATTGAGCAATGCCCCTGCCTGCTCTAAGGCAGGCAAAAAGCCCACACAACTGGCATTGACATCATAGCCCGCTCCTTGCCAATTTAAGTGTGCAAAAATATGGCTTGCGGTGCTGGGCAGAGCTTGTTGTGGTACGCCATTGACCGCAATCAACAAATCAATATCGGATAAAGACAAATTGGCATTTTGGCAAGCATTTAAAATTGCTTGACCTGCTAACCCAGCTTGGGTTAAGTGCAAATCGGCGTGATGGCGGTAGATGATGCCACTTCTTTTTTGAACATAGCCAGCAGGTTTGTTTAGGCGTTTGTCCAATTCATCAGAAGACACTTTTTGTGTGGGCAATGCCTTGCCTGTGGCGATGAGTTTAAGAGAGAATGGGGTCATTATTGCACCTTTTGATAACAACTGATAAAAATTAAAATGCTTATTGCCAAGATGATTCCTGCCAATAAATCCACGCCATAATGAAAAGCAAAATATTGCGTAGAAATGATAAGACCTATGGTAATAGGCAATAATGCTAAGCCAATTTTATGATATTTCTTAACAAAGAAAAATCCGTTAATCAATACCGCAAATCCTGTATGTAAACTGGGAAATGCGTCAATCCCAACAATCAAAGGTTTGTTGGCGTTTATTAAAAATGTTGTGATATATCCGCCTGTATTGGGAAAATAAAACACATCAGGATATGCCAAATAACCGCCTTGTGCAGGAATCACCAAATAGCCCATATATCCTACAACAAACATTATCGCCAAACCAAAGCTAAATAATTGATAATGCTGTTGATGATTTTTAAACCAAAAATAACATGACAAAATTTGCAATGGAAATAATGCCAAATAACACAATGCCAAATATTCAGACAGCCACACAGGGCGGTAAGTGAAATAAAGCGGTAAACTTTGCCCAAAAATCCAAGTATCTAATTGGTATAATTTATCATCAAAACGATAAGGAATAATGTTGCCAATTAAAGAAAACATTGGAAAAATCGCATAAGACGATAATAAAACAGCAAAACCAACAAAACGCCCATTTTTTGTTTTGAGTATCAATGGCATAAGCACACTTAATAGTGTCAGTGAAACAAAATGACGAGGTTCAAAGTGGTCAAATTGTCCAATCCCAATCATCATTATCATCATACAAAAACCAACGCACCCATATAGAGCGATGATAAATGGGTTTGGTCTTTGATATTTTAACCAAGTCATTTTGTATTATTATCCAAATAATCACTTGCTTTATCAATATCATTGTGTTTGCCCATCTTGATAATTTTTAGGCAGGCTTGCTCAATACCTGTGGGCGTGATTTGTTGTGCGATACTTTGGCAATGATGAGATAAACTTTGGTTATTGATAAGATTTTTTAAAGCCTTGATGATGGTATCCACTTGATAGGCTTTGGGTAAAATTTCTACCGCCACACCAAGTGATACGGCACGGCTGGCATTGTCAAATTGGTCAAAGGCACAGGGGCGAATGAGCTGTGGCACGCCTGATTTTAAAGCAACGGCGGTATTGCCAATGCCACCGTGATGTACAAATACGGCTACTTTGGGCAAAATTTGCTCATACGCCACATAATCCACCGCCAAAATACTATTGGGCAAATTGGTGGGCAGTTGTTCCTTGATATGGCTGACAAAAATCGCCCGAATGCCCATTTTTTCACAAACCAAGCGTGAAGTGGCAAAAAACTGTTGGGCATTGGCGGTGGCTGTCCCTGCACAAAACAACACAGGCTTATCGCCTTCTTGTAAAAAGTTCATTATCTTTGTGGAAAGTTCGCCTGACTGCTGATGCTCATAAAAAGGAAATCCGACCACTTCAATATCCGCCCAATCAGGCTGTCTTGGGGCAAAATGCTCATCAAATAAGCCCAGCACCAAATCTGCCTGATTGACCCACTGTATCATCGGTACTGCCAAAGGTGCCAACCCATAATCCGCACGCAAGCGGTTGATAGGCTTGGTGAAATTAGGACGAAATACCGCCCAATCCACCCACCGCCAAAACAGGCGATTTAGGGTAGGATTTTGCCATTGGGTTAAATTGTCCAATATCGGTAAGGCTCGCCCCATACGATGTACTGAATAAATGGCAAGGGGCGACAAATGCACATTGACAAAAGGGAGGTGGTATTTTTCGGCAAAAAGGTGTGGTGCAGGATTCATTACCCCACCAATGACCACTGTATTGTTTGGGATAATATCTTTTGACATTGCATTGATAATCAAAGGAATAATATCGGTTATTACCGCCACAATTTTACGAATGGACGACAAGGGGTGGTTGTCATTGAGTGCGGATAAGGCTTGATGGTAAAGTTCATTGTCTCCCACAGGCACAAAGCGAACGCCTTTGGGGGTAAACTGAGCAAACAAGGGCGTGCCATAAATAATGGCGTGATGTCCAAGTTTGCTAAGACCGTCCGCCAACGCCATAAAAGGCAACACATCGCCGTGACTGCCTGCGGTGGCAATCAAATAAGTGGTGGGGGCTTTGGTGCTTATCATCAATCATTGCTCCGTCAGTTGTACAATTCGCCTTTTTTTCTTATCAAAACTTTGGGTGGGCGTTTGATTGTGCCATTGCCAGATAATACTTTGAACATCAATGCCTTGTGTGCTTAAAAACGCATTGAAGGCTTCTTTAAAATGCACCCAATCGGCATTATCCAGTTGTGCTGTGAATGTTAAACAATTGCCCGCCTGAACAAGGCGATAATCTTTATCAAGCGGTAGATGAATGGCGATGATGCGAGAAATGCTGTCAGCAAAAATGGATTTATCGCCAAATTTTAGTCCATCATCGGCTCGCCCTTCAATATGCGACAATGCCAAGCACACTAAGCCACACGGACAAGGGGTGGGCTGGATTGCCAGTATATCATTTAAAAGATAGCGGACAATGGGTTGGGTGGTGCGAGAAAAGTCGGTGATGATGGGCATAAAGTGCTTGTCATCAAGCCATTGTTTTTCAATATAGATGAATTCTTCATTCAAATGCAAAGTGCCGTGTGAGCAGGTACTTGCCAAAAAACCTTCGGTGGCTTGGTAGATTTCGTGTACATTATCAAATACTTGGAAAATGGCTTGGCGGTCAGCAAAAGTAAGCACCTCGGCACAAGAAATGACTTTTTTGGGCGAGATTTTAAGATTGCCTGTTTTGACTTCGTCCGCAATGGCTCGTAGGACTTGGGCTGGGGCGACAATAATGGTGGGCTGTTGTTTGGTGAGTTTGGCAAGCAGTGTCTCAAACGGCAAAAGCAAATCATAATAGGCAAATTCAATGCACGGCGTGGTAATGGCTTTGTACAAATTGCTGTTGGCTCGCAAAAACAAGGCAACTTTTTCGCCTGTGAACAGTCCATCAGGGAGCATTTTGGCAAGCATAATCCCTGCCCATTTGGCTTGTTCATTTGGCGATACCAAAAACAGTCCTCGCTCGCCTGTTGTGCCTGATGATAAGCCCACGCTGATGCCATTGTTTAAGGTGGGGGCGAAATTCCTATCTTGTTCGGCTCTAAGTGCCAAGGCAAAGGCGGTGTCTTTGTTGATGTTTTGGGTGTTCATTGTGTTAAATTCTTTTAACATCAATGATTTATCCATTGTAGGTAATTGAGCAAAAATGGCTGGATTAAATGTCCAATCATCGCCAAAATGCGTTTTTAATAGGGCAGAAAAATAAGGGCTTTGGCTTAAAGTTTGCTTAAAAAATCGGCTTAATTGCTTGGCTTGGTGGTACTCTAAATCCGCTCGGCTGGTAAAGGTCAGGCGTTTGGTGCGGTGGTAACTGGCAAGTAGGGGGAGTAGGTTCATTTTGGTTGGAAGGTTTTAAACAATACTTAATTCACTATGACTGCCCAAGCGGTGCAAAAGTAGGTCGTTGTCGCCCATCAATTCATAAATCAGCACCAAATCAGGCTTAATATGACAATCCATACAACCTTGCCATTCGCCTTTTAGAGGGTGATTGGCATAACGAGCAGGCATTGGTAAGGCGTGAATCAAGCAATTCATCACTTCTATCCATTGGGGTGTAACAAGGTTTAACGCGTGTTTTTTAATGTCTCTTTTAAATTGCTTGGTTATCAATACCGACTTAGCCACAGGAGAGCTCCTGTAAGGCATCAATGGCATCATCGGGTTCAAATTTATCCAAAACACCTGCTTGATAATCTGTTCGCCCTTGACGAATTGCCTGTGCGGTCAGTTCATTGGGTGTGATTGCCGTTGTGCGTTTTTCAAAAGACAAAGGCAAACTGCCTGTGTCTGCCACCTGTTTTAAAATCAATCGCATAAATTGGCTTGGTGTCATACCAAAACTTTCAATCACACCAAATGCTTGTGCTTTTAAGTTTTCATCAAGTCGCAAATTAAAATTTGTGGTCATCAGTACACCTATTCAAGATATGTTTTACATTGTGATTCTATTGTATGTCATTTGTTTTGCAAAATCAATCAAGTTTTTTCGTCCAACTCGTGGCTTAAATGTATGGCAACGCCTCGTTGATGCCATTGAGATAAATGCGACAGCGTGCGATAAAACGCAGGCACATCGTGCATAATCAAGTGGCTGATTTTGGCAGGCGGACGACCCAAAAAGTTTTGTGCTGACCACGCCGAATCAGAGGCAATCAGCTCCCAGCCCTTATCGGTTAAAACAAACGCCCCAATTTGTCCAATGGCGTGCCCGTCTAGTGGTACCAGCAAAATTTCATCATTGCTATTGGGCAATGCCCAAGCGGTTTTGGGGGCGTGTGGTTCATCAAGGCACAGATGTTCTGGTAAGGCTTTGGGTAAAAACTGTTCCACCGCCATAAATCGGCTTTCAAAGTCGCTGGGCATTAAATTAGGCAAAAAACCTTGTTTGAGGGCTTTTAAGCCTTTTAATGGTTTTAAAAAATCAAAGGCAAGCCGTCTGCCAATAAAAGGAATATGGGCAAAATCCTTTAAACCTGCAATGTGGTCGGCGTGAAAATGGGAAATAATCACGCCTTGCAAGTCGCTTGGGTTTAAAGCAATGGCGTGTAATTGACGACTAATGTGTTCAGACGGATTAAAAAATACAGGCGTTATGGCAGGGTACAAAGCATAAATCCCCCGACTGGCATCAAAAAAATGCTCGGCATAGCCTGTATCCCATAGCCAAAAGCGTCCGTTTGCTTCCAGCACAAACACTCTGGCAGGAAATTGACACGCTCCAAATCCTGCCCCACGCACCGCCACGCAAGCAGGGTGGGTGCAATAACCTGCCTCAAAGAAGTGGATTTTTGCCATAATAACTTTATGTAACTAAACGATTATTTTAATTTTGCTGGTTTAGTATAACACAATAAGTCGCTTGATTGTGGTTGTGATGTGAATGTCCCAAACCCTCTTTTTAATAATCCACAAAAACACCGCTTTATTTAAAGCGGTGTTTTTATTAAAAATAATTTTCAGGTAGCCCAAAAATCCCCCATTATCATTTTTCATAATACCCAATCATCAAAATTCTCAATTTTTCACAATACCTAAACCAAGGTATAATAAACAAATTTCAACCGCTTTTTTACCCAATTTTGGAGTGATGATGACCTTTTTTAATAAAGACGATATTTTAAACGCATTTCATTACCGTGCCTCCACTCGCTCGTATGACGGCAATAAGAAAATCAGCGATGACGATTTTCACGCCATTTTGGAAATGGGGCGACTTTCCCCAAGCTCGGTGGGGTCTGAGCCGTGGCAGTTTTTGGTGCTACAAAATGCCAATTTACGCCAAAAATTAAAACCTTACTGCTGGGGCATTCCCACGATGGAAACTTCAAGTCATATTGTGGCGATTTTGGCAAAGAAAAACGCCCGCTATGACACGCCTTATTTTGGGCAAATTATGGACAGACGAGGGCTGACTGGCGAGGCTCGTGAAAAAGCGTTGGCGGTGTACAAAAAATTCCAAACAGAGGACATTGCCATTTTGGACTCTGACCGCAGTCTATACGATTGGGCAAGCAAACAAACTTACATCGCCCTTGCCAATATGATGACGGGGGCGGCGATGATGGGCATTGATTCTTGTCCGATTGAAGGCTTTGATTATAAAGAAGTCAATGACATCTTGGCAAATGAAGGCTTGTTTGACCCTGCCGAGTGGGCGGTGTCGGTGATGTGTACTTTTGGCTATCGTGATAAAGACATCAAGCCAAAGGCACGCAAAGCTTTTGATGAAGTGGTGAAATTTGTGGAATAAGTTTTTAATAATAGAAAGGCATTATTTTACTATAAAAAAATAATGCTTTTTTTGGAGTTTTTTAATAATGAAAATCAAATTTTTAACCGCCATTTTGGCAAGTACCATATCAATGACGGCATTGGCGGACGGCACGCACGGCACACAAATCAAAACCACGCCATTAAATAACAGCGTTTATATGCTAGAAGGGCAAGGCGGTAATATTGCCGTGATTGAAAATAGTAACTCACTGTATGTGGTGGATACCCAGTTTGCCAATGGCTATGCCGATATTAAAAATGAAATTGGCAAAATCAGCCCAAAACCCGTTCGCTATGTCATCAATACGCACGGACACAATGACCATACGGGTGGCAATGCGTCTTTTGTCAAAGATTTTAATGCCACGATTATCGCTCATCACAATACCAGCGATTTAATCACCGCTTATAATCAAAACAATGCCACGCCTAATGCTTTACCGCATTTGACTTTTGAAAAGTCGTTAAAATTGGCAGGCGATGAACCGATTCATTTGCTGTATTTTGCCAATGCCCATACCAATGGCGATATTATTGTGCATTTGCCAAAGTCTAATATCATTCACGCGGGCGATATTTTATTTTTTGGGCGGTTTCCGTTTATTGATGTCAAAAATGGCGGAACGATTGACGGCATGATTAATGGTTTAAATGGCATTATTAAATTGGCTGATGACAATACCAAAATCATTGCAGGACACGGCAATATTGCAAGCAAAAGCGAGCTGATTACCCACACCAAAATGCTGACCACCATTAAAAACCGTGTGGCAAAATTAAAGAAAAAAGGCAAAACCCTTGCCCAAATCCAAGCCACACGCCCTGCCAAAGAATGGGAAAGTAGCCATAATTGGAACTTTATCAATAATGAAAAATTGGTAGAGAGTATTTATCAAAGTTTGCCTTAATAATTTTGCTAGTAGTCTAAAAGTATGGTGTAAAGAAAACCGTTTATGACAAATTTCAAACCATAACGGTTTTCCAACCTTAACATTTAGGGCAAAGCAAAAAAGCATTACAGCATACATTTGAAATACTGCATAAACATCATTTTGAAATAGCGTTAATGTAAAATGACTTTTTTAATTGGATTATTAGCGGGTGTATGTATTGCCTGTCAGTCCGCCATCAATGCCCGATTGCGTTTGCATTTGGGCTTTGCGTTTTTAACTTCATTTGTTTCATTTGTGGTCGGGCTGATTTTTCTTGTGGGCTTATCGCTTGGATTGGGTAGTCCGCTTTGGTTTGATAAGGCGACTTTGTCGGCAGCGCCTTGATGGGCTTGGTGTGGTGGCATACTCGGAACAATAGGGCTAACAGCTAACGTACTCATTTTCCCTAAATTAGGCGGTGTACAAACTGCAGTAATGCCAATTTTGGGGCAAGTGCTAATGGGGCTTGTGATTGACAGCTTTGGTTTGCTGCACTCGGTAGAAATCCCCTTTTCAGGCAGCCGAATTTTGGGTGTATTGCTCGTATTGACTGGCGTATGGATAGCGATTGTCTTACCCCAAAGACGACAGCTTGCCACAATAAGCGAAAATATATGGCTTTGGCGTGGTGTGGGTGTGTTTGGTGGTATGGCACTTGCCACACAAGCGGCAGTCAATGGCGAACTCGGACGGCAACTTGGCTCACCACTCAGCGGTGCAGTAGTGTCATTTTTAGTGGGAGCTGGAGTGCTATTTATCATTGCTTTATGTTATGAAAAAAGTTTGGCTAATTTAATCAAACCGATACAAGGGCAACCATTTTGGATTTGGAGTGGAGGTGTACTTGGCGCATTATTTATTTTGTCTGGGGTATATCTTGTGCCAAAAATTGGGACGGGACAGGTGGTGATGCTGGTTTTGTCTGGCTTGATTTGTGGCAGTTTGTTGGTGGACAAATTGGGCTTGTTTGGCGTGGCAAAAAAGGCGGTGCTACCCATACAAATTGTAGGGGCATTGTTACTGCTTGTGGGTGTGGGATTTATCCGTTTATGATGATTTAGGCTATCTTAAAATTTAGAAAGGGATTGTACTAGATTATCACATATAATATACCATAAATATGAAGCTAACTCGTTGTAAACTAAGTAAAAAAGTCCAGTTAAAACCGCTTGATTTTTTTGTACTTGAAGTAACCGCCCATTCAGCAACTTTATTCTACCACAACATCTTAACTTGTGATAGAATATCATCTTGATTTTGAAGCTAAAATTGAATTTGATGAAAGCTATTTTGTTGGCATTTGCAAAGGCAAACGTGGTCGTGGTGCAGGTGGTAAGACAATCGTTTTTGGCATTCTAAAACGCAAAGATAGGGTTTATACCATCATCATCAAAGACACCAAACAAAGCAGAGCTAATACCCATCATCAAAAGCAAAATTAAGCCTGATAGCATTTCTTGATGTTAGTGTTTTAAGCATTTTAGGATTAACCATTCCAAAGAATTTGCTAACAATCACGACCGCATCAATGACACCCCAAACTTCTAATCTCAATCCAAACGCATTCTTAGAAAGTACAATAGTATTGACAAAAAGCACTTCCATTTGTTTTTAAAAGAATGTAAGTTTAGATTAACTATGGCACACCATCAGAAAAACTTAGAGTTTTGAGAAAATGGTGTGATGTTTAGGGGTTATCTAGTACAACCTCTACTTTTTGACAAACTAAACAATGCAAAACACACTACCAACAGGTCTTTACCGCCACTACAAAGGCAATCTTTATCAAGTGCTACACACCGCCCTCCATTCAGAGACAGAAGAGACGCTTGTCGTCTATCGTGCCTTATATGGCGATTATGGTGTATGGGTACGCCCTTATGAAATGTTTTGTGAAAGTGTGGAAATTGACGGCAAAATGATACCCAGATTTGAACTGATTAAGGAGCTACAATGACCGATTTTAACATCATAGACCTCATCATCGGTACAGGCAAACAAGCCCAGCGGGGGGGCATTAATCACCGCTCATTATACAGGCACTTTGTCAGATGGTACGGTGTTTGACAACTCAATCCAAAGGGGTGTGCCTTTTGAGTGTGTCATTGGGACAGGGCGAGTGATTAAGGGTTGGGATTTGGGTGTTTTGGGCAATGAAGTTGGTAATAAACTGCTTGAAAAATGGGGCATACAAATGACCCTACCAGACTTTGCTCCAATGCAAGTGGGCGGTAAAAGACAACTTATGGTGCCTGCTTCTCTTGCTTATGGTGAGCGGACAATTGGCAAAATTCCACCCAATTCGGATTTGACTTTTGAAATTGAGCTGTTGGAAGTTAAAACAAGGGATTGATTTATTTAGCTTGCTCCATGCTATTAGTTATTATACTTACTTATTTACCCTTTTGTGTAGCAAAAGGATTGAATGCTATCCTCGCCTTAAATTTTTCGCTTCCCACCAATCATCATTCACAAAACCGTCTGTATATTTCTCGCCCATTTTCGGCACATCAATGGGGATTTTGTGTTCTTTGGTACAATCAGGGGTAAATTTAGGGGGGTGGCGTTGTCAAACACAGGGTCGGTTAAAAAGCGGTGTCCGTCCAGCTCCAAAATGGAGCTTGCGTGTCCCAGCCAATAATAGGCGAAATTTTCAGGCTGCCTGAAACTGCTTTTATCCAACAAAATCATGGGTAAACGGGCTTTTGGCGTATAAGCATCATGGCGAATTAAACAGCCCTTGCCTGTCGCCTGTTCGGGATAATAGGGCAAATCATCGGCATGCAAATTGGTAAATTGCCCGTTTTTGTAATACGGCAGATTGTGAAATCGGCTTTCATCGGGCAAATCGCCCAAATTTCGGTAGAACAGAATGCCCAAAATTGCGACACTCAACGTGAGTACGCCCAAATTAGCTAGGGTTAATTTTAGGAGTTTTTTCAATACAGGTTTCATTGTGGATTAAATAAATCAAACCATTAGGATTTGGGTTTCCTAATGGTTTTGGTGAGTCAAAATTTACAATAATAAATTAAAACTCATTATTGTCATCAAAAAAGCCCATATCGTCATATTGTTCAGGTTCTAAATCAAAATATTCTTCAGGGGAATATGTACTGGTAGTGGTATAGGTATCTCCCAAATTGCAATGAAGTAATTTTGAGTAACCTGAAATTTTCAATCCGCAAGCAATACACTCAAATTGACTTGGCTTTTTATTAATCTTCTCTATAATGTCATTATCTTTGAATATCTTAATTGGTTCACCAATAGCCTCACCAATTACTAGAGCTGTATTCTCACATGAAGGACAAATCACTCTATGCCCTACATGCCTAGTCATCAATACTACAGATTGATGAATTGAATTTTTTTTATCTTCTTCTGTTTTATTATCCCACATGGTTTTATGTGCTGATATTAAACCTTTAATTTGCTCTGCACTCTTATCATTCAATTCATTAATTAAACTTTCTGCTTCAATTACATTTTCTGTTGATAGTAAATCTTTCAATTCTTTGTTCATACAGACACATAATTCTTTGCAGACCCAATAAAATTTAGGCAACCATGATGATATAGACAAACTCTGAAATTCTGAGTTTCCCGTATGAAGTTCTGAATTTCTCCTATTAATATGAATTAAGCAAAATCGTTTCATTTCATCTGTGAAATTTGGAAAAATCTGATTTATTCTATTCAAAATATCAGTAATATTAGCTGATTTTGGTGTAAATTTTGGTTGATTTACATTAATACCTAACGCATAAATCAGATTATTATAATCTTTCAAATCCGCAATTAATGTAATTGATTTATGAGCAAGAGTTGCTCTAATTAAAAACTCAAGACTGAGACTAGACCATAATCCAAATTGCCAATCGTCATGAGATTTTTCATGCATAATCAAGATGTAATTTTGAGCTTTTGCAAACAATTGTTCTGATGACCATTCATGTGCGGTCTTAGAAATAACTTGATTCATAAATTAAAATACCTCACTTAAGTATACTCGTTCATAACATCTATCTAATGAAAATTCATCAACCGCACTACGACTATGAATCATTGTCCAATTATTAATTAACAAACAATCGCCAATTTGTTTAAGTTGTATTTGTTCATATGGATAATTTGCAATTTTATCAAAAACAATTAACTCCAAATCTCGTGCATATTGATTGAATGGCTTAAGAAACAATTTATCCCAACGACAAACTCCATGCTTATACAGGTGAAGTATGGATGTTTTTGATTCAAGTTTTTTTCTAGAAACAAAATGGGCTAAATTATAATTAAAATCAATTTCTTGAAAAATGCTATTTAAGTTAATCACATTTGTAGGTACATTTGGAGCAGGAACAATACATCGCAACAAAAGATATTTGGGTGGAATATACCAATGAGCCATGTCTGTGTGAAATGGAAATTCACCCAAACCATAATTTCCACTATAACTATTTTTGTGTTCTTTTTCTGCTATTTTAGGTGTTAAAGTTTGTACCGTATCAAAATAATTGGTTTCAATAACCTTACCTATAGATTTTGCAACATCTAATGTTGAAACTGTGGGGTTGGTTGAAAATTTTAGAAAATTTTTAGAAGTTAAATCATTCATAATATTTTGTAATTAAGCTAAGTTTGCAATTGGTATTATACTAAATTTAACTGAAAATTTCATTCTTCAAACAGTTAGGAGTTAATTTTTGATACAAAACACCGTCCCAAACCCTGAAAACGGTGTTTCCCCACACAAAAGAAATTACGCTTTCAAACTCCCCATATCAATCACAAAGCGATATTTCACATCGGATTTTTGCATTCTTTCATACGCATCATTGATATTTTGCATATCAATCATTTCCACATCTGGCACGATGTTATGCTCGGCACAAAAATCCAGCATTTCTTGGGTCTCTGCAATGCCACCAATCACAGAAGCAGAAATACTGCGGCGACCGACAATCATCGGCACAGTGTTGATGGTTTCTTTAAGTTCGCCCACCAGTCCCACCAACACCAGCGTACCGTCCAGAGCCAATGTCGGCATATAGGGCTTTAAATCGTGGGTGTATGGCACGGTATCAATAATCAAATCAAAGGTATTGGCGACTTCTTTCATCTGATTGTCATCGGTAGAAAGCACCACACGGCTCGCCCCCAAACGGTATGCATCGTCTGATTTGTTCAATGAACGAGTAAACAGCGTAACTTCCGCCCCCATTGCTTTCGCTAATTTGACTGCCATATGCCCCAGTCCGCCGAGTCCCACCACCGCAACTTTACTGCCTTTGCCCACTTTCCAATGACGCAGGGGCGAATAGGTGGTAATGCCTGCACAAAGAAGTGGGGCAACCGCTTTGGTATCCAATGTTTCAGAGACTTTTAACACAAAATCTTCGCTCACCACCACGCCTGTACTGTAACCACCTTGTGTTGGTGTGCCATCAAAGCGGTCAATACCGCCATAAGTGCCGATGTTGCCCACTTCGCAGTACTGTTCCAAACCGTGCGAACAAGGCGAGCATTCACGGCACGAATCCACCATACAACCCACGCCGACCAAGTCGCCAACGGAGAATTTGTGGGCGTTTTTGCCGACTTTGGCAATACGACCGATGATTTCGTGCCCTGGTACAAGTGGATAATGTTGTGTCCAGCCCCAATCATTGCGAGCCATATGCAAATCTGAATGGCACACGCCACAGTACAAAATATCAATCAAAACATCGTCTTCACGCAGTTCTCGGCGTTCAAAACTGTGTGGGGCAAGGGGTGTGGTGGCACTAAATGCAGCGTAGGATTTGACAGGATAGGTCATTTTGTGTTCCTAAATGGTTGAAATGGCAACTATTATAATGCCGATGATTTATTATTGAAAATCAATATTTTTGATAAATAGGTATCAGGTAAAATGATAGTTGGGGGTTTTCAGGCTGCCTGAAAAAAGCGTTTACCCAAAAATCCCCATTTTCAATCATCTCAAATACTTCGCGTGAAAAGCAATATGCTTACCAATAAAACTGGCAATAAAATAATAAGAATGGTCAAACCCTGCTCGCAAATTAAATTGATATACCACGCCCAATTTATCCGCCATTTGGCAAAAGAGTTCAGGTTTTAATTGCGTGTGCAAAAACTCATCTTTATCGCCCTGCTCAATCAAAATGGGTAGATTTTTTTGTTTAATCGCAATATGATGTTTTTGCAATAACGCCACGCTGTCATAATCCTCCCACGCCTGTTTGTCATCGCCCAAATAAGCGGTAAATGCCTTTTGTCCCCAAGCCACTTGCATAGGTGTAACAATGGGCGAAAATGCCGAAACGCTTTGATAATTCTCCAAATTTTTAAAGGCAATGGTTAAAGCACCGTGTCCGCCCATTGAGTGTCCAAAAATAGATTGTTTGCCATTGGTGGGGAAATTTTTGTGAATCAAATCGGGCAGTTCTTTGACAATATAATCATACATTTGATAGTGCTTTGCCCACTCGCCCTGTGTGGCGTTGAGATAAAATCCTGCCCCCTGCCCCAAATCATAAGCGTCATCGTCCGCCACGCCTTCGCCTCGTGGCGATGTGTCAGGGGCGACAACAATGACATTATGCTCATCGGCATAGCGTTGATAGCCTGATTTGGTGATGAAATTTTGCTCGGTGCAGGTTAAGCCTGATAACCAATACAACACAGGCAAACGCTCGGTTTTAGCGGTGTCGGGTAGATAAATGGCAAATTTCATTTCACAGTTTAGGCAGCCTGAAAAATGTTGCCAGAGTTGTTGCTGCCCATTGAAAATGCGGTGGGTTTGAATTAAATTCATAACTACTATTCTCTAATAATAATGACTGGAAGGATAAATTCAGTCTGCACGAAAATATCAATCGATGTTATCTACACTTTGAAAAAGCACAGAATCATAATCAATAAGCTCAATATTCATATATTTTCCTGTTTTCTCACGATTTTCCTTAAAATTAGCACTACCAATAAATACTATTTTGTATATAGCATCTACATCAATATCATCTTTGGTTTTTCCACGATAAAGAGAGGTTCTATAACGCCATTCTCCTCGCTTATTTTTGGTTCTAATAATCAATTTGTAATATTGAAAATTATTTTTTGTTTTGCATATCTCCACATACAATTTGACATCTCCATAAAAAATATACAAATCCCCCGCAATAGACTCATCAATATAACCAGTAAGTTTTTGCCTTCTTAGAGATTTTCTGGTTTTTATCTGTGTGTTAGTCTTTTCTTTTTGTTCAATCAAAAGCGGATTGTTTTGTAATGCATCTGCTTTGTTACTAACAGATATATTATTTTTATTACTAAGTAAATAACGCATCATAGATGCCAATTTACTTTGAATTTGTTCTTTATTGAGGCTTTTAAAAAATTCTGTGGCTGATTTTGTATCTATATGCTCAAAATCATAATAACACCCTTCTAAATGTTTTGTATTTAGATGGGTTCTTAAATGAAAGCCTTTGCCTGTATGTACAAAAGTTAATTTTGCCAATTGACATTCTGGACAAAAGATATGCTCTTTTAAGCCATCTACATTGCCATATTGTTTTGAATGCTCAATCAGGTAGTCTATCGGTTCAATTTGTTGATTGATTTGATTAAAAAACTCATCAAATTTTCTATCCATACTTTTTGTCATCAATATCTCCACAGATGGTAGATAAAACCAAATCAATTTATTGGGTCAAATGGTCATAATTCAATATTAAAAACACCGCCCAAAAACCCAATTTCAGACGGCATTTTTATTTTCAAATCAATAATGAATCACACTTCTAATAGACTTGCCTTCGTGCATTAAGTCAAATGCGTCATTGATTTTATCAAGGGGCATTGTGTGCGTTACAAAAGGCGACAGGCGAATTTTGCCAGCCATCGCATCTTCCACCATTTGCGGTAATTGTGAGCGACCTTTGACACCGCCAAATGCCGTACCTTTCCAAGTACGCCCTGTTACAAGCTGCAATGGGCGAGTGCTAATCTCTTGTCCTGCCCCTGCTACGCCAATGATGACCGACTGCCCCCAGCCACGATGAGCCGACTCCAATGCCGCACGCATTACCTCCACATTGCCGATACATTCAAAAGTGTGGTCTATGCCCCATTTGGTCATTTCAATCAACACTTGTTGGATTGGCTTGTCAAAATCTTTGGGGTTTAGGCAATCGGTCGCCCCAAATTCTTTGGCAAGGGCAAATTTATCAGGATTGGTATCAATGGCAAAAATCCGCCCTGCTTTGGCTTGTTTTGCCCCTTGAATCACCGCCAAACCAATACCACCCAAGCCAAACACCGCCACCGAGTCGCCTGCCTGCACTTTGGCGGTATTATGCACTGCCCCAATGCCTGTGGTTACGCCACAGCCCAAAAGGCAGACTTCCTCTGGATTGGCTTTGGGGTTGATTTTGGCAAGCGACACCTCCGCCACCACCGTGTATTCGCTAAAAGTGGAACAGCCCATATAGTGATAAATCGGCTCGCCATTATAAGAAAAACGGCTGGTGCCATCTGGCATGACGCCTTGCCCTTGCGTGGCACGCACCGATACGCACAGATTGCTTTTGTTAGATTGACAAAATTCACATTGCCCACATTCTGCCGTATAAAGTGGAATCACGCTGTCGCCCACATTGACAGAAGTTACGCCCTCGCCCACTTCCACCACCACGCCTGCCCCTTCGTGTCCAAGCACCACAGGGAATAGCCCTTCTGGGTCTGCTCCTGATAGGGTAAAGGCGTCCGTGTGGCACACGCCTGTGTGGGTGATTTTAACCAATACTTCGCCTTTTTTGGGGCGTTCTACATCAATTTCTACGATTTTTAAGGGCTCATTGGGGGCAAATGCGACTGCGGCACGGGATTTGATGGTGTTCATTTTGGATACCTGATTGTCAAATGATTTTGAAATGGCAATGATTATAACGGCTTACAGATATTTTGGCTAATTGATAATTTTGATAGTTGGGTATTAGTTGGGATAATAAATGATTTTTAGTTTGGCGAAAAATTTATACCAAATCACTTTAAAATTACCACAAAATTCGTTTAGGCATAAGATGTGCAATACGCACCATTAAAGGGCTTCAAGAAATGGTGCGTGGTATGCATCTTACGGCTTGTAATGGCTCTTGGGTTCGGTTGATATATTTAAAAAAACACCGCCTGCAATGTGCAAACGGTGCTTTTATCCATTTAAACTACTTCAATCCACGCTCTACCCACCAACGCCCCAAGTGCGATTTGATGAATCAACTCGGTCGGTGCGGTGCAAAGACTTGATAATACACGGATTTTATACTCTTTGGCAAGGGGCGAAAGTGCGGTATGGGTTACGCAGTTTTGAGTCATAATCCCACAGATGTCAATTTGTTCAATGCCGTGTTGTTTTAAGATTTCAAGCAGATTGGTGTTTAAAAAACTGTCAGCGTGGGCTTTTTGTACCAAAGGTTTGTCCGCCAAAATGCCCGCAACCGATGAATGCAGTTTGGCACCGTGCGACCCTTCGGCAAACAATGGATAATCTTTTGCCATTAAATGCTGAACGCCAATGACAAGCTCTCCATTTTGCTCGGCAGTTTTGGCGTAACCTGCGATGTTTTGAGCAATGGTGTCCACATTAAATTGGTCAAATTTACCACCTGCGGACGCAAAATATTCGTTTTGCACATCAATGATAAGTAAGGCGGTTTTCATAGGGTTTTCCTAGTTTAGCTAAATAATCGGCGTATTTTAATGATTTTTTGGTTATGCTAAAATGGGCAATATTGCCAATCAACACAAAGATTTTGCCAATTTCCAGTAGAAATAATAATGTATTTATGGTAAAATTATCAAAAATATATCAAATGAGATTAATTATGGCAGATTTAATAAAAACCAATGAAATTGAAAAATATGTCGGTGATTTTTTAACAAAAATAGAAAAACATCATCGTTACAGAAGTTTTGATTTTTGTTATTCGCATTTTTATTTTTCGCAACTTAAAAATAAAATTGACATAGAAGCAAGCTGTTATGTTTTGTGGTCTTACTTGGCAAGCTAGGGAATGCTTCGTGGGTCAAGTTTTATGTTGCAAAAAAATCCTTCTTATTTGTCTGAGTTGGTAGAATATATTTACAGACAAGATATTCATATTTGGCAAATTGATGTTGAAAATTACTCTGAAGAGAATATAGATTTAATCATGCAAATTTATGGAGATATTAAAGATTGTCTCATTAAGAACAATGAAAAAGATTTAGTTTTAGTTACCAAAATATTGCTTGGGGTATTTTCTATTGTACCTGCTTATGATACTTATTTTTGTGAAACTTTTAGAGAATTTTCAGAATGTAAATTTAGAGTTTTTAACAAAGATTCATTAAGGTTAATTAGAGATTTTTATTTATCAAATGTAGAAATCATCGATAATCTTAAAAATCAATCTACTGTTTATGATTTCAATAACAACCCAACCAACTTAAAATACAAGCAAGCTAAAATTATTGATATGTATGGATTTGAAAAAAGTTTTACTGCCCCAAAAAAATCAAACAATAAAAAGTAATCAAAATTGATGACTCATAACCCCCAACCCTAATCCTTTACGCCCAAAACGGTTGTAATGATTTTGTTTTTAATATTCCTTTTTCGCTGTTTCAAGCCACTTATCAAGGGCAAAAGCTGTTTGATTTTGCGGTATGTAGCGACAATGGCAAGGCGATTTTAAGCGAATTTGGGGCAAAAATTGCGGTAACTGGCGATTTGTCGCTATTGGACACGGAGAACATCATTGTCATTAGTGGCTTTGTGGGCGATGTGCCAAATGCCAAACTTTGCCAAAAACTGCAAACCGCCCACGCACAAGGTAAAAAAAATCATTGGGCTGTGTTATGGCACTTTTGTGCTTGCTTTTGCTGATATTGTGCAGGGCAAAACGGTGGTAGCCCATTGGGCAGGCGAGCGAGCATTTAAAGAAAAATTCCCACATATTCAACTAGATGGCAATCGGCTTTATATTGATGACGGCAATATTTTGACATCAGCAGGGGCGTTTGCGGGCTTGGATTGTTGCTTGTATTTTATTCGTACGTTGTATGGGACAAAGGTTGCCAATGAACTTGCCAGACATTTGGTTTCCGCTCCGCACCGAGAAGGCGGTCAAGCCCAGTTTAATGCCATTAGTCCAATTAGCCACGCCAAAGACGAAAAAATCAATGAGTTATTGCAATTTTTAAGCGGCAATTTGGCGGATAATCATAAATTGGACGATTTGGCAAACAGAGTACATTTGTCCAAAAGAAGTTTTAACTGCTATTTTAAACCGCCACGTAAATGACTTTGAGCCAGTGGCTGACCGCCAAGCGTTTGGCAAAGTGCAAGAATATTTGGAAAGCACGGATTTACCCATTGAAATCATCGCAGATAAGACAGGTTTTGGCACGGCAAGCAATTTGCGAATGCAGTTTAGGGCTCGTTTTGGTGTCAGTCCGCAAAGTTTTAGGAAGAGTTTTGGGGAATAAAACACCGTTTATCATTACGACAAACGGTGTTTTAAATCAAGCCATCAATTCATCAATCAATTCTTTCACACTTTTGATTTTGTTGATTTGTGAAATGCCATTGCCCACCGACACATAGCCGTTTTCAAAATCGCCTTCTAACATACCCAAACGCATTCCTGTGCCAGCGTTCATTACCTTAGCAATCTCACTACGCGTTGCCCCATTTTCACTCATTTCAAAGCATTTTTTCGCCAATTTGGTTGGCAAAGAGCGGTAATAATACGGCTCGGTGCGGAACAACAGCAAATCGTTAGCCGTTGCATTCACAATCCATTCTTTAACCTTTTGATGGCTGCGGCACTCGGTTGTGGCGATAAATGCTGTACCGACCCACACGCCCTCTGCCCCAAGCGTTAAGGCAGCCTGAACCGCTTTTTTATCGGCAATGCCACCAGCCAGCATCATCGGCAAATCCACTTTACCCACAAATTCTGAAAGCACATTAAAACTGCCCACTTCTTTCATCGGCAAAGTACCGCCCTCATCAAACCCCGTCAGCACCAAAATATCCGCCCCCAATTCTTGGGCTTTTAGTGCGTCCGCTAAATTGGGATTAGGCAAACGGCAGATGATTTTAATGCCCGCCTGTTTGAGTCTGGCGTAAATTTCAGGGTCAAGCCAGCCGTTATCCAGCACCACAGGCACGCCTTCTTCAATAAACAAATCCACCATTAACGGAATCAGCGAAAAATCATAAGACAACATAAACGGCACGCCAAAGGGCTTATCGGTCAGTGCCTTCACCTTACGGATTTCATTACGCATACGGTCAAGTACTTCTTCGTTGGAAGTCGGATTGGTCGTTTGCCCTGCGTGTGGGGCTAAAAAACCAAGCCCGCCAGCTTCGGCAACGCTTGCCACCAGATGTGCATCGGTCAGCCAAGACATTGGTGCTTGGACAATGGGGTGTTTGATATTTAAGATTTGGGTAATGCGGTTCATTGGATTTTCCTGTTTGAATAAAAGAATTAAGTGTATTTTAACGGTTTTGGATTTGGGAAGGAATGAGTGAAAATGGGAAGGTGGTTTTTAAAAATGAAAAATAAAAGCGAAAACCATTCAGCACGCCTAAATAAAAAAATGCTATAATAGGCAATCAAAAATCAACTTACAAACAAGGCATTACAATGAGCCAATCGTTACTAGACTTACTCAAAAACCACAGCCCAGAACTTTTTGACAATCAGGGCAATTTTAAACTAAGCGACTTTCAGGCAGCCTTAAACGACACAGGTATCCACTTTTCGGCAGAGACTTATCGCCTTGATTGGCGGGGCAAATCCTATGCTAAAGCCTTGGTTTATGATGAAAACCGTACCCTATTATCTGCCAATCACGCCCATAATGAAAAAAACAAAGACAGTCAAAACCTCTTAATTCAAGGCGATAATCTTGCTGTTTTAAAACATTTGCGTGAAGCCTATCGCAAACAAATCAAGATGATATACATAGACCCGCCCTACAATACAGGCTCCGACGGATTTGTTTATCAAGATGATAGGAAATACACGCCCACACAAATCGCCGAAATCACAGGCGAAAGTGTAGAATATGCCGAGTATATTCACAGCTTTATCAATTCAAAGGCGTCCAGCCATAGTGCGTGGCTGACCTTTATGTATCCACGCCTAAAAATCGCAAGAGACTTGTTAAAAGACGATGGCGTGATTTTTATTAGTATTGATGATAATGAACAAGCCCAATTAAAACTGCTCTGTGATGAGATTTTTGGGGAGGGGAACTTTGTTGGACAAATTGCAAATATAAATAACCCCAAAGGTAGAAGTGACCAGAAAAATATCGCAACTTCTCACGAATATATTTTGGTTTATCAAAAAACTAGCGATTTGATATTAAATGGATTTAAAGCAGAGGAGCATATTACAAAAAGATATAATAAAAAAGACGAAAATGGTACTTGGCGAGAAATTGATTTAAGAAAAACAGGCGATAATGATTTAGCGACAGACAGACCAAATATGTTTTATCCATTTTATTGGAATGAACAACAGCAAGTTTTATCCCTAGAAAAACAGGAAAATAGCATTGAAATTTATCCAATGAAAGAAAGTGATGTTAAAGGGCGTTGGCGTTGGGGAATGGATACGGCTATTGATAATATGGATAGGCTATTTGCTCGATATATGCCAAATAAAGAACAATGGTCTGTTTTTGAAAAAGACTATTTCGATGAAAATGATTTAATAAAATCTACTAGCCATTGGGACTTTAAAGATGTTAATAGTGAAAGAGGGACGGAAATTTTTGTAAAAGAGTTAGAGTTTCATAAAGATATTTTTCCAAAACCAAAACCACTTGGCACAATTCAACGGTGTATTCAATTAGGCTCAAATCCCAATGATCTAATCCTAGATTTCTTTGCAGGTTCAGGCACAACTGCCCACGCTGTAATGCAGTTAAACTGTGAAGATTTTTTAAATGGCAAACAGAGCAATCGTCAATTTATCTGCGTGCAACTAGACGAACCTGTCAAAGACAGGTACGAAGCACAAAAAGCAGGCTTTAACACCATTTTTGAGATTACCAAAGCCCGCATTGAAAAATCCGCCCAAAAAATCAAGGCAGAACACCCTGATTTTACAGGCGATTTAGGCTTTAAAGAATACCGCATTGTGCCTGTGCCAGAGGGTTTTGGGGTGTTGGCAGATAACCCACAGCACGGCGTACAATTACTTGAAAATCTGCATTTAACCGATACCGATTGCCAAAATATTCTCACCACTTGGTGCGTTCAGGACGGTATGCCCCTGCACCACTCGCCACAACCGGTGGATTTGGGCGGTTATACGGCATATCGTTATGATAGGGTGCTTTATTTGTTAAACACAGGATTTGACACGCCTCACTTGGCAACCATTTTGCGTCGCTTGGACGATACCGCAGATGATTTTAACATTGAAAAAATTGTGATTTTAGAACCACACTTTGACAGTAAAGCCAAACGAGAATTGTATGAAGCGGTGCATCAATACAAACCGAGAAAGGGCAATAAATTGTATTTTATTCAAAGAAATCGTGCAGATAAGGGGTAAATAATGGCAGGGTTTAATTTTGAAAATGATTTACCGCACCAATTATCTGCCGTAGAAGATATTTTACAAATGTTTGAATACGCCAAGGTGTCTTATGATAAAAATTTGGAAACAAGATTAAAAAGCAATCCAATTTTAGAATTAAATGAATCACAAAAAGTACGCAATTTGGCACAAATTCAAAACCGCCCAAGTTTTGTGAAAAGTTTAAACAAGAAAGACAATTCTCTATCGAATATTTTTGATATTGCGATGGAAACAGGCACAGGCAAAACTTATACCTACACAAGGGCAATGTTTTCTTTAAATCAAGCCTTTGGCGTGAATAAATTTATTGTGCTTGTGCCAACGGTTGCCATTAAAGCAGGCACAAAAAACTTTTTGGAAAGTGCGTCGGCTCGCAGTCGTTTTTTTGATGATTTTGGCAAACATATTGAACTGTATGAGGTTAATGCCAAAAAAGGCAATAAAAAAGACAAACAGCAAGTCCCTGAAAATTTAATCAATTTTATCAATGCCAATGACCAAAACAGCATTCATATTTTGCTCATCAATATGGGTATGCTCAATTCCGATACGATGAACATCGCCATTGACCAAGATATGTTTCAGGCAGCCCACGGCTCATCGTTTGATGCGTTATCGGCAGTGAAGCCGTTTTTGATTATTGATGAACCGCACCGTGTCAAAACAAGCGGTAAAACTTGGCAAAATGTTTGCAAATTAAATGCCCAGTATATTTTGCGATTTGGCGCAACTTTTGATGGATTTGAGAATTTAATTCACACACTTACCTCACTTGATGCCTTTGAGCAAAACTTGGTCAAAGGCGTGCGTGCCTTTATTACTAAGTTTGATGGCGTTGATGAAATGCGTATTAAATTTGTCGGACAAAATGAGGGCAAAAGCGAAGCGGTTTTTGAAATTACCCAGCAAGATAAAAAGACCGCCAAACGCCTAGAAATTGCCAAAAACAGTTCGCTTGGTGTGATTCATAGTGAAATGTCGCACCTGCAATTAAGTGAATTTAATGCCAGTACAGCACTTTTGTCTAATGGATTAGCCTTGCAAAAAGGCGAAATCATCTCGCCTTATTCATTTAATGAATCCTTGCAAGAGAAGATGTTGGCACAGGCAGTAAGCCGTCATTTTGAGATTGAACGCACGCTTTTAACCAGAACCCCACGCATCAAACCGCTTTGCCTGATTTTTATTGATGATATTGCAGGCTATCGTGATGAACAGGGCTTGCCTGACAGTCTAAAATCCCGTTTTGAGGCAATGATTGCAAATGAAGCCAGCAAACGATTAAAAACAGAAAGCAATGAATTTTATAAAGCCTATCTGCAAAAAACATTGGCAAATATCAGCCAAACACACGGCGGTTATTTTAGTGATGACAACAGCAGTAAAGATGAACAAATAGAAAAACAAATCAATGAGATTTTATATGACAAAGAAAAACTCCTTGATTTGGATAACCCACGCCGTTTTATTTTTTCAAAATGGACTTTGCGTGAGGGCTGGGATAATCCCAATGTATTTGTCATTTGTAAATTGCGTTCTAGTGGCTCTGACACCAGTAAATTGCAAGAAGTAGGGCGAGGTCTTCGCTTACCTGTCAATGAATTTATGCACCGTGAAAAAGACGAGCAGTTTTATTTAAATTATTTTGTGGATTTTAGCGAAACAGAGTTTGTGGCAGATTTAATCAAAGACATTCGTGAAAAATCAGGCGAAAGAGTGGTTATTCCTGACAAACTAGAAGAGGAACATCTTGCCAAAATTTTAATTGCCTATCCCAATGAAAGCAAAAGAAAAATCATCAACCATTTGGCAGATGAAAACATTATTGATGACGATTTAAATTTATTAGAAAACGGCTGGCAAAAATTGTGTCTTGCCTATCCAAAAGCCTTTGCATTTGAAACTTCGCTCAATCATAAAATTCAGACAGGCATTGGCAAAAAAGAGACGGTACGGATTAGAAAAGACAACTATTATGCCCTAAAAACGCTATGGGAAACCTTAAACCGCCGTGTGATACTCAATTATCAAATTGAGAATGAACAAGCCTTCTATGCCCTGTTAAAACAATTCTTTGCTAACGAAGTCATTGGCAAATTGGACAAAAGCACTGCCACCATACAGTCGCAACAATTACAATTTAATGACAATGATATTTTGATTCAATATGGCGGACGAGAAAAGTTAATAGAAAATACAGGCTATGTACTTGGCTATGGCGAATTTGCCAATGAACTGGCAAGCAGTTTGAATGTAAGTTTAAAAAGCCTACATCAAGTATTATCAGAATTGGGCTGGTCGGATAATGCCAAGCAAACTCGCCATAATATCAGACAGATTCACAGTTTATTTAGAAAATGGCTATTACAGCACTTTTTGGCAACCCAAAGCATTGGTTATACAAAAGTGAGTAACCAAGTTCACCCTACCGCTTTTACCGATGATAAGGGCAATGTCAAAGACAGCATATCCTCATCGGATATTGGGCGATTTAGCGAAGAGGGTATTGTGGCGGATAATTATTTGTTTGAAACCTTGTTTTATGATTCGCCACTTGAAAAAGAAAATATTCTCTTAAATTTGGATTATGTTACCGTTTTTACCAAAATCCCCAAAAATACCATTGCCATTCCTGTGGCAGGGGGTGGCACTTATTCGCCTGATTTTGCTTATGTGTTTCATCACAAAGACGGCTCACAAACCCTAAACTTGGTGGTAGAAACCAAAGATGCCTATGAATTTGATTTACGCCCCGACGAAAAAGAAAAGATCAAACACGCTCAAATTTTGTTTGAAAAATTAAGCGATGAAACAGGCATCAAGGTTGAATTTAAAACGCAATTTAAGGGCAAACACATTGAGCGGATATTGGAAGAGTTACGGGGGGATAATCAATGAACCTCAACACCCTACGCCTCTTTGCCGCCGTTATCCAGCACGGAAGTCTCTCCAAAGCCTCCGAGCGATTAAATGTGCCGATTGCGACCATTAGCCGTCAAATTGCCGATTTGGAAAAAGAGCTGAATATTCAACTCTTTGACCGCCAAAAATCAGGCGTTAAACCCACAATGGCGGGACAACGCCTGTATGAACAGGTGCATTTGTCCATTGAACAGCTTGCCACTGCCAAGGAAGTATTGTTTGAAGAGCAAGGCAATTTAAAGGGCAAATTACGCCTGTCGGCAAGCCCTGCCTGCGAGCCTGTTTTGGCGTGGATAGCTGATTTTCAGACTGCCTACCCACAGGTACAGGTGCATTGCACGCTGACCGACCGTCTGCTTGATTTGTCGGCAGACGGCATTGATGTGGCGTTTCGGATTGGGCAGCTACACGGCGAGCAGTTTATCGCCAAAAAAGTGGGGCAAATCGGCAGTAAATGGGTGGCACACCCTGATTTATTGGCACGATTGGGCACGCCCAGCACCGTCAAAAATTTGAAAAATTTCCCCATTGCCGCTTGGGCAAAAAATGAAGCAAGCGTCATTACACTTGGCACTGGCAGACAAGCGGTGGAAATTCCCTATCTTTTTGCCAGCAATGACAGCTATGCCATTGAATATATGGCAAAACAGGGCAAAGCAGTGGCTCTGCTTGCCGACAGCACGGTAGATAGATTGGTGGCAGAAAATGGCTTGGTGGAAATCTTGGGTGAGACAGAAAACCCCAAATTTGATTTGACGATGATTTATGCCGCCCATCGTTATCCGTCTAGCATTGTGCGGGCGTTTGTGGGGTTTGTGTTGGATAGGGTGCATAATGAGACTTTGGACAGTTCAGCCATTTGATTGGTATGAAACACTGATGAGCGATGGCGTGATTTATGCCAAAGGTAAGCTGATTGATTGGTTAAATGAAGACAATTTTAAAGTTGCCTATCATTGGCTAATGGCACAAATGGAACATAAAATTGGCAAACCCCCAATACCTGATGCTTATCCGATTTGGGCGTGGTATCAATGGCAAAACGCCAAACAAAAAAAGCCTGATTTAAGATTTGGTGGCATTGGCACAAAAGGTCAAAAAAGCGCTTTATTGGAAATTGAAAAAAAGGATAGTGAAGTCTTATTAAGCGATTTTGATTTATGGCACGCTGTTTTAAATGAATATTATATTGCCGATAATGTAAAAGATGATGATTGGTTTGATGATTTGTTAAAACAAGCCAACATTGATTATTGCGATAAACATTTATATCCGCCCAATATTCGCCAAATTATGCAAAACAGTTGGCAAAAAATTTTTGATATGGATTATTGTGCAGAATACAGCACCCACCCTTTTACTCAAAAAAGCATTCAAGCGACTTTTTGGCAATTATCTGTTGATGAGATTAAAAGTGTGCGTATTTTTATGGCAAAATAAAACACCGTTTAAATCTCAATTCAAACGGTGTTTTTTAATATCAATTACTTTTGGGCAACCGTAAATCGTTTAAACAAATGCCCCTTGTTCTCCACATCATCAGCAATCGCCACCGCCAAATCCGCCACGCTAATATCGGCAGGCGTGCCATCAACATTCAATAACACATCATCGCCACCAATACGATACTTTCCTGTTCTTTCAAAAGAAACAGGATTGATGGCAAACATTGCCGCAGGCGATAAAAATGCCCAATTCACATCAGTGCGAGTACGCAGTTCATTTAACAATTCTCGTACTGCATTGGCAGCAGGATAAACATCAGCAGGAAAATCAGGGGTATCAACAAGTTGCAAATTTGGGGCAACATTTAGGCTACCTGCACCACCGACCACCAGCAAATAAGGCACTTTGGCGGTTTTGACAGCAATTAAAATATTGGCGTGTCCTTGTTTTAAGTCATTGGCAAGATTTGGATTTTCCCAGCCTGCATTAAAGGCATTGACCACCGCATCAAAGCCCACCAACTTATCAGCAAAATCAGGCGCATTGGCATCAATCGCCACCGCTTGCACATTGTCGGCTTTTTGTACTTTGTCAATGTTACGAGCAAAGGCGGTAACTTGATGACCTCGCTGTGCCAATTCTTTGACCACCGCAGAGCCAACCAAGCCTGTTGCTCCAATCACGGCAAATTTTTTCATAAAACAAACTCCTATTTTGGTTAAAAAACTTAATTTGATTGCAATAAACATATTATAAGAAAGTTAGTTTTTAAATAGAAGTACTTACAAAAAAGTAAGTGTGAAAATAATTATTAACCATTTGAAAAATATTGATTTATTTTAAAGACAGATAGGCAAAAGTGCTGATTTGGCGTTCAAATTCTTCCAAGTCCATTGGTCTGTCGCTTTGCACCAAACGCACCTTATCTACAAGGCGAAGCAGCCGTGCCGAATGACTCTCAAAGCGTACCGCCACCGAATAAAAATCAAAAAAATCATAGCGTTCTTCACAAACCTGTCCCAATGCCAACACAACAGGCACAAGGCGAAAATAGCCGTGTATCGCCCCTTGATAGTCATCAAACGCCACTTCCTCTACCGTATAGCAAACCCCATCTTGCACCCACACTGCCTGTCCGACCCACCGCCCCAGCGGTAGATGACGCTTGGTTTTTTTGCTAAATACCAGCCAGCCCATCAAACCCAAAGCCAGTAATACCAAAACCCAAAACATCTTGCCACCTTGTTTATCTTGTTGATTTTAATTATAATAACAAAACACAGGTATTTTTGTAAGTACTTACAAAAAAGTAAGTTTAAACACCACAGCATTTTAGGGTATTTTTATGAATGAATTGGGTATCAATGAGTTGAACAAAGGACGAGTCTTGTCCAAAGATTGCCCCAGCCGTTTGATTTTAAATCACTTAACCAGCCGTTGGGGCGTGCTGGTGATGATTGTATTAAAAGACGGTACAAAGCGCTTTTCGGAAATTCGCCGCGAAATTGAAGGCATTAGCGAGCGAATGCTCACCGAAACCCTAAAACAGCTAGAAACGGACGGAATGCTGATTCGCAAATCTTACAACACCGTGCCACCGCATACCGATTACACTTTGACCGAATATGGTATGCAGGCAGGGCAAAAACTCTATGAGTTGGTAGATTGGCTGGAAAATAATCTTGGTGGCATTTTGGCAAGTCAAAATTAAGTTGTTTTAGGCTACCCAAAAAGCGCTTTGTCCTCACTTTTGAAATAAAAAACACCGCTTTGATAAACGGTGTTTTTTATTTTTAACCATTGAAAAATCACAAATCAAAAGTCTCAATCACATTGACATGCAAACGCACCTCAACATTGCCACGAGTGGCATTAGAATATGGACAAACTTCGTGAGCTTTTGTAATCAGCTTTTTGGCATCATCAACGCTAATCCCCTCAACGGTAATGGTGATGTCCAAATCTAGGCTAAATGCACCATCTACTTTTTGACCAATGCCCACCGCTACGGTTGTGGACGATTTTTTTGGTTTGATGTTTAGCGTTGGGGCAACGTGGTTCATCGCACTGTCAAAACAAGCGGCATAGCCCATTGCAAACAGCTGTTCTGGGTTGGTGCCAACTTTACCGCTGTTATTTTGGAAGCCGACCAAATCAAAGCCGATAGAGCCGTCATCAACTTGAGTGCGACCATCTCGCCCGCCTGTGGCTGTTGCTGAAGTGTGATAAAAAATTTTCATAACATATTCCTTATAAAGGTTTGGTTAAATTGATAGATGTATTATAGCCTAAAATTAAATTGTACGCAATAATTTTTTGTAAAATTTTTTAGACCATTTAAAATTCCCAAAAAAACACCGCTTTTGTGATAAAAGCGGTGCTTATGGACTTACTTCACATCAGTTTCAACCACTTTAAACAGCCCTGCGTGGAACATCACGCCAGCAACTTGATTATCAGGTAATTCAGCACGCATTTTGGCGGTGGCTTGTTTGAATTGCTCGGCACTTTGCCAGCGAGCGACATTGACCAGATGAAATTTACCATTTGGGTCAAGGTTTTGGTGCAAAGTGGTGTTGATGTAGCCGTCTTGGTTTTTTAAAAATGCTGCCGCTTTTTGCCAAGATGCCAAAGCTTCTGCCTCTTTGCCTTTTGGCACTTCAAAGGCGTTAATCAGTACTACACTGTTTTGTGTCTGCATTGTTTGCTCCTGTGGTTTGATAAATTGACCGCCACCAACGCAAGCCGTTAAGGCACTTGCCATTAACACGGTAGCGGATAAAGTAGAAAGTTTTTTAAAAAAAGTCATCATAAACTCCGTTGGTTAAGAAAATGAACATCATTTGCCCAGCATACGGCTTAAAATCTTATCACCCTTGATGTGATGAACCGCAACCATTGCAATATGCCCCACTATCAATATTAAAAACACCCAAGCCAGCGTGCCGTGCCATTGATTGCCAAGCTCAATCAAGGCTTGATTGTTCTGGGCGTATCCTGCCTGACGAGCCATACCGATTGCAGGTACGATAAACATTAAGCCATACAAAGCCAGATGCCCAAGTTTGGCAAAGGGAGAATTTGGGGGCGATTTTTTGCGTTGGCTGATTGCCCAAACAATCCGAACCACCGTCAAAGCCAACAATAAAATGCCAAGCGCTTTGTGCGGATTCATCAAAAATTTCAAACCCTCATCAATATTCCACGCCACAGCCGTGCCAAACATCGCCAAATAACACACCGCCATTGCCCAATGCAGATAACGGCTGACTTTGCCATAAGAATGATTTTGTGTGTTCATTTGTTTTCCTTTATTACGCTTTTTTCGGTTTTCTGATATTCAAACCGTCTTTCATAGACAAGCCCATCAGCACCAAATTGACAAACCCTGCCACAAGTTCCACCGCTTGTATGCCATAAAACACGCCATCAAATTGCCCCAAATTCGCCTTGTGGCACAAATAAAAGGCACAAGGCAGCAAAATCAGCAAACCATTCACAGCGATAAACGGCATTCGTTTTTTCTTGGTGACAATGTTTGGGTGTTTGGATTTTCCGCCCATTTTAAAGCCCGTTACCCCAGTCAAAGCCATCGCCACAATCAACACAAACACGCCATAGCTAATCGCATTTTTGACCGCCACCACCGCCATTTGCGACAAAAACAGCTCGCTTATCAGCGTACTTGTCCAAAAGCCAAAAATGCACAAAAAAGCGGTGCGACTGGCGATTAAATGGATTTTTCTTAACATTTCACGGTTCATCATCTTTTCCTTGCGGGGGATATTTGTTAAAATAGATAGTAAGCTATCAAACTAAAAACAGTATAGCACGCTATGTTTTTAAATAGCAAGCTATATTTTTAAGTTTGATAAAATTTTTTGTTACCCATTTGATAAATAAAGAGATTTTATGAAACGCTTACAATCTGCTGGCTATTTGATGAACCACATTGCCCGCCAATTTGCCATTTTGCTACACGAAGGCTTAAAACCTTTGGGGATTAGCCCTGCCCAATTTCCGATTTTGCTTACCTTGTGGGAGACGGACGGTTTGAGCCAAAATGAACTGGTGGAGATTGCCGATGTCGCCCAAGCCACCATCGCCAACACTTTGGCACGAATGGAGCGAGACGGACTGATTGAACGGCGTGAAAACCCCAAAGATGCCCGAAGTCGGCTGATTTTTTTGACCGACCACGCCAAAGCCTTACAAGAGTCCGCCACCCAAATCGCCCAAAACATCAATATGGGGGCATTGTCGGTGCTGGATAATGAGGAAAAAAGCGCTTTTTTGCTGATGCTAAATAAGGTGCTGGCAAAACAAAAAGAGATGATACAGAGGGGATAGGGGTTTTCAGGCTGCCTGAAAGGCTTTTTTCATCAAAATTGTGTCAAAGCATACTCTGCCAATTCTGTAAGCACTTCATCAGCAGGACGCTGAGTGGGTTTTAAATTGAGTGCCAAATGTTTCACGCCTTTTTCTTGTTCTTTTGCCCAAAAGTCTGCCAAGCCTTTTGCACCACCACGCAGATAAATGTTGTTAAATAACTGTGCTTTGGCATTTTTGTCGTCCAAAACTTCCACAAATTGAGCATAGCCAAATGCTGTGGGTGTGTCTTTTTGGCGTAAATCGGCAAGGGTTTTGATGATGTTTGCGGTGTCGGCAGGATTCACACCGTGCCAAATCTACGCATCAGGCACATTGGCAAGCCAGTCCATCTCTTGCCTTGCTCGCCCAATCGCCACAATGGGTAAGTGGTGTTTGGGTTTGGGGAGCAAATCCAAATTGCCTGTTAAATCGCCATAATGTTTGCCTTTGAAATGGGGAAAATCCTGCTCGGTTAAGGTGTTAATCAAATCAATGCTTTCACGAAAACGCTCGCTACGAGAGGCAAAATCCGCCCCAAATGCAGGGTATTCCACAGGTCTATCGCCAGAGGATAAGCCCAATAAAAACCGTCCATTACTGAGCTTATCCACGCTGACCGCAGACTTGGCAATGTGAATGGGACTACGCAAAGGGGCAATCAGCCCTGCCGTGCCAAGGGCGATTTTTTGGGTGTGGGCGGACAAAAAACCAAGTGTAACCATCGGGTCAAGCCCTTGCCCCACATCGCCAAAATGAGGGTCATAAAACGGCACATCTCGTACCCACAATGCCGAAAAACCCAAGTTTTCAGCCAGCCGTGCATTGTCGGCAATGGTGGTCAAATTGTCTGGAATGTGATTTTGATAGCCCATAAAGGGGGCAATTAAGCCCAGTGTTAATTGATTTTGCCCAAAAACTTGGGAGAAAATGGGGGAAAGCGTGTTCATTTTGGCGTACCTGTCTTATTTAAGATAAGGTATTTTAAGGGCTTTTGAGTTTGCTTAAAATGGGATAAATTGAGAAAGTGTTTTGCTAAATTGGCATAAATAGGACTTATTAGCTATCTCTATCAATAAAAAATAATTGAAATTTTTTAAATTTTATGCTATTTTATGGAAAATTTTTCCAAAAAATAGATTGAAAATATATGTTAATCGAGTTTAGCGTGGCAAATTGCCTGTCTTTTGATGAAAGACAAACTTTAAGTATGGTTAAATCACACAGCGATGAGTTGCCAAATAACGCCTATTCAGTGGAATACGCAAAGGACTTGCATTTGCTACATTCAGTTGCCATTTATGGTGCAAATGCCAGTGGAAAATCCAATTTCATTAAGGCTTTTCGCTTGATGGAGCAGATTGTTACAACCACATCCCAGCGTGGTGATGAACTTGATGTAACACCTTTTAAACTTAATCAAAACAATATTACAAAACCCTCTGAGTTTGAAGTAGTTTTTGTGATTGATGGTGTCCGCTATCAGTATGGTTTTTCGGCAGATAAATACCAAATTTATGATGAATGGCTTTATGCTTATCCAAAAAATCGTCCACAAAAATGGTTTGAACGAGTTTGGATTGATAGTGAAAAACGCCATACTTGGCAATTTAGTTCTTTATTCTTAGGCAACAAACGCTTATGGCAAGAATCCACAAGAGATAATGCCTTATTTTTATCTACTGCGGTACAACTAAATAGTGAGCAATTAAGACCTTTGTTTGATTGGTTTGATGAAACATTGGCATTCATTGGCGTTGGTGGATTAAGCCCCAGTTATACGGCTCAACTATGCACAAAAGAACAAAAAAGTGAAATTATTCGCTTACTAAAAACAGCTGATTTTAATATTCACGATATCAAAGTTAAGATTGAAGATTTTGATGAATCTAAACTACCTGATGATATGCCTTCCGAGTTAAAGAACCATTTAGTAAAAACCTTAAAAGGAACCAAACAAATTGATAGCATTGAGTTACTGCATTATGACGATATGAACAACCCTGTTTATTTTGATTTTGATGAAGAGTCAGATGGTACACAAAAATTCTTTGCTTTTGCTGGACCTATTTTAGATATTTTAATGAACGGTAGAATTTTGTTTATTGATGAATTAAATCAAAATCTACATCCCAAGTTAGTGCAATTTTTGGTGGATTTATTTCACAATCCTAAATCTAACCCAAGACACGCTCAACTTATTTTTACAACACATGAAACTTCTATTCTAAATCAAAATATCTTTCGCAGAGACCAAATTTGGTTTTGCGAACGCAACAAACAACAATCTTCTGTTTTGTATCCCCTATCTGATTTTAGTCCAAAAAAAGGTAAAGAAAATTTAGAAAATGTTTATTTATCGGGTGGATATGGGGCTGTACCATTTATTGACCAGTTTGTTTTGGGGCGGTAAATAATGGGTAGTGATGATTTATTTAAAAAACGCAAATTACGAGCCGCCAAAGAAAAACGCAAGAAAACTGAAAGAAAGACCCACGATAGAGTTTTGATTGTTTGTGAGGGGGAGAAAACAGAACCTTTTTATTTTGAAGGTTTGCGTTCTGCTTATAAATTAGATACTGCAAATATTAAAATAACAGGCGATTGTGGTTCTGACCCAATGAGTATTGTTGATAAAGCCATTGAAGAGTATGAAAAATCCAAGCAAGATGGGAATTGTTTTGATAGGGTTTATTGTGTGTTTGATAAAGATGCACACCCAAAATATCAGGATGCTATCAATAAAATCAAACAATTATCAACAGGGAAAAACAAAAAGCCATTCTTTGTAGTTTGTTCTGTTCCTTGTTTTGAGTATTGGTTATTATTACATTTTGTTTATACAACACAGCCATTTTTGGCATCTGGTAAAAATAGTATTGCCGATAATGTCATTAAAGAGCTTAAAAAATATATTCCAACCTATGAAAAGGGGCAAGATGATATATTTGTATTATTGCAAGATAAATTGAATTTTGCCATTCAAAATACCAAAAGAGCCAATCAGGAATCGATAAAAAATAATACGGACAACCCAAGTACAACAGTTATTGATTTGGTAGAATATTTAATAAAATTAAAGCCTTAATATCAATAAAAGTAACCTCAGCAAAACACCGCTTTCATCACAAAAGCGGTGTTTTATCAAAAATTCAAATCACACATCATCACGGCGAGTCATTGCTCCACCGTCTGCCGTCCAGATTGCACCCGTTACCCAGTCGGCATTGCTTGAGAGTAAAAAGGCGGCGATTTTGGCGACTTCTTGTGGTGTGCCGTTGCGTCCCAAAGCGTGCAATTTTTTGAAATTTTCCAACGAATCTTTAACTTGTTCACTTGTGGCAAAGCGTTCAAAAATTTTGGTTTCCACCAAGCCAATCGGCAAGGCATTGACCCGAATGCCATATTCAGCCAGCTCTGCCGCCATATTTTTGGTCATCGCTTCAAGCCCCAATTTTGCCATTGCATAGGCGGTCATCGGCGTGGATTTGAGCGGCAGAGACGACAACGCCGCCGTAATATTGACAATAGAGCCTTTTTTGTTTTGGGCAATCAAGTTTTTCACAATCGCCTGATTGATAAAAAACACCGCCTTATTTAAATTCAAATAACCGTCATAGGCTTTTTCATCGGTTTCTACAAAAGTATTGGGAAAGTATACCCCAGCCGAATTAACCACCAAATCAATGTCTTGATGTTCGGCATTTAACTTGGCAATCAGGCTGTTTACGCTTGCCATATCCAACAAATTGGCAGTAAGTGCCGTGATTTTATCGCCAAAATCTTTGGCAAGCTCGGCACGGGCATTTTCGGCTTTGGTGGGATTATTGCCCAAAATGAGGGCTTGTCCGCCTTGCGATAACACATATTTGGCAATCTCAAAACCGACACCGCTTGTGCCACCAACAACCAATAATTTACGATTAGAAAAAGTGTTCATCAAAGTTTCCTTAAAAAAATAAAGTAAAGATATTATCTTATTTTGGGCGAAAAATTGCTTGCCTAAAACACGCTAATTTTTGCCTAAAACGCTAAATTTAAGTTAATCCAAATGCAGGGTATATTGAGCCAATGTGTTTTCAAAATCCGCCACATCAATAAACCTTGCCCCACGCCAAGCCTCTTTACCATCTGCAAAAACAAGCAAGGCAGGAGCGGTTAAAATATGATAAGAACTTGCCAATGTTGGTACTTCATCAATGCCAACTACACCACTTGCCACATTATCAAAATCATTGATAATTTCATTGATTTTTGGCTTCATCACCGTACAAACGCCACACTTGGGAGCAGAAATGTACAAAACAGCAAGGCGATTTTGGGCGATAAAATCATCAATATCCGACAAATTGGACAAAGTTTTCATCATCATTTTCCTAAAATAAACGGGCTGATTTTTGCCTAAAACAACAATAACACAATACGATTAACGACTTTTGTACCGTTGGTAAATAAGTCATAAATCGGCGAATGATTTGGGATTTCACCGATTAAGGCTTTTATTTCCTCATCGCTTGCATTTGCACTTTCTACACGAATGTCCACACGGATTTCGCTGGGTCCATTGCGTACGGCAGGATTGAATTTTAAAAAGCCGTTTAAGTCAAAATCGGCACTTAAAGTCAAATCAACTGCCGTCAAATCAATGCCCTTGCCAGCCGCCAAAAGGGTTAAAGTGGCGGTGTAGCAACCAGCCAGCGACTGCAAGGCAAATTCCATTGGCGACAAGCCCGTATCTTTGCCTAAAACAGCAGGTGGTTCATCGCCTACGGTTTCAAATTTACCGACACGGCTATTATCCACCACACCGCCTTGAATGCTTTGTTCGGTGCGGGTTTTGACACTCACGCCGCCGTTTGATTGGCTAGATAGCGTTATGGTAAATTGCCCTAATTTGGGGTCGGCTTTGACCGCATTGGCGACTTCGGCAACTTGGTTTGCATCTACAAAAGGTTTCATTATTTGTTCCTTAAAGCACTTGATTGATTAAATTGACTAAACCCGATTTTGGCATCGCCCCTGCACTGCGATGAGTCATTTGCCCATTTTTAAAAGTCATCAGCGTTGGAATGTTGCGTACCGCATAAATGGCGGACAACTCTGGGTTTTCATCAATATTGATTTTGACGATTTTGGCTTTGCCTTGATATTCATCGGCAAGCAGTTCAAGGCTTGGGGCAATCATTTGACAAGGCGGACACCAATCGGCGTAAAAATCCACCAAAACAGGCTCATCGGATTGCAAAACATCTTTGCCAAAATTGGCAGAATTACTATAAATAATGGCGTTGCTCATAATCGTTTCCTAATTAAAAACTTAAATTTGATGAAGGGTATTATAGTCAGGCAGCCTGAAAACTTCTTGCCAAAAACAAGATGATTTTTGCCTAAAACAACAAAGTCTGCTAAACTACCCAACACAAAATCCCATAAAAAGAGACAAAAAATGCGTGATGAGATTTTTAACGAACTTGCCCATTTGGTCGCCAAACACACCGCTCCCACAGGCGGATTTTTTGATACCGCCTTGCCTTGTTTGCATTTGTGTCGGCGAAATCATCACACCGAGCCGATGCCGTGCATTTATCCTTTGAGCTTGTTTTTGGTGGTGCAAGGCAGCCAACATCTCAATTTTGGCGATACGCTGATGACGATTAGTAAGGGGCAATCGGCTTTGACCACGCTGGATTTGCCTGTGGTGTCTAATGTGTTAAACGCCAGTTTGGATAAGCCTTATTTGAGTTTGCGAATTGAACTTGATGTGATGCTTCTTAGAAAACTGGACGAACAGACGGCGTGGCAAACCACTTCGTCCAGCCTGTCTGATAGTTTGTCTGTTTTTGATGCGGATGAAGATTTGTTAAACGCCATTTTGCGTTTGGTGAAACTCTTGGATAACCCCAAAATGAGTCGTCATCTTGCCCCGCTCATTGAACAAGAAATCGCCCTTTACATTCTATCTAGCCCCCATTTGCCGATGTTAAGACGGCTTTTGGGCAATGGCACGGTGGAGCAAAAAATTGCCAAAGCGATTGCCTATTTCAACAAACATTATGCAAGCAAAATAGAAATGGATAAGTTGGCTGGCGGGCTTTTGATGAGTGCGTCATCGTTTCGTCAGCATTTTAAAAAAATCACAGGGGTCAGCCCTTTGCAATATCAAAAACAGTTACGCCTGCAACAGGCTCGCCGTTTGATGTTTAAACAAAAATTGGATGCAAGCGGTGCGGCTTTTGAAGTGGGCTATGAAAGTGTGAGCCAGTTTAATCGTGAATATGCTCGGCTGTTTGGGCAGCCGCCTTTGCGAGATATGCAACGATTAAAAGATGATGAGATGATGTTTGGGCGGATTGTGTAGGAGGTTTTCAGGCAGCCTGAAAGTTTATTTTGCCCATTTTAAAAAGAAAAACACCGCCCTTATCACAAAAGCGGTGCTTTCAAATCATCAAACCTTAACCACAATCTTACCAATCTGCTGATTGCTTGCCATATATTCGTGAGCTTTAACCATTTCATCAAAGGCAAAGATTTTGTCAATTTCAGGGCGTAACTGACCGCTTGCCAAACCGTCATAGACAAAGGTTTTGGCTTGTGCCAATTTTTCAGGGACGGTGGTGATTTCAAAGAGTTCATAGCCCCGCACGGTTAAATGCTTACCCAAAATCGGAAAGACTGGCACGGCAATATCATCGTGGCTTAATGCCCCATAAATGATGTAACGACCGTCTTGTGCCATTGCATTGATGATTTTTGCCGCCTCTTTTCCGCCCACAGGGTCAAACACCACATTGACACCTTTGCCATTGGTGATTTCAAAAAGTTTAGCGGTTACATCGTCTTCGCTTGTGGCAATCACAAAATCCGCCCCTTTTTCCAAAAGCACATCGCCTTTGGCGTGGGTGCGAGACAAGGCAATCACCGTTGCCCCTTGCATTTTGGCGATTTGAATGCTTGCCAGACCGACCGAACTGGTTGCCCCGCCCAGCACCACCACATCGTCTTTTTGTACTTTGCCAAACTCAATCAGTCCGCCATAAGCGGTAACAAACGCCATCCAACTGGCGGACGCTTGTTCCATTGATAAATTATCAGGGTGCTTAACGACGGCGTGTTTGGGCATATTGACGATTTCGCCATAAGTGCCGTATTCGGTAAACATAAAAGATGGAATAATGCTGACCTTATCGCCAATGGCAACTTCGTTCACACCCTCGCCAATCGCCACGACCACGCCTGCCCCTTCATAACCCAAAGTCGCAGGGAATACAGGGTCAATCACATAAGCCCCTTCTCGGTACATCATTTCGGCACGGTTTAAGCCAATGGCGTGGATTTGGATTTGTACTTCGTGTGCTTTTGGTGCAGGAATTGCTACATCAACGATTTGCAAGACATCAGGCGAACCTGTTTGATGAAATTGAATTTGTTTGCTCATTGTTTTGACCTTTTGTGAAAATAATGGGCGTATTTTAATGTAATGAATTTGCTTTAAAAATAATATCAATCGCAAAACACTTTTGCTAAATTGGCATAAATGATTTTTCAGGCTGCCTGAAAAGGTTATTTTACTGATTTTAAAAAGAAAAAAACCGCTTGAATGGCTCAAACGGTGTTGTTGATGAAGCCCATTTTCATTACAGTTTTCCTTA